>NZ_JBIAIF010000005.1:0-488032 GCF_042871255.1 Streptomyces sp. NPDC005955 | reverse complement strand
GCGGGGGGGACCTTGTGGTTGTTTAGGACGCCGCCGAACAAATTTTGAATGAGAAGGAGTGGTTCCCCGACCTTAGGGTCGGGGAACCACTCCTTTTTTGTTTTGAGCGGTGTTGCCGTCACCGGCCGTTCATGTCGTGGCGCGAGCATCGGCACATGGGGACAGCAGCGATGTTGCGTGCCGCCGGTGTCGGAGCGGGAGACGAGGTCGTCGTACCGGCCTTCGACGACGGCAGGGCGGCCCGGGCGGTGATGGTGGCCGGGGCGGTGCCCGTCTTCGCCGACGTCGACCCGACGACGTACTGCCTCGATGCGGACCGGGTGGACGCCGTGGTGGGTGCACGGACCGCGGCCGTCGTCCTGGTGCACCGGTTCGGACGACCGGCGGCCACCGGGCCGCTCACCGAGCTCGGCCGGCGCCGCGGGCTCCTCCTGCTCCAGCAGCAGGAAGAGGGCGACGAGGACGCCGACGAGGAGCACCAGGTGGCCCGACGCCGTGTGCACGCACGGTACTTCGACGGGCGACTGCGGGGCGTTCGCGTCCCTGAGGGCGGCGCGGGGCACACCTACCGGCAGTACGTGGTCCGGGTGCCCGGCAACGGACGGCCCGACCGGGACGCCTACGCACGGGCGTTGCGGGCCCGGGGCGTGGACTGCCGCGTACCGGTGCCGACCCCCGTCCACCGGCTGCCCGCGTACCGGCGGAGCGTGGTCCTGCCGGAGACCGAACGGGCCGCGGACGAGACGCTCGCCCTACCGGTGGGGGCCGGGCTCACCCGCCGTGAGGCGCGACGGATCGTCTCCGTGTGCAACTCGCTCGGCGACGTCGTGCGGCCCGCTCCCGCCGTCTGGCTGGCCGCTGCCTTCTGAACGGTGGAACGGTGGTCGGAAGACAGCGGAAGCGGTGCGGAGCACCCCCGTGTTCGGGGTATGATCTATTCCGTTGCAGCGAGGGAAACCGCGCAGAGCGACAGGCCCCTATAGCTCAGTCGGTAGAGCGTCTCCATGGTAAGGAGAAGGTCAACGGTTCGATTCCGTTTGGGGGCTCAGCAAGAAGGAGAAAGGCCCCGGCCCTGACGGCCGGGGCCTTTCCCGTGTCCGGGGGCCCTACACGTCCAGGCCCGGGACGCGCATCACGAGGATCGCCATGTCGTCGGAGGGTGCGGCGCTCGCGAAGCGGTCCACCGCGCGCATCACCCGAGCCGCCACCGCGCCCGCGGTGAGCCCGGTGGAGGAGGCCAGGACCTCCGTGAGGCCGTCGTCACCCAGCATGCGGGTCCCCTCGCGGCGCTCGGTGACCCCGTCCGTGACGCACAGCAGGACGTCGCCGGGGTCGAGCGTGACGGTCTGCTCGTACAGCTCCAGGTCCTCCATCACGCCGAGCAGCGGCTGGGGTTCGGCGGCGGCCTCCACGGTGCCGTCCTGGCGCAGCCGCAGCGGGAGGGGGTGGCCCGCGCAGACGACCTTCAGGACCGCGCTGCCGTCCTCCTGGGGCCACAGCTCCCCGTAGAGCAGGGTGAGGAAGCGGCTGCGGGCGCCCTCGTCGAGGATCGCCGCGTTCAGCCGCTCCAGGACCGCCGGGCCGCCGAAGCCCTCCCGGGCCAACAGCCGGAGGGCGTGCCGCGCCAGGCCGGTCACCGCGGCGGCCTCCGGGCCGGTGCCGCAGACGTCCCCGATCGCGAAGCCGTAGGCGCCGTCCCGGATCGGGAAGAGGTCGTAGAAGTCGCCGCCGACCTCGTTGCCCTCACCGGCGGCGCGGTAGATGACCTCCACCTCGACGCCGGGGATCTCGGGCGTCTGCGGGGGCAGCAGGCTGCGCTGGAGGGACTGGCTGATGGCCGTGCGCTCCGAGTACAGACGGGCGTTGTCGAGGGCGAGGGCCGCGCGACGGGACAGGTCCTCGGCGAGCTCCAGGATCTCCTGGCGGAAGTGGTCGTCGGCGGGTCGGCCGAGGGTGAGCATGCCGATCACCCGGTTGCGGGCGACCAGCGGGAGGACCACGGTCTCGCCGCCGGCCGCGCCGTGCCCGGCGAGCGCACCGCGGTCGGCGTCGGCGGCCTCCCGTGCGGCACGACCCGGGGCGTGCCAGACCCGGGCGCCGGGGGTGGGGACGGGATCCGGCGGGGCGATGCGGGCCAGGAGTTCCTTGAGGCCGTCGATGCGGTCCTCGTCCTCGTGGAGCACGAACGACAGATAGGGGTCCGAAGCCTGGTCGGCGATCGTGTAGACCGCGCACCAGGTGGCCAGCGTGGGGACCGTCATCTGCGCCATCAGGGCGAGCGTCTGGTCGCGGTCCAGGGTGCCCGCCAGCAGGTCGGACGCTTCGACGAGGAAGCTCAGGGACCCGCGGCGCAGCCGTTCGAGTTCGCCGAGGCGGGCGGACTCCACGGCGAGGGCGATGCGGTCGGCGGCGAACTGGAGCCGCAGGGCCTCTTCGTTGGAGTAGCGGTCGGGGGATTCCGCGGCCACGCCGAGGGAGCCGGTGAGACGGCCCTCGACCTTCAGCGGGACCGTGACGACCGAGCGCATGCCCGTGCCGTGGAGCAGGGGGACGGCGCCCGGGACGACCGACAGGTCCTCGTGGACCGCCGGCATCCGGGCGGAGCCGTAACGCCCCGGGCCGGCCTCGACGGGGACCCGGGCGAAGCGCTGGCGGGCGGAGGGCAGCCCGGTGGAGGCGCGGACCTCCAGTTCCGTTTCGTCGTCCGTGGCGAGCAGCAGGAACGCGGCGTCGGCGTCCAACATGTCGCGGGCGCGTTCGACGGTGCGTTGGAGGAGGCCGTCGAGGTCGTCGGGGGCCGGGGAGCCGATGAACACCTCGAACGGGTCGGCGGGGCCGGACTCGGCCGCGGAGCCCGTGTCGGGCGCCGGGACGCGTACGGGTGTCTGGATCACGGCGCGTTCGTGGTCCCGGACGAGGAGGCAGACCGTGGACGGTTCGCCCTCGGTGTCGCGGACGCGCAGGTGCGAGGCGTAGACGGGGACGACCCGGCCGGTGGCGCTGCGGATGCCGTAGCTGCCTTCCCAGCGGGAGAGCTGGAGGGCCTCGACGATGCCGGTGCTGGTGCCGGGGGTGTGGGGCCAGGCGGCGAGGTCGGTGAGCGGTTTGCCGATGACGTGTTCGGCGCGGTGGCCGAAGAGTTCCCCGGCGTCCTCGTTCCAGGCGTTGACGGCGCCCGCGCCGTCGATCTGGAGCACCGCGACCCTGACCCGGCCGTCGGTGACCGGGAGCAGACCGGTGGGGAGGTGGGGTCCCGCGGCGCGGGTGCCGACGGGGCGGTCGGGCAACTCCATCTGGAACCACACCCGTTTGTGGGTGGGCGTGTACTCGACGCCCCAGCGGCCGGCGAGCGCGGCGCAGAGCTGGAGCCCCCGGCCGCCTTCGCGGTCGGGGCTGCGCAGGGCGGCGTGCGCCTGCTGGAGCGGGATCTCACGTTCCGGATAGCGGTCGGACACCTCGATGCGGACCGTGTCGCCGGAACGCAGACACTGCACTTCGGCCGAGGTGCCCGCGTGGATCACCGCATTGGTGACGAGTTCGCTGGTCAGGACGACTGCGTCGTCGATGACATCGGTGAATCCCCAGCCCTGGAGCGTGTCCCGGACGAAGGAACGGGCCGTGGCCACGGACCGGCTCGCGGGTGGGAATGCGGCTGCCGCGCGCGCGGTGATCACAGAACTCCTCGTCCGGTTTTCGACGTGCCGTGCTTCCCCGTCGTCGGCCTGGTGCGGCCGGGGGTCCGGGGATTGCCCCCCGGGCAGTTGCAGTCCGGTGGTCATGCTGGGGCCGCCCTCCGATGCCCGCTCGTACTCTTGCCACCGTCCTGGCCGGGCGGACCGGGTGGGTGGACAGCCGCATGCCAGGTTACTTACCTTCGCGGTCCATGCGGATGCCGCCCGAGGGAGTTTCCGCCCCCAGGGGGGTACGGGCGGAGGTTGTGCGAAGCTGCCGAACTGTTATGGCCTGGTTCCGTCGGGGTGAAACACTGGGCAGGCTTCATGAGGACGGTCCAATGCACAGAGGTCGACCCCTGCGGGAGGGATCACGGTGGAGTCTGGCGCGTCGGCGCGTGGCACCAGCACGCGCGCGAAGGGCGGACAGCCCGTGAGGAAGGCGCGTTCAGCGCACCGGGGGACGACCGCCGTCCAGACGGCGGAGCTGCACCGTCTGCTGGCGGCGTTGGAGTCGATGCGGGACGGGAACTTCCGCAAGCGGCTCCCGGTCACCGGCGACGACGTCCTCGCGGAGATCGCGGCCGCCTTCAACGAGGTCGCCGAGCGCAATCTCCACCTCACGGGTGAACTGGCGCGGGTCCGTCGGATGGTCGGACGTGAGGGAAAGATCACAGAGCGGCTGGACCCGGGTCCGTGCGAGGGCTCCTGGGCGACCGCGATCAACGCGTCGAACGCCCTGGTCGACGATCTGGTGCGGCCGGTGTCCGAGGTGGGGCGGGTGCTGTCGGCGGTCGCCGAGGGGGACCTGGACCAGCGGATGGAGCTGCGTCCCCCCGGCGCGAACGGGGCGGGGCCGCAGTTGCGCGGTGAGTTCCTGAAGGTCGGGCGCACGGTCAACAACCTGGTCGACCAGTTGTCGACGTTCACCGACGAGGTCACCCGGGTGGCCAGCGAGGTGGGGACCGAGGGCAAGCTCGGCGGGCAGGCCAGGGTGCGGGGGATGTCCGGGTCGTGGAAGGACCTCACGGACTCCGTCAACACGATGGCGGACCGGTTGACGGCCCAGGTGCGGGACATCGCCCTGGTGACGACGGCGGTGGCCAAGGGGGACCTGTCCCGCAAGGTCACCGTGCACGTCGACGGTGAGATGTTGGAGTTGAAGAACACCGTCAACACGATGGTGGACCAGCTGTCCTCGTTCTCGTCCGAGGTGACCCGCGTCGCGCGTGAGGTCGGTACCGAGGGCGAGTTGGGTGGTCAGGCGAGGGTGCCGGGTGTCGCGGGCGTCTGGAAGGACCTGACGGACTCGGTCAACCTGATGGCCGGCAACCTCACCGCGCAGGTCCGTGGCATCGCGCAGGTGACGACGGCGGTGGCGAGCGGTGACCTGTCGCAGAAGGTGACGGTGAGCGCGCGCGGCGAGGTGGCGCAGCTCGCCGAGACGATCAACCAGATGACCGAGACGCTGCGGACGTTCGCCGACGAGGTCACGCGGGTCGCCAACGAGGTGGGTGCGGAGGGCCGGCTCGGTGGTCAGGCCCAGGTGCCGGGCGCCGCGGGGACCTGGAAGGACCTCACCGACTCCGTCAACACGGTGTTCCGCAACCTGACGACGCAGGTGCGGGACATCGCCGCGGTGACGACGGCGGTCGCCAACGGTGACCTGTCGCAGAAGGTCACCGTCGACGTGGCGGGGGAGATGCTGGAGCTGAAGAACACCGTGAACACCATGGTGGACCAGCTCTCCGGCTTCGGAGCGGAGGTGACGCGGGTCGCGCGTGAGGTCGGCGTCGAGGGTGAACTCGGTGGTCAGGCGCATGTGCAGGGTGCCGCCGGTACCTGGAAGGACCTCACCGACTCCGTCAACACGGCGTTCCGCAACCTCACCGGTCAGGTGCGCAACATCGCGCAGGTGACGACGGCGGTCGCCAACGGTGACCTGTCGCAGAAGGTCACCGTGGACGTCTCCGGCGAGATGCTCCAGTTGAAGAACACCGTGAACACGATGGTGGACCAGCTGTCGAGCTTCGCCGACCAGGTCACGCGGATGGCGCGGGACGTCGGTACGGAGGGGCGGCTCGGGGGACAGGCGCGCGTCGACGGGGTGAGCGGCACCTGGAAGGAGCTCACGGACTCCGTCAACTTCATGGCCGGGAACCTCACCTCCCAGGTGAGGCAGATCGCCCAGGTGACGACGGCGGTGGCGCGGGGTGACCTGTCGCAGAAGATCGACGTGGACGCGCGCGGCGAGATCCTGGAGTTGAAGAACACCATCAACACGATGGTGGACCAACTGTCCGCGTTCGCCGACCAGGTGACCCGGGTGTCCCGGGACGTGGGCACCGAGGGCCGGCTCGGCGGGCAGGCCCAGGTGCCGGGCGTCGCGGGGGTCTGGCGGGACCTCACCGACTCCGTGAACAGCATGGCGGGCAATCTGACCACGCAGGTCCGCAACATCGCGCAGGTCGCCACGGCGGTGGCGCGGGGTGACCTGTCGCAGAAGATCGACGTGGATGCGCGCGGGGAGATCCTGGAGCTCAAGAACACCCTCAACACGATGGTGGACCAGCTCTCGAACTTCGCGGAGCAGGTGACCATGGTCGCGCGCGAGGTGGGCACCGAGGGCATCCTCGGCGGTCAGGCCGAGGTGCAGGGGGTGTCGGGGACCTGGAAGGACCTCACCCAGTCCGTCAACTTCATGGCGAACAACCTCACGATCCAGGTACGCAGCATCGCAGAGGTGACGACGGCGGTCGCCCGGGGTGACCTCTCGAAGAAGATCACGGTGGACGCCAAGGGCGAGATCCTGGAGCTGGTCACCACCGTCAACACGATGGTGGACCAGCTGTCGAACTTCGCGGAGCAGGTCACCCGGGTGGCCCGTGAGGTGGGCACCGAGGGCAACCTCGGCGGTCAGGCCCGGGTGCCCGGGGTCACCGGCATCTGGAAGGACCTCAGCGACAACGTCAACCTGATGGCCAACAACCTGACCAGCCAGGTGCGGAACATCTCGCAGGTCTCCGCGGCCGTCGCCAACGGCGACCTGACCAAGAAGGTCACGGTGGAGGCGCGCGGCGAGGTGGCGCAGCTGGCCGACACCGTCAACACCATGGTGACCACGCTGTCGTCGTTCGCGGACGAGGTCACCCGGGTGGCCCGTGAGGTGGGCACGGACGGCATCCTGGGCGGTCAGGCCCGGGTGCCGGGCGTCTCGGGCACCTGGAAGGACCTCACCGAGTCGGTGAACTCGATGGCGTCCAATCTGACCGGCCAGGTCCGCAACATCGCCATGGTCACCACGGCGATCGCGAAGGGCGATCTCACCAAGAAGATCGACATCGATGCGCGCGGGGAGATCCTCGAACTCAAGACGACCATCAACACGATGGTGGACCAGCTGTCCTCGTTCGCCGAGGAGGTCACCCGGGTGGCCCGTGAGGTGGGGACGGAGGGCCAGCTCGGCGGTCAGGCGCGGGTGCGTGACGTCGACGGCACCTGGCGGGACCTCACCGAGTCCGTGAACGAGATGGCCGGCAACCTGACCCGTCAGGTGCGTGCCATCGCCGCGGTCGCCACGGCGGTGACCCGCGGGGACCTCAATCTGAAGATCGACGTGGACGCGGCGGGGGAGATCCAGGACCTCCAGGACAACATCAACACGATGATCGCGAACCTCCGGGACACGACCATCGCCAACAAGGAGCAGGACTGGCTCAAGGGCAACCTGGCCCGTATCTCGGGTCTGATGCAGGGGCGTCGTGACCTGGACGACGTGGCCGGGTTGATCATGAGCGAGTTGACCCCGGTGGTGTCCGCGCAGCACGGTGCGTTCTTCCTGGCGGTGGCGGACGACGGCCAGGACCTGGTGGCCGCGCAGGAGGACGGGCAGGACGGCTACGAGCTGCGGATGCTCGGCTCGTACGGCTATTCGATGGGGACGATGCCGACCTCGTTCCGGCCCGGTGAGACGCTGATCGGGACGGCGGCGAAGGAGCGGCGGACGATCCTGGTGGAGAACGTTCCGCCCGGCTATCTGAAGATCTCCTCCGGGTTGGGCGAGGCGCCGCCCGCGCACGTCATCGTGTTGCCGGTGCTGTTCGAGGGGACCGTGCTGGGGGTGATCGAGCTGGCGGCGTTCCAGCAGTTCACGCACATCCAGAAGGACTTCCTCAACCAGATCGCCGAGATGATCGCGACGAGCGTCAACACGATCAGCGTCAACACCAAGACGGAGGTCCTGCTCGAACAGTCGCAGGAGCTGACCGAGCAACTGCGCGAGCGGTCCGCGGAGTTGGAGAACCGGCAGAAGGCGCTCCAGGAGTCCAACGAGGAGCTGGAGGAGAAGGCCGAACTGCTGGCCCGGCAGAACCGTGACATCGAGGTGAAGAACACCGAGATCGAAGAGGCCCGCCAGGTGCTGGAGGAGCGCGCCGAACAGCTCGCGGTGTCGATGCGGTACAAGTCCGAGTTCCTGGCCAACATGTCGCACGAGCTGCGGACCCCCCTCAACTCGCTGCTGATCCTGGCCAAGTTGCTCGCGGACAACGCCGACACCAACCTCACGCCGAAGCAGGTGGAGTTCGCCGAAACGATCCACGGCGCCGGTTCGGACCTGCTCCAGCTCATCAACGACATCCTCGACCTGTCGAAGGTCGAGGCGGGCAAGATGGACGTCTCGCCGACCCGCATCGCGCTGGTGCAGCTCGTCGACTACGTGGAGGCCACCTTCCGCCCGCTCACCGCGGAGAAGGGGTTGGACTTCTCGGTGCGGGTCTCGCCGGAGCTGCCCGCGACCCTGCACACCGACGAACAGCGGCTGCTCCAGGTGCTGCGCAACCTGCTGTCGAACGCGGTGAAGTTCACCGATTCGGGTGCGGTCGAACTGGTGATCCGGACCGCGGGGGCGGACGTGCCGGTCGCCATCCGGGAACAACTCCTGGAGTCGGGTTCCCTCACCGACGCGGACGCCGACCTGATCGCGTTCTCGGTCGCCGACACGGGCATCGGGATCGCCTCCGGCAAGATGCGGGTGATCTTCGAGGCGTTCAAGCAGGCCGACGGGACGACCAGCCGCAAGTACGGCGGCACGGGGCTCGGTCTGTCGATCAGTCGGGAGATCGCACGGCTCCTCGGCGGGGAGATCCACGCGGCCAGCGAACCGGGGCGCGGCTCGACGTTCACGCTCTACCTGCCGTTGCACCCGAGCGGTCTGCCGCCGCACGGGTACGGCCAACTGCCGTCCGCGGGCGAGCCGGGCGCGGCCCTGGAGTCCGGGGCGAAGCAGCGGGCCGGCACCGACACGCCGCCGGAGGTGCGCTCGTACCGGGACGCGCAGAACGGTCCCGCCGCCAACTTCCGCCGGCGGCGCCGGCCGGCGGTGCCCGTCCAGGACGCGGCGCCGCGTCCCGTGCTGCCCGCGCCCGCACCGCCGGCGCCCCCCGTGGACCGGTCGGCCCGTGCCGGCGGTGCGGGGAGCGGGCGGGGCGCGGAGACGGACTACGACCTGGCCGCCCAGGACGGCACGGAGCGGCGGAACTTCGGGTTCGACGGGGAGAAGGTCCTCATCGTCGACGACGACATCCGCAACGTGTTCGCGTTGACCAGCGTCCTGGAGCAGCACGGTCTGTCGGTGCTGTACGCGGAGAACGGTCGGGAGGGCATCGAGGTCCTCGAACAGCACGACGACGTGACCCTGGTGCTGATGGACATCATGATGCCGGAGATGGACGGCTACGCCACGACCACGGCGATCCGTCGGATGCCGCAGTTCGCCGGACTGCCCATCATCGCGCTGACGGCGAAGGCGATGAAGGGCGACCGGGAGAAGGCGATCGACTCCGGCGCGTCCGACTACGTAACGAAACCGGTCGATCCTGACTACTTGCTGACCGTGATGGAGCAGTGGATGCGCGACGAGTGAACGGATGCGGGAGGGGCCGAAAAGCTTGTCCCACCGCCAAGTTACGCTGACGGACTGTGGCCGATCCCGTGTAGAAGTGCGGGATTCGGGGAACCTTCTGGTCCCCCGCGACGTTTCTGCTACGTGCACAGTGACATCGCGGTGACAGGGTGTGGCGATAGGCGGGGTGCGGCTACCATGACCGGCACAAGAACGGACGGCGCAACAGAGTCGTCCCCTGGGGCGGCGCCCGGTGCACTGCCGGGACGAGGAGGACGGGCGATGGTCCAGAAGGCCAAGATCCTCCTGGTCGATGACCGGCCGGAGAATCTGCTGGCGCTGGAGGCCATCCTCTCCGCGCTCGATCAGACGCTGGTGCGGGCATCGTCCGGGGAGGAAGCGCTCAAAGCACTGCTCACGGACGACTTCGCGGTCATCCTGTTGGACGTCCAGATGCCGGGCATGGACGGCTTCGAGACCGCGGCGCACATCAAGCGGCGGGAGCGGACGAGGGACATCCCGATCATCTTCCTCACCGCGATCAACCACGGTCCGCACCACACCTTCCGCGGGTACGCGGCCGGCGCCGTGGACTACATCTCCAAGCCGTTCGACCCGTGGGTGCTCCGTGCGAAGGTGTCGGTCTTCGTCGAGCTGTACATGAAGAACTGTCAACTGCGTGAGCAGGCTGCTTTGTTGCGGCTCCAGCTCGAAGGCGGCGGCTCGGGCAACGGCAAGGAACCGGCGGGGCTGCTCGCCGAGCTGTCGGCGCGGCTCGCGGCCGTGGAGGAGCAGGCCGAGGCCCTGTCCAAGCAACTCGACGACGATGCGGGCGACGCCGCCGCCGTGGCGACCGCCGCTCACCTCGAACGCAAGCTGACCGGCTTGCGCAGGGCGCTCGACGCGCTGGAGCCCGGAACGGGAGCCGGAGCGGCCTCGCTGCCCTCCCAGGGCTGAGCCCCCGTTCCACCAGCGACTTCCCAGGGTGGCCGCCGCCCCGCGCAGGGTTCTTGCGGGCCCGTGCGCCGTCCCCCCGTTCGCGCCCGGCCCGTGCGCCGTGTGTCCGCTGGTGCGCTGCCGACCGGACGCCGGGTGCCGCCGCGCAGCGCGGGTGGTGCGGCGCAGGTGCGTACGCGGGGCGTGTTCCCGTTGCCGTGCGCTTCCTGCACACGGGGGTGTCGGCGCACGACCGGCCTTCGCCGAGGTCGCGGAGCGCATGGTGCGACGGGTGGGTGCGCCGGGGTGCGCTGCACTCGTGGTGGTGATGTGTGACCGGTGGCGTGCGGGACTGCGCGGACCTGTGGGGTCGTGAGGGGCGGCCAGCGGACCGGGGGGTGGGGAGAACTGGTCCCTGTTGTGCGTTCGTGGGACACCCGCAGTGACGCTCCGGGCTTGACGGGCGCGCCAACGTCACCAGGGCCTTGAGGGGGCATCAGCGGCACCGCCCCCCGAGGCGTCAAAGCCCGTCCGACACGGCCACGACACGAACGGGTGAAGCTGCACGGCGCGTGTCCCGCGTGTCCCGCACCGGTAACCTCACACCCATGGCCTCACGTCAGCCCTCAGCCAAGAAGTCGCCCGCCAAGAAGGCGGCAGCACCGGCGAAGGCCCCGGCGAAGAAGGCCGCGGTCCCCCGCAAGCCGCCACCGAAGAAGGCCCCGGCGAAGAAGCCGGCCGCCAAGGCGCCCGCCAAGAAGCCGGCCGGCCGAAGGCCCGCGCCCAAGCCCGCCCCGAAGCCGGCACCGAACCCGACCGGCGGCCTCTACCGCCTGGTGCGGGCCCTGTGGCTGGGCACCGCCCGTACGGTGGGAGCGATGTTCCGGGGCGTGGGCCGCGGGGCCAAGGGCCTCGACCCGGCCCACCGCAAGGACGGCCTCGCCCTGCTGCTCCTGGGCCTCGCGCTGATCGTCGCCGCGGGCACCTGGTCGAACCTCCGCGGCCCCGTCGGCGACCTGGTGGAAATGCTGGTCACCGGCGCGTTCGGGCGCCTGGACCTGCTGGTGCCGATACTGCTCGCGGTCGTCGCGGTGCGCCTCATCCGCCATCCGGAGCAGCCCGACGCCAACGGCCGGATCGTCATCGGACTGTCCGCCCTCGTCGTCGGCGTCCTCGGTCAGGTGCACGTCGCCTGCGGCTCGCCCGCCCGCAGCGAGGGCATGCAGGCGATAAGGGACGCCGGTGGACTGGTCGGCTGGGGCGCGGCGACCCCCTTGACGTACACGATGAGCGAGGTGCTCGCCGTACCGCTGCTGGTGCTGCTCACCGTGTTCGGCGTGCTCGTCGTCACCGCCACCCCGGTCAACGCGATCCCGCGACGGCTGCGGCAACTGGGGGTGCGGCTGGGCCTCGTGGAGCCCGCCGAGGACTACGCGGCCCGGGGAACGGACGACGACGAACGGTACGAGGACCAGTGGCGCGAGGCGCTGCCGGGGCGCTCCGGGCGGCGGACGGGAGAGCCGGGGGAGTACGACCCGGAGCGGGCCGAGGACGCGGCCCTCACCCGTCGGCGCAGGCCCCGTAGACAGCCCGCGCTCCCCGCCGACCTGGACGGCCGCGCGGACCCGGTGGACGTGGCCGCCGCCGCTGCCGCAGCGCTGGACGGCGCCGTGCTGAACGGGGTGCCGGCCTCGCCCCTGGTCGCCGACCTCACCCAGGGCGTCACCGTGGACCGCGACCCCGAGCCGACCCCCTCCGTGCCCCCTGCGCGGGGGCGTGGGACGGCGCCGCCCGGCGCCCGCGCGGGGCAGCCCGGCGCACCGGTGCCCGATCTGACCAAGTCCGCCCCCGAAGTGCACCGGGAGCTGCCCCCGCGCGCGGAGCAGTTGCAGCTGCGCGGCGACATCACGTACTCCCTGCCCTCCCTCGACCTGTTGGAGCGCGGCGGTCCCGGCAAGGCGCGCAGTGCCGCGAACGACGCCGTGGTGGCCTCGCTCACCACCGTGTTCACGGAGTTCAAGGTCGACGCGGCCGTCACCGGTTTCACCCGGGGGCCGACGGTCACCCGCTACGAGGTCGAGCTGGGGCCCGCCGTCAAGGTCGAGCGGATCACCGCGCTCACCAAGAACATCGCCTACGCCGTCGCCAGCCCCGACGTGCGGATCATCAGCCCGATCCCCGGCAAGTCCGCGGTCGGCATCGAGATCCCAAACACCGACCGGGAGATGGTCAACCTCGGTGACGTGCTGCGGCTGGCCGACGCGGCGGAGGACGACCACCCGATGCTCGTGGCGCTCGGCAAGGACGTCGAGGGCGGCTACGTGATGGCCAACCTGGCGAAGATGCCGCACATCCTGGTGGCCGGCGCCACCGGATCCGGCAAGTCGTCGTGCATCAACTGTCTGATCACCTCGGTCATGGTGCGGGCGACCCCCGAGGACGTCCGCATGGTGCTGGTCGACCCCAAGCGCGTGGAGCTGACCGCCTACGAGGGCATCCCGCACCTGATCACGCCGATCATCACCAACCCCAAGCGCGCCGCCGAGGCCCTCCAGTGGGTCGTCCGGGAGATGGACCTCAGGTACGACGACCTGGCCGCCTTCGGGTTCCGGCACATCGACGACTTCAACGCCGCCATACGGAGCGGCAAGGTCACGGCGCCTCAGGGCAGCGAGCGCGAGCTCCAGCCGTACCCGTACCTGCTGGTGATCGTGGACGAGCTGGCCGACCTGATGATGGTCGCCCCGCGGGACGTCGAGGACGCCATCGTCCGCATCACCCAGCTCGCCCGGGCGGCGGGCATCCACCTGGTGCTCGCGACCCAGCGGCCCTCGGTGGACGTGGTCACCGGGCTCATCAAGGCGAACGTGCCCTCGCGGCTGGCGTTCGCCACCTCCTCGCTCGCGGACAGCCGGGTCATCCTGGACCAGCCGGGCGCCGAGAAGCTCATCGGCAAGGGCGACGGCCTCTTCCTCCCGATGGGCGCCAACAAGCCGACCCGCATGCAGGGCGCCTTCGTCACCGAGGACGAGGTCGCCGAGGTGGTCCGCCACTGCAAGGAGCAGATGACCCCCGTCTTCCGCGAGGACGTGGTGGTCGGGGGCAAGCAGAAGAAGGAGATCGACGAGGACATCGGGGACGACCTCGACCTGCTCTGCCAGGCCGCCGAACTGGTCGTGTCCACCCAGTTCGGCTCCACGTCGATGCTCCAGCGCAAGCTGCGCGTCGGCTTCGCGAAGGCGGGCCGGCTGATGGACCTGATGGAGTCGCGGAACATCGTGGGCCCCAGCGAAGGGTCCAAGGCACGTGACGTTCTCGTGAAGTCCGACGAGCTGGACGGGGTGCTGGCGGTGATCCGGGGGGAAGCTGGCGACTAGCCGGTCCCGGATTCCGACGCCCGGGCCCGCGGAAACGCGACACGCCCAACTCCCCCCGAACGGAGGGGGCGCTCCGGAACGGCTCCGTGCGGGGCCCTCGCCCGTTCGGGGGACGGCCCCCGTCGGTTCTCACCCGTTCGGGGGCGCAGGGCAACCGTTTCCCCACGGCGTTCGTCAAGTTGAGGGGAGGGACAACCAGCACCTCGGCTCCTGCGGGTGGCGGCCGTCGCCGCACCGTGCAAATGGCGTACAAAGTCGTCACGACCGGTTGCCCCACTCTTTCGTACTCCCCCTAGACTGAACCTCCAGCAGGTGGCTCACGCTCGAAAGGCGCCCCCGTGTCCATCGGCAACTCCCCTGAAGACGACCGGCCGGCCGACGACCTCGGTCCCGTCGACCTGCCGGCGCAAGACCTTCCCTCGATCGGTCGCGCCCTGAAGCAGGCACGCATCGAGTCCGGGCTGACCGTGGACGAGGTCAGTACCGCCACGCGGGTGCGCATCCCGATCATCCACGCCATCGAGCAGGACGACTTCAGTCGTTGCGGGGGCGACGTCTACGCGCGCGGGCACCTCAGGACGCTCGCCCGCGCCGTGGGCCTCGACCCCGCCGAGTTGTTGGAGCGCTTCGACGCCGACCACGGCGGGCGGCCCGCGCCGACCCCCGCCGCGCCGCTGTTCGAGGCCGAGCGCATCCGGCCCGAGCCGCGCCGCCCCAACTGGACCGCGGCCATGGTCGCCGCGATCGTCGCGGTGATCGGTTTCGTCGGCTTCACGGCGTTCAAGGGCGACGACGGCGGGGACAACAGCCGCACGCCCGTCGCGGGCAGCGGCTCCACCCCCGCCGGTGACGCCACCAAGTCCAAGCCGAACCCGCCGAAGCCCGCCGACCCCAAGCCCGACCCGTCCGGCAGCGCGATCGCCGCGGTGCCCCAGGACAAGGTCACCGTCAAGGTCAGCGCCCCCGACGGACGCAGTTGGATCTCGGCCAAGGACCTCAACGGCCGCACCCTCTTCGACGGCACCCTCGAACAGGGCGATTCGAAGACCTTCCAGGACAAGCAGCAGATCGACCTCGTGCTCGGCAACGCGGGCGCGATCGACCTGTTCGTCAACGGGAAGGCCATCGAGGACGACTTCCAGCCCGGCCAGATCGAACGCCTGACCTACACCAAGGGCGACCCCCAAGCGGGCTGACCCGGGCGGGCGGGGGGCTGCGGCACCCCGCCCGAGGAGCGCTACGGGGCCGCGGGCCGCCCGGCGGTCCCCAACGGTGCCCCGAGGCGCGAGTGCGGTCACCGGGACGAAGTAGTCTTGAGCCCATGCCCGAACGCCGCACCGTCGCTCTCGTCACTCTCGGCTGCGCCCGTAACGAGGTGGACTCGGAGGAGCTGGCAGGCCGCTTGGAGGCGGACGGCTGGCAGCTCGTCGAGGACGCCGAGGAAGCGGACGTCGCCGTCGTCAACACCTGCGGATTCGTCGACGCCGCCAAGAAGGACTCCGTCGACGCCCTCCTGGAGGCCAACGACCTCAAGGGACACGGGAGAACGCAGGCCGTCGTGGCCGTGGGCTGCATGGCGGAGCGTTACGGCAAGGACCTCGCCGAGGCCCTGCCCGAAGCCGACGGCATCCTCGGCTTCGACGACTACGCGGACATCTCCGACCGCCTCCAGACCATCCTCAGCGGAGGCGTCCACGCCTCCCACACCCCCCGCGACCGCCGCAAGCTGCTGCCCATCAGCCCGGCCGAGCGGCAGGCCGCCGGCGCCGCCGTGGCCCTGCCCGGCCACGCCCCGGTGGAAGCCGCCCCGGCCCCGCGCGACCTTCCCGACGGGCTCGCCCCGGCGTCCGGGCCGCGCGCCCCGCTGCGCCGCCGGCTGGGCTCCTCGCCCGTCGCGTCGGTGAAGCTGGCCTCCGGCTGCGACCGCCGCTGCACCTTCTGCGCGATCCCCTCGTTCCGCGGCTCCTTCATCTCCCGCCGCCCCTCCGACGTGCTCGGCGAGACCCGCTGGCTGGCCGAGCAGGGCGTCAAGGAGGTCATGCTGGTCTCCGAGAACAACACCTCCTACGGCAAGGACCTGGGCGACATCCGCCTGCTGGAGACGCTGCTGCCCGAGCTCGCGGCCGTCGACGGCATCGAACGGGTGCGGGTCAGCTACCTCCAGCCCGCCGAGATGCGGCCCGGCCTGATCGACGTGCTCACCTGCACCGAGAAGGTCGCGCCCTACTTCGACCTGTCGTTCCAGCACTCCGCACCCGCGGTGCTGCGGTCGATGCGCCGCTTCGGGGACACCGACCGCTTCCTGGAACTGCTCGACCAGATCCGTGCCAAGGCACCCGAGGCGGGCGTGCGGTCCAACTTCATCGTCGGGTTCCCCGGCGAGTCCGAGGACGACCTCGCCGATTTGGAGCGCTTCCTCACCCATGCGCGGCTCGACGCCATCGGCGTGTTCGGGTACTCCGACGAGGAGGGCACCGAGGCGGCGACCTACCAGGACAAGCACGACGTGGACACCGTCGCGGACCGTCTCGCGCGGGTGTCCCAGCTCGCCGACGAGCTCACCGCCCAGCGCGCCGACGAGCGCCTCGGCGAGACACTTGAGGTACTGGTCGAGTCCCTCGGTGCCGCCGACGACCTCGACGAGGACGAGGGTGCCGTGGGGCGCGCGGCCCACCAGGCGCCGGAGACGGACGGCCAGGTGCGCTTCACCAGCGCCGCCGGACTCACCGTCGGCCGTATGGTCAGGGCGAAGGTGGTGGGCACCGAAGGCGTTGACCTGTTGGCAGAGGTCGCGGAACTGACCACGAGCGGCGTGTGTACTGAGGAGGCGGCCAGATGACCGGAGTCCCGGCATCCACGGCGGGCGGTTCCGGTAGGCCGGCGCCCGGCGGCAAGCTGGGCGCTGCGGCCGTCAACCAGGCCAGCCTCTGGAACATCGCCAACATCCTCACCATGGTCCGGCTGCTGCTGGTGCCCGGCTTCGTGGCGCTGATGCTGGCCGGCGGCGGATACGACCCGGCCTGGCGTTCCCTCGCCTGGGCGGCGTTCGCCGTCGCCATGATCACCGACCTGTTCGACGGACACCTCGCTCGGACGTACAACCTGGTCACCGACTTCGGGAAGATCGCCGACCCGATCGCCGACAAGGCGATCATGGGCGCGGCGCTGCTCTGTCTGTCCTCGCTCGGCGACCTGCCCTGGTGGGTGACCGGGGTGATCCTCGGCCGTGAGCTGGGCGTCACGCTGCTGCGCTTCATCGTCATCCGCTACGGAGTGATCCCGGCCAGCCGCGGCGGCAAGCTGAAGACGCTCGCCCAGGGCACCGCCGTCGGGATGTACGTGCTGGCGCTGACCGGTCCGCTCGCCACCCTGCGGTTCTGGGTGATGGCGGTCGCGGTGGTCCTCACCGTGGTCACCGGGCTCGACTACGTGCGCCAGGCCGTGGTGCTCCGCCGCCAGGGCATCGCCGAGCGCCGGGCGCAGGCGGCCGACACCCTGCACGCCGTGGACCGCGAGGCGGCCCGGGCCGAGCGCGCCCGCGCCGCCGGGCGGCCCCCCGTCGCCCCGGAACCCGGCCCGACCGGGGACACCGCGCTGCCGACCGAGGGCACCGCCCGACCGACGGAGGACACCGGGTCGGCGGACCCGGGAGCGCACGAGCGGGCGGACGCGCCCCCCGAGGCCGCGGGCAGCGCCACCCGCTTCGCCGGCGAACGGGACACCGAGCGGTGAGCGGGCCGGCCGCCACGGCACTGCGGCTGCTGCGGGAGCGGGGCGAGACCCTCGCGGTCGCGGAGTCGCTGACCGGCGGCCTGGTCGCGGCCGCGATCACGGACACACCCGGCGCCTCCGATGCCTTCCGGGGCTCGGTGACCGCCTACGCCACCGGACTCAAGGAACGGCTCCTGGGGGTCGACGGCGACCTCCTCGCCTCGGCGGGCGCCGTGACCGCCGAGGTCGCCCTCCAGATGGCGGACGGGGTGCGCACCACCCTCGGGTCCGACTGGGGCATCGCCACCACCGGTGTCGCGGGCCCGGCGCCCCAGGACGGTCAGCCCGTCGGAACGGTGTACCTCGCGGTGCGCGGGCCACGGGACGGCGGCAAAGTGGTCGCATTGCGGTTGAACGGCGGCCGGGCGGAAATCCGTAGGGAAAGCGTACGGAGCGTGCTCGGCCTGCTGCTGGAGCGGCTGTCCGACGGGCCCGGACACGACCGCGCACAGGATACGGAACAGAACGGGGGGACTTGATGTTTGCAGCCCTGAGTGAACACGACATCGCTCCCCGCACGGCCGCGGCACTAGGCGGTACGGTGGGGCGTGAAGGATGCGGCTACACGGTCCGAGGAGGGAGCAACCGATGATTCTGCTCCGTCGCCTGTTGGGTGACGTGCTGCGTCGGCAGCGCCAGCGCCAGGGCCGTACTCTGCGCGAAGTCTCCTCGTCCGCCCGAGTGTCACTCGGCTATCTCTCCGAGGTGGAGCGGGGGCAGAAGGAGGCTTCCTCCGAGCTGCTCTCCGCCATCTGCGACGCGCTTGACGTACGGATGTCCGAGCTGATGCGTGAGGTGAGCGATGAGCTCGCCCTCGCTGAGCTGGCCGAGTCTGCGGCCAACGAGCCGGTGCCCGCACCGGTGCGCCCGATGCTCAATTCCGTCTCGGTGACCGGCGTGCCACCGGAACGGGTCACGATCAAGGCGCCCGCGGAGGCAGTGGACGTGGTCGCGGCCTGACCGCTGCCGCCATCCGCTGTCCCACGGCGTCCCCTGACGTCTCCGAGCCCCGGTTCGGACGTCCCCGCTTCAGGTGCGGGGGCGTCCGGGCCGGGGCTGCGGTGTGTCCGGGGGTGCCGCACCGACCCGCGGTGACGGATGCCGGCGGCGGTGCGCGGCTGTCCACGAGCCCTCCGCGAGGGGTATCGGGCGAACAGGTTTGGATGCCCCCTTTCGGGTAGGTGTGCCATGGTTGAAGAGGCATGATCCCCACCGTGGAACCGGAGGACCGGGATGTACGTCGTGAAGAGTCCGTTGTCCGACGCCGACATGAAGACCGTGGCCGAAGCACTCCAGGGCGCCCTGGTGGACCTGGTCGACCTTTCGTTGATCTCCAAGCAGATCCACTGGAACGTCGTCGGTCCACGGTTCCGCTCGGTCCACCTCCAGTTGGACGAGGTGGTCGACACCGCCCGGCTGCACTCGGACACGGTCGCGGAGCGTGCGTCCACGCTGGGGGTGTCCCCGGACGGTCGTGCCGGGACCGTGGCCGGTACCAGCGGCATCGGCACGGTGCCCGAAGGCTGGATCAAGGACGTGGAGGCCGTCGGCACCCTGGTGACCGCGCTCGCCGCGGTGATCACCCGGATGCGGGTACGGGTCGACGCGACCGCCGAGGCCGACCCCGTCAGCCAGGACATCCTCATCCAGATCACCGCTGACCTCGAGAAGCACCACTGGATGTTCCAAGCCGAGAACGGCTGAGCCCGCTCCGTCGGGCGGGTGGAAGGACGACGGCCGGTGTCGGGGCGCACGCTCGCCCGGGTCGCCGCCGGGGTGTGCGGGGCCCTGTGGTGCTGGGCCGTGCTGAGGCTCGCCCTCGCCCCTTCGGCCGGGCTGCTGGAGGGGACCGTCGCGGCGGGCGGCTGGGGCCTGAGCCTGCTGCCGGTGCACTGTGCGCCCGCTCCGACCTCCTCCCGGCCACGGGGCACGTCCCCCCGGGGCGGCCCCCGCCGTGCCGGACGCTGACCGCGCTCCCGCGTGCCTGATCCGGGTGCTCACCTGCCGGGCGGTGGAGGGGCCGGGCCCTGCTGGCAGGACGGGCACCAGTACGTGGGACGGGCACGGGAGCCGTCGCCCTGCTCTCCCCGGCGGACCGCGGTGCCGCAGCGCAGACACGGGCGGGGCGCCCGACCGTACACGTACAGCGGCTGGTCCCCGCGGCCCGTGGTGACCCGGTGCGGACGGTCGCGGTTGGCCTCCAGCAGCCGCCGGGCGAGGACGGGCACGGCGGCCAGCCGCTCCGCGGGCAGGGCGCCGACCGGGAGCCACGGGGTGGCACCGAGCAGGAAGCACAGCTCCGACTTGTAGACGTTGCCCACGCCGGCCAGGTTCCGCTGGTCGAGCAGGGCCTCGCCGAGGGACCGGTCCGGCGCCGCCAGCAGGTTGCCCAGGGCGCGGTCCGGGTCCCAGTCGGGGCCCAGCGGATCGGGGCCGAGATGTCCGACGACCCGGTGCTCGTCAGCGGTCCGCAGCAGATCGAGCACCGGCAGCCGGTACCCGACGGCCGTCCAGGCACGGGTGCCCAGCACCGCGCGGATCTGGTGGGCGGGTCCCCCGTTCCAGCGTTCCCGGGGCCGGTAGAGCCGCCACGAACCGTCCATGCGCAGATGCGAGTGGAGGGTCAGGCCGCCCTCGATCCGGGTGAGGAGGTGCTTGCCGCGCGGCGCGACCTCCAGGACCGTGCGTCCCGTCAGGTCCACCGTCGCCAGCTTGGGCACCCGCAGGTCGGAGCGGGTGAGCTGCTCTCCCGTCAACGCGTGGTGCAGCCGCTGTGCGGCCTGCCAGACCGTGTCACCCTCGGGCATGCGTCCAGGGTGACACGGTCCGGCCGCCGACCCGGGCCGAAGCGCTCACCTCACCCGCGCAGCCGCAGTCCCCGGGGCGTGGCGTGGAATCCCGCCGCTTCCAGGACTTCGCCGAGTGCCGAGGTCAGTGCGGGGGTCCCGTTGACCCGCTCCACCGTGAGGGTGCCCAAGGCCCCCTCCCGGGCCGCGGCGGCCACCGCCTCGGCCGCCGCCACCAGCCGTGCGTCCTGCCCGGCGGCCCGGGCCCGCCCGGTCGGGTCCTGCGCCTCGGCTTCCGTCGGTGGATGCGTCGGCCAGGCCAACAGGGTCTTGCCGCCCCGCTCCATGTACAGCGCCAACTCGCCGTCGACCAGGACGACCAGCGAACCCGCCTTGCGTCCGGGCTTGTGGCCGGCGCCGGTCGGCGGCTCGGGCCAGGGAAGGGCCGCACCGTACGCATTGGCCGGGTCCGCCGCCGCCAGGACCACCGCCCGTGGGCCACCCGCCGCCGGTTTGCCGGCACCGGATGCGGACGACCGGCCGGGCCCGCCCCCGTACGGAGTCGGGAAGGAGTGCGCGGCGCCCGTACCCATGGCGGGGGAGACCTCGTCGAGGAAGTCCGGGACGTCGCCCGGGGCGCGGCCCCCGTGGAGGTCACCCGAGTCGGCGGCAGCGCCGCGTTCGCGCGCCGCGGCCATCGCCCGCAGCCGGTCCACCGCCCCGTCCATCGCGAACTGCGCCGCGCCCAGCCCCTCCACCACGTAACCCCGTCGCGCCTGGCCGCTCTCCTCGAACACCGACAGCACCCGGTACGCCGCGGAGAACCCGCCCTCGACGCCCTCCGCCGCGACCGCGCCGCGGGTCACCACCCCGTGCCGGTCCAGCAGGGTGCGGGCCAGTGCGTGGGCGCGCAGGGTCGGGTCGGGCTCGGCCGCGGGGAGCAACGACCACCGTCCGCCGACCGTGGGCGGCCCGCCCCGGGAGGCCGGGCGGGCGGCGCCCGTCAGCGATCCGTACCGGCTGCGGGGGACCGTCCGGCGGGCGCGGTGGGCCGTCGAACCGGCGGTGCGGCCCGAGCCCAGCAGCGCGCGCAGCGGGGCGAGCGTGTCATTGGTCAGCCGGCCCGACCAGGCGAGGTCCCAGACGGTGTCGGCGAGCTGCGGATCGGTGGCCTCCGGGTGGGTGCCGGCCCGTACCCGGTCGGCGATCTGACGGAAGAACAGACCGTACCCGTCGGCGAGGACGTCCAGTACGGAGCGGTGCAGTTCCGTCAGTTCCAGCGGCTGGGGCGGCGGCAGCAACAGGGGCGCCGCGTCAGCCAGGTAGAGGCTGATCCAGCCGTCCTTGCCCGGGAGCGCGCCGGCGCCCGCCCACACCACCTCGCCCGATGCGGTCAACTCGTCCAACACCGCCGGGGCGTACCCGCCGACCCGGGAGGGCAGGACCAGTTTCTCCAGCGCCGATGCGGGCACGGCCGCACCCTGCAACTGCTCGACGGCCCGCACCAGTCCGTCCGTCCCGCGGAGCCCGCCGCGCTCACCGACGTGCTGCCACCGGGGGAGGAACTGGGCCAGCGCCGCCGGGGGAACGGGCTCCAGCTCCTGGCGCAGGGCGGCCAGCGAGCGGCGGCGCAACCGGCGCAGCACCGTCGTGTCGCACCACTCCTGGCCGATGCCCGCCGGATGGAACTCGCCCTGGACGACCCGTCCGGCCGCCGCGAGTCGGTGCAGCGCGCCGTCGGTGACCGCGCTGCCGAGCCCGAACCGGGCCGCCGCCGCGGCGGAGGTGAACGGGCCGTGGGTGCGGGCGTACCGGGCCAGGAGGTCACCGAGGGGGTCCCCCACCGGTTCCGTGAACGCTTCCGGCACGCCGACCGGCAGGGCGGTGCCCAGCGCGTCCCGCAGCCGACCCGCGTCCTCGACGGCCGCCCAGTGGTCGGCCCCGGCGATCCGCACCCGGATCGCCCGCCGGGCGGCGGCGAGGTCCGTCGCCCACTGAGCGTCGGCGCCCCGCTCGGCCAACTCCCCGGGGGTCAGCGGGCCGAGGAGGCGCAGCAGGTCCGCGACGCCCTCCGCGTCCTTGACCCGGCGGTCCTCGGTGCGCCACTGGAGTTCGCCCTCCAACTCGGTCAGCACCTGCGCGTCGAGGAGTTCCCGCAGTTCCGCCTGGCCGAGCAGTTCCGCGAGCAGCCGGGAGTCGAGGGACAGGGCCGCCGCCCGGCGCTCGGCCAGCGGTGAGTCGCCTTCGTACAGGAACTGGGCGACGTAGCCGAAGAGCAGCGAGCGGGCGAAGGGGGACGGTTCCTGCGTGGTGACCTCCACCAGGCGGACCCGGCGGGACTCGATGTCGCCCATCAGCTCGGTGAGTCCCGGCACGTCGAACACGTCCTGGAGGCATTCGCGGACCGCTTCCAGGACGATGGGGAAGGAACCGAAGTCGCTCGCCACTTCGAGGAGTTGCGCGGCCCGTTGGCGCTGCTGCCACAGCGGGGTGCGCTTGCCGGGGCTGCGGCGGGGCAGGAGCAGCGCCCGCGCGGCGCACTCCCGGAAGCGGGACGCGAACAGCGCCGAGCCGCCGACCTGGTCCGTGACGACCTGGTTGACGTCGCCCTGGTCGAACAGCACGTCGGCGGCGCCGACGGGGGCCTGCTCCGCGTCGAACGCGTCGCCCGTGCGGCCGGGCTCGGCGTCGAGGAGGTCGAGGCCCATCAGATCGGCGTCCGGGAGGCGGAGCACCAGCCCGTCGTCGGCGTGCATGACCTGGGCGTCCATGCCGTACCGCTCGGTGAGCCGGGCCCCCAGCGCGAGCGCCCAGGGGGCGTGCACCTGGGCGCCGAACGGGGAGTGGACGACCACCCGCCAGTCGCCCAGCTCGTCGCGGAACCGCTCCACCACGATCGTGCGGTCGTCGGGCACGTGTCCGCACGCCGCGCGCTGTTCGTCCAGATAGGCGAGGACGTTGTCGGCGGCCCAGGCGTCGAGTCCGGCGGCCGTCAACCGTGACCGGGCGTCGTCCTTGGACAGGGCGCCCACCTCGCGCAGGAACGCGCCGAGCGCGCGGCCCAGCTCCAAGGGGCGGCCGAGCTGGTCGCCCTTCCAGAACGGGAGCCGGCCGGGCACGCCCGGCGCGGGGGAGACCAGCACGCGGTCCCGGGTGATGTCCTCGATCCGCCAGGAACTGGTTCCGAGGGTGAACACGTCCCCGACCCGTGATTCGTAGACCATCTCCTCGTCCAGCTCGCCGACCCGGCCGCCGCCCTTCTTCGGGTCGGCCCCGGCGAGGAACACCCCGAACAGCCCCCGGTCGGGGATGGTCCCGCCGGAGGTGACGGCGAGCCGCTGCGCACCGGGGCGGCCGGTGACCGTACCGGCGATCCGGTCCCACACCACGCGCGGACGCAGTTCGGCGAACGCGTCGGAGGGGTAGCGGCCCGCGAGCATGTCCAGGACCGCGGTGAACGCCGACTCGGGGAGCGAGGCGAAGGGCGCCGCCCGGCGCGCCAGCGCCAGCAGGTCGTCCACCTGCCAGGTGTCCATCGCGGTCATCGCGACGAGTTGCTGCGCGAGGACGTCCAGCGGATTGGCGGGCACCCGCAGCGACTCGATCGCACCCGCGCGCATCCGCTCGGTGACCACCGCGGACTGCACCAGATCGCCCCGGTACTTGGGGAACACGACCCCCGTCGACACGGCGCCGACCTGGTGCCCGGCCCGGCCCACCCGCTGGAGCCCGGACGCCACCGACGGCGGCGACTCCACCTGGACCACGAGGTCGACGGCGCCCATGTCGATGCCCAGCTCCAGGCTGGACGTCGCGACCACGGCGGGCAGTCGACCCGCCTTCAGGTCCTCCTCGACCAGAGCCCGTTGCTCCTTGGACACCGAACCGTGGTGGGCCCGCGCGATGACCGCCGGCGCTCCCCGCGCTGCCCCGGAGCCGCCCATCAGCTCGGCCGGCGCGTGGTCCTCCCCCAGGGGGACGCCGGTGGCCCGTTCGTACGCGATCTCGTTCAGCCGGTTGCACAGGCGCTCGGCGAGGCGCCGGGAGTTCGCGAACACGATCGTGGACCGGTGGGCCAGCACCAGATCGGTGATCCGCTCCTCGACGTGCGGCCAGATCGAGGGGCGCTCGCCCTCCGCACCGGCCTGGGAGGCCGGCGAACCGCCCAGCTCCCCCAGGTCCTCCACCGGGACGACCACCGACAGGTCGAACTCCTTGCCCGAAGGGGGCTGCACCACCTCGACCCGGCGCCCCGGCGAGAGGTAGCGCGCCACCTCGTCCACCGGGCGGACCGTCGCGGACAGGCCGATGCGGCGGGCGGGCCGCTCCAACAGCTCGTCCAGCCGCTCCAGGGAGAGGGCCAGGTGCGCGCCGCGCTTGGTGCCGGCCACCGCGTGCACCTCGTCCAGGATGACGGTCTCCACCCCCGTCAGCGCCTCCCGGGTGGCCGAGGTCAGCATCAGGAACAGGGACTCCGGCGTGGTGATCAGGATGTCCGGCGGGCGGTTCGCCAGGGCCCGGCGCTCGGCGGCCGGGGTGTCGCCCGAGCGGATGCCGACCCGGACCTCCGGCTCCGGGAGCCCGAGCCGGACCGCCTCCTGCCGGATGCCGGTGAGCGGGCTGCGGAGATTGCGCTCCACGTCCACCGCGAGCGCCTTCAGCGGCGACACGTACAGCACCCGGCACCGCTTCTTGGGGTCGGCGGGCACGGGCGCGGAGGTCAGCTGGTCGAGCGCGGCGAGGAACGCGGCCAGCGTCTTGCCGGAGCCGGTCGGCGCGACCACCAGCACGTCGGAGCCCTCGCCGATCGCCCGCCACGCGCCGCTCTGGGCGCTCGTGGGCGCGGAGAACGCCCCCGAGAACCAACCGCGGGTCGCGGGGGAGAACGCATCGAGAGCAGAGCGCACCATGCCCCCATCCTGCACCCCACCCCTGACAACCGCCCCGACCTGCGCGAACACCCCGCGCGGCGGTCCCAGGCGGCGCAGCGGGCGGCTGGCGCAGAATGGGACCCATGGGCGGCACCGCGGAACGCGCACGGCACTGG
Organism: Streptomyces sp. NPDC005955; assembly: GCF_042871255.1. Classification (NCBI taxonomy): domain Bacteria; kingdom Bacillati; phylum Actinomycetota; class Actinomycetes; order Kitasatosporales; family Streptomycetaceae; genus Streptomyces; species Streptomyces sp. NPDC005955. The sequence goes on along the minus strand of NZ_JBIAIF010000005.1, from coordinate 462,542 downwards.
CAGTACCCGGAGCTGCCCGGGGTCGACCTGCTGCGGGCCCGGTACGTCCACAAGAACTTCGTCCGGCACACCCACGAGGGTTTCGTGATCGCCGCGATCAGCGAGGGCGTGGAGATCTTCCACCACGGCGGCTTCGACCAGTACGCGGGCCCCGGGGCGCTCGCCCTGGTCAACCCCGACACCCCGCACACCGGCCGGGCGGGCGTCCCCGAGGGCTGGCGCTACGGCGCCGTCTACCCCGGGCCGGAGCTGGTCGCCGAGATCGCCGCCGAGACCACCGGCATCCGCGGCGCCCCCGGCTTCACCAGCCCGGTCCTGGACGACCCGTACGCCGCCGGCCTCGTCCACCGGGTGCTGCGCGCCGCCGACGAGGGCGACCCGCTGGCCGCCGACACCTTCCTGCGGGCCGCGGTCACCCGGCTGCTGCGGCGCAACGGCGGACCGCTGCCCCAGCGCCCCGTCCGCTCGGCCGGCGCCCGCACCGCGGCCCGCGCCCGTGCCGTGCTGGAGGAGCGGTTGGACCGGCCGCCGACCCTGCACCGCCTCGCCACCGACCTGGGCACCACCCCGTTCGCCCTGCTCCGCGCCTTCCGCGACGTCTACGGGATGCCCCCGCACAGCTGGCTCACCGATGCGCGGGTGCGCCGCGCCCGTCGGCTGCTGGACGCCGGCGTGCGCCCCGCGGACGTGGCGGTCGCCGTCGGCTTCAGTGACCAACCCCACCTCAACCGTCACTTCACCCGCATCGTGGGCGTGCCCCCCGGCGCCTACCAGCGCGAGCGCAAGAACGTACAAGAACCGTCCGGCGGCCTGGTCGTACCGTCGAAGGCGTGGCAGAACAGATAGCACCCGCCTCCGCGGGCCCGACGGACGCCCCGGTCAGACCCGGTGCGCCCACCAAGCGCGACGCCGCCGTCGTCCGGGACGCCCTGGGCGTCGGCGTGGCCGTCGGCCTCTCCGGCTTCGCCTTCGGCGTGACCGCGGCGGGCAGCGGACTCACCGTCCTCCAGACCTGCGCCCTGAGCCTCCTGGTGTTCACCGGGGCCTCCCAGTTCGCCCTGGTGGGGGCGCTCGCCGCGGGCGGCAACCCGCTGACGGCGGCGGCCGGGGCGTTCTTCCTCGGCGTGCGCAACGCCTTCTACGGACTGCGCCTGTCCCAGTTGCTCGCCCTGCCCCGGGCGGTGCGGCCGTTCGCCGCGCAGTGGGTCATCGACGAGACCACCGCCGTCTCGCTCGCCCAGCCCACGCGCCGGGCGGCCCGGATCGGCTTCACGGTCACCGGGGCCACCCTCTACGTGCTCTGGAACCTCACCACGCTGCTCGGCGCGCTGGGCGCGGAGGCCATCGGCGACACCGACGCCTGGGGCCTGGACGCGGCGGGACCCGCGGTGTTCCTCGCCCTGCTGGCGCCCATGCTCCGCACCCCCGCCGAGCGCGCCGTCGCCGCTCTCGCGGTCCTCCTCGGCCTGGGGCTGCTGCCGGTGCTGCCGGCCGGGGTGCCGGTCCTGCTCTCGGCCCTCGCGGCACCCGTGGTCCTGTACGTCAGCGGGCGCCGGAGCCCCGCCCACGGACCCGCCGCGGACCCGGGGGAGGCTCCCCGCCGCCCTGCTGACGACGCCGATGGCGAAGGCACCGGCCGGGACACCGGGAGGAGGTCGGGGAACCGATGAACGAGACGACCGTGTGGATCGCGATCGGCGTCACCGCCGTCGGCTGTTACGCCGTCAAACTGCTCGGCCTCCTGGTGCCCGCCGGCGCCCTGGAACGCCCGCTGGTGCGCCGCCTGGCCGCCCTCGTACCGGTGGCGCTGCTCGCCGCGCTCACCGCCCAGCAGACCTTCTCCGACGGCGCCGAACTCCTCCTCGACGCCAAGGCCGCCGGACTCGGCGCGGCGGCCCTCGCCCTGGTCCTGCGGGCGCCCTTCCTGGTCGTCGTCGGGGCGGCCGTGGCCGTCACGGCCGGCGTGCGGGCGCTGACCGGGTGACCGGCAACCGCCCGGCCCCGGACCGGGCGGTTCAGCCGATGGACCGGCCGTGGGCCCGCAGGGTGCGCAGCGCCTCCAGGGTGACGATGGGCCGCCACTCCAGCGCCGTGCCCGGCGCCCACAGCCGCCACTGGATCGGCCAGCCCCCGTCGCTCTGCTGCTGCGCCGCCAGCACGTCCAGCGACCGGGCCATCTCCGCCTCCGTGAACCAGGCGCGCGCCAGCGAGCGGGGGGAGCGCGCGAAGTGGTGCGGGTAGTGGTGCTCCTTGGGGGCGTACCCCGGGGCCACCGGGAAGTCGTCGAGCCGCTCCGGGTCCAGGACCGCGAGCCGCTGTTCCCGCACCAGCCGTCCCAGCCGGTCGGCCGCGGCCTCCGCGCGCGAGCGGTCCGGAACGGAGTCCAGGAACACGATCGCGGCCTCGATCTCGTAGGGGTGCGACTTCTCCAGCGACTCCACGGCGTGCCAGCAGAAGTCCGTCGCCCGGAACAGCCAGGCGTGCCAGACGTCGTTGCGGTGCAGCAGGCCCACCACGGGGCCCGTCGCCAGCAGGTCCCCCGGCGGATGGTCCACGACCGGCACGAACGGCGCGGACGGGTACGCCCGCTGGGTCGGCAGCACCGAGGGCAGGGCCCCCTCCGGGGTGGACACGGACGTCAGGTGGCGGCCGAGCCGCTCCACCCGCTGCCCGCCGCACCGCCCGATCGAGTCGAGCACCCGTAGCGCGTGCGCGGCGTGCAGGGGCTGGCTCACCGGCCCCCTGAGGTCCGGTTCGAGGGCGTGCCCGTAGCCGCCGTCCTCGGTGCGGTACGCGTCCAGGGCGGTCTCCACCGCGTCGGCGTCGGCCGCGCCCAGGAACTCGTACGCGAACCTGCGCTGCTCCAGCACCCGCGCGGTGAGCCACAGGAAGTCCGCCGCGCGGGCGAGCGGGGTGTGCGCCGGGGTGGGCTGCGCGGCTCCGGGAGCCGGGGCGGTCGAACGTGTGGCGGGCTGCGAGGGCAGGGGGAAAGCTCCGGATTCGGCCATGTCACGACCGTAGAGGCCGAGCGCCGTGCGGGGAGCCGTACCGGTCCGGCTGCACCCTCAGGGGCGGGATACTGGTGGCATGCGGTTGACGGTTTTCTGGCAGCGGATGGCGGACCACTTCGGTGCGGGGTACGCCGAGTCCTTCGCCCGTGACCACGTGATGGCGGAGTTGGACGGGCGCACGGTGCACCAGGCGCTCGCGGCGGGGTGGGAGGCGAAGGACGTGTGGCGGGCGGTGTGCGAGGCGGTCGGCGTGCCGGCGCACCTGCGCTGACGGCCGCCGCCGCGCGCGGGTCGGGGTGTCCGGTTCGCAAGGGTGGGGCGGAAACCGCGTGGCGTAGGCGAAACTTGCACGGTGGCACCCATTGATGACACGGACGACAGCACGCGCACGGCAGGTCCGGCCGGCGGCGCGGACACCTCCCGGGCGGCACGGATATCCCGGGACCCCACCCCGGAGGGGGACCCGCCGGCCGCGGCCCGCTCCGACGGAGCGGCCCCGGTGGACGACCGCAGCGTCAAGATGCCCCGCTGGCTGCCGCGCGCCATCGTGCTGGCCCTCGCCCTGTACGCCTGCTTCCAACTCGGCAGCTGGGCGTTCCACCAGCTCACCGGCCTGCTGATCAACATCCTGATCTCGTTCTTCCTGGCGCTGGCCATCGAGCCCGCCGTGAGTTGGATGGCGGCGCGGGGGATGCGCCGGGGTCTGGCCACGGCCACCGTGTTCCTGGGGCTGGTGGTCGTGACGGCGGGCTTCGTCACGATGATGGGATCGATGCTCGCCGGCCAGATCGCGAGCATCTCCGAGGACTTCCCGAAGTACCTCGACTCGGTCATCAACTGGACCAACACGACGTTCGGCACCGAACTGAACCGGGTCAAGGTCCAGGACAGCCTCGTCCACTCCGACTGGCTCCAGAAGTACATCCAGGACAGCGCCACCGGCGTCCTGGACGTCTCCGCGCAGGTGCTGGGCGGGCTGTTCCACCTGCTGACCGTGCTGCTGTTCGCGTTCTACTTCGCGGCGGACGGCCCGCGGCTGCGGCGCGCGCTGTGTTCGGTGCTGCCGCCCGCCCGGCAGAGCGAGGTGCTGCGGGCCTGGGAGATCGCCGTCGACAAGACGGGCGGGTACCTGTACTCGCGCGGGCTGATGGCCCTGGTGTCCGGCGTTGCGCACTACGTCCTGTTCGAGGCCCTGACGGTGCCCTACGCGCCCGCCCTGGCGGTGTGGGTGGGCCTCGTCTCCCAGTTCATCCCGACCATCGGCACGTACCTGGCGGGCGCCCTGCCCATGCTGATCGCCTTCACGGTCGACCCCTGGTACTCGCTGTGGGTGCTGATCTTCGTCCTGGTGTACCAGCAGTTCGAGAACTACCTGCTCCAGCCGAAGCTGACCGCCCGGACCGTGGACATCCACCCGGCCGTCGCCTTCGGTTCGGTCATCGTCGGCACGGGGCTGCTCGGCGCGGTGGGCGCGCTGATCGCCATTCCGGCGGTCGCCACCCTCCAGGCGTTCCTCAGCACGTACGTCCGGCGGTACGACGTCACGGACGACCCCCGTGTCCAGGGTCACCCGCGCAAGGCGACCGGGGGCGCGTTCAGCCGGGTCCGCGGGTTGCTGGGCGGTTCGGCGGCCCGTACCGCGCGGACCCGCTCCGCGGACGCCGACGGGGTGCCCGGCGGCTGATCCGGGTCCTGCGCCCGGCGGCTGACGCCGGGGGACCCGGGGCGCGCGGGGGTACCGCGCGTGGGGGGCGGTGGTCGGACGGGCTCCGACCACCGCCCCCGCGCGTGTCGGGACGCGTCGAGGCGCGTCGGGGCTTGTCAGTGCGTGTCTCGGGTGTTCCGGGGAGCGCCGGGGGGTGCGACGTAGGCTCGGTGGTGCCGCGCGGTGCGCTTGACACCAAAATCGAACATCCATTCTGATGGGGGTGGTCCGAAGCGCGTGGCCGACCGGCTCCCCGCCCCGATCGCCGGGGTTCCCGGGCGGTTCCGGGGCGGTTTCCAGGGTCGCCGGGAGGTCTCGGCGGTGTCCTCGGCGGCCGTGGTCGCCGGAGTTATCCACAGGTCGGACCGGCGTCGGGGCGCGTTGTCAGTGGCAGGCGTTAGCGTCTTTGACGTGAAGCGATCGACTCAAGCAAATCGGGTGGAACCCATGGCAGGAACCGACCGCGAGAAGGCGTTGGACGCCGCGCTCGCACAGATCGAACGACAATTCGGCAAGGGCGCGGTGATGCGTCTGGGCGAGCGGCCGAACGAGCCCATCGAGGTCATCCCCACCGGGTCGACCGCCCTCGACGTCGCCCTCGGGGTCGGCGGACTGCCGCGCGGACGCGTGGTGGAGGTCTACGGGCCGGAGTCCTCCGGCAAGACCACCCTCACCCTCCACGCCGTGGCCAACGCGCAGAAGGCCGGCGGTCAGGTCGCCTTCATCGACGCGGAGCACGCCCTCGACCCCGAGTACGCCAAGAAGCTCGGCGTCGACATCGACAACCTCATCCTGTCCCAGCCGGACAACGGCGAGCAGGCCCTGGAAATCACGGACATGCTCATCCGTTCCGGTGCCCTCGACCTCATCGTCATCGACTCCGTCGCGGCGCTCGTGCCGCGCGCGGAGATCGAGGGCGAGATGGGCGACTCGCACGTGGGCCTCCAGGCCCGACTGATGAGCCAGGCCCTGCGGAAGATCACCAGCGCGCTCAACCAGTCCAAGACCACGGCGATCTTCATCAACCAGCTGCGCGAGAAGATCGGCGTGATGTTCGGCTCCCCGGAGACGACGACCGGTGGCCGCGCCCTGAAGTTCTACGCCTCGGTCCGCATCGACATCCGTCGCATCGAGACCCTCAAGGACGGCACCGACGCAGTGGGCAACCGCACCCGCTGCAAGGTCGTCAAGAACAAGGTCGCGCCGCCGTTCAAGCAGGCCGAGTTCGACATCCTCTACGGCCAGGGCATCAGCCGTGAGGGCGGGCTGATCGACATGGGCGTGGAGCACGGCTTCGTCCGCAAGGCCGGTGCCTGGTACACGTACGAGGGCGACCAGCTCGGCCAGGGCAAGGAGAACGCGCGCAACTTCCTCAAGGACAACCCCGATCTGGCCAATGAGATCGAGCGGAAGATCAAGGAGAAGCTCGGCGTCGGAGTGAAGCTGGAGGTCCCGGCCGGTGAGCCGGGGGCGGACGCGGCCGTCACCGCACCCGCGGAGGAGACCAAGACGGTCCCCGCCCCGACGGCCAAGACCACCAAGGCCAAGGCCACGGCGGCCAAGAGCTAGCCCGTGACACGGCGAACCGAATGGCCGGACCCCGAGGACTCCCCCCTCCGCCCCGCGGAGCGGGAGGGCCGGTGGGGCGAGGCCGGTGACGGGAGGTCCGGGGCGGGCCGCCCCGGACGCGCCGCCCCGGGGGACCCGGCCACGGGGGAACACGGTCCTGCCCCCCGGCGGCGAGGCCGTCGCGGCCACCACGACAGCGGCTCCCCCTCCTCGTCGAGGGCCGAGCAGGGGGAGCCGCCCCGGGACCCGGCCGAGCAGGCGCGCGCGATCTGTCTGCGTCTGCTCACCGGGACCCCCCGCACCCGCAAGCAACTCGCGGACGCCCTGCGCAAGCGGGAGATTCCCGACGAGGTCGCCGAGGAGGTGCTGACCCGCTTCGAAGAAGTGGGCCTGATCAACGACGGTGCCTACGCGGACGCCTGGGTGGAGTCCCGGCACCACGGCCGGGGCCTCGCCCGCCGCGCGCTCGCCCGGGAGCTGCGGACCAAGGGCGTCGACTCCACCGTGATCGACGAAGCCGTGGCGCAACTCGATCCCGAGCAGGAGGAAGCCACCGCCCGCGAGCTGGTGGCCCGCAAACTGCGCACCACGCGCGGGCTGGACCGCGACAAACGGCTGCGCCGCCTCGCGGGCATGCTCGCCCGCAAGGGCTACTCCGAGGGCTTGGCGCTACGGGTGGTCCGGGCGGCCCTGGAGGAAGAGGGCGAGGACCCGCAGGAGTGGGACCCGGGCTACGGGGAGTGACCCCGGGCGCTCTCCGGCCGGCGAGCCGCGCGCACCGGGTCAGCGGGTGTCGGCGCCGGAGACACCCTGTTCAGGAGCACCGGCTTCCGGATCGCCGGTGCCGGCTTCGAGGGGGGCGGAGCCCCGGGCGTCGGAGTCGGGGGCACCGAGCCCCTCGACCAGCCGGTTGAGGAACCGTTCGAAGGTGGCTTCGGGGGTGACGGGCCGCTGGGGAGCGGCGAGCGCTTCGGCGAGTTCCGGGTGGTGGCCGTCCGCGGCGACGACGGCGAGGTAGCGGGCTTCGGCCGCGGTCCGGTCGTAGGACCGCGAGGCCGCGGCCTGCGCGATCTCGTACGTCACGTGCCCGGTCACGAACGCGGTGAGCTGGGCGAAGACCTCCACCCGCGTCGCACCGTCCAGTCCGGAGGGCCGCAGGGCGGCGAGGGCGTACTCCAGGAAGGCCAGGGTGTTCGGCCCGGGGGTCCGACGGCTGGACAGGGCGACCGGCAACCAGGGGTGCCGCAGCATCAGGGCACGCTGGAGGTGCGCGATGGCCTTCGCCTCGGCGCGCCAGTGCCCGCAGGGCGTGCCCCCGGTCGGTAGTTCCCCGCTGACCTGGTCGACCATCAGCTCCAGCAGCGTCTCCTTGTCGGGGGCGTAGCTGTAGAGCGACATCACGCCCGCTCCGACCTCTGCCGCCACCCGTCGCATGGTGACCGCCTCCAGTCCCTCGGCGTCCGCGACGGCGACGGCGGCGGCGGTGATCGCCGCACGGCTGTAGGCGGGCGGGCGACCCTTGCGGGGACGGTCGGGCGCGAGCCAGAGGCGCTGGGGGTCGAAGCCCGTGGCGCCGGGCCCTTCCTCACGGGTCACGATCTCGGTACCCCTCTTCTCCGCCGTGCGCTCGGTGCCCCGTACGGGCCCGCCCTGTGTGCGCCATCCAAGCATCCTCTATTCTCGTACAACGTACTGGAAATAGTGAGGGGAACCACGATGGCGTCACGCACGCGCAACCCCCGGTCCGAACCGACCTGGTCGGCGCCCTCGGGCAAGCCGCCGCTGGCCGCCCGGGCGATGCGGTCGACCTGGCGCCGACTCCCGGCCAAGCGGTACTCCGTCGGACGGGAGCCCGGCCTCGCGGTGCCGGCCGCCGACGGCAGCCCGTTGCTGACCGACCACTACTTCCCGCGGGCCCCGGGCGACTTCCCCACCCTCCTGGTGCGCTCGCCCTACGGCCGGGGCGTGCCCTGGTCCGCCCAGTACGGCCTGCTCTTCGCCGAACAGGGCTTCCACGTGGTCATCCAGAGCTGCCGCGGCACCGGCGGCTCGGGCGGCGAGTTCGACCTGTGGCGCAACGAGGCGGCCGACGGGCGGGCCGCGGTGGCCTGGCTGCGCGAACAGCCCTGGTTCACCGGTCGGTTGGGTACGGTCGGCCCCAGCTACCTCGGCTACGTGCAATGGGCCCTCGCCCTGGACCCGCCGCCGGAGCTGAAGGCGATGGCGATCCAGGTGGGACTGCACGACCCCCACGCCCTGTTCCACACCCGCGACGGCGCGCTCCGCCTGGAGAACGCCCTCGCCGTCGGGGTGGGGATGACCTACCAGCACCAGGGGGCGGGGGCGTTCCTCAAGGCCACCCTGCGTCTGGCGCGCCGGTTGCGCGAGGTCACCGGCGCCCGGCCGCTGCGCGGCTCGTACGCACCCGCCCTCGGGGGTGAAACACCCTGGCTGGACGCGGCGTTGACGCACCGGGACGCCGCGGACCCGTACTGGGACGGTGCGTCGCTGGCCCGGGCGGCGGAGCGGCAGACCGTGCCGACCAGCCTGATCACCGGATGGCACGACGGACTGGTCGACCAGACCTTCGAGCAGTACGCACGACTGCGTCGGGCCGGCTGCGAGACGGCCCTGCTCGTCGGCCCCTGGACCCACACCTCCGCCCTGCAACAGGGCTGGCCCGAGGTGTTCACCGAAACCCTGGCCTGGCTGCGCGCCCATCTGTACGCCGACCGCTCCGGTCTGCGTCCCACCGGGGTGCGCGTGCACCTCGGCGGTGCGGACGACTGGCGCGACCTCGACGCATGGCCCGCGGACCCGTCCACCACCGCGTGGTTCCCCACCCGGGAAGGGCACCTCACCCGCCAGGCCCCCACCGAAGCCCTCCCGCTGACCTCCTTCCGCTACGACCCCGCCGACCCCACTCCGTCCCTGGGCGGCCCGCTGCTCTCCCGAACCGCGGGCGCCCGGGACAACGGCCGACTGGAGGACCGCGAGGACGTACTGACCTTCACCGGACCGCCGTTGACCGCACCCGTGGAGATCTACGGCCCGGTGTCCGCCCGGTTGAGCGTCGCCACCGACACCGGCCACGCCGACGTCTTCACGCGCCTGTGCGACGTGGACCCGCAGGGCCGTTCCGTCAACGTCTGCGACGGGCTGGGGCGCCTGCGCACGACGGGTGAGGAGCCCACGCGGATCACCGTGCCGATGAGCGCCACGGCTCACCGCTTCGCCGTCGGGCACCGCCTGCGCTGGCAGATCAGCGGGGGCGCCCACCCCCGGTACGCCCGCGGTTCCGGCACCGGGGACCCGCCCTTGGACGCCGCCCACCTCGTCCCGGTGCACCTCACGCTCCACGCGGATTCGACGCTGCTGCTCCCGCACGGCACGGGGACCGCTCCGGCCGACGGCCCCGAGGAGAACGACTGACCGGCGGAAGCTCCGGGGCACGCCATCGGCCCGGGGCGGGAGGTCGCCGCCCCGGGCCGATGGCCGTCGGGTGCGTCAGCCGCCGTCCGGTGCGGCCGTCAGGGGCTCCGCCGGGCCGGTGACGGGCAGCCCCGCGGCGCGCCACGCCTGGAAGCCGCCCACCAGGTCGGTCGCCCGCCGCAGCCCGAGCCGGTGCAACGACTCGGCGGCCAGACTCGATGCGTACCCCTCGTTGCAGACCACCACCACCCGCAGGTCGTGGCCGGTCGCCTCGGCCGCACGATGGCTGCCGAGCGGATCGAGGCGCCACTCCAACTCGTTGCGTTCCACCACCAGGGCCCCCGGGATCAGACCGTCCCGGTCCCGGAGGGCGGCGTACCGGATGTCGACCAGGAGGGCGTCACCCGCCCCGGCGGCGGCGTGCGCGTCCTCGGGGGCGAGCCGGTCGAGACCGGAGCGCACCCGTTCCAGGTGCACGTCCACGGACACCGCGCCGGTCGTGCTGTTCGCGTCGCTCACTGCCAGTCCTCCGGGAGTTCGACGTGCTCCAGCCGCATCACCCGTCCCGAGCGGCTGTACCGCCGGATCCGGGGCAACGGCGGGTAGTAGGCGTGCACGGAGACGGCGTGTTCGGTCGGTGACTCGTTCAGCACCTCGTGCACGTGGTGCCGTCCGAAGGAGCGCCCCTTCCCCGCGGTCAGCCGCCGCGTGCGGTCGAGGCCCTCGCTGAGCTCGAGGGTGAGCCAGCCCTCGGTGGGCAGTCGGGCGCTAACGGAGTGTTCCCGCAGTTCACCGCGGGCGGTGAGGAAGGCGCCGACGGATTCGGCGTGGTCGTGCCAGCCGGTGCCGGTGCCGGGCGGCCAGCCGATGAGCCAGGCTTCGCTGCCGCCGGGGCCTTCGAGCCGCACCCAGGTGCGGCCCTCCGGGTCGAGGGGGAGGGAAGCGACGAGGTCCTCGTCCGCGGCGACGCGACGGACGAAGTCGAGGAGTTCCGCCTGCATCGGCGTCCGCGGGGACGGGGCGGAGTACGGGGAGGGGGCTACGGGCGCGGAAGGGGGCACGGTGCCGTCCTGAAGGTTCGCAGGAACCACCCGCCCGCCGTCGACGGGACGCAGTGCACGAGGACGTGCCCGCGTACGGGACCGGACCGAACGGCGGCGGAGTGGCAGGAGGGGGCGAAAGTCAGGACCAGCGACACACGCAGCCCGCGTAGCGGACCAGGTCCATATGGACCCTCCGCCACAGGCGCACATCGGTGTCGGTCACGTTCCGGAGTACACCACGGTGCCGTGAGGTGGTCAACCGAGTGTCACGGGGCGGACGTTCCCCCTGGGAGCAGCCCCCGCGGGCGCCCGGTAGCCGTCCTGAGCACGCCTGCTCCGGCGTGCGCCCCCGCCCCGACGACCGCTGCTCACGCCCCGCGGCGGCCGGTGCTCACACCCCCGGCGGCCGGTGCTCACACCGGGTCGGCGGCCTCCGCCGGCTGCTCGGCCCCGCCCAGCACGGTGTCCGCCGCCGCGTACAACTCGACCGGCTGCACCCCGTTGAAGGTGGCCGCCAGATGCCCGTCCGGACGGACGAGGAGCACGGTGTGGGCCGCCGCGTCGAGGTAGGACTCCGTGACGAGGAGTTCGGCCCGGCAGGGGAGCGCGGACACGGCGGCCGTGAGCCGGGGCATGAGGCCCGCGCTCGCCCAGTGCCGTCGTTCCCACACGCCGGTGCCCGGTGCGACCAGCAGCACCACCAGGTGACCGAGCCCCAGCCGGTCCCGGAGCTGCACGAAGGTGCCGTCCTCGGCGGTCACCACCACATCGGCCACCGGTTCGCCCGGAGCCGTGCCCACCGGAACCGCCGACGGGGACGGCGCGGGGGTGAGGGGCGAGCCCGCGTACGTGCCGGGCGCGCCCAGCGCACCGCGTCCCAGATGCCCGTCCGTGAGCAGGGCGTCGTGCCCCCGGGCGGCCCCGGGCACGTAGGACCGCAGCCCGCCCCCGCCGCGCAGCAGGGGCAGTGCCTGGTCGGCGGCGCGCAGCCGGGCGGCGACCACGGCGCGGCGCTCGGTCTGGTAGCTGGCGAGCAGGCCGTCGGCGGGTCCGTGGTGCCAGGCGTGGGCGAGCTTCCAGGCGAGGTTGTTCGCGTCCCGCAGGCCCTCGTCCAGCCCTTGGGTGCCGAGGGCGCCGAGCAGGTGGGCGGCGTCCCCCGCGAGGAACGCCCGGCCGACCCGCCATCTGCGGGCGAGCCGGTGGTGGACGGTGTGGACCCCGGTGTCGACGAGTTCGTAGGCGGGCGCGCTGCCGCCGTTCCAACCGGTCAGGGTCTCGTGCACCCGGGCGACCAGGGCGTCCGGGGTGACCAGTTCGTTCTTCGGGGGCAACAGCCAGTCCAGGCGCCACGACCCGTCGGGCAGGGGGCGGCCGGTCACCTCGGTGCCCGACAGCCGCCACGGTGGCATCCGGTGCACCAACGCCTCGCCGGGGTGGGGGAGTTCGGTGCGCAAGGTGGCCACCGCGTGGCGTTCGACGGCGGTGCGCCCGGGGAAGCGGATGTCGAGGAGCTTGCGGACCGTGGACCGGGGGCCGTCGCAGCCCACCAGGTAACTCCCGCGCCACCAGGTGCCCTTGGGGCCCCGGGTGTGCACGGTCAGCCCCGATCCGTCCTGCTCGACGCCGTCCACCCGGCTGTCGACGGCGACCTTCACGAGGCTCTGTCCGTCGATCGCCTCGCGCAGCGCACCCGTCAGGGCGTGCTGCGCCAGGTGGAGCGGGGAGGGGGTCGCGTGGTCGAAGGCGAGTTGCTGGACGGACTGCTTGCGGCGCAGGGCCCGCCAGCCGGTCCAGCGGGTTCCGGTGCCCGCTTCGGTGAAGGACGCGCCGATCAGTTGCTCGACCCACCGCACCGTGTCGTCGTGCAGCACCGCCGTGCGCGCCGGGCGCGGTTCCTCCTTGCCGGGGCCTTCGTCGAGGAGGACGCTCGGGACGCCGGACCGGGCGAGGGCGAGGGCGAGCGTGAGCCCCACGGGGCCCGCTCCGACAACGATCACCGGGTCCACGGAGTGGCGCCCCCTGCCCGGAGTGGAGTCCGCGACGTCAGGTCAGCTGTACGGGACGTACTGAGGCGGAACGAAGGAACGGGGTGCACGATCACAGAACGTATGCAACCCATTGCCGGTGCTTGCGTCAAGTGACGGAGGCAGTGGCGATGACCCCACTGCCTCCATGGCCCAACGCACGGGTCGCACGACGTCAGGGGCCCACGGTACGCGACCGGCCGGCACGCGCCCAGACCGCCCGGGGACGCACGGGGTCACCGTGGCGGCCGGGGCGCCCGCAGTCCGCTCAGGGCAGATCGACCTTGTTCGCCGCGGCGGCGCCGGTGCCGCCGCCGGTCGTCGGCCCGGGGACGGCCCCGTCGGCCAGCTGTCCGCCGGCGGGCGTGATCTGCGGGCCGGTCTTGGCCCGGCTGCCCCGCTTCTCGATCCAACTCGCCAGCGAGGAAAGGGCCAGGCAGAGCGCGACGTAGATGGTGCCCACGACGATCACGATCGGAGTGATCGGGTTCTCGTCGTTCACGATGATGGTGGTGGCCATCTTCCGGGCCTCGTAGAGGAGTTCCGGGAAGAGGATGACGTAACCGAGGGAGGTGTCCTTCAGGGTCACCACCAGCTGGCTGATGATCGACGGCAGCATCGAACGGATCGCCTGCGGCAGTTGGAGCATCACCATCACCTGCGACTTGCGCAGGCCCAGCGCGTACGCGGCCTCCACCTGTCCGCGGGGCACCGCGTTGATGCCCGCGCGCAGCACTTCCGCCTGGACCGAGCCGTTGTAGACGGTGAGCCCGATGACCAGGCCCCAGAAGGCGCTGTTCTCGCCGATGACCCCGAGTTCGTTCCGGTTGGAGAGGAACAGCACCCACAGGGCGTAGATGGTGATCAGCAGGGGGATCGCCCGGAACAGCTCGATGAACCAGGTGGCCGCGATGGAGACGGCCTTGTGGTCGGAGAGCCGCGCCACCGCGAGGAGCACCCCGAGGAGCAACGACAGCACGCCCGCGAGGGCGAACACCGTCAGGGTGCTCAGCAGGCCGTCGCGGATCCTGGCGCGCACCCCCGCGTTGTTGAAGATGTTCCAGACCTCGGGCTCCAACTGGCCCTTGACGTTCAGTCGGTAGATCGCGAACACGACCAGACCGAGCACGGCCGCCGAACCGATCACGGTGAACAGCCGGTTGCGCACCCGCGCCTTCGGGCCCGGTGTGTCGTACAGGACGCTGGAACTCATCGGGCGACCCCCAGGCGTCGCTCCAGCAGCCGGAACAAGCCGCTGATGGTGAAGGTGACGATCAGGTAGCCGAGGGCCACCCACAGGAAGATCCAGGCGATGTCGAAGCCCTTGTCGCTCAGGAGCTTCTGCACGCCGAACAACTCGGTGGCGCTGAACGCACCGGCGATGGCGGAGTTCTTGGTCAGCGCGATGAAGATGGAACTGAGCGGCGGCAGCACCGTCCGGGTGGCCTGCGGGAGCACGATCAGCCGCAGGGTCTGGGAGAACGTCATGCCCAGCGAGCGCGCCGCCTCCGCCTGGCCGAGGGGAACCGTGTTGATGCCCGAGCGGACCGCCTCGCAGACGAACGCCGAGGTGTAGCAGCCCAGCGCCAGCAGCGCCTTGGTCCAGGGGTTGAGTCCGGGCATGAAGATGACCGGGACCACGAACCAGACGACCAGGAAGAGCAGGGTCAGGGGGGTGTTGCGGAACAGGGTCACCCAGACCGTGCCGAAGAGTCGCAGCGGCGGGATCGGGGAGACCCGGAATCCGGCGACGATGACCCCCAGCACCAGGGCGAGCAGTCCGCTGGCCAGCGTCAGCAGGATGGTGCCGATGAACCCCTCGCGGAACTCCGGGAGATGGTCGAGCAGTACGTTCACGGGGACGTCCTCGTGGGCGGCGGGCGGGCAGGGAGGGCCACCGCCGGGCGGTTCCTCGTGGGAGGCCCGGGGCGGCCGGAGTGCTGCCGGTGGACCGGTGCCGTCGGGCGGCGGCGCGATGGGACGCCGCCGCCCGACGAGTCAGCGAGCGGCGTCAGTAGCGTTCGAGCGCCGGGGGCTCGACGTAGGCGGAGCCGGACAGACCGAGCGTCGCCTCGTACGCCTTCTTGTAGTCGCCGCTCTTCTGGTGCGCCTCCAGCGCGTTCGTCACGGCGTCCCGCAGGGCCTTGTCGTCCTTGGCCATGCCGATGCCGTAGGGCTCCTCGGTGAACGGCTTGCCGATCACCTTGAGCTTGGTGGGCCGCTGGGCGGCGTAACCCTTGAGGATGGCGTCGTCCGTGGTGACCGCGTCGACCTCGTTGTTGAGGAGCTGCTGCACGCACTCGGAGTACTTGGACAGCTCGATCGTCTTCGCGCCGTACTTGGGCTTCTTGATCTCCTGGAGCGGGGTGGAGCCCTTGATCGAACACACCGTCTTGCCCTTGAGGCTGTCGGGACCGGTGATGCCCGACTCGTCCTTGCGGACCAGCAGGTCGGCGCCCGCGAGGAAGTACGGCCCGGCGAAGCCGACCTGCTTCTTGCGCTCGTCGTTGATCGTGTACGTCCCGACGTACAGATCGACCTCGCCCTTGGAGATGGCGGTCTCGCGGACGTTGGAGTCCACGGTCTTGAACTCCAGCTTGTCCGGCGCGAACCCCAGGTCGGCGGCGACCATCTTGGCGATCTCGATGTCGAAGCCGGAGCGCTTGCCGTCGGTGTCCTCGAAGCCGAGGAACGGCTGGTCGCTCTTGGCGCCGAAGACGAGCTTGCCGGCCGACTGGGCCTTCTTGAGGACGGGGGAGTCGATGGAGACGTCCTTGGCCACCACGTACGTCGGCAGCTTCGGGGCGTCCTTGCCCTCGGCGCCGCCCCCGGGCTTGTCGCCGGCGTTTCCGGACTCACCGCCGCAGGCGGTGGCGGTGAGCGCGAGCACGGCGATCGCCGCCACGGCGGCGGACTGGCGGAGCTTCATGAGAGATCCTTCGGGTCGGCGGGATCGACGGGGTCGGTGGACCCGCGCCGTCGGCGGGGCGGGTCGCCGCGCGGGAGCGCGGCGCCCGGACGGGCGGGTACCGCGGAGCGGGCCGTCGCTCCCGAAGGGCCGGCCCGCGGTGGCGCGGCGCTCTCAGTGGTGCAGGATCTTCGACAGGAAGTCCTTGGCGCGGTCGCTGCGCGGGTTGTTGAAGAACTGCTCCGGGGCGGCCTGTTCGACGATGCGGCCGTCGGCCATGAAGACGACCCGGTTGGCCGCGGAGCGGGCGAAGCCCATCTCATGGGTGACGACGACCATGGTCATGCCGTCCCGGGCGAGCTGCTGCATGACCTCCAGCACCTCGTTGATCATCTCCGGGTCGAGGGCCGAGGTGGGCTCGTCGAAGAGCATCACCTTGGGACCCATCGCCAACGCCCGTGCGATGGCCACGCGTTGTTGCTGGCCGCCCGACAGCTGCGCCGGGTACTTGTCCGCCTGGCTGGCGACGCCGACGCGGTCGAGGAGCGTGCGCGCCTTGTCCTCGGCCGTCTTCCGGTCCGTCTTGCGGACCTTCGTCTGGCCCAGCACCACGTTCTCCAACACGGTCTTGTGGGCGAACAGGTTGAACGACTGGAAGACCATGCCGACATCGGCGCGCAGCCGGGCGAGTTCGCGGCCCTCCTGGGGCAACGGGCGTCCGTCGATGCTGATGTCGCCCGAGTCGACGGCCTCCAGCCGGTTGATCGTCCGGCACAGCGTCGACTTGCCCGAGCCGGAGGGGCCGATCACCACGACGACCTCACCGCGGGCGATGGTCAGATCGATGTCCTGGAGCACGTGCAGAGCGCCGAAGTGCTTGTTCACGCCCTTCAGCACGACCAGGTCCTCGGCCGCGGGTACGGCGTCCTTGGTCACCGATACTTCAGTCATCGGCCATCCCTCCGTCCTCCTCGGTTGTGAGGACAGTAGTGATGCGTCAATGCCATCGTCAGTACATCTGAGCGGAACTTGAGCATAACGATCTGATAGCCGATACTCACTCTTCGTGAGGGGGAGTGCGGGGCCGCGTACCGGGTACGTAACGGTCGGAGTGCGGCGTCCCATGCCCCTTGACGTGGTCCTTTCCGATCCGCATGGATGCTGTGGAGCACCTGTGCGCGCCCCGCGCCCACGGAGCGCCACGCATGCCACGAACCGGAGGGAGCCGGCATGAGACTCCTCCTCGTGGAGGACGACGACCACGTCGCCGCCGCGCTGTCCGCGATCCTGGCCCGGCACGGCATCAGCGTCGTGCACGCCCGCAGCGGCGAGGAAGCGCTGCGCGCGCTGCTGCCCGACACGGCGCCCGGCAAGCCGCCGTTCGCGGTCGTCCTGCTCGACCTGGGACTGCCCGACCAGGACGGCTACGAGGTCTGCGGCAAGATCCGCAAGCGCAGCGCCGTCCCGGTCATCATGGTCACCGCCCGGTCCGACGTGCGCTCCCGGATACACGGCCTCAACCTCGGTGCCGACGACTACGTGGTGAAGCCGTACGACACCGGGGAACTCCTCGCCCGCATCCACGCCGTCAGCCGACGCACCGTCCCCGACGAGGCGGCGCCCGCGACCGACGACCTCGCACTCGGCCCGGTGCGCATCGAACTGCCCAACCGCCGGGTCACCGTCGACGGGGTCGCCGTGCCGCTCACCCGCAAGGAGTTCGACCTGTTGGCCCTCCTCGCGCAGCGCCCCGGGGTGGTGTTCCGGCGCGAGCAGATCATCAGCGAGGTGTGGCGCACCAGCTGGGAGGGCACGGGGCGCACCCTGGAGGTACACGTGGCGTCCCTGCGCTCCAAGCTGCGCATGCCGGCCCTGATAGAGACCGTGCGGGGCGTGGGCTACCGGCTCGTCGCCCCGACGCCGTAGAGGCCGCGGGTGCGCGCACGCCTCCTTCCGCTGCTGATCGTCCTCATGGCCGGGGTGCTGCTCGCCCTCGGCTTCCCGCTGGGGGCGAGCGTGGCGGCACAGCAACAGCAGACGGTCGTCATCGACCGGATCGACGACACCGCCCGGTTCGCCTCGCTGGCCCAGTTCGTGACCGCCCGCAGTTCCGGTTCGCGGGTGTCGACCACCGACGAGCGGCGGGAGACCCTGCGACAGGAACTCTCCCGCTACCACGCGGTGTACGGCATCCGGGCGGGCGTCTTCTACCGCGACGACGAGCCGATGGCGAACGCACCGGCCAGTTGGCGGCTCCCCGACCACGGGGACGTCCGCGACGCGTTCCAGGAGGCCCTGCTGTCGCGCCCGGGGCACGACCCCGACCAGGTGTGGCCGTGGCAGGACGGCCGTCTCGTCGTGGCCTCGCCGGTCATCCGGGACGGGGACGTCCTCGCGGTCGTCGTCACCGACTCGCCGACCGAGCAGATGCGCGCCAAGACCCTGCGCGGCTGGCTGTTCATCGCCGCGGGGGAGGCCGCCGCGATGCTCCTCGCGGTGGGGGCGGCGCTCCGGCTGACCGGCTGGGTGCTGCGCCCCGTGCGCATCCTCGACGCCACCACCCACGACATCGCCACCGGCCGGCTCAAGTCCCGGGTCGCCTCCCTCGGCGGGCCGCCGGAACTACGGCGGCTGGCGGGCTCGTTCAACGAGATGGCCGACCACGTCGAGACCGTGCTGGAGCAACAGCGCGCGTTCGTCGCCGACGCCTCCCACCAGCTGCGCAACCCGCTGGCCGCGCTGTTGCTGCGGATCGAACTGCTCGCCCTGGAGCTGCCGGAGGACAATGTCGAGGTCGCCTCGGTGCGGACCGAGGGGAAGCGGCTCGCCCAGGTGCTCGACGACCTGCTGGACCTGGCGCTGGCCGAGCACGCCGAGGCGAACCTGAGGCTGGTCGACGTGGGTGCGCTGACCGCCGAGCGGGCCGATGCGTGGCGGCCCCTCGCCGAGGACAAGGGGGTCCGGCTGCGGCAGCGGACGCCCGCGCTGACCGCGTGGGCGGACCCGATCGCCCTGTCCAGCGTGCTGGACGCGGTCATCGACAACGCGCTCAAGTTCTCGCCCCCGGGCGCCGAGGTCGCGGTCACGGTCGCCGCCGCCGGGGCCCGTTCGCGGATCGAGGTGTGCGACGCCGGGCCCGGACTCACCGATGAGGAACTGGGCCGGGTGGGGGACCGGTTCTGGCGCAGCGCCCAGCACCAGAACGTCAAGGGTTCGGGGCTCGGACTGTCCATCTCGCGGGCCCTGTTGGCCCCGGGCGGCGGCACGATCGCCTACGCGCGGCGCGAGCCGGCCGGGCTGCGGGTGACGGTCAGCGTGCCCCGGGCCCGGGAGGAGTGACCGCGCGGGGTCGCTGCCCGTGACGGTGGTCGCGCTCCGTGCGCAAGGACCGGGCGCCCGGTGCGGTCACGGCTTCACCGAGCGGTAATAGTTGCGGGCGCCCTCGTGCAGCGGCAGGGGGTCCGTGTACAAGGCCGTGCGTAGGTCGACTAGTTGAGCGGCGTGGACACGGCTACCGATGTGGTCTCGGCTGTCTATCACGGTACGGGTGAGCAGCTCGGCCAGTTCGCTACTGCTGCGATCCGTGGTGACGAGCAGGTTTGCCACCGACAGGGTGGACACCGTCGCCCCCTGCTGGGCCGATGGGTAGGCGTCGGCGGGCATCACGGACGCCCGGTAGTAGCGCGAGGCCCCGCCCTGGTCGTGGAGGGCGTCCACCAGGTCGCCCAGTTCCACGAAGCGGATGTCGAACTCCTCCGAGAGCTTCCGCACCGAGGCGGTGGGCAGACCGCCGGACCAGAAGAAGGCGTCGATGTCGTCGGCCTTCAGCGCGCTGGTCATCGTGTCGATGCCGATGGACACCGGCTCGATGTCGCGCCGGGGGTCGAGCCCCGCGGCGGTCAGCACCCGGTCCGCTATCAGCCGCACGCCCGACCCCACCTGCCCCACGGCCACCCGCTTGCCCCGCAGTTGCTCGGCGGTGAGTACCGAGGAGGAGCGCGGGACGACCAGCTGCACGTAGTCGTCGTACAGCCGCACGCAGCCCTGGAGCCGGTCCGCGCCGGGGCGTCCGGCGAGCCGGTACTCCTCCACGGCGTCGGCGGCGGCCACCGTGAAGTCGGCGGTCCCGGTGGCGAGGCGCTGCACGTTCTGCTGGGAACCCTCACTCGGCTTCAGCTGGACGTCCAGGCCCGGCGCGTCCTCCTTCAGCGCGGCCTTCAGCAGCCGGCCGTAGCGTTCGTAGACGCCGGAGTGCACTCCGGTGCTCACCGTGACCCGGCCGCTCGGCGTCGCCTCGTCCAGCGGGAGCACCCACCACAGCAGCAGACCGAGCACGACGAGCGACACCGCACCGCCGCGGAGGGCACGGCGGCGGTCGATGCGGGGCAGAGCGGGGAGCATGGCGCGATCCTGCCAGGTCACCGCGGTGCTGGCCAGGGTCAGGCGGCGGGCGAGGAGCCGCCCGGGCCGCCGTCCGCGCGCAGCTTCCGGGTGCCCACCGGTTCCCCGACGAGCCGTCCCGACAGGTCGGTGGTGACGTGGAGTGTGTGGTCGCCGGCGCAGGCCGGCCGCTCGCCGCGGGGCTCGTCGCAGTACCTGACGTACCCCTCCAACCGGTCCGCGCGCCCCTCGACCAGACGCCAGACGCCGCCGTAGTCGGAGACCACGGCGTCCGGCTCGTGGGGCCTGAGCCAGCCGGTGACGTTGGTGTGCACCGCCTTCAAGAACTCCTGCTTCTCCTCGAACGGCATGACCGGGCGGGCGTACTCGGGCCGCGGTTCGATGCCGCTGTCGGCCCACCGGTAGGCCGCCGCGTGGTACGTGCGCCGGGACAGGGCCGCGTACAGCTCGGTCGAGGTCTTGCCGACCAGGGTGGGTCGGTCCTTCCTGCCCTGCGGGAGGTCCCCGACCACCGAGGGGTCGACGATGTTGACCGTGATCGTCGCCGGGGGCACCGCAGCCCGCGGGGCTCCCGGCGACGCCCCGGGAGAGGGGGTCGCGGCCGGTAGGGGGCGCTGCCGGGGGACGAGCTGCCCGTACTGCTCCAGACAGGTGCCGATCTTGAGCAGCAGCACGTCGACGTTCCCGTCGTTCACCTCGGCCGCGATCCACGGCTCGGTGAGGGTGCCGCCGGAGGGCTTGACGCCGAGCACGTCGAAGTCGCAGCGGGCGAACTCCCGCCGGAGGGCCCGCCACGCCCCCGCTTCGGCCTCCGCCTTCCCCCGGGCCGCCCGCAGTGCGGGCTCGCACGCCGAACGCCGCTCGCAGGTGCCCTTCTCGTCGTCGACGCGCAGCCGCACGACCGCGTCCGGGTCGCCCTTGACCGCGAAGGTCACCTCGGAGCCGTCGTCGGCGGGGAAGAGGGAGCGCGAGCCGATGACGGTCAGCTCCCCGGGGTAGACCTCCTCGGCCAGTTCCTGGGCCCGTCCGCGGTCCTCACGGGAAGACGTCACGCAGCCGCTCACCAGTACCGCCAGGGCCACCGCGACCGGTGCCCCCCATCCCCGCCGCCACTTCATGTCGCCTCCCGTGCCGTCCGTTCCGCCGGGCCGAGGTTATGCGCGCCGGTCGGGGTGGCGGATGAGTACGCCTACTCAAAGTCGGGGTGGTCCCCCGGGACCCGCCGGCCGGGCGGCTGTCCCGGGCGTCCCCGTGCGCGACCCGGCAACTCCCGCCGGGATACGGACCATTGACACCACCGTTGGACTGGACCAATGATGCGGGCCATGCCGAGACCCCGAGCAGCACTCGCCGTCCTCGCCCCGCTCCTCGCCGCCCTGGCCCTGGCGGGCCCCGCCGCGCCGACCCAGGCCGTCGCCGCGCCCGCCGCCGGGGCGACCGCCGCGGCCTGGCCCCCGCCCGCGCCGGTCCTCAACCGGGTCGACACCCGGGACCCCGTCGTCTTCATCACCATCGACGACGGCTGGTACCACGATCCGGAGGCCGCCAAGATCCTCCTGGACCGCCAGGTGCCCGCGTCCCTGTTCGTGCTGCCGGACGCGTACTCGTGGGACGCCGCCTACTACCGCAAGCTGCTCGACCACGGGCCGTCCCGCCTGGAGAACCACAGCGTCACCCACCCCGACCTCACCACCCTGGACGCGGCGGGCCAGCGCGCCGAGCTCTGCGGGGCCCGCAACCGGCATCTGGCCGCGTTCGGGGCCGAGCCCCGACTGACCCGCCCGCCGTTCGGTGCGCTCAACGGGGACACCGCGGTCGCCGCCCGTGCCTGCGGCTCCAAGGCGGTGGTCACCTGGACGCACGACCAGACCGACTGGGGCACGGCGCCCGCCGCGCCCGACCTGCGCCGTGGGGACATCGTCCTGCTGCACTTCACTCCGAACCTCGCGAAGGATCTGACGCGGGTGCTTGCTGCGGCTGATGCGGCGGGGCTGAAGCCGGCGGCGCTGCGCGATTACGTTCGCGACTGATCGCGGCCGGCCCGCGTGCGGGGGGCCTCCCGGGGGGCGTTGTCCCCTGCGGGTGGGTGGGGGGTTGCTCGCGCAGTTCCTCGCGCCCCTGGCGGGGGCGCCCCCTGGTGGGTGGGGCGCCCCGGCGGGTGGGGCGGTGGGGTGGTCGGTCGGAGCGCTTACCCTGGACGGGTGAGCGGTAACGACGTGGCTGGCGGAACAGTGGACGGATTGAAAACGTACGAAGTGCGCACCTACGGGTGCCAGATGAACGTCCACGACTCCGAACGGCTGTCGGGGCTGCTGGAGGGCGCCGGCTACGTCCGCGCCGCCGAGGGCTCCGACGGCGACGCCGACGTCGTCGTCTTCAACACCTGCGCGGTCCGGGAGAACGCCGACAACCGCCTCTACGGCAACCTCGGCCGGCTCGCCCCCATGAAGACGAAGCGCCCGGGCATGCAGATCGCGGTGGGCGGCTGTCTGGCCCAGAAGGACCGCGACACCATCGTCCGGCGCGCCCCCTGGGTCGACGTCGTCTTCGGCACCCACAACATCGGCAAGCTGCCGGTGCTGCTGGAACGGGCCCGCATCCAGGAAGAGGCCCAGGTCGAGATCGCCGAGTCGCTGGAGGCGTTCCCGTCCACGCTGCCGACGCGCCGCGAGAGCGCCTACGCGGCCTGGGTATCGATCTCCGTCGGCTGCAACAACACCTGCACCTTCTGCATCGTCCCCGCCCTGCGCGGCAAGGAGAAGGACCGCCGCACCGGCGACATCCTCGCCGAGATCGAGGCCCTGGTCGCCGAGGGCGTCTCGGAGATCACGCTGCTCGGCCAGAACGTCAACGCCTACGGCTCGGACATCGGCGACCGCGAGGCGTTCAGCAAGCTGCTGCGCGCGTGCGGCGCGATCGAGGGACTGGAACGCGTCCGGTTCACCTCGCCGCACCCCCGGGACTTCACCGACGACGTGATCGCCGCCATGGCCGAGACCCCCAACGTCATGCCGCAGCTGCACATGCCGCTCCAGTCCGGCTCGGACACCGTGCTGAAGGCCATGCGCCGCTCCTACCGCCAGGAGCGCTACCTCGGCATCATCGAGAAGGTCCGTGCGGCCATCCCGCACGCCTCGATCACCACGGACATCATCGTGGGCTTCCCCGGCGAGACCGAGGAGGACTTCGAGCAGACCCTCCACGCGGTCCGCGAGGCCCGCTTCTCGCAGGCGTACACCTTCCAGTACTCCAAGCGCCCCGGCACCCCCGCGGCGGACATGCCCGACCAGATCCCCAAGGAGGTCGTGCAGGCCCGCTACGAGCGCCTGGTCGCCCTCCAGGAGGAGATCTCCTGGGACGAGAACAAGGCGCAGGTCGGTCGCACCCTCGACCTGATGGTGGCCGAGGGCGAGGGCCGCAAGGACGGCGCCACCCACCGGCTGTCCGGCCGCGCCCCCGACAACCGCCTCGTCCACTTCACCAAGCCCGCCGAGGAGGTCCGCCCCGGTGACGTGGTCACCGTGGAGATCACCTACGCCGCCCCCCACCACCTCCTCGCCGAGGGGGAGGCCCTGAAGGTGCGCCGCACCCGTGCGGGCGACGCCTGGGAGAAGCGGAACGCGCAGGAGACCGCGAAGCCCGCCGGGGTGCTGCTCGGCCTGCCCGGTATCGGCGTCCCCCAGCCCCTGCCCGCCGCACCGGGCGGCGCCTGCGGCAGCGCCTGCGACGCCGGCTGAGCCGCCCGGCCCCGGGCCCACTGGGAGTCACCCCCGTGCCGGGGCTACGCTGCCGATCATGCTTGTCGCCGCCGCCGTCTGCCCCTGTCCGCCCCTGCTCGTGCCCGAGGTCGCCTCGGGAGCCGCGCCGGAACTCGACGGGCTGCGCGCGGCGTGCGACGACGCGCTGCGGGACGTCCTGGCGGCCCGTCCCGATCTGATCGTGGCCGTCGGCCCCGCGGACGGCCCCGATCGGACCGGGTACCCGCAGGGCGCGCCCGGCACCTTCCGCACCTTCGGCGTTCCGCTGGACGTGAGCCTGGGGCGGGCGGAACCCGACGCCGACGCCCCGGGGCCCTCCCTGCCGGTGTCGCTGGCCGTCGGCGCCTGGCTGCTCGACCGGGCGGGCTGGACGGGACCGGTGCGGGGCCTGTCGGCGGGGTCCGATCGCGACCGCCGGGCCAACCACGGGGACGGCGCCCGTACGGCGGCGTCGGCCGACCGCGTCGCCCTGCTGGTACTGGGGGACGGCAGCGCCCGCCGGAGCCTCAAGGCACCCGGCTACCTGGACGAACGGGCCGAACGGGTCGACGCGGACCTCGCCCGCGCCCTCGGGCGGACGGACGACGGGACGTTCCTGCCCTCACTGGACGCCGATCTCGCCCGCGACCTGATGATCTCGGGGCGGTCCCCCTGGCAGGTGCTCGACGGTGCCGCGGACGGCGCCCGGCTGAGCGGGCGGCTCCTGTACGAAGCGGCGCCCTACGGGGTGGGCTACTTCGTGGCCTCCTGGAGCTGACGACCTCCCGGTCCGGGGGCCTCGTGGCGCCGCCGCCCGGGAACGCTCCCGGGCGGTCGCGCGTGCCTACTTGCGGGCGCCCTCGCCCGCCTCGTTGTCGGCGGCCCGCTCCGCGGACTGCTGCTTGGGGATCTCCACCGACTCGGTCGGGGCGCCGCGCTCGGTCACCGACGCCGCGGGAGCCGGCTCGGCCCGCTCGGACTCCGCGGGGGCGGACGCGTCCCCGGCGACCTCCGTGGCGGCGGCGGTCCCGGGGTCCGACCCGGGGTCCGACGCATCGGCGGCCGCCGGGTCGGCACCCGTCCCGTCCGTCCCGTCCGCCCGGCCCGCCGCCGGGTCGGCCGCCTTCTTCGACTTACGGAGGAAACGTGCGAAAACGCTCATGAAGTGCTCCATAACCTGCTCGTTCTGGTGACATCCTTCGCCGCTCCCGTGCGGCCCATTGCGCCGCCAGAGTTCCCCGTTCCTCGCTCACCGGCGCCAGGACCTCGCAACAGGCAACGACGTCGTACGCGGCCCGTCACGTAACTCGTTCGGGAAGCCCCGTGAGGTTTGCGAGACTGGTGCGGTGAGTACCGCACCCCCCGCGCCGCGGGTCATCGCCGTCGTCGGGCCGACCGCAGCAGGAAAGTCCGATCTGGGCGTCTTCCTCGCCCAGCGACTCGGCGGCGAGGTCGTCAACGCCGACTCGATGCAGCTCTACCGCGGGATGGACATCGGTACCGCCAAGCTGACGCCCGAGGAACGCGGGGGCGTCCCGCACCGACTCTTGGACATCTGGGACGTCACGGTGACCGCGAGCGTCGCCGAGTACCAGCGGCTGGCCCGTGCCGAGATCGACCGGCTGCTCGCCGCCGGCCGCTGGCCGGTCCTCGTCGGCGGCTCCGGGCTGTACGTCCGCGGCGCCATCGACCACCTGGAGTTCCCCGGCACCGACCCCGACGTACGGGCCCGCCTGGAGGAGGAACTCGCCCTGCGCGGCTCCGGCGCCCTGCACGCCCGGCTGGCCGCGGCCGACCCGCCGGCGGGTCGCGCGATCCTCCCGAGCAACGGGCGCCGGATCGTCCGGGCCCTCGAAGTGATCGAGATCACGGGGAAGCCCTTCACCGCCAACCTGCCCGGTCACGACTCGGTCTACGACACCGTGCAGATCGGGGTCGACGTCCCCCGCGCCGAGCTCGACGGGCGCATCTCCGCGCGCGTGGACCGGATGTGGGACGCCGGCCTGGTGGACGAGGTGCGCGCCCTGGCCGAACACGGTCTGCGTGACGGCCGCACCGCCTCGCGTGCGCTGGGGTACCAGCAGGTCCTCGCGGCGCTCGCGGGGGAGTGCAGCGAACAGGAAGCGCGCGACGAGACCGTACGCGCCACCAAACGCTTCGCGCGCCGTCAGGATTCGTGGTTCCGACGCGACCCCCGGGTGCATTGGCTCAGTGGCGCCGCGTCGGACCACGGGGAACTCCCGCAACGGGCGCTGGCGTTGCTCGAACGAGCGGTCACAGCCTGATCACGTGATGGCATCGGGACGCCCCGCCCGTCATCGGGGCCCCCGCCGCCGTGCCATCATCGAGCGACGATCGACCAGTGGAGTCCGGAGTGGGAGGGCGCGTGGCGATGGAGGCCGGCCCTCGACGAGACACCGCGCCAGAAGAACAGCGGGACGGACCTGACGACGCGGCCCGGCTGCCGCACGTGCCCGCCCCCGCCGTCGACGGGCTCACCTCCGACGGCCCCGACGCGACGGCCGAACCCGGCACCGTGGACGGACTGGCCCCCCGGGACCTCGACTCCAGCGTCGAGGTCGAGGTGGAACTGCGTCCCCAGCGCAAGCTGCGGCTGTGGCAGCTCGCCCCCATCGTCGGACTCAGCACCCTCGGCTCGCTGATGTTCGCCTTCCCCCTCGCCTTCGAGTTCGGGGACGGCGGTGCGGTCGTCGCCATGCTCGGGCTGCTGATCTGCTCCTGCGCCGCCGGGTGGGGCATGATGGCCGCCCGCCGCGTCGGCTACACCTGGCCCGGGCTCCCGCAGCGCGGCTCGGGCCGACGGGTCGACTGGCGGATCATCGCCCTGTACGTCGTCGTGGTCAGCGTGGTGGTCGTGCTCGCGGTGTGGCGCGTGGCGCGGCTGCGCTGAGGCGCTCCCCGGACCGCGTTTCCCTGCCCGGGCAGATCCGTCCCGGTGCTCCGAACGGCTGATTCCCCGCAGGGTGGCCGAAACGAACCGCCGTGGTTCCGCAACCGCCAACCCGTGATCCCTCCCTCGAATGGGTGATCCGTTTCACGCTCGACGGGAGCGGGTCCTGGGGGCGTGGTGGGCTCGGTAGCATCAAGCACCGGCCCGGACGGGAGAACACCCGCACACCTCCAGCAGTTGAACGTCTGGAGGCGACCGTTCCGCACCGCCGGTCGATGCAGCCGGAGGTGCCCATGAGCGCGGAGGCCACAAACCCTGCGACCCCCCTGTCCTTCACGCCCGGAGCACATCGCAAGCGCGGTCGCCCCCGCATCGACCTGCGCCGACTGGGACGGGCCGCCCTGCTGGGGCCGGCCGCCCGGGACCGACTGCCGGACGCCATCAGCCATGTGGTCGAGGCCCACCGCGCCCACCACCCGGACGCCGACAGCGAACCGCTGCACCGCGCCTACCTGCTCGCCGAGTCCTCGCACCGGGGGCAGATGCGCAAGAGCGGCGAGCCGTACATCACCCACCCGCTCGCGGTCACCCTGATCCTCGCCGAACTCGGCGCCGAAGCCACCACCTTGACGGCGTCCCTGCTCCACGACACCGTCGAGGACACCGAGGTGACCCTGGACCAGGTGCGCCGGGAGTTCGGCGACGAGGTCTGCTTCCTGGTCGACGGCGTCACCAAACTGGAGAAGGTCGACTACGGCGCCGCCGCCGAACCCGAGACCTTCCGCAAGATGCTCGTCGCCACGGGCAACGACGTCCGGGTGATGTCGATCAAACTCGCCGACCGGCTCCACAACATGCGCACCCTGAGCGTGATGCGTCGCGAGAAGCAGGAACGCATCGCCAAGGTCACCCGGGACGTCCTCATCCCGCTCGCCGAACGCCTCGGCGTCCAGGCCCTCAAGACCGAGCTGGAGGACCTCGTCTTCGCGATCCTCCACCCCGAGGAGTGCGCGCAGACCCGGCACCTCGTCAGCGAGAACGCGGCCCGGGCCGATGACCCGCTCGCCGACACCGCCGAAGCGGTGCGCGCCGTGCTGCGGGACGCCGACATCCCGGCCGAGGTCCAGATCAGACCGCGCCACCTGTTCTCCGTCAACCGGGTGCGCCACAAGCGCGGCGAGCTGCGCGGCGCCGACTTCGGACGGCTGCTGGTCCTCGTCGCCGAGGACGCCGACTGTTACGCCGTCCTCGGCGAACTGCACACCTGTTTCACCCCGGTCGTCTCGGAGTTCAAGGACTTCATCGCCGTACCGAAGTTCAACCTCTACCAGTCCCTGCACACCGCCGTGGCCCGCCGGGACGGCGAGGTCGTCGAGGTCCTGGTGCGCACCCAGCAGATGCACCGGACGGCGCAGGCCGGCGTCGTCGCCCTCGGCAGCCCCTACCCGAGCGGCGCCGACGAGGGCACGGCCCTGCCGGGGGGTCCGGCCGGCGCCGCAGGTCCGGAGGGCGCCAGGGTCAACGACGGCGAGCGGGCCGACCCCACCCGACCGGGCTGGCTCTCCCGCCTCCTGGAGTGGCAGCGCTCCGCCCCCGACCCCGACACCTTCTGGTCCGCCCTGCGCGAGGACCTCGCCCAGGACCGCGAGATCACCGTGTTCCGCACCGACGGCCGCACCCTCGGCCTCCCGGTCGGGGCCAGTTGCGTGGACGCCGCCTACGCGCAGTACGGCGAGGACGCCCACGCCTGCATCGGAGCCCGGGTCAACGGCCGCCTGGCGGCCCTCGGCACCGTGCTGCGCGACGGCGACACGGTGCAGCTGCTGATGAGCCAGGACACGGCGTCCGGCCCCTCCCGGGAGTGGCTGGACCACGCCGTGGCCCCGGGCGCACGGATCGCCATCCAACGCTGGCTCACCGATCACCCCGAGGCCGCCGAAACCCCCGAGGCCACCCCCCGGGCGCCCCAGCCGGCCCCCTCCTCCCGCCCGGTGGGCGCGGGCGCCCTCGTCGACATCCCCGGCGCCTCGGTACGCCTGGCGGGCTGTTGCACCCCCGTACCACCCGACGAGATCACCGCCTTCGCCGTGCGCGGGGGAGTCGTCACCGTCCACCGGGTCGCCTGCTCCTCGGTCACCCGGATGAAGGAGGTCGCCCGCCCCGAGGTCGGAGTGCGCTGGGGCGACACCGCCGAGTACCGCGTCACCCTGGTCGCCGAGTCCTTCGGACGCCCGCACCTCCTCGCCGACCTCACGGAGGCCATCGCCCAGGAAGGCGTCGCCGTGGTCTCGGCCACCGTCGAACCCCCCTCCCGCCAGCAGGTCCGCCACACGTACACCCTCCAACTCCCCGATGCGGCACGGCTGCCCGCCCTGATCAAGGCCATGCGCAACGTCGCCGGGGTCTACGACGTCAGCCGCGCCCAACACCCGGCGGTCGCCCCCTCGTAGCGCCCTGCCCGGCGACCCGCACCGGCGCCCACCGACCCGTTCGGGTGGGCGCGGCGCGAGTCGCCGGCGCCCACGGGCCGCCCGCTGGTAGCGGTGACCCATGCAGCTCACCGCCCGCACCAGGGCCCCCCGACCGTCCCGCCCCCCGGGCCCCAAGGCGCCCCGCACCAGGGGCGCGCTGCTCGCCGTCGCCGCCTCCGTCTGTCTGATCGCCGCCAGCGCCCCCGCGCCGCTGGCCCCGGCGGGCGTCGGCGACCGGCTCTTCCCCTACCTCGGCAACCCCGGGTACGACGTGCACGCCTACGACGTGTCCCTCACCTACACCGGCTCGCCCGACGACCCCGTGACGGGCGTGACCCGGATCGACGCCCGGGCCACCGCCCGGCTGGAGTGGTTCCACCTGGACCACACGGCCGGCGAGGTCGACGCGGTCGAGGTCGACGGGGCGCCCGCCCGCTTCGCCAAGGCCGGGGAGGACCTCGTCGTCACCCCCGACCGCCCCGTCCTCCCCGGGACCCGGCTGGGCGTCACCGTGCGCCACACCAGTGACCCGTCACCCGGCGAGGACGGCGAGGGCGGCTGGATCCGCACCGCCGACGGACTGGTGACGGCGGGCCAGCCCGACGCCGCCCACCGCGTCTTCCCCTGCAACGACCACCCCTCGGACAAGGCCCGCTTCACCTTCCGCGTCACCGCACCCCGCGCCCTCACCACGGTCGCGAACGGGCTGCCCGCGGGCGTCGAGGAACACGGCGACACCACCACCCGCACCTTCCGCACCGTGCACCCCATGGCCACCGAACTGGCCCAGGTCTCCATCGGGACGTCCACCGTCCGGCACCGCCCCGGCCCGCACGGGCTGCCCCTGCGGGACGTCGTGCCCCGCAAGGACCGCGCCGCGCTGGAACCCTGGCTGCGCCGCACGCCCGACCAGATCGACTGGCTGGAGCGCAAGCTCGGCGGCTACCCCTTCGAGACGTACGGGGTGCTGGTCGCCGAGGCGGACACCGGGTTCGCCCTGGAGACGCAGACGCTCAGCCTGTTCGAACGGGACTTCTTCCTGGGCGGCCGGTTCCCGGACTGGTACATCGAGTCGATCATGGTGCACGAGCTCGTCCACCAGTGGTTCGGCAACAGCGTCAGCCCCCGCGTCTGGTCCGACGTCTGGCTCAATGAGGGCCACGCCACCTGGTACGAGGCCCTCCACGCCGATGAGCACGGCCACCAGGCGCTGGACGTGCGGATGCGCGCCGCCTACCGGGCGTCCGACGCGTGGCGGGCCGCCGGCGGGCCGCCCGCGCAGCCGAAGGTGCCCGCCCCCGGTCAGGGCGGCAGCATCTTCCGCCCGGTCGTCTACGACGGGGCCGCCCTCGTCCTGTACGCCCTGCGCCAGGAGATCGGCCACCGCGCCTTCGAACGGCTGGAGCGGACCTGGGTGACCACCCACCGTGACTCCACGGCCACCACGCAGGACTTCGTCGACCTCGCATCGGCGGTCGCCGCCCGGGACCTGCGGGGCTTCCTCGGCGACTGGCTCTACGGCACCACCACCCCGCCGATGCCCGGCCACCCCGAGTGGAGCACCGCCGCGCCCGCGAAGAAGAAGTCGGGGGCCGCCCGGTCGTGACACCGCGGACCGGGGCTCCGTTCGACCGAACGGAAAACCCCCGTGACGAGACGACCCGTTCCGTGCGACCATCGTCAGGTCGGCGGCGCTGCGCCGGCCCGGTGGGAAACCACCCGGGCCGGGAGGGTTCCGGGAATCTCCGGACGCTCCCGCACGTTCACCGATTGACGGGGCATCCCTCCGTCAGCGCTTTCACGGGGTGGGGCCCGAGGCCCGTCCCCGCACTGCTCCCCATCGACGTAAGGATCAAATGACCTCCTCTTCTTCCCCTTCCCAGGACGCGCAGACACTCCCGCTGAACAGCACCGAAGGTCTTCGGGCCGATGCCCTGATGGAAGAGGACGTCGCCTGGAGCCACGAGATCGACGGCGCCCGGGACGGCGAGCAGCTCGACCGCTCCGAGCGGGCGGCCCTGCGGCGCGTCGCGGGCCTGTCGACCGAGCTGGAGGACGTCACCGAGGTCGAGTACCGCCAGCTGCGGCTGGAGCGGGTCGTCCTCGTCGGTGTCTGGACCTCGGGCAGTGCACAGGACGCGGAGAATTCCCTCGCCGAACTGGCCGCGCTCGCCGAGACGGCCGGCGCCCAGGTGCTCGACGGCGTGATCCAGCGCCGCGACAAGCCCGACGCGGCCACGTACATCGGCTCCGGCAAGGCCCGCGAGCTGCTGGACCTGGTCGTGGAGTCCGGTGCCGACACCGTCATCTGCGACGGCGAGCTCTCCCCCGGGCAGCTCATCCACCTCGAAGACGTCGTCAAGGTCAAGGTCATCGACCGGACGGCGCTGATCCTCGACATCTTCGCCCAGCACGCCAAGTCCCGTGAGGGCAAGGCGCAGGTGGCGCTGGCGCAGATGCAGTACATGCTGCCCAGGCTCCGCGGTTGGGGCCAGTCCCTGTCGCGTCAGATGGGCGGCGGCAAGGGCGGCGGGCTCGCCACCCGCGGTCCCGGTGAGACCAAGATCGAGACGGACCGGCGGCGCATCCGCGAGAAGATGGCCAAGATGCGCCGCGAGATCGCGGAGATGAAGACCGGCCGCGACATCAAGCGCCAGGAACGGCGCCGCAACAAGGTCCCCTCGGTCGCCATCGCGGGCTACACCAACGCCGGGAAGTCCTCGCTGCTCAACCGTCTGACCGGGGCGGGCGTCCTGGTCGAGAACTCCCTGTTCGCCACCCTCGACCCGACCGTGCGCCGGGCCGAGACCCCCGGCGGCCGGGTCTACACCCTCGCCGACACCGTCGGATTCGTCCGGCACCTGCCGCACCACCTCGTCGAGGCGTTCCGCTCCACGATGGAGGAGGTCGGGGACTCCGACCTCATCCTGCACGTCGTGGACGGCTCGCACCCGGCGCCGGAGGAGCAGCTCGCCGCGGTCCGGGAGGTCATCCGTGACGTGGGCGCCACCCATGTGCCCGAGATCGTGGTGATCAACAAGGCCGACGCGGCGGACCCGCTCGTCCTCCAGCGGCTGATGCGGATCGAGAAGCACTCCCTCGCGGTGTCCGCCCGTACCGGCGAAGGCATCCCCGAGCTGCTGGCGCTGATCGACTCCGAACTGCCCCGGCCCAAGATCGCGGTCGAGGCGCTGGTGCCGTACACGCACGGCAAGCTCGTCGCCCGGGCCCACTCCGAGGGCGAGGTGACCTCGGAGGAGCACACCGCCGAGGGCACCCTGCTCCAGGTCCTGGTCCACGAGGAGCTCGCCGCCGAACTGGCGCCGTACGTGCCCGCGGCCACCGCACAGCGGGTCACCGCCTGAACGCGACCCGCACCGGCTGACCACAGCACCGTGCCCCGCCCGCCTCCACCGGAGGTCGGACGGGGCACGGTGTCATTGCCGCTACTGTCCGGCGAACTTCTTGCTCACCGAGTCGTACACGCCCTTGGCCTCGGCGCCCAGGTGGGGCCCCGCCAGCCAGCCGGCCGTGACCGGGCCGATCGAGGTGTTGGAGATCAGCACCGACTCGCCGTCCGAGCCCTGACCGATCCAGCCGCCGCCCGAGGAACCGGCGGTCATGGTGCAGCCGATGCGGTACATCGTCGGGGCGTCCGCCGTGAGCGACAGTCGGCCCGGCTTGTCCTGGCACTGGCGCATCTGCTGTCCGTCGAACGGAGCCGCGGCCGGGTAGCCCTTGGCCGTCAGGCTCTCGATCTGCGCCACCGCCGGGGCGTCGAAGTCGACCTCCAGCGCCGTGCCCACCGTCTCCTCCAGCGACTTGCCGGTGCCCTTCTCGGGCGTCACGTGCAGCACCGCGAAGTCGTACGGAGCGCCCGCGCCACCGGTCGGGCCGCCCTGCTCGATCCACTGCGTCGAGGTCTGCGCCCAGTCGGACCACCACACCCCGAGCGGGGCGACGTCCTCACGCGACGCCGTCTCCAGCTGGGCCGCCGACTTGCCCTCGCCGTTGTACGAGGGCACGAAGGCGATGTTGCGGTACCAACCGCCGCTCTTGCCCGCGTGCACGCAGTGCCCCGCCGTCCACACCAGGTTGGACTTGCCGGGGTTCGCCGGGTCCTTGACGACCGTCGCCGAGCAGACCATCGAGCCGTCGGGGCCGTCGAAGAAGACCTTGCCCGCCTCCGGCGCGTCCTTCTGGTACGGAGCGCTCACCGGCTGCGCGTCCACCGGCTTCGGCGTCGGGTCGGTCACCCCCTGGTCGTCGGAGATGTCCCCCTCCTCGACGCCCTGGTCGGGCTGTTCGGCGTCCCGCATCCGGTCCGGGTCCCAGAGACCGTCGATGATCGGGTTGACGAAGTCCTGCGCCTCGCGCAGCCAGGTGTCCTTGTCCCAGTCCTTCCAAGCGCCGTCCCGCCACTTGTCCAGGTCGATCCCGTGGTCCTTGAGCCGGTTCTTGATGTCGTCCGGGATCTTGATCTTGCCGTCGTCCGCCGGGGTCTCCTGCGCCGTCGACTGACCACCCGCGGTGTCGTCCTCAGAGCCGCAGGCCGTCGCGGTGAGCGCGAGCGCCGCGCCGAGTGCGACCATGACCGTCACCGGCCTCCTGCGGTGCGCGCTCCCTCCACGGCGCGCGGTGAAGAGCGGGCGTATGGATCGCATGGTGTGACTCCCCCTGGTTCGGGACGGTGGGTACTGCCGGGGCCGGTGGAATTGGCGGAACCGTTCGAGCGGGGCGCCGTGTTCGCGGGCGCCACCGGGTCCGTTCCGGCCGAACGGCTCCCCCACACTATGTCGGTGCCGTGCAGGACGACCGACGGAACGGCAACGGTTCCGTCACGGCAAGGATCTTCGGATCGGCCCGTGATCCACGGCAACTCCCGTCGTTGGTAGGTACGGGGGGCCCGCCACAGACGTTCGGCCCCCGTGCCGATCCGCCCCCCGACGGGGCGGGCACCGGCCCCTACGCAGCGGGAGGAACGACAGGCGTGGCCGTGACCGAGCCCTCGGCGGTGACCACCGCACACGAGGGGATCCTCCACCGACAGTCGACCAGGGAGTCCGCGGCGCGCACCTACGCCCGCGCCCTGCCGATCGTTCCGGTGCGCGCCCGTGGACTGACCATCGAGGGAGCCGACGGCCGTCGGTACCTGGACTGTCTCTCCGGCGCCGGTTCCCTCGCCCTCGGCCACAACCACCCCGTCGTCCTGGCCGCGATCCGCAAGGTCCTCGACTCCGGCGCCCCGCTCCACGTCCTCGACCTCGCGACGCCCGTCAAGGACGCCTTCATCACGGAACTCTTCCGGACCCTGCCCGCCGGACTCGCCGGACGGGCCCGCATCCAGTTCTGCGGGCCCGCCGGCACCGACGCCGTCGAAGCCGCCCTCAAGCTCGCCCGCACCGCCACCCGCCGCGAGGGCGTCCTCGCGTTCACCGGTGCCTACCACGGCATGACGGCCGGAGCCCTCGCCGCGTCCGGGGGAGCGCCGGAGGTACGCGTCACCCGGCTCCCCTACCCGCAGGACTACCGCTGCCCGTTCGGCACCGGAGGCCCCCGGGGCGCCGAACTCTCCGCGCGCTGGACCGAATCCCTCCTCGACGACCGCAAGTCAGGGGTCCCCCACCCGGCCGCGATGATCCTGGAACCCGTGCAGGGCGAGGGCGGCGTCATCCCCGCCCCCGACGACTGGCTGCGTCGGATGCGGGCCCTCACCGCGGCCCGGGACATCCCCCTGATCGTGGACGAGGTGCAGACCGGCGTCGGCCGCACCGGTGCCTTCTGGGCGGTCGAGCACAGCGGAGTGACCCCCGACGTCATGGTCCTCTCCAAGGCGATCGGCGGCAGCCTCCCGCTCGCCGTCATCGTCTACCACCAGGACCTCGACGTCTGGCAACCCGGTGCGCACGCCGGAACCTTCCGCGGCAACCAACTGGCGATGGCCGCCGGGACCGCGACCCTCGCGTACGTCCGCGAACACGGCCTCGCCGACCGCGCCGCCGTCCTCGGCGCCCGCATGGTCGGACAGCTCCAGGCCCTGGCCGCCGAGCACCCCTGCGTCGGAGACGTACGGGGCCGCGGACTGATGATCGGCATCGAACTGGTCGACCCCGAGGCCGAGGTGCTGACCGCGCCCGGGCCGCCGCCCGCCGCCCCCGAGTTGGCCGCCGCCGTCCAACGGGCCTGCCTCCAACGCGGCCTCATCGTGGAACTCGGCGGCCGGGACGCCAGCGTCGTGCGCATCCTGCCGCCGCTCACCCTCACCGACGAACAGGCCACCGCCGTCCTCGACCGCCTCGCCGACGCCGTCGCCGCAGCGTCCCGCGCCTTCCGTCCCCGCCCGTGACCGTGCGGCGGCCCCCGCCGCCGCACGCCCTCCCGGGAACCCCCGCCCCCGGGCCCCCTTCCCGGGCCCCGCAGGAAGAACGACAACACCGAGTAGCGGCCCGTCACCGCACGGGCCGGACAACCCCCCAAGGAAGCCCTGTTGAACGCCATCCCCGCACCCGACCGCCGTCCCCCTCACCACGCGGGAGGGCTGTGTGCCGCACCGTCCCCGTCGGAGACGGAGCCCGGTACGGTTCCCCGGCAGAAGGGAGGGAGCCGCGATGCGGAGCGGCTGCGCGGCGCCACCGCCGACCTGCTGGACCACCCCGACCCGCACACCGCGGCCCAGGCCGCGGCCGTCGAGAACCTCCTGCGCTGCTGGGTCCGGGAGAACGACCTGCCCGCCCCCGCACAGGGCACCCTGCGCCTGACCCTGCACTCCAGCGCCACCACCCTGCTCGTCCCGGTGCAGTACTGGTCCGTCACCGGTTGGCACCGCTTCGGCCCGCCCTACGTCGAGGGCGCCCCCGAGACCGCGCCGCCCGTCGACGCGGTCACCCTCGCCGCCCTGCTGAGCCGCGAGGCCACCGCCCAGGACGACGGCGGGGACCTCGTCGGACGGGTCGCCGACTCGGTCCGCCGCACCGTCACCTTCGTCACCGACCGGCGGCGCCGACCCGAGGACGGCCCCGACCTCTTCCTCTCCGGTGAACAGTCCCTGCTGCTCGGCCACCCGCTGCACCCCACCCCCAAGAGCCGCGAAGGGCTCTCGGACGCCGAAACCACCCGCTACTCACCGGAGTTGCGCGGCTCCTTCGCCCTGCACTGGCTCGCCGTCGCCCCTGGCGTACTGGCCGCCGACTCGGCCTGGACGGAGCACGGCAGGACCGTCCCCGCGGACCGCCTCACCGCCCGGCTCGCCGGCACCGAACTGCCCCTGCCCGACGGACACGCCGCGCTGCCCGTGCACCCCTGGCAGATCCGCGACCTCGCCCTGCGGCCCGACACCCGTGAACTCCTCGACCGGGGACTCCTGCGCGACCTCGGGACCCACGGCCCCGCCTGGTACCCGACCTCGTCCGTCCGCACCCTCTACCGCCCCGGCGCGGACGCCATGCTGAAGCTGTCGCTGGGCCTGCGGATCACCAACTCCCGCCGGGAGAACCTCCGCAAGGAACTCCACCGCGGGGTGGAGGTCCACCGCCTGCTGCAAGCCGGACTCGCCGAACGGTGGCAGGCCGCACACCCCACCTTCGACATCGTCCGCGACCCGGCCTGGCTCGCCGTCACGGGAACCGACGGCCGGCCGGTGCCCGGACTCGACGTGATGATCCGTCACAACCCCTTCACCGACGGCAGCGACGCGCAGTGCGTGGCCGGACTGCTCACCCCCCGGCCCGCGGCGGGCCGGCGCACCGGCACCGACTCCCCGGCCGCCCCGCCGAACGCGACCGTGCGCTCCCGGCTCTGCGAGATCGTGACCCGCCTCGCCGGTCGCACCGGATGCCCGCGCGGAGCGGTCGCCGCCGAGTGGTTCCTGCGCTACCTCCAGCAGGTGGTCCGCCCGGTGCTCTGGCTCGACAGCGAGGCCGGCATCGCCCTGGAGGCCCACCAGCAGAACACCGTGCTGCTCCTCGACCCCGAGGGGTGGCCGACCGGCGGACGCTACCGCGACAACCAGGGCTACTACTTCCGCGAGTCCCACCGCACCGCACTCGACCGCCGACTGCCCGGCATCGGCGAGCACAGCGACACCTTCGTCTCCGACGAGGTCACCAACGAGCGCTTCGCGTACTACCTCGCCATCAACAACGTCTTCGGACTGATCGGCGCCCTCGGTTCCCAGCGCCTCGCCGACGAGCGCCTGCTCCTCGCCGCCTTCCGCCGCTTCCTCGCCGAGGCCGCGACCGGACCCGACCGCCTGAACTCCCCCCTGCCCGCCCTGCTGCTCGACACCCCCGCACTGCGGTGCAAGGCCAATCTGCTCACCCGGCTGCACGGCCTCGACGAACTGGTCGGCCCCGTCGACACCCAGTCCGTGTACGTCACCATCGCCAACCCCCTCCACTCCTGCGGGACATGACCCGTCCCGTGGACCGAGAACACCCCGCCGCGCCCGCCGCCCCCGCTGCCGTCGATCGGCACGGCGGGGGCGGTGCGCAGCCGGCGGCCCCCGGGCGGCACGTCCCGCACGGGCCCGGCCCCGGACGGCCGCCGGCCGGGCCCGACCTCCTGGACGGCCTCGCCGACTGGCGGCCCGCCCCCACCCGGGCCGGGGTCCTGCGCCTGCTCCCGGTCGTGCTCGAGCGGGACCTCGCCCTGCTCAGCCACTGGATGAACGACCCCGCGGTGGCGGCCTTCTGGGAACTCTCCGGGCCCCCGTCCGTCACCGAAGGGCACCTCGACCCGCAACTCGCCGGGGACGGCCGCAGCATCCCCTGCCTGGGGCTCCTCGACGGCACCCCGATGAGCTACTGGGAGATCTACCGGGCCGACCTCGACCCGCTGGCCCGCCACTACCCGGCCCGCCCCCACGACACCGGCGTCCACCTCCTCGTCGCCGGCGCCTCCCGCCGCGGACGCGGCCTCGGCTCCCTCCTGCTGGGGGCCGTCAGCGAGCAGATCCTGCGCCACCGCCCCGCGTGCACCCGGATCGTCGCCGAGCCGGACCGGCGCAACGCCGCCTCGGTCGCCGCGTTCCGCCGGGCGGGGTTCCGGCTCGCCGCCGAGGTGGCCCTCCCCGACAAGACGGCCGCGCTGATGATCCGGGACCGCTCCCCGTGCGCTCCACCGTGATCCCGTCGCCCCGCGCACCCCGCCCGACCCGATCCGGTTCCCTCCCGAGGAGTACCCGTGCCGAGTCCTTCCGCCGAGACCCCCGGCGCCCCCTGGACACCGTCCGTTCCCACCGAGCTGACCCGTGAGAACTGGGCCCGGGTCGGCCAGCGCCTGCTCGCCAAGATGCTCGGCGAGTTCGCCTACGAAGAGATCATCCGGCCGCTGCCCGAGCCCGGGCGCGCCACGGACCCGCACCCGGGACCGGGCGACGGCCCGCCCGACGGGCAGGCGACCGACCTCCCGGACCGGGCCGTCGACCTCGCCGCCTACACCCTCGTCCTCGACGCCCCCTCCACCCACCTCACCTTCCACGCCCGCCGCCACGCGTACGGCGGCTGGCACGTCGACCCCGACACCATCACCCTCACCGAGGTGGGGGCCTGGCCCCGGTCGTTCGGTGATCCTCTGGAGTTCCTGGCGCGCGCCCGCAAGACCCTCGGCATCGACGGCGCCACCCTCGGCCACGTGATCCGGGAGCTCACCGCGACCCTCGCCGCCGACGCCCGGCTCGACCACTTCGCCGTCCCCGCCGCCACCCTCGCCGACCTGTCCTACGCCGACCTCGAAGGGCACCAGGCCGGCCACCCGTGGCTGGTGCTCAACAAGGGCCGGCTCGGCTTCTCCGCCTCCGACACGGCACGCTGGGCCCCGGAGGCGCGCACCGCCCTCGCCCTGCCCTGGATCGCGGTCCACACCGACCTCGCGACCTACCGCGGCGTGCGCGGCCTCGACCGGGCGGACGACCTCTACGCCGGCGAACTCGCCCCACCGACCAGGGAGGCGTTCGCGACGGTCCTGCGGGAACGCGGCGTCGACCCGTCCGCGTACCTGTACCTGCCGGTGCACCCCTGGCAGTGGGACGACGTGGTGCTCCCGCTCTTCGCCCCCTCCGTGGCCTGTGACGCGATCATCCCGCTACCCACCGACGGCGACGAGCGGCTGCCCCAACAGTCGATCCGCACCTTCCTGAACGTCTCCCGCCCCGAGCGGCACACCGTGAAACTGCCGCTGTCGGTGCTCAACACCCTCGTGTGGCGCGGACTGCCCACCGAACGCACCCTCGCCGCCCCCGCCGTCACCGGGTGGATGCTGGACCTGCGGGACGCGGACCCCTTCCTCAGCGAGGAGTGCCGGGTCATCCTTCTGGGTGAGGTCGCCTCCGTGACCGTCGAGCACCCCGTTTACGACACCCTCCGCGAGGTGCCGTACCAGTACAAGGAACTCCTGGGCGCGATCTGGCGGGAACCGGTGGGACGCCACCTGCGGCCGGGGGAGCGGGCCCGCACCCTCGCCGCCCTGCTGCACGTCGACCCCGGCGGGCGGTCCTTCACCGCGGAACTCGTCGCCCGGTCCGGTCTGGAACCCCGGACCTGGCTGCGCCGCCTCTTCGCCGCCCTGCTCCCGCCCCTGCTGCGCTTCCTCTACAAGTACGGAACCGTTTTCTCACCCCACGGCGAGAACACCATCGTCGTCTTCGACGAGGACGACGTACCGGTCAGGCTCGCGGTGAAGGACTTCGTGGACGACGTGAACGTCAGCTCCGAACGCCTGCCCGAACACGCCGCCATGCCCGACGAGGTGCGCGAGATCCTGCTCACCGAGCCGCCCGGCTTCCTGACCCAGTTCATCCACTCCGGCCTGTTCGTCGGGGTCTTCCGCTACCTCGCGCCCCTGTACCAACAGCAGCTCGGCGTGCCGGAGCGGGACTTCTGGGCGCTGGCCCGGGCCGAGATCCTGCGCCACCACGGCCGCTTCCCGGAGCTCAAGGAACGGTACGAGACCTTCGACCTGTTGACCCCGGAGATCGCCCGACTCTGTTTGAACCGCAACCGGCTCCACCTCGACGGGTACCGGGACCGGGCCGAACGGCCGCACGCGGCGGTGCACGGCACGGTTCCCAACCCCCTGCACGCCCCCTGACGCCGCCCGGCGCCCCGGCGTCCGCCCGGAACCGACCCGTGCGGTTCCGGGCGGGACCGGTGTACGGACGGCCACTGTCGGACCCACGGACTAGGCTGTTCGACCTATGACCAAGTCCTCTCTCCCCGAGCTCCTGCACGCCGCCGTCACCGCCGTCGGCGGCACGGAACGCCCCGGCCAGGTGACCATGGCCGAAGCGGTCGCCGAGGTCATCGACGACGGTTCCCACCTGCTGGTCCAGGCCGGTACCGGTACGGGAAAGTCCCTCGGCTACCTGGTCCCGGCGCTGGCCCACGGGGAGCGCGTCGTCGTGGCCACCGCGACCCTCGCCCTCCAGCGCCAGCTGGTGGAACGGGACCTGCCCCGCACGGTCGACGCGCTGCATCCGCTGCTGCGCCGCCGCCCCCAGTTCGCGATGCTCAAGGGCCGCTCGAACTACCTGTGCCTGCACCGGCTGCACGAGGGGGTGCCCCAGGACGAGGACGAGGGGCTCTTCGACCAGTTCGAGGCCGCCGCCCCGTCCAGCAAGCTGGGCCAGGACCTGTTGCGGCTGCGGGACTGGTCCGGCGACACCGAGAGCGGTGATCGCGACGACCTCAGCCCCGGGGTGTCCGACCGCGCCTGGTCGCAGGTCTCGGTCTCTTCGCGGGAGTGCCTGGGCGCCACGCGCTGCGCGTACGGCGCGGAGTGCTTCGCGGAGACGGCCAGGGAACAGGCGAAGCTCGCCGACGTCGTCGTCACCAACCACGCGCTGCTCGCCATCGACGCCATCGAGGGCGCCCCGGTGCTGCCGCAGCACGAGGTGCTGATCGTGGACGAGGCCCATGAGCTCGTCTCACGGGTCACCGGGGCGGCCACCGGCGAGCTGACCCCCGGGCAGGTCAACCGGGCCGTGCGCCGGGCCGCCAAGCTGGTCAACGAGAAGGTGGCCGACCAGCTCCAGACCGCGGCCGAGGGCTTCGAGCGGGTCATGGAGCTGGCCCTGCCGGGCCGGCTGGAGGAGGTGCCCGAGGACCTCGGGTACGCCTTGCTGGCGTTGCGGGACGCCACCCGGAACGTGATCGTGGCGCTCGGTTCGACCCGCGACAAGTCGGTGCAGGACGAGGACGCGGTGCGCAAGCAGGCCCTCGCCTCCGTCGAGGGGGTGCACGCGGTCGCGGAGCGGGTCACCCTGGGCTCCGAGTACGACGTCGTCTGGTACGAGCGGCACGACCGCTTCGGCGCCTCGCTCCGGGTCGCGCCGCTGTCCGTGTCGGGGCTGCTGCGCGAGAAGCTGTTCACCGAACGTTCGGTGGTCCTCACCTCGGCCACCCTGAAGCTGGGCGGTGACTTCAACGGGGTGGGGGCCTCCCTGGGGCTCGCCCCGGAGGGCACGGCCGCACCCGGGGACGAGGAGCAACCCGTCTGGAAGGGCCTGGACGTCGGCTCGCCCTTCGACTACCCGAAACAGGGCATCCTCTACGTCGCCAAGCACCTGAACCGGCCCGCCCGGGACGGTGACCGGTCGGACATGCTGGACGAGCTGACGGAGCTGATCCAGGCCGCCGGGGGCCGCACCCTGGGGTTGTTCTCCTCCATGCGGGCCGCCCAGAACGCGGCCGAGGAACTGCGCTCACGGATTCCCGAGTACCCGATCCTGCTCCAGGGCGAGGAGACGCTCGGCGAGCTGATCAAGAACTTCGCGGCGGACCCCCGGACCTGTCTGTTCGGCACGCTGTCGCTGTGGCAGGGCGTCGACGTGCCGGGCCCGAGCTGTCAGCTGGTCGTCATGGACAAGATCCCGTTCCCGCGGCCGGACGATCCGCTGATGAGCGCCCGGCAGAAGGCGGTCGAGGAGGCGGGGGGCAACGGCTTCATGGCGGTGGCCGCGACGCACGCGGCGCTGTTGATGGCCCAGGGCGCGGGGCGTCTGGTCCGTGCCTCGGGTGACCGCGGGGTGGTCGCCGTTCTGGATCCCCGGTTGGCCACGGCCCGCTACGGGAGCTATCTCAAGTCCTCGCTCCCCGACTTCTGGTCCACCACCGACCGCAACCAGGTGCGCCGGTCCCTCACGGCGATCGATGCGGCGTCCCCGGCGGACTGACCGGGGCTCGGGGCAAGAACAGACCCCGGAACCAGGCGCAGGAGGTTCCGGGGTCGGCTAGGGGGAGTGGTCGTCCTGCTCGCGGGGGAGGGGCTCAGATGCGCCGCAGCACCGCGACGACCTTGCCGAGGATCGTCGCCTCGTCGCCGGGGATCGGCTGGTACGCGGAGTTGTGCGGCAGCAGCCACACATGGCCGTCCTCCCGCTTGAAGCGCTTGACGGTGGCCTCGCCGTCCAGCATGGCGGCCACGATGTCGCCGTTCTCGGCGACGGGCTGACGCCGGACGGTCACCCAGTCGCCGTCGCAGATCGCCGCCTCGATCATGGAGTCGCCGACGACCTTGAGCACGAAGAGTTCGCCGTCGCCCACGAGCTGCCGGGGCAGCGGGAACACGTCCTCGACGGACTCCTCGGCGAGGATCGGGCCACCGGCCGCGATGCGACCCACGAGCGGGACGTACGAGGCGGCCGGCTTGCCGGCGGTGTCCGTCGGCTGCGCGGTGGGCTGGTCGGAGCCGCGCACCTCGTAGGCGCGGGGGCGGTGCGGGTCGCGGCGGAGGAAGCCCTTGCGCTCCAGCGCCATCAACTGGTGGGCCACGGAAGAGGTGCTGGACAGTCCGACGGCCTGCCCGATCTCCCGCATGGACGGCGGGTAGCCCCGTCGCTGGACGGAATCCCTGATGACCTCGATGACCCGTCGTTGACGGTCGGTGAGCCCCGAACTGTCCGCCCGGATGCCGGGAGGTCGGCCGGGCAAGGACCGTGTGGGCTTGGGCCCCTCCGGGTTCGTGGCTGCGTCTGTCATGGCGTGCACCGCCTCCAGTCGGCCCTGGGCACGGTCGTGGGCGGTGATGGTGACACTGTCTGCGGTGGTGGTCATGATCGGCAGCCCCTCTCGGATGTTCTCCCTAGCTAGCCAACGGTAGTTGCTTTCGAAAGGTTGCGCCAAACACACGTTCGAGTGAAAAAACGGGGAGGTCCTGACGTGATCGGGCGTCCGGGTGTATGGCCTACGTCTGCATGTGCGGAGGGGGCCTGATCGTCCACGCGTGCGGGCGTGGGTCTTTCGGTCCTCCGGGCCGCGCCGCCGCAGGCCAGTGTGCCACCAGGGGGTCGCGGGGCAAGGCGGCGCCCCGGTCGGCGGTGCTCGCCCCCGGGCCGCTACCGTGGTCCGCGGACCGGTCGGATCCGGTCGGTCCGGTCGGTCCGGTCGGTCCGGTCGGGGCGGCGTACCCGCGTCACCGTCCGCGGGGCGGCCCGTTCCGTAGGCCCGCAGAGCCGGCCGGGCCGTGACGGAGCGCAGTGGTCCGGTCCCCCGTGAGGCCCGTGGAGTGCGCCCCTTTCCGGGGTGCACCGGCCGCCGTCGGTCCGCGCGCACGTCTCGTGATCCGTCAGCGCCCTACTGCCGTCGGCAGGTGGCCCGTTGCGGGCCGGGCCGGGGCCGGTGTTACTCGCCGGTTTATGCGCTGGATCACGACACGCGCAGCCTGTGAATTGCAGCCAAACCCCAGATGTAGTGGTTGGATTGCGGTGACAGCCCAGAAGTTGTGGTCCCGGGGTCTTCGGCTCTCCGGTCATCGCCTATGCTGGGGGCTGCTTCGACGGGGCTGATGCCCCCGAGAAGCCCCGGAGACGTGCCCTGAAGGAGGCTTGAACGCGATGCACTGCCCCTTCTGTAGGCACCCCGACAGCCGTGTGGTCGACAGTCGTACGACCGACGACGGCACGTCGATCCGCAGGCGCCGCCAGTGCCCCGATTGCTCCCGTCGATTCACGACCGTGGAGACCTGCTCACTGATGGTGGTCAAGCGCAGCGGAGTGACGGAGCCCTTCAGTCGCACGAAGGTCATCAACGGCGTGCGCAAGGCCTGCCAGGGGCGGCCCGTCACGGAGGACGCCCTCGCCCAGCTCGGCCAGCGGGTCGAGGAGGCGGTGCGGGCCACCGGCAGTGCCGAGCTGACCACGCACGACGTGGGTCTGGCCATACTCGGCCCGCTGCAAGAGCTCGACCTCGTCGCCTACCTGCGGTTCGCGTCCGTCTACCGGGCGTTCGACTCGTTGGAGGACTTCGAGGCCGCCATCGTGGAGCTGCGGGCGCACCCCGAGCGGGCGCCCACCGGTGGCGCCGCGGGCGAGGGGCCCGCGACCGCC
Organism: Streptomyces sp. NPDC005955; assembly: GCF_042871255.1. Classification (NCBI taxonomy): domain Bacteria; kingdom Bacillati; phylum Actinomycetota; class Actinomycetes; order Kitasatosporales; family Streptomycetaceae; genus Streptomyces; species Streptomyces sp. NPDC005955. The sequence goes on along the minus strand of NZ_JBIAIF010000005.1, from coordinate 418,011 downwards.
GAGCGCGGGCCGGGACGGAACCCGACGGTTCCCGCGCCCGCCGCGGCCGGCGGCTGATCACACTCCGGACCGGGTGGGGTCACCCGGGACCGTGCGGTCGACAACGACCACTCACTTTTGCTGAGGGCGGCCACCAGGACGTCCGCAGCGCGCAACAGCACACCGTGCCGAGGGAAGAACGCGGCACTTCAGGGCGTTATCGCCCGATACAGGGAGGCGGCATGACAGAGACGGCGAGCGGTCCGGCACGGGGTTCCCGCGCCAAGGGGGCCAAGGCCACCAAGGGGCTGCGCATGGAACGTGTCCACACCACCCCGGGCGTGCACCCGTACGACGAGGTGGCTTGGGAACGCCGTGATGTCGTGATGACCAACTGGCGCGACGGCTCGATCAACTTCGAGCAGCGCGGCGTCGAGTTCCCCGACTTCTGGTCGGTGAACGCGGTCAACATCGTCACCAGCAAGTACTTCCGCGGCGCGGTGGGCACACCGCAGCGCGAGACCGGGCTCAAGCAGCTCATCGACCGGATCGTCAAGACGTACCGGAAGGCCGGTGAGGACTACAAGTACTTCGCCTCGCCCGCCGACGCCGAGATCTTCGAGCACGAGCTGGCGTACGCCCTGCTGCACCAGGTCTTCAGCTTCAACTCCCCGGTCTGGTTCAACGTCGGTACGCCCCAGCCGCAGCAGGTGTCGGCCTGCTTCATCCTGGCCGTCGACGACTCCATGGAGTCGATCCTCGACTGGTACAAGGAAGAGGGCATGATCTTCAAGGGCGGCTCCGGGGCCGGCCTGAACCTCTCCCGCATCCGCTCCTCCAAGGAACTGCTGTCCTCCGGCGGCAACGCCTCGGGGCCGGTCTCCTTCATGCGCGGGGCCGACGCCTCCGCCGGAACGATCAAGTCGGGCGGCGCCACCCGTCGCGCGGCCAAGATGGTCATCCTCGACGTCGACCACCCCGACATCGAGGACTTCATCCAGACCAAGGTCAAGGAGGAGGAGAAGATCCGCGCCCTGCGCGACGCGGGCTTCGACATGGACCTGGGCGGCGACGACATCACGTCCGTCCAGTACCAGAACGCCAACAACTCGGTCCGGGTGAACGACGCCTTCATGAAGGCCGTCGAGAACGGCGAGAAGTTCGGTCTGCGGGCGCGGATGACCGGCGAGGTCATCGAAGAGGTCGACGCCAAGTCCCTGTTCCGCAAGATGGCGGAGGCCGCCTGGGCCTGCGCCGACCCGGGCATCCAGTACGACGACACCATCAACCAGTGGCACACCTGTCCCGAGTCCGGCCGCATCAACGGCTCGAACCCGTGCAGCGAGTACATGCACCTGGACAACACCTCGTGCAACCTCGCCTCGCTGAACCTGATGAAGTTCCTGAAGGACGACGGCAAGGGCAACCAGTCCTTCGACTCGGAGCGCTTCGCCAAGGTCGTCGAGCTGGTCATCACCGCGATGGACATCTCCATCTCGTTCGCCGACTTCCCGACCCAGAAGATCGGTGAGAACACCCGCGCCTTCCGCCAGCTCGGCATCGGGTACGCCAACCTGGGCGCCCTGCTGATGGCGACCGGCCACGCGTACGACTCCGACGGCGGTCGGGCCCTCGCCGGTGCGATCACCTCGCTGATGACCGGCACCTCGTACCGCCGCTCCGCGGAGTTGGCCGCGGTCGTGGGTCCGTACGACGGGTACGCCCGCAACGCCCAGCCGCACCTGCGCGTCATGAAGCAGCACGCCGACGCCAACGGCCTGGCCGTGCGCGCGGACGACCTGGACACCTCGGTGTGGGCCGCCGCCACCGAAGCCTGGCAGGACGTGCTCCGCCTCGGTGAGAAGAACGGGTTCCGCAACGCGCAGGCGTCCGTGATCGCGCCCACCGGCACCATCGGCCTGGCCATGTCCTGCGACACCACGGGTCTGGAGCCCGACCTCGCGCTGGTCAAGTTCAAGAAGCTGGTCGGCGGCGGCTCGATGCAGATCGTCAACGGGACCGTGCCGCAGGCACTGCGCCGCCTGGGCTACCAGGAGGAGCAGATCGAGGCGGTCGTCGCCCACATCGCCGAGAACGGCAACGTGGTGGACGCCCCCGGCCTGAAGACCGAGCACTACGAGGTCTTCGACTGCGCCATGGGCGAGCGCTCGATCTCCGCGATGGGTCACGTCCGGATGATGGCCGCGATCCAGCCGTGGATCTCGGGCGCGCTCTCCAAGACCGTCAACATGCCGGAGTCCGCCACCGTCGAAGAGGTCGAGGAGATCTACTTCGAGGCGTGGAAGATGGGCGTCAAGGCCCTCGCGATCTACCGCGACAACTGCAAGGTCGGCCAGCCCCTCTCCGCGAAGAAGAAGGACGAGCCGGCGCAGGCGGAGATCACCGAGAAGGCCGAGGAGACCATCCGGGCCGCGGTCGAGAAGGTCGTCGAGTACCGTCCCGTGCGCAAGCGGCTCCCCAAGGGGCGCCCCGGGATCACCACGTCCTTCACGGTCGGTGGCGCCGAGGGGTACATGACGGCCAACTCCTACCCGGACGACGGGCTCGGCGAGGTCTTCCTGAAGATGTCCAAGCAGGGCTCGACCCTCGCGGGCATGATGGACGCCTTCTCGATCGCCGTCTCCGTGGGCCTCCAGTACGGGGTGCCCCTGGAGACCTACGTCTCGAAGTTCACCAACATGCGCTTCGAGCCGGCCGGCATGACGGACGACCCGGACGTGCGGATGGCGCAGTCGATCGTCGACTACATCTTCCGTCGTCTGGCGCTGGACTTCCTGCCCTTCGAGACCCGCTCCGCACTCGGCATCCACTCCGCCGACGAGCGCCAGCGGCACCTGGAGACCGGCTCCTACGAGCCCACCGACGACGAGCTGGACGTCGAGGGACTCGCCCAGTCGGCGCCCCGCCAGACGGAGACGCTGAAGGCCGTGCCCGTGCCGAAGGTCGAGGTTCCGGTGGCCGAGGCCGCCGCCCCCCGGCAGGTGCACACCAGCGCCGAACTGGTGGAGATGCAGTTGGGCATCCAGGCGGACGCGCCGCTGTGCTTCTCCTGCGGGACGAAGATGCAGCGCGCCGGCTCCTGCTACATCTGCGAGGGCTGCGGCTCCACCAGCGGGTGCAGCTGAGCCTGAGCGGCAGCGCGTCGTCCGCGAGGTGCGACGCGTGCGCTGAGCAGTGAGGACGGAGGGGTGTCAGCCGACGGCTGACACCCCTCCGGTCGTCCTGCCTCCGGTCGTCCACTTCGCGTCAGCGCGGAGTCGGCCGCCCGTCCCGGTAAACCGTGCCGCCCACGCGGACCGGGCGCCGAGGGGCCGCCGCGGCGCGTGCCGTCAGCGCATCCCGGGCAGCCGCCGCAGTTCGCTGACCTTCAGCAGCCGGGAGAGCAGCAGGTACACCAGGGCCAGCGTCAGCGTCCCGGCGACCAGGGCGACGGCGGTGGGCCACGTCCCCGTTCCGAGCACCGCACAGGCCCGCGCCGCGGCCCAGCCCGCCCCGGCCGCGGGGACCGCCGCGCAGAACGGTTTCAGATGGGTGCGGAGCAGCCCGCCCTCGTCGAGGCGACCGCCGAGCCGTGTCCGCAGCAGGCGCGCGGTGAGGGCGAGGCCCGCCAGGTAGGAGAGGGCGTAGGCACCAGCTATGCCGACCACGGCCCAGCGTACGGGCAGCAGCAGATGACAGGCCGTGGCCAGGGCGATGTTCACCGCCGCGATCCACGCCGCCAGGAAGAACGGGGTACGGGTGTCCTCGAACGCGTAGAAGCCGCGGAGCAGCAGGTACTGGGCGGAGAACGGGACGAGGCCGAGCCCCAGGGCCTGGAAGAGGAAGGCGGTGGGCACGATGACCACCGCACTGACCCGTAGCGCCCGCGACAGGTCCGTGCGCAGGTCCGGGATGCGGCCCTCCGCGGCGGCCCGGCTCATGCGCGGCAACAGGGCCGTCACCAGGGACACCGTCACGATCGACTGCGGCAGCAGCCAGATGGTCTGCGCGTAGGTGTAGGCCGAGTAGCCCGCGCCGGCGTGGGGCAGCGCCTGGTCGGCGGCGTTGGCGTAGTTCGTGACCACGGTCAGGGCCACCTGGTTGGCCAGGACGAGGTGATGTCCTCCACCCGGTCGGGGACCGTCATCAGCCCGAGGTACGCGGCGAACATGCCGACCAGGACGCCAGAGCCGTCCCCATGCCCAGTACGCACACCACGAGCGTGACCAGACGCTGCTCGTGGGCCCGTCCGCCGTCGGAGTGCGTGGCGCGGGCCCGTACCAGTTGCGGCACGAGCACGGCGTTGAGGGTGCCGCCGATCAGCAGCGTGTACAGGCTGGTCGGCACCGTGTTCGCGGTGTTGTACGTACTCGCCAGCAGGCCCGTGCCCAGCGCTGCCGCTTGCAGTACCTGGCGGATCAGTCCGGTCGCCCGTGACACCACGGTACCGAGGGCCATCAGCAAGGACGAGCGGACTAAGCCGTCCTTGCTGCGCCCCCGCGGGCGGCGTGCCGCCCCCTCGTCCTCGTCCGTTGCGCCGGCGGCCGTGTCCGCGCCCCGGAGTTCGTTCCCGGCACCATGGCGCCGAACCCTAAGGCGTCCCGGCTGCTCAGGAGGACGGCATCGCGCGCCCCATCTGTTCGGCGAAGGACGCCGGATCCGCGTCGAAGCCCCTGATGACCTGGCGGTACTGCCAGGCGCCCGCCCCGTCGCGGGTGAACTCCGCGATCGTCGTGGCGTTGTTCCCCAGCACCGTGCCGAAGTCGTGCTGTGCGATGTCGAGCGCACCCGTGCGGATGCGGACCGCGGCGTTCACGATGTCGCCGAAGGTCAGCTCCTGGCCGGGCTGCTGGATGGCCACGCCGACGATCACGCGTTCGTACCGCGGGGCGAGCCGGTCCAACTCCAGCACCATGACCTCGTCGTAGCCGAAGCCCTGGCCGGTGCGGCTGTCGCGGTTCAGCGTGATCGTGCCGTCCGGGGACCTGCTGCCGAAGTGCACGAGGTACTCGGGGGCGCCGTAGGGTGCGTTCTCGGTGTAGGTCGCCGCGATGACGTCCAGGTCGTGCGCCGCCGTGCCCGAGGGACTCGGGTCCCACCGGACGCCCACTTCGACCTTCGCCAGACCCTTGTTGAGACCACCACTCACCAGTTCCCCCTCTGGACGAGACCAACTTCTCCGCGACGCGTACGCGTTGCTCCCCATGGTGCCACGGACCACGCACCGTGCCCGGCCGGATACCGGAGGCGGGGACGTGCGCCCGGCGGACGTCGGAGGTCCGCCGGGCGCACGGCGGGGCGAGGGGACGCGCACCCCGATCACCGGGGGCTTGCAGGGGGCGCACTCTGCCGGAGCATGGCCCCGGCCACGCTCCGTGGCCTTACGATGGCGCGGTGCTGGTCAAGTGGATTCGCTGCACCGTCGTCGACCGCCGAGGTTTCGAACGAGGGCAGCGGAAGTGGGCGGGGCTCCTCGGCGAGCCGGGGTTCCGGGCACAGGGCGGCGGCTGGAGCCGTACCCGGCCCGGTGTCGCCCATGTGTTCGCGTTCTGGGAGAGTCGGGCGTTCTACGACTCGTTCATGGCGCGTTCCCACGACCGGTTGGCGGCCACCCAGTCCGGGACGTTCACCCACGCCCAGGTGAAGCTGTTCGACTACCGCTTCGACGTGAAGACCGGTTTCGAGCCCCGCTTCACCGACAGCGACCTGCTGCGGGTCGCCCACTGCCGGGTGCACGAGGAGCGCGCGGAACACTTCGCCCTGATGCAGGAGAAGGTGTGGAACCCCGCGATGGCCGGCTCGCCCGGCATGGTGCGCGGGCTGTTCGGCGAGGGGCCGGGCAGCGAGTTCCTGATCCTGTCCATGTGGCAGTCGGACGCCGAACACGGCAAGTACCGGGCGGAACGCGTAGAACGCCTCTCCCTGCGCGCCCAGACCGAGGCCGACATCGCCTCGCTGTCGGGGGACATCGTCGACATGGAGAAGCCCTGGACCGTCTGACCGTCCGGGTGTCTGACCGGCCGGGCGCCGCGGGCACCGGCGCCGCGGCGGGGCGGCGACCCGCCGTAGGGTGACCGGACCACCGCTCGAACACCGATCTCGACCTAGGGTTTCCGTATGGTACGACCACGCCGCATCGTCCTGGTCCGGCACGGGGAGTCGAAGGGCAACGCCGATGACACCGTGTACGAACGGGAGCCCGACCACGCACTCCCGCTGACCGAGAACGGCTGGCAGCAGGCCGAGGAGACCGGCAAGCACCTGCGCGAACTCTTCGGTCAGGAACGCGTCAGCGTGTACGTGTCCCCGTACCGGCGCACGCACCAGACGCTGCGGGCCTTCATGCTCGACCCGCAACTCGTCCGGATCCGGGAGGAGCCCCGACTGCGCGAACAGGACTGGGGCAATTGGCAGGAGCGGGAGGACGTACGTCTCCAGAAGGCGTACCGCGACGCCTACGGGCACTTCTTCTACCGCTTCGCCCAGGGCGAGTCCGGGGCGGACGTGTACGACCGGGTGGGGGCCTTCCTGGAGAGCCTGTTCCGCAGCTTCGAGGAGTCCGACCACCCGGCGAACGTCCTCCTGGTCACCCACGGGCTGACGATGCGCCTGTTCTGCATGCGCTGGTTCCACTGGAGCGTGGCCGAGTTCGAGTCGTTGTCCAACCCGGGCAATGGCGAAGTGCGGGTCCTGGAACTCGGCGCCGACGGCAAGTACCACCTGGACCGCCCCTTCGACAGCTGGTGCGAACCGGAACCGTACGGGACCACCGGATAGGGTGACGACGACATGACCGTTCCCACCTCCTCCGACCCCCGTCTGGGGCGGGCCCTCGCGAGTCTGCGCGGCCTGTCCGTGGGGGACGCCCTCGGCTCCCAGTTCTTCGTCCCCGCCCACTACCCCCTCCTCGGCCGCGGCGAGCTGCCCGCGGGCGCGTGGCAGTGGACCGACGACACCGAAATGGCCTGCTCCGTCGTCGCCGTGCTGGCCGAGCACGGACGGATCGACCAGGACGCGCTGGCCGCCTCCTTCGCCGTGCACCACGACTTCGACCGCGGCTACGGCCCCGCCGTGAACCGTCTGCTCAGACTGGTCCGTGAGGGCGAGGACTGGCGTGAACTCGCCGCCGCCCTGTTCAACGGCCAGGGCTCCTGGGGCAACGGGGCCGCGATGCGCATCGCGCCCCTCGGCGCCTGGTACGCCGACGACCCCGAGCAGGCCACCCACCAGGCCGAGATCTCCGCCTACCCCACCCACCAGCACCGGGAAGCGGTGGTCGGAGCGATGGCGGTGGCCGCCGCGGCGGCCCTCGCGGCCGCCCCGTCCGGACCGCCGAGCGCCGCTGCCCTGCTCGACGGGGTCATCTCCCTGGTGCCGCGCAGCGCCGTGGAAGCGGGGCTGCGGCGGGCGCGGGACATGCTGGACTACTCGGACGCGGGCACGGTCGCCGCGGTCCTGGGCTGCGGGCGGCGGACCAGCGCCCATGACACCGTCCCCTTCGCGCTCTGGGCGGCGGCCCGCGGGCTGGGCGACTTCCCCCGCGCCTTCTGGGAGACCGCGCAGGTCGGCGGGGACGTCGACACCACCTGCGCGATCGTCGGCGGCATCGTGGCGGCCTCCGCGGCCGGAGCGCCGCCCGAAGCCTGGCAGGAACGGACCGAACGACTCCCCGACTGGCTCGCCGCAACCAGCACGCACCCCCACCCCACCAACTAGGACTTGTCCGGTCGATCATGTGACTACTCGGTGTTCGGGTCGTTGATGTGGGCATGGGGCGGGGTGACCCGAGTGATGCCGAGTGGGAACGGCTGCGGCCGTTCTTGCCGGTCGGCAACGGGCGTCGTGGCAGGTGGCGGGATCACCGGTAGGTGATCGACGGGATTCTGCACCGGGTGCGGATCGGCGTGCAGTGGCGTGACCTGCCAGAACGGTTCGGGCCGTGGAGGACTGTTGATGAACGGCGCTGGTTGTGGTCGGGCGACGGCACTTGGGAACGGCTGCTCCAGCAGGTCCAGGCCGAGGCTGACGCGGCGGGTGAGACCGACTGGGACATCTCGGTCGACTCCACCATCGTGCGCGCGCATCAGCATGCCGCCGGCGCCCCGCTTCGGCGAGCGCCCCCGCGCTGGCGGGGCTGACGCGGTAGTTCGCCGTCGTCGCGTGCGGAGCGCGTTGCGAACCCTCCAGGGTTGATGAGGACCCGAGGGTAGAGCCGCTGTTCACGGCCCTCGTGGGTAGGGGGCTTGATGTGGATTCTGCAGCGGTCCGTCGGTAGTGCAACACCGCAGGTAGATGGCCCTCTTCGAGGTCTGTTCCTCTGGTGCCTGGGAGCTTAGCGGTAGCGGTACCAGTTCTTCCGCGCTTCCCGTTTCCGGCGTTCTGAGACGCCAGCCCTGATCACCTTTACCCTGCGAGGTACCCCGGCTCGCCCGGCACGGGCTAGGCGGACTCGGTCACCGCGGCCTGGCGGCGACGCTGATCATGGGGGTGCGGTCCTGGCTGTTCGGTACGGGCTGGCCGCCTCTTCCGGTTTCCGGTTCCGCCGCAGTCGCGGGGGCCGCGGTGCTCCTGGTGGGCGGCGAGCGCAGCCAGATCCCCGGGGTTCTTCGGTCGGGCCCGCGGCCTGCTGTCAGGCCGCGGGCGGCTCGGCGCGCACCGTTCACGCGGGGCACCTGGAGCGGAGCCGGGTCGGGAATCGCAGCTGCCGTTTCGGCGTGCCGCGCGTTCCGCTCGGGCCTGGCGCAGGGCTGCGGTGTGGGAGGCGTCGGCCCGGTGGCGGCGGTGCACGCGGACACCTGCGTCCCGCCTCCGCCACCTCACTCACCGCCTACGATCACGTACCCCTTGGAATAGATCATCTAGGGGATGGGATCCTTCCGCTCGGCGGGACGCCCGCGCGGAGATCCCGTGCGGCGCCCGGACCCCGTGGCGGCGGTCCTGCGTCGAGCGGGGGCCGTCGGGACCGGGCCGGGTACACCGCAGCCGCAGTCGCAAGATGTCCGTCAGACCGAAATGAGCCGTTCCGCGATGCCTTTCACCCTGTCCCACCCGGCAGCGATCCTGCCGCTCATACGGCATCCGTTCGTGGTGCCGGCTCTGATAGCCGGTTCGATGGCGCCCGACGTACCCGTCTTCGTGAGGATCCAGGCGACCGAGGCGGTCTGGTGGGAGCCGCTCTTCAATCAGACGCATACGCATTCCGCCGCCGGAGCCGTCGGTGTCGACCTGGGATACGCCCTCGGTCTGACGGGCCTCTATCTGCTGCTGAGGCGGCCCGTCCTCGCGCTGGTGCCGCCGCTGGCCGCGCGTGCCGGTATCCGTGAGGCCGGTGAACCCCGTCCGCACGGACGCGGCGCGGCGGGTGCCCTGCGGTTGGCCTTGTGGACGGTGCTCTCCGCGCTGATCGGGATCGTCACCCACATCGTGTGGGACTCCTTCACCCACTACCAGATGTTCTTCCACAAGAACGTGGCCTTCATGAGCACCGAGGTCGTCGGCGGGCTGGATGTGCTCCGGCTGCTCCAGCACCTCAGTACCGTGGCAGGCCTGCTGATCATCGGCGTGTGGCTGCTGCGCCGCTGGCGCGCGACACCGCCCGCGCCGCTGACCGGGTCCGCTGTTCTGAGCGCCCGAGCGCGCGGTGTGGTCCTGGCCGTGCTGGCCGTGGCCGCCGTCGGCGGGGCTGTGTGGGGTCTGACGGAGCCGTACGCCACCGCTTCGTTGGAACACGCGCTGCGGGAGATCGCGTCCGGCGGGGGGCTGGTGCTCGCGGTGGCGCTGGTGCTCTACGCGATCGGCCGGCAGGTGTTCCTGTCCCGCCACCGGAACGTCTCTGGCTCACCCGGTGCCTGAGGATGCCCGAGTCTCGCGTGGCGCGGGAATCGTCCTCGGGCGGGTGAGTGGACGTGTCACCGGGGAGTTCGAGGGAGGTGGCCGCATCGTCACGGTTGCGAAGTGACGCGACGGCGCGATCGTCGAGGAGTACATCTGGGCCTGATCAAGCGCCGGCTGTGCCCATGCCGCTGCCCGCCTGTCACACCGACGACGACGGACCAGTAAGCGGTCCGGGCGGTGTTCGGGGCAGAGATGTCGCGGGGCTCAGGTGCTGTCCCCGGTCTTCTTCGACCAGCAGGGGCTGGCTTCCTCATCGCCAGCCGCTTGGTCATGAGGTGATGAAGGTCCAGTTCAGGTGGGCTTCGGAGCGCTGGTGCAGACGCTCGTAGTCTCGGACGTTGCGGCGGGCGTTCATGAGCCAGCGGTAGCGGCGAACGCGCGGCGCTAGCCGGCCGGCGGCGTCCGTCGCTCGATCGGCGCGGCGGGTATGGATGGCTGCGGGGCCGGGACGGCGGTCACCCTGCCGGACTGGCCTTCAGGGTGCGGGCGCCAGGATGTGCAGGGCGCGGACGTTCGCGTTCGGCACCCGCTCGTTGACGGCGGCGATCAGCCTCGGTGCGCTCCAGCGGAGCTTCGTGCCGACGGCCGGGGCATCGGGGCCAGGTCCAGGCGGCCGGTGTCCGCGTCGAACGCCACGGCCTGCACGCACCCGGCGAGCTCGGGCACGGACGCGGTGAGGATGGAGTCGAAGTCGGCGAGGACGTTGCCGCCGGCGGCCGGGGCGACCATGCCGCGCTCGGTCGTCATTACGGTGATCGCCGCGCTCAGCCCAAGCGGCTCGCGCCCGTCGCGCCGTACGACGGTGGTGGAGCCGTTCTTCTTCCGGCTTCCCGGGCCGAGATCTGGGCTTGGCGGGCGAGGTCGACGCCGCTCAGCTTCGACTCGGTGGTCAGGTGATCACCGCCCCGGTGGCCTCTCCGCCCAGCCGGCTGGCGGCGCGCTCGGGCAGCTGTTGCAGTCGCGTCGCGAGCAGGTACCCGGCAGCGCGCTCCCGGGCGGTGTCGGCGGCCTTCGACGCCGCCGCGACGGCCTCCGCGCCGGTCGGGTCCCCTAGCGTGGCCGTGCGAGCTACCCCCGCGCTGGCGGGGACGACGGACACCTAGTGACCTGCGGGTTTGTGGCGTGATCATGGTGTTTTGCTTTACATCGCCGACCGGTCACCGCCCGGTGGCGACCGTCCACGAAGGTGTACGGCCGGGTACGCGGTACGGTGTGCGGCCCGGTGGCCGATCACGTCGTGCTTCCGCCGCCCGGCGGGCCGGGTGCCCCGGTGACGCGTGCCGGTGCGGGCATGCGCAGGTAGAGGTTGGTGAGCACCTTGCCGGCTCTGATCCAGTCCAGTTCCTGCGCCTCCAGGGCGGCGATCGCCGCCGGCTCGTCGGCGAACTCGCGCTCGGGGCGGGCGCCCTGGATCCCCGCTGCCCAGCGGCGGCCCCAGACCCCGAGCGCGGGCTCACCGGTGTACCTGCGCATGAGGGAACCGCGCTTCGCGTCCGACCAGGCCGGGACACGCCGGTAGGACCGTGGCAGCGAAGCGGTGAAGTCCTCGATCAGCCCGGCCGCCGCCTCGGCCGTCCCCGGCGAGAGCCAGAGCGAGTAGTCCATCTCCGCCCCGCCCCGGGACGCGTGGTGAGTACCCGCCACCAGCAGTACCTGGCGTCCGTACCGCAGCGCCGCCCGGTAGCTGTGCTTCCCGGAGAAGGCCACCGTCCGCTGCTCGCAGCGGGTCGCACCGGCGACGAACGCGCGGTCGTCGGCGGGTTCGAGGGTGAAGGGCATCGGCGCGGGGCTGACGGACCGACCGTCGAAGACCAGCACGCCGGTGCCGAACAGGTCGAGGTACCAGACGTGGCCGGTGTCGCGCCGGGTGAACAACCGGAAGTGCGGGTGGCGTTGCGCGGTGACCCAGGCGACCAGCCGAACCGCCTGCTCCGTCCACTCGGCGGCCGGACGGCCCGCGGCGACCGCCTCGGCGGCCTCCCGCTCGAAACCGCCGTCGGCGAGCCGATCCATGTCGCGGACGCAGTCCGGGCAGTCGTCCACGCCACCCTCCATGAAGGTGTGGAACCCGCGGTGCCGGCGGCGCGGCCGCCCCCGGCGGTGGCCGCGCCACAGGGCGTACCAGGTGCTCGCCCGTTCCCGCTCGTAGCGGCGTACGGCGGAGGCGATCCCGTGTTCGAGGATGCTGGCGGCCTGCTCAGCGTCCGCACCGTCCGGACCGCGCAGGACCCAGTGGTCGACGGCCTCCAGGACCGCGCGGTCGTTGCGCAGTTCCCGCCGCCGCCCGGACCGGTACGTCCCGGGCGTCCGGTGGACGGCGGAGACGTACTCGTGCACAACGCGGGTGCCAGGCCCCGGTGCGGCCCGCAGCCGCTCCATCACTGAGCGGTGCAGTGCGGGCGTCCACAGCCGGGCGACGTCGGCCGGGGTCTCGGCCTCCGCGTCGAACAACGCCTCGACGCAGCGCTCCGGATCGTCCATCGGCCCCTCCCGGCACGGCATCCGCACCGCTGGCCCGGCGCGAAGACTGCGGCGGAGTACGGCCCCGCAGTGGGGAGTTACGGCCTATCGGGGCCGGCCACCGCCGGCCGCGACTCCGCGCCGAAGACTATCGAACACCGTGCCCGCCGCGGGGCAACGGGTCAGGCCGCTTTGGCCGGGCGGTAGTCGAGGACGATCGCGCCCGAGCTGAAGGACTGGGTGCCCGCGAGCGTCCAGGTCTTCGGGGCGAGGCCGTCCACGAACAGGCGCTTGCCGGTGCCGACGGTCACCGGGTAGAGGAACAACTTGAGTTCGTCGACCATGTCGTGCTCGATCAGCGTGTTGACGAGCGTGGCGCTGCCGTAGACCAGGAGGTCGCCGCCCGGCTCGGCCTTGAGCTTGGCGACCTGTTCGACGACGTCGCCGTCGAGGATCGCCGCGTTCCAGGTCGCCGTCTGCAGCGTGGTGGTGGCGACGTACTTGGGGATGTGGTTCATCCGCGCGGTGAACTCGTCCGACTCGTCGCGCGGGGGCCACGTCTTCGCGAAGATCTCGTACGTCGCGCGCCCCAGCAGCAGGGCGCGGCTCGCGCGCAGTTGTCCGTTTTGGTACTTGGCGTGCTCGTCGTTCCAGAACGGGCCGGTCCAGGCGGGGTCCTCGACCACGCCGTCCATCGTGATGTACATGACCGCAACGACCTTACTCATGCGGAAGTCTCCGTTTCGCAGCATTGGGGAGTCCGCTCCGAGGCCTCGGGGGCCCTTCGGACGCGACCCCTTCAGCGTGCAAGATCAGCGCGCGGCCCAACAAGACACGACCGAGCCACGCTAGGTTGAGCACGATTAAACGATCAAGGGGTGGGCATGCTGGAACGGCTGGAGCTCGAAGCGTTTCTCACACTCGCCGAGGAGCTGCACTTCGGGCGCACCGCGGAACGCCTGCACGTCACGACCGGCCGGATCAGCCAGACCATCCGCAAGCTCGAACGCCGCGTCGGCGGACCGCTGTTCGAACGCAACAGCCGCAGGGTGACGCTGACCGCGCTTGGTGAGCAGCTGCGCGACGACCTGCGCCCCGCGTACGACCAGATCGCCGCCGGGCTCGCACAGGCGGTCACCACGACCCGCGGCGTGCGCATCAAGGGTGTGGTACGCGTCGGCTTCTCCGGGGCGTGGTGCGGCAACCTGCTCGTCAAGGCCGCCGACCTGTTCCGCGTGCGCCATCCGGACAGCGTGGTGGAGATCCAGGAGATCCAGCTCCTCGACCCGCTCGGCCGCATGCGGGCCGGCGAAGTGGACCTGCAGCTCAGCGAGTTCCCCATCGACGAGCCCGACATCGTGCAGGGTCCGCTGATGTTCGCCGAGCCGCGCGGACTGCTGGTGCCCGCGGGCCACCCCTTCGCAGGCAAGGACTCCGTCTCGATGGAAGACCTCGCCGACACGACGCTGGTCACGATCGCCTCCGAACACATCCCCGAATACTGGATGGACTACTACTTCCCCCGAAGAACCCCGTCCGGCCGGCCGATCCCGCAGGGGCCGGCCACCCGCTTCTGGCCCGAGGTCCTGGTCCACGTCAGCATGGGCGTCGGCGTCAGCACGGTGGCAATGCGCGCCCAGGACTTCCACTCCCGCCCGGGCCTGGCCTTCGTCCCGCTGCACGACGCCCCACCGATCAACTACGGCTTCCTGTGGCCCCGCACCAGCCTGAACCCGGTCGCCTCGACCTACCTCGACATCGTCCACGAGCTCGCCACGCCCATCCGCTGACAGCTCCGTCGGCGGGCTCCGGGCCGACGGCAACCCCGAGATTCGGCCTCGACACCCCGGAACACCAGGCACGTACGCGAGTGTCGGCTCTACCTTTCTCAACGAATCGTGTCCGCCGGGTCGTCTCTGAACAGGGCGAATGCGATTGGTTGAGAAACGACAGGGCCGGGGCATGCCAAAGACGATCGCTGATCTGGCCTCGCGGGTCCGTGCCGGCGCCGGCTCATGGTTCACCGGTGCCGGCAGGTCCCGACCGGAGAACGCTCACGAGCATGAGCACAGCCCCGCCGGGCGCGCCGGGTCGGTGGCAGTCGGTTTCGTTCGCCACGTGCACGCCGGAACTGGTTACAGAGAGCTACTCGCCACTTCGTCGTAGCTATACGAGCGCAGGGCCGATGCGGGACGGCGTCGCGGCCTGGCGGTGCGCCTCGATCGCGCGGCGGTATCCGTCCGGTGGCGGGCGTGATGATCCGGGTCTGTTCCAGGGGGCCGTCGTCGCCCACGCTGACGACTCCGGGCACACGGTGAGCCGGCCGGAGTCCGCGTCGAACCCGACAGCCACGACGTGCCCGGCGAGGTCGGGTGCGATGGTCGCCCACCGCTCCCGCAGCGAAGCGCCGGCAGCCGGGAGCGCCCAGGCCCGTTCGGTGACCAGCACGCCGATCGCCGCCCCGAGGCCCATCGGCTCGCGCCCTTCGCGCCGCACCGTCGCGCCGGTGCGCGGCCTCTTCTTCGCCTTCGGGCCGGTGCCGTTCTTGCGGGCCGCGCTCCAGCGTGGCCCGGTAGGAATGCATGGACACCTGGATCGACAGTTCCCGGATCCGCGCCCACAGGTCAGCCTCACGGGTGCCTGCTCGGGAGTGCATCCGGGACTGTCCTCGTAGGCTCGCCGAGGGCCAGCGGGCCGCGTTCGACGCCGATGAACCCTCCAGGGTTGATGAGGACCACCAGGCGCGCGGGAAACTACGCAAACCCCCAGCTGAACGTCCCGATAATGGGCGCGGGGAACTGTGCGAATCCCCAGCGCACCCGAGCCGACCAGCGCACCGCCAGGTGTACGCACGGACCGGCGAGCGCAGCGAACTGTCACGGTCATGCCACAGCAGCCGCCCGCACCCCCTCCCGCCGGGCGCCCAGCCCTACGCTTGCGGCCACGCCGCCACCCGACCACGAAGGCGCGCGTTCCGTACGAGCCACCGCCGCCCGTGCGCCGCGGCGCCCCGCCCGCGTGCCGGCCGCGGTCTGGGGGAACATGTCCGAGAAACCGACCGCGCAGCCCGAGCCGTCGACACCGCCGGGCGCCCCGCCCGCCCGCGCGCTGGCCCGGTCCACCGCTGCGCCGGCCGACCCCGCGCATCCGTCCCGGCGGCCGGGTGCCGCGCCGCCCGCCGACCCGTGGAGCGCCCTGCGCAGCCGCGCCCCCCGGTCGATCGGGTCGGCGACCCTCTGGTCCGTGCTCGCCACCGGAGTCCTCAGCATGGTGCTGCTGGGCGACGGCATCGGCCTCAACCTCCTGCTGGTGGCACTGCCGGCAAGCCTCGCCGCGTACCACGCCGCGGTCGGAGCCGGTCGACGGCCGCGCCCCCGGACCCTGCTCTGGGGCGCCGGCGGCCTCGTGCTGCTCGCGGTCCCGGCACTGCGCGACGCCTCCTGGCCCTCCTTCCTCGCCGTCGCCGCGGCGTTCTGGCTCGGCGCCCTCGCCCTCCACGGCTCCCGTACCTGGGCGGGGATCGCGTTCAGCCCGTTCGGTCTGATCGAGGCCGTGCCCCGCGGGCTGAGCTGGGGCTGGCGCGGGTTGCGGGAACGCTCCAAGGCCCCGTCCAGCCGGGTGGGGCCCGTACTGCGCGCCCTCGGCGTGACGGCGGCCCTGCTCCTGGTGTTCGGGGCGCTGTTCGCCGCGGCCGACGCCGCCTTCGCCGATCTGCTGGACGACCTGGTCCCGGAGGTGTCCGGAGCCGACGGCCCGCTGCGCCTGCTGCTGTTGGCCCTGGGCCTCCTGGGTGCCCTGGGCGTCGCGTACGCGGCGGGTTCCCCCGTGCGCTGGGACAGGGTCTCCTTCGCGCCGGGGCGCGCCCGGGGGCGCGTCGAGTGGGCGTTGCCGCTGCTGGTGCTCAACGGGCTGTTCGCCCTGTTCATCGCCGTGCAACTGACGGTCCTCTTCGGCGGCTACGACACGGTCCTGGAGAAGACGGACCTCAGTTACGCCGAGTACGCCCGACAGGGGTTCTGGCAGTTGCTGCTCGCGACGCTCCTGGTGCTCGTGGTGATCGTCGCCGCGGTGCGCTGGGCCCCGCGCGGCGGGCCGAAGGACGGGGCGCTGGTGCGCGGGGTGCTCGGCACGCTCGGTGTCCTCACGCTGGTCGTCGTCGCCTCGGCCGTGCGGCGCATGGACATGTACGTCGACGCCTACGGGTGGACGCGGCTGAGGATCTCGGTCGTCGCGGTGGAAGCGTGGCTGGGCCTCGTGATCGTGCTGATCATGGCCGCCGGGGTGTGGGGCGCCCGCTGGCTGCCGCGGGCCGTGGCCGCCAGCGCCGCAGCGGGAGTGCTGCTGTTCGGGGCGGTGTCCCCCGACGCGTTGATCGCCGAGCGGAGCGTGCAACGCCACGAGGGCACCGGGCAGCTCGACCTCGACTACGTACGGGCCCTCTCCGCCGACGCGGTGCCCGCCCTGGACGCCCTCCCCGAGCCGCTGCGGTCCTGTGCGCTCCGGTCGATCGACGAGGAACTGCGCCGCCACGCGGACGAGCCCTGGTACGCCACCAGCCTCGGCGAGGCGAGGGCCCGCGCGATCCTCAACGACCGTCCGGTGCGGGCGACATGGACCCAGTGCCAGCAGGCCGGGCGGGAGAGCGGCTACCCCTGACCGGGGCGTACGGGGGTGTCCGTCCGGGAATGGCGCGAAGAACCGTGCCCTTGACCGGGACCGGGTGTCGGTCGGCGAACCGGTCGGCGTAGGCTTGCAGGTGCCATGCCATACGAAGCACCTACCCACACCGTTGAGCGCTCGTTGCGCGCCACCACCGGGGCGAAGATCATCGCGGGCGTCGACGAAGTGGGACGTGGTGCCTGGGCGGGCCCGGTCACCGTCTGCGCCACGGTCACCGGACTGCGACGGCCCCCCGAGGGGCTCACGGACTCCAAGCTCCTCACGCCCAAGCGACGTACCGCTCTGGCCGCGGAGTTGGAGAGTTGGGTGACGGCCCACGCACTGGGGCACGCCTCGCACGAGGAGATCGACGCCCTGGGCATGACGGCCGCGCTCCGGCTGGCCGCCGTGCGCGCGCTGGAGGCCCTTCCGGTGCGTCCCGACGCGGTCATCCTCGACGGGAAGCACGACTACCTCGGCACCCCGTGGCGGGTGCGCACCGTGATCAAGGGGGACCGGTCCTGCGTCGTGGTGGCCGCCGCATCCGTGATCGCGAAGGTCCGCCGCGACAAAATGATGGCCGAACTGGGGTCCGAACATGCAGACTTCGACTTCGCGGCCAATGCCGGCTATCCCTCGCCGGTGCACCGGGCCGCACTGGCGGAACGGGGCCCCACCCCGTACCACCGGCTGACGTGGGCGTATCTTGATGCGCTGCCCCAGTGGCGACATCTCAAGAAGGCCCGCAGTTGGGCGGACGAAAGCGTTCCGGAGATCGAGGGCCAGCTGGGTTTCGACTTCTGACGTTCTCATTCGCACTGATGTGCCACCCGCCGGGCCCGTTCGCGCCGGCGTTTGATAGATACCAGCTCATGCCTCTCATTCCCGAGGAGCCTCAGATTCACGAGAGTGCCCAGGGTCCGCGCGTCACCCCGGCCAGTGGCCACCCCGCGCCGACCCCTCGCCCCGTACCCGGTCCGCGTCCCGCGGCGCCACCGCGCCCCGGCGGACCGGGCCCGCTGCGGCCCACCCCGCCCGCGCAGCGCACGCCGCGCGAGTCGTCGGCCGCCAAGCCGGAGCCGTCCGCTCCGGCCGCGACTGCCGCAACCGCGGTGCAGTCGACCCCCGTGTCCCCGGCTGCCGCCTCACCGCAGCTCCAGCTGATCCCGGCCTCGGCCGAGGGGGCGCTGGACGCGGCGGAGGAAGCGGTCGACCTCCTGCTCGACTCCGGTAGGCCCCCCGGGGAGATCCTCGTGGTCACCACCGGGGACCAGCACCCCTGGGCCGCCCACGAACTGTCGTTCGGCGAGGCCGCCTACTGGGCGCAGCACGATGCCGCGGACGACGTCTTCTACGCCGACGCCGCCGCCCTGGAACGGGCGACCGTTCGTCCGGTCGTGGTCGCCGCCGTCAACGGTGGGGATGTCTCCGCGGGACTGCCGCTCGCCCTGACCAAGGCGGGCACGCTCCTGATCGTGTGCGGTGATCCGCAGGTCATCAATGCGGCCCTGGGCGCCGGAGTCTGACGGCTCCGGACGCTGACGGTATCGGTGGCGGTGGCTCGGACCCGGTCCGGGACACCGCCACCGCTGCGTCGTCAGTCCCTCGCGCGCCACGGCCCGCCGCCCGGACCTGACGGCGCGGGCGGGGCCGGCCGTGTTCGACGGTGTTCGGCGGTGTTCGCGGTGGTGGGAGCGGTGGTGCGGACCCGGTGGTGCCCGGCCTCCGTGAGCGGACGCCCGTGCGGGCGGGCTTCGGGAGGCCGGAGGATCGGGCCGGTGCCGTGCGGCTCAGCGTGCTGCCGCGCGGCGCAGTAGTTCCGATGCGGCTCCCCCGGCCCGGGGCTGGAGGGGAGTGAGGTCCGCCGCGAAGTCCTGGGAGGACGAGAGGGAGCTCGGGCGGCGACCGCCCCGTCCCTCACCGAGTACCTGCCAGCCGTCGCGGGTCAAGGTGATGTAGGCCCCGCAGCGAAGCCCGTGCAGGGTGCACGCGTCACGGAGCCCCCACATCCAGGCCCCGTCCTCCTGGGTCCAGCGCGCGTCCCCGTCCCGGCAGTAGAGCAGGACCGCGGTGCGCACCGGGGTGCGTCTGCGGAGGTCGTGCGGAATCACCCGGCGGAGCTGGGCGAGCAGGGCGTTGCGGAACACCCATCCGTCGGCCGAGGCGGCACGGCGGGTGAACGAGGCACTGGCTCGAAGGCGTTCGTCGGGGTCGAGGACGGCGACGACCGCGGTGGCCGGTGTCGGCCGGTGGCGGGCGTGCAGTCCGCTGACCACCTCGCGTGGGTTGCGCAGCAGCGGAATCCCGGCCGCTGCCCATTCAGCGGGTTCCAGCATCCGGGCCAGTTGGTTGGCGGCATCGGTCGGCAGGTTCTCACGCGTCGGGGACGCAGACATCATCGATGCCGCCTTGGACGGAGCGAATCCGAAGGTCACGGCCCTCCCTTCGGCTACGCGCCCACATACGGGGCGGAAACGGACGTGGGGGAGCGCACCACGGCACAGCCCTCTCGGGAGACGGGCGAGCCGCAGGGGAGCAATGCCAATTCTTCCCGTCGTATTGGCTTGCGGCAACGAGCAATTGGGACCGTCGACCCATTCCTTGGCATTCGTCTCTTATATCCCTCGCCCGAAGATCTCGGAACGCCCTGTGCGCCCGCCGTTTTCCCACGATCCGGCCGTGCGGTCACCCGACGGTCAGCCACAGGTCGGGTGAGCCCGCCCGGCACGCCCGCACGCGCCGGACGTACGACTCATCCGGGCAGGGCGAGCACCAACGGCAGCACCTCGGCCGCTCCCGCCCGCCGCAGCAGCCGCGCGGCGACCGCGAGGGTCCACCCGGTGTCGGTCTGGTCGTCCACCAACAGGACGGGGCCGCCGGCGGCCTTGACCGCCAACGACAGGTCCGTGGGGAGGTGCAGCGCGCCGTCGAGGACCTTCAGCCGCTGGGCGCTGTTGCTCCGGGGGGTGCGTGCCGGTTCGTGTCCCGGCGCGTACTCGATGCCGCCCAGGAGGGGGAGCCTGCCCACCTCCGAGATCCGGGCGCCCAGGGACTGGATCAACCGGGGCCTGTTCAGCGAGGCCATCGTCACCACACCGACCGGTCGGGCCATCGCGTCGGGGGCGCCGGACGCCCAGCCGCCCGGTCCCCTGGCCCAGTCGGCGAGCACGTCCACCACGGCCCGTGCCACATCGTCCGGAACCGGTCCGTCGGGGGCGTGGGGGGCGAGCATCGGCCGGAGGCGGTTGCCCCATCCGATGTCCGACAACCGCCCCAGGGCGCGCCCCGTGGCCGCCTGTTCGCCGGCGGGAATGCGGCCCTTGAGCGAGATGCCCACGGCCGTCAGGCCGGTCGGCCACATGCGGCGCGGCTCCACCTCCACGCCGGGGCGCTCCAACTCGCCCCGGGCCCGGTCCAGCGCGGCGCCGGAGACCTCGGTGTCGAACCGCGCTCCGGCGCAGTTGTCGCACCGGCCGCAGGGGGCGGCCTCCTCGTCGTCGAGCTGGCGGCGCAGGAACTCCATGCGGCAACCGGTGGTCCGCACGTACTCCCGCATGGCCTCCTGCTCGGCCGACCGCTGCCGGTTCACCCAGGCGTAGCGCTCGGTGTCGTACGCCCAGGGCTCGCCCGTGGACACCCAGCCACCCTTGACCCGCTTCACGGCCCCGTCGACGTCCAGCACCTTCAGCATGGTCTCCAGCCGGTTGCGCCGCAGCTCCACCAGGGGCTCCAGGGCGGGCAGCGACAGGGGCCGGTCCGCCCCGGCGAGCACCTCCAGGGTCCTGCGCACGTGCTCCTCCGGCGGGAACGCCAGCGAGGCGAAGTACTGCCAGATCGCCTCGTCCTCCTTGCCCGGCAGCAGCAGGACCTCCGCGTGCTCCACCCCGCGGCCGGCCCGGCCCACCTGCTGGTAGTAGGCGATCGGCGAGGCGGGGGAGCCGAGGTGCACGACGAAGCCCAGATCGGGCTTGTCGAACCCCATGCCGAGGGCCGAGGTGGCGACCAGGGCCTTGACCCGGTTCGCCAGCAGGTCCTCCTCCGCCTGCTGCCGCTCGGCGTTCTCCGTCTTGCCGGTGTACGAGGCCACCGTGTGCCCCCGTTGGCGCAGATAGGCGGTGACCTCCTCCGCTGCGGCCACCGTGAGGGTGTAGACGATGCCCGAGCCCGGCAGGGCGTCCAGGTGCTCGGCCAGCCACGCGAGGCGGTGCGCGGCGTCGGGAAGGGCGAGGACGCCCAGGCTGAGGCTGGACCGGTCGAGGGGGCCGCGGAGGACCAGGGCGCTCCCCGCGTCGTCCGCGCCCGCCGCCGCGGCTCCCGTGCCGAGTTGCTCCGCGACGTCCGCCGTCACGCGCGCGTTCGCCGTCGCGGTCGTGGCCAGCACCGGGACGCCGGGCGGGAGGTCCGCCAGCATGGTGCGCAGCCGTCGGTAGTCGGGTCGGAAGTCGTGCCCCCAGTCCGAGATGCAGTGCGCCTCGTCGACCACCAACAGTCCCGTGGCGGCGGCCAGCTCGGGCAGCACGTTGTCCCGGAAGTCGGGGTTGTTGAGGCGCTCGGGGCTGACCAGGAGGACGTCCACGGAACCGGCGCCGATCTCCTGCTGGACGGTCGCCCACTCCTCGGGGTTGGCCGAGTTGATCGTGCGCGCGTGGATGCCGGCCCGGGCGGCGGCGTCCACCTGGTTGCGCATGAGGGCGAGGAGGGGCGAGACGATCACGGTGGGACCGCCGCCGTTCTCCCGCAGCAGCGCGGTCGCGACGAAGTACACCGCGGACTTGCCCCAGCCGGTGCGCTGCACCACCAGGGCCCGGCGCCGTTGTGCGACCAGTGCTCTGATCGCCCGCCACTGGTCCTCCCGGAGGCGTGCGGCCGGGTCGCCGACCAGCCGGGCGAGGACGGCGTCGGCGGCCGTGCGGAGTTCGTCGTTGCTCATGCCCCCATGCAACCCGATGGGTCCGACATCGCGCGACCGGCCCCGCTGACCTGTGGACAACTCCTGTCGTGTCCCTGATCCGGGTTATCCACAGGAACAACCGGAAGATTGCATTCCGGGGCATGGTCACTCCATGACGAATCACCACGACGCCATGGACCCCGCCGACCACGGCCCGGACCGTCACGGCCCGGACGGCCAGGGGGCGAACGACCGCGAGCCGGCCGGCCGCGAGCCGGACAGTCACCAGGCGGGCGACCGCGTGCCGGACCACCGCGTGCCCGACGAGCGCGTGCCAGGCGACCGCGTGCCGGACGAGCGCCCGGCGGCAGCGGACGGTCACCCCGCGCACGGTTCCGCCCACACGGGCGCCACCCCAGCCCCCGACCGGCCGGCCCGGCTGATCGACTGCCCGGACTTCGACGCACCCGTCAAGCTCCGGTCCGCGGCGGAGATGGCGGACGCGCTCCCGTACATCCTCGGCTACCGCCCCGAGGACTGCGTCGTCCTGCTGGCCCTGCACCGGCAGGAGGGGTACAGCAGGTTCGCCGGCCGGGTGCGCCTCGGCATCCCGAAACGCACCGCGGACTGGCGGGCGGTGGCGGACGAACTGGCCCGGTGCCTGGTGATCGGGTCGGCGCGACGCGGCTCCCTGCCCGATGGGGTGGTCGTCTTCGTCTGCCGCGAGCCCCGGGGCGACGGGACGGGCCCCGCCGTCATGGAAGGGCTCCGCCCCCTGGCGCAGTACCTGCGCCGCGCCTGCGGCGGCTTCGGGGTGCCCGTGGTCGAGGCGCTGTGCCTGTCCGCCGGGCGCTACTGGTCCTACTGCTGCCCCGACGAGCGCTGCTGCCCCGCGGAGGGCACCGCCATGGGCTTGCCGGGTTCGTCGGTGCTCGCCGCGGCGGCCGCCTATGCGGGCATCCGGGTGCGCGGCCCGCTGCGGGAACTGCGCGCCCGACTCACCCCCTGGGAGGGCCCCGCGGCACGCGAACAGGAATCCGCCCTCGACGCGGCCCGCGCACGGCTGATCCCCGACGGGAGTGACCTGACGGAGCGCCGCGACGCGTCCGCCGCGACGCTCACCCTCGCCCGCACCGCGCTGACCAGGCTCGGGCCAGCGCCGTGCGACCCCGACCCGACGGCGGCGGACGGGGCGGACGACGCGCTGTTCTCCCACGACGAGGCGGCGGCCCTCATCCTCGGCCTCCAGGACCGGGACACCCGCGACGCTGCCGCGGAGTGGATGGAGGGGTCGGACGGGGAAGCGGCGCTCAGGCTCTGGCGCACGCTGGCCCGCCGTTGTGTGGGCCCGTACGCGGACCACGCGGCGGCTCCCCTCTCCCTCGCCGGCTGGGTCGCCTGGTCCACCGGGGACGGCCTGGAGGCGCGCGAGGCCCTGGCGATGGCCCTGGCCGCCGACCCCGACTACCTGTTCGCCAGGCTGCTGCACCGGGCGTGCAACGACGGTCTGAGCATCGAGACCATGCGGGAGTGCATCCGGCAGGGCGGACAGGAGCGGGAGGCCGCCCGGGCCCGCGCGGCGGACGCGCGCCCCGGCCCGCAGCCTGATCGGGCCGCCCCCGTCCCGAGGTCCGCGCGGACCGCCGCCGCGCTCCGCCGCGGCAAGGCCCGGCAGCGGGCGGCCGGAGGTTCCCGCGGTCCGCTGCCGAGCGGTCCGCCGACCCGCCCGGGGCCCCGCCCGCGCCCCGCCGCCCGGCCCCGTCCCGTCGCCTCCCCGCGCCCGGTGACCCGCCCCGGACCGGGCCGCCCCACCGAACACTGACGAGGGCGGGTCGCCCTCATGGCCCCGAACGTCGGTCCGGGAGAGCCGGGAGAGCCGGGAGAGCCGGGAGAGGGGGGAGTGCGGTGGCGGCGCCCGAACGAAGATCTGCGAGGAGGAAGGAATGGACTGTTTATCGTCAGGGAGACGACTATGATCGCGGCATGCCGCCCTACGACCCGTCAGCCTTCCCGCCCTTCGCCGTCACCGTCGACCTGGTGGTGCTGACCGTCCGGCGCCATGCGCTGTGCGCACTGGCGGTCAGGCGCGGTGAGGCGCCGTTCCAGGGGCGCTGGGCGCTTCCCGGCGGCTTCGTGCGGGAGGACGAGGACCTGTCGGTGGCGGCGGCCCGTGAACTGGTGGAGGAGACCGGGTTGTCCGTCCACGACCCGGCCGCCCCGGCCCAACCCCACGGCGCGCACCTCGAACAGTTGGCCACCTACGGCGACCCGGGGCGCGACCCCCGCATGCGCGTCGTCAGCGTCGCGCACCTGGCGCTGGCGCCCGACCTCCCCGCGCCCCGGGCGGGCGGTGACGCCAGCAACGCCCGATGGGCACCGGTGGAGGAACTGCTGGAACGGGGCGGGCCCGACCGCGAGGGCGAACAGCCGGCGCCGCTCGCGTTCGACCACGGGCGCATCCTCGCCGACGGGGTGGAACGCGCCAGGTCGAAGATCGAGTACTCGTCGCTCGCCACGGCCTTCTGTCCGCCGGAGTTCACGGTCGGTGAACTGCGCAGGGTCTACGAGGCGGTGTGGGGGGTCACGCTGGATCCGCGCAACTTCCACCGCAAGGTGACCGGAACGCCCGGGTTCCTCGTCCCGACCGGTGGAACCACCACCCGCCAGGGCGGACGGCCGGCGCAACTGTTCCGTGCGGGCGGCGCCACGCTCCTCAACCCACCCATGCTGCGGCCGGAGGTCTGACGCACGGCACGTCCAACGGCGGGTGACGGGGACGGGCGCCCCTTTCTCCTCTGGGCAACACCCATGCCCACCAATGACCGAAAAGTCTAGTTTGTCGCGCTATCTTGCTCGGGTACCCCATGGCGTCGCCCGTCCCCCGCCCCGGTGGGCGGAACTCCGGCCGCCGAGCGGTCGCACCGCCCGCGAGAGAAGCGATGATCCAGGCCATCGGACTGACCAGCACGTCCCGCAAGGAGACCTTGCCGACCGTCGCCGACGTCTCCTTCGACGCGCCCACCGGACGGATCACGGCCCTGCTCGGGCCGCGGGGAGCGGGGAAGTCGACGGTCCTCCGGCTGATGCTCGAACTCCAGCCGGGCCGCGGGACCGCCCACTTCCGAGGACGACCACTGCACCGCATCCCCCACCCCGCGCGTGAGGTGGGCGTCGTTCTCGGTGAGGTGCCGGGTCACCCCGCCCGCACGGTCCGGGGGCATCTGCGCATGCTGTGCGCCGCGGCGGGAGTGCCCGGCGGTCGGGCCGACGACGTCTTGGAAGCCACCGACCTCGACCGGGTGGGCGACACCCGGCTCGGCTGCCTCTCGCACGGCATGGACCGCCGCCTCGCGCTCGCCTGCGCCCTGCTCGCCGATCCGCACACGCTCGTGCTCGACGCCCCCACGGATGGCCTGGCGACGCCTGAACGGAGCTGGCTGCACCATCTGTTGCGGTCCCACGCCGGGCTCGGGGGCACCGTGTTGTTCAGTACCGACGACGCGAGGGAGGCCGCCCGTACCGCCGACCGCGTCGTCACCCTCGAAGCAGGGCGGGTCATCGCCGATCAGGAAGCGGTCGACTTCGCCCGCACCCGGTTGCGGCCCAGGGTCGCGGTGCGCAGCCCGCACGCCGTCCGGCTCGCACGGTTCATCACCCAGGAGGCGCGCGCCGCCCGACAGTCGGTCGAGGTCGTGAACGAGGCCGGCAACCGGCTGTCCGTGTACGGGAGCACCTGCGCGGAGATCGGCGAGCTCGCGTACCGACACGGCATCCTGGTCCACCAACTCGCCGACGAGACCGGGGACACGGGGCCGCGAGCCGGCGGCGACGGAGACCGGGTCGCCGCCGAGGGCGACCCGCCCGACCGGAAACCCCCTCCAGCCCCCCGCAGCCCCGCTCGCCTCAGCGCCCCCGCCTCACCGACGGACCCGGCCGCCCCCGTCACCCAAGTCGCCCCCACCACCCCCACTGGCCCCATCAGTCCCATGGACTCCGAAGAAGCGGCGCCCGGCGGTACGGGGCCGCTCGCCGCACCCGCCGCCGTACGCACCGCCGGGCTCGACGACGCCACGCACCCACCCCGTACCGCCGCGCCGTCCACGGGGGCGGAGCCCCGCGCGCTCCCGCCCGCCATCACCGTGCGCCCCGTGGGATCGCCGCTGCGCCCGGTCCGCTACGAACTGCGTCGCGCCACCGGCATCGCCACCGGGTACGTCACCTGTGCGACGGCGCTGGTGGTCTCCGCCGTCCTCGCCGTGTTCCTGGCGCGGACCGGTCATGAACCACCGGCCCGGCTCCTCGCCGCCTGGCCCGAACAACTTCCGCTGCCCCCTGCGGCCTTGGGCGCCGGACTGCTCGGCGCACTTGCCTTCGGCGACGAGTTCCGACATCCGGCGCTCGCCGCCGACCGGGGCACGGTGCCCCGCCGGCTCGGACTCCTCGGCGCCAAACTCACCGTCGCGGCAGCCACGGCGCTCCTCCTCGCCGTCGTCACCGTCGGGTGCGACGCCCTGCTGCTCGGCCTCGTGTACGGGGGAGAGGTCGGAGCGCTCCCGTCGTCCTGGCCGGTGCTCGCCGCGAGCTGGATCGGGCTCGTGACCGGCTGCTCCTGGGCGGGGGTGCTCGCGGCCGGAACCTTCAAGTCGACGGCTGCGGGCCTCGCCGCCGTGCTGGCCGTTCCCGTCCTCGTGGTGCCGGGCGTACAGAAGGTCTTGTCCGGTCCATCAGTTCGAACGGCGGCCGGACTCCCGGCACGCCTCCACGAGTTCACGATGTGGCCGTTCGGGGCGGAGAAGTTCCTGGTCGCGGGCCTGCGGATGATCACCCAACCGGTCGGCAGCGCGCTGACGCTCTCGCTCGCGGCACTGCTGTGCGCATATCTGCTCACAGTGAGCCGTAGCAGGGTGCGTTGAAGACCGAGACTGACCGATTGGTCGACCTGCGGACACAACTTCCCGAGTGGCGTTCACTTCTTTCCGATAAGGCGTCAATTGCGAAGGGGTGAGCGATCACCCTTTCGTGTGCTTTTCACCAAAGACCTCAAGGCTCCTGAGGGCAAGGCCGACAAAGGTTCCGTGAGTACCCTTGCGCACACCATGATGACCACCGCCCGCACCGCAGACTCCGGCCTCGCCGGACCGGGCGGACTCGACCGCTACACCTACCCGGAGGCCCCCGCGACGGACCGCGGCGTACCGGCCTGGGACGCGTCCGACCAGGAGCTGGGCCGCGTCGGCAGGCGGGCCGCGGGCAGCCGTGGCCGAGGTCTGCACGGCCAACTCGTCCAGCAGCTCGGCCAGATGATCGTTTCCGGTGACCTGGGCGCCGACCGCCCGCTCGTGCCCGAGGAGATCGGTCAGCGGTTCGAGGTCTCCCGCACCGTCGTCCGGGAGTCCCTGCGCGTACTCGAAGCGAAGGGCCTGGTCAGCGCCCGCCCCAACGTCGGGACCCGGGTGCGCCCGGTCAGCGACTGGAACCTGCTCGACCCCGACATCATCGAGTGGCGCGCCTTCGGCCCCCAGCGGGACGACCAGCGCCGCGAACTGAACGACCTGAAGTGGACGATCGAACCGCTGGCGGCCCGGCTCGCCGCCGGGCACGGCCGGGAGGACGTGCAGCAGCGCCTCACCGACATGGTCGAGATCATGGGGCACGCGCTCGGCCAGGGCGACGCCGTCACCTTCGTCCGCGCGGACGCCGAGTTCCACGCCCTGCTGATCCAGGCCGCGGGCAACCGCATGCTGGAGCACCTGTCGGGAATCGTTTCGGCCGCGCTCCAGGTCTCCGGCGGCCCGGTGACCGGTTGTGACCGTCCGCACGAGGGGGCCCTCGTCCACCACGCCCGCATCGTCGACGCGCTCGCCCAGGGGGACGGGGCGGCCGCCGAGGCCGCGATGCGTCAGCTGCTGACCTCCCACCCCGAGGTGGAGCGCGTGGTTCCGGCTCCCCGGGAACACTGAAAGGCCCTTCCGTCCGGCCCGGTGCGCCCCGCTGATGCGGGGCGGGCCGCCGGCACGTGCGTCGGCGCGGTCCGCGGGTGCCCCCGCGGATCGCCGAGCCGGGTCGGTGACCCCCGTGCGGGCCAGCGGTCCGCGGGTTCCCCGTCGAGCGTCCCCCGTGCCGTAGTCCACCGCATCGCCGGTGCGCCCGCCCGGCGCCCCCGCGACGCGTGACGCATCCGCCCGCGGTGGACCCGGCAGGAGCGAGCGAGGCAGGGACGGCCGTCCGCGCGGTCGATCCGGTCGATGCGGTCGATCCCGTCGACACGGTCACTCGGGTCGCCGTGGCCGACCGGGCCGGGGCCGTCGAGCCCTCCCGCCCCGGGAGCGGGCGGGCCCGCAGCAAGCACCTCACGGAGTCCGCGGTCCCCGTTCCGGCGGGTCAAGAACGCGACGCAATACGGCGACGTCGGATCGACCTGGGGCAGACAGTCGCAAATCCTGACCGCTTCTGATCGGGTCTAGAATCTTTTGTCCGCTTACGGGGTGTGACTCGGGCCACGTAGATTGACCGTAACGCTCCCGGGCACTGCGCGATGACCTAAGAGGTGACAGGCCGAGGAGGGAATACGGCAGCCGTTGACGGCGCTGTGAATCTCCTAGGCCACGCCCGCGCCGTCGACACATCCCCAGTCGGCGGTCGTCGGCTCCCGTCCGCAGTGGACGGAGTCGGAAGCCGTTTTCCAACGTTCCGAGAGGTTGTTCGTGTCGGCCAGCACATCCCGTACGCTCCCGCCGGAGATCGCCGAGTCCGTCTCTGTCATGGCGCTCATCGAGCGGGGAAAGGCTGAGGGGCAGATCGCCGGCGATGACGTGCGTCGGGCCTTCGAAGCTGACCAGATTCCGGCCACTCAGTGGAAGAACGTACTGCGCAGCCTCAACCAGATCCTCGAGGAAGAGGGTGTGACGCTGATGGTCAGTGCCGCGGAGCCCAAGCGCACCCGAAAGAGCAGCGTCGCAGCGAAGAGTCCGGCCAAGCGGACCGCGACCAGGACCGTCGCCTCCAAGACGGTCACCACCAAGAAGGCCGCAGCAGCGCCGACCGCCGGTTCGGCGTCCACCGGCGCGTCCGACGAGGACGCGACGACGCCCGCCAAGAAGGCGGCGGCGAAGAAGACCACCGCCAAGAAGGCCGTGGCGAAGAAGACCACGGCGAAGAAGACCACGGCCAAGAAGGCGACCAGCAAGAAGGGCGCCGACGAGGTCCTCGACGACGAGTCGGCCGAGGAGACCCCGGGTACGCCCGGTAAGCCCGGCGACGAGCCCGCCGAGGAAGGTGCGCAGGGCTTCGTCCTGTCCGACGAGGACGAGGACGACGCGCCCGCGCAGCAGGTCGCCGCGGCCGGCGCCACCGCCGACCCGGTCAAGGACTACCTGAAGCAGATCGGCAAGGTCCCCCTCCTCAACGCCGAGCAGGAGGTGGAGCTGGCCAAGCGCATCGAGGCCGGACTGTTCGCCGAGGACAAGCTGGCCAACGCGGACAAGCTCGCGCCCAAGCTCAAGCGCGAGCTGGAGATCATCGCCGAGGACGGCCGCCGGGCCAAGAACCACCTGCTGGAGGCGAACCTCCGGCTCGTCGTCTCGCTGGCCAAGCGGTACACCGGCCGCGGCATGCTCTTCCTCGACCTGATCCAGGAGGGCAACCTCGGTCTGATCCGCGCGGTCGAGAAGTTCGACTACACCAAGGGCTACAAGTTCTCCACGTACGCCACCTGGTGGATCCGGCAGGCGATCACCCGCGCGATGGCCGACCAGGCCCGCACCATCCGCATCCCGGTGCACATGGTCGAGGTCATCAACAAGCTGGCCCGCGTGCAGCGGCAGATGCTCCAGGACCTGGGCCGCGAGCCCACCCCGGAGGAGCTGGCCAAGGAACTCGACATGACCCCCGAGAAGGTCATCGAGGTCCAGAAGTACGGCCGTGAGCCGATCTCGTTGCACACCCCGCTCGGCGAGGACGGCGACAGCGAGTTCGGTGACCTGATCGAGGACTCCGAGGCCGTCGTCCCGGCCGACGCGGTCAGCTTCACGCTCCTCCAGGAGCAGTTGCACTCCGTGCTCGACACGCTCTCCGAGCGCGAGGCGGGCGTCGTCTCCATGCGGTTCGGCCTCACCGACGGTCAGCCGAAGACCCTCGACGAGATCGGCAAGGTCTACGGGGTCACCCGTGAGCGCATCCGGCAGATCGAGTCGAAGACGATGTCCAAGCTGCGCCACCCGTCCCGTTCGCAGGTCCTCCGCGACTACCTGGACTGATCTGCCCGGCACCGCCCGTTGCCGATCCCGGCGGGCGCGGCCGTGGGCGTTACGCCAGTGAGGGCCCGGTTCCCGGTGGGGACCGGGCCCTCCGGCGTGTGTGCGGGTGCGGCGGGGACCCGGTTGGTCGACGCTGGGTGGGTCATCGCCACCCTGTGTGAGGAGAGCGCATGCCCCGTCCCCTCGTCCGTGCCCTGACCGGAGCGCTGCTGCTGGCGGCGGCCACCACCGTGCTACCCGTGGCGGGCCCGTCCTCCGCGTCCGCCGACGGCCTGGTCGTCGGCGGCCGTCCGGTGGACATCGTGGACAGCCCCTGGGTGGTCGCCCTCGCCAGCCGTGACCGGTTCGGCGGTACCCGGGCGGGACAGTTCTGCGGCGGTGTCGTGGTGGACCGTACGAGGGTGCTGACCGCGGCCCACTGCCTGGGGCCCGAGGCGCTCGGCTCGGTGCGGGCGGCGGACCTCGCCGTCATCGCGGGGCGCGCCGACCTGCGGGACGGAACCGGTGTGGAGGTGCCCGTCCGGGAGACCTGGGTGAGTCCGGCCTACGACCGTACGACGAACGCGTGGGACGTGGGGGTGGTGACCCTCGCCGAGCCGTTGCCGGAGCGCTACGTCATTGCGGTGGCCGGTCCCGGTGATCCGGCGTACGAGCCGGGTACGCCCGCGGCCGTCTACGGGTGGGGGGACGTCACCGGGCGCGGTGACTACGCGGTCGCCCTGCGCTCCAGTCAGGTCGAGGTGCTGCCGGACGACGTGTGCCGCCGGGCGTACCCCGGTGGCCCCGAAGGGCGCTACCTCGCCGACTCGATGCTGTGCGCGGGGGTGGGGGAAGGGGGCCGGGACGCCTGTCAGGGGGACAGCGGCGGTCCGCTGGTGGCGAACGGACGGTTGATCGGACTGGTGTCGTGGGGGAGCGGCTGCGGCCGACCCGGCCGTCCGGGGGTCTACACCCGGCTGTCAGCCCTCGTCCAGCAGCCCCAGCAGCCGGACACCGACGACGACTCCTGAGCCCCGGCTCCGTCCCGGCGAGCAGCAAGGCGCGGGCAGCGGCAGGGCGGGGGACGGAAGGCGGGCGGTGGGAGTGGGATCCCGCCGCCCGCCGCCACCCACCGCTACCGGCCGCCTGCACACCGCCAGGGTGCGCAACGCAAGCGGGCGGGCCCCGTCACACGGGGTCCGCCCGATTCGCCGGCCTGACGCCGGTGCTGGCTCGTCGTGGATGCGAAGTGTCAGCGTTCCTCGGCCTCGGTCGAGGCCGGAGCGGCGTTCAGGCGCTCCGTCTCGTCCTGTATCTCCGCGGCGATCTTCTTGAGTTCCGGCTCGAACTTGCGACCATGGTGGGCGCAGAAGAGCAGTTCACCGCCGCTCAACAGGACCACGCGGAGGTAAGCCTGGGCGCCGCAACGGTCACAGCGGTCAGCGGCCGTCAGCGGGCTCGCGGGGGTCAGAACAGTAGTCACGTCGCCTCTTCTCTAGCTCGACGAGCTGTCGTACCAGGGTCAACATCCAACCAGGCCGAAAACGTTCCCGCTCGTGGCTTCTCCTCGAAAAAATCTTTCCGATCTCGCCGAGGTGGCTGTCTGCTGCCGGTTGGCGGCGAATGTGCCGTAGTGCGTGTCTTCGTGTCGTACGGGTTCGCGCGGTTTGCCGGTTCGGTCCTCCCGGCTGGATGCCGGTTGTTCATGAGGACGTGCCCGGAGCCTAAATGGTTCATGCCTGGAAGGGAACGTGATGTGTACTTCACTCCAACGAGCGATCGAACAGACATGCGATCCTCGACTAGGCTTGGTGCGGGTTGAGGGTGGCGTGACAACGGCTCTACCAGGGCTCGGTACCCTCTGAGCGGCGACCGAAGCCTGGGCCCTACCCCACGGGGCCCCATCTGAAATTCAGCGAGGAGCGAACCGCGTGACCGCCGATACGTCCGTGCCGTCCACTGCGCTGCTGACCGGAGCAGACCGGGACGGTTCCAACTACACCGCGCGGCACCTGCTCGTCCTGGAGGGGCTGGAAGCGGTCCGCAAGCGGCCCGGGATGTACATCGGGTCCACGGACAGCCGTGGCCTGATGCACTGCCTCTGGGAGATCATCGACAACTCCGTCGACGAGGCTCTGGGCGGCTACTGCGATCACATCGACGTGGTCCTCCACGACGACGGTTCGGTCGAGGTCCGCGACAACGGTCGTGGCATCCCGGTCGACGTCGAGCCCAAGACGGGGATGTCCGGTGTCGAGGTCGTCCTGACCAAGCTGCACGCGGGCGGGAAGTTCGGCGGCGGTTCGTACGCCGCCTCCGGCGGTCTGCACGGCGTCGGCGCCTCGGTGGTGAACGCGCTGTCGGCCCGCCTCGACGTCGAGGTGGACCGGGGGGGCAACACCCACGCGATCAGCTTCCGCCGGGGCGTCCCCGGAGCGTTCGCCAAGCCGGGGGCGGACGCGGCCTTCGAGCCGGGGTCCGGTCTGCGCAAGACCAAGCGGGTCCCCAAGACGCGCACCGGCACGCGGGTGCGGTACTGGGCGGACCGACAGATCTTCCTCAAGGACGCCAAGCTCAACCTGGAGACGCTCCACCAGCGCGCCCGGCAGACCGCCTTCCTGGTGCCCGGCCTCACGATCGTCGTCCGGGACGAGCTCGGCCTCGGCGAGGGCGGCAGCAAGGGCGAGGAGTCCTTCCGCTTCGACGGGGGCATCAGCGAGTTCTGCGAGTACCTCGCCAGCGACAAGGCGGTCTGCGACGTCCTGCGCTTCTCCGGCCAGGGCACCTTCAAGGAGACCGTCCCGGTCCTCGACGACCGGGGGCAGATGACCCCGACCGAGGTCACCCGCGAGCTGGGCGTGGACGTCGCCATGCGCTGGGGCACCGGGTACGACACCACGGTCAAGTCGTTCGTCAACATCATCGCGACGCCCAAGGGCGGCACGCACGTCACCGGGTTCGAACGTTCCGTGACCAAGACGGTGAACGAGGTGCTCCGCGCCCAGAAGCTGCTGCGGGTCGCCGAGGACGACGTCGTCAAGGACGACGCCCTGGAGGGGCTGACCGCGGTCGTCACCGTCCGGCTCGCCGAGCCCCAGTTCGAGGGGCAGACCAAGGAGGTCCTGGGCACCTCCGCGGCCAATCGGATCGTGGCCGCGGTGGTCGCCAAGGAGCTCAAGACCTTCCTCACGGCCACGAAGCGTGACGCGAAGGCCCAGGCCCGTGCGGTGATGGACAAGATGGTCGCCGCCGCCCGCACCCGCATCGCCGCCCGCCAGCACAAGGAGGCCCAGCGTCGCAAGACGGCCCTGGAGTCCTCCTCGCTGCCCGCCAAGCTCGCCGACTGCCGCAGCGACGACGTGGAGCGCAGCGAGTTGTTCATCGTGGAGGGGGACTCCGCGCTCGGCACGGCGAAGCTCGCCCGGAACTCCGAGTTCCAGGCGTTGCTGCCGATCCGCGGAAAGATCCTCAACGTTCAGAAGTCGTCCGTCTCGGACATGCTCAAGAACGCCGAGTGCGGGGCGATCATCCAGGTCATAGGAGCCGGCTCCGGCCGCACCTTCGACCTCGACGCGGCCCGCTACGGGAAGATCATCCTGCTGGTCGACGCCGATGTGGACGGCGCGCACATCCGCTGTCTGCTGTTGACGCTGTTCCAGCGGTACATGCGGCCCATGGTCGCGGCCGGTCGGGTCTTCGCGGCGGTCCCGCCGCTGCACCGGATCGAGCTGGTCCAGCCCAAGAAGGGCCAGGACAAGTACGTGTACACCTACTCGGACCGCGAACTGCGGGAGACCCTGCTGGAGTTCCAGCGCAAGAACGTCCGCTACAAGGACGGCATCCAGCGCTACAAGGGGCTCGGCGAGATGGACGCCGACCAGTTGGCCGAGACCACGATGGACCCGAGGTTCCGCACGCTGCGCAGGATCAACATCGCCGATCTCGAAGCGGCGGAGCAGGTGTTCGACCTGCTCATGGGCAACGAGGTGGCGCCGCGCAAGGAGTTCATCACCAGCTCCGCGGCGACGCTCGACCGTTCGCGCATCGACGCCTGATCCGTCGTGGCGTCCGCCGCCTGAATCCGTCGCCCGATCCGCCGTCGGGCCCGGCGTTCGGGTCCGGCGTCGGTCCGCTGTCCGGTTCGGCGCCCGCCCGGGCGCCGAACCCGCGCGCCCCGCACCGGGGCGCGGGCGCTAGCGGTCCGAGCCGCGCGGCGACACCCAGGCGTACCGGTGCTCCGGCCGGCCCGTGTCCCCGTACCGCAGGGTGAGTTGGAGGCGGCCGGCCTGTTCCAGGTGGCGCAGGTAGCGCTGTGCGGTGGAGCGGCTCAGTCCGGTGCGTTCCGCCACCTCGTGCGCGGACAGCGGCTGTCCGGCCCGGTGGAGGACCCCGCAGATCAGGTCCGTCGTGGGCACCGAGTGCCCGCTGGGCAGCCCCTGGGTCGCGGTCGGCGTGGTGGTCCGCAGCGCACCGAAGATCCGGTCGACCTGTTCTTGGGCGGCCATCCCGCTGCCCCCGACGCGGTCCACCGTGCGGCGTAGGGCCGCGTACGCCTCCAGTCGGCTGCGCAGGGCGTCGAAGGTGAACGGTTTCACCAGGTAGTGCAGGGCGCCGAGGCGCATGGCGTCCTGCACGGTGGTGACGTCACTCGCTGCTGTGATCATGATCACATCGGTGCGGTGTCCCAGTTGGCGCATGTGTTGGACCAGGGACAGTCCGGTCCGGTCGGGCAGGTAGTGGTCGAGCAGCACCAGGTCTATTTCCTCGCGCTCCACGGAGGCGAGTGCCTGGGCGGCGTCGTGAGCGCGACCGGCCACGCGGAAGCCGGGGACCTTGGCCACGTAGCGGGCGTTGATCTCGGCGACGCGGAAGTCGTCGTCCACGACCAGGACGTCAATCATCGACCGGGCCTTTCTGGTTAAGCCCTCGGTGAGGCTTCGTTGTTCTAGCGCGCACAAAACGAGCACAACAGGGTTTTGCAATCAGAAGATGGGCCAGCGCGCACAAGGATCGCACTGTGATGCACCCGCCACCTACGGTGCCGGGCCATGACCACAGATACCAGCAGGGCGACCGGACGGTGCTCCGGTCGCCGGGAACGGAGGCGGTCCCGCGCGACGGCCCGGTGATCCGGCGCCGTCCGCAGACTCCCAGGCGGGCCGTCAGGGCGGGGACCGACGTCGACCCCGGCCTCCGTCACCGCCCCGGGCCCCTGTACGCCCCGCTGAAGGCCCGGCGGCCCCTCCCGCTCCCCCGGGAAGGGCCGCCGCACCTCCGGCTCCTGACGCGGCCGTCAGGCTGATCCACCTCACGAGGACGTGATGCGCATGCCGGACACCAGCAGATGGAGGTCGGCCGCCGGCGCGGGGCTGATGGCGTTGGGCGCCCTCGTGGGACTGTCCCTGGTGAGCGGAGGGTCCGTGGGCGACGGCTCCGGGGTGCCCGCACCGCGCCAGGAGCGGACGACCGTCGACGAGGCGGAACACGACGGCCCCTCGCCGGTGGGCCGGTCGGCCAGGACCGTGCCCGACGCGTACGGCGGCACCGGAGTGATCCGGCCCGCGAAGACCACCCGCCGCTGATCCCGACCAGGACGCTCATCCCGACCAGGACACCGACCACGGGCTCGACGAGCCCCCTCACGTGAGCCCCCGCGCTACTTCCCCCGCGCGCGGGGGCTCACCCGCGCGCGGCCCACGCGTAACGGTGCTCCGGGCGTCCCGTCTCCCCGTACTTCAGGCTCAGGCGCACCCGGCCCGCCCGTTCCAGCAGCTTCAGGTACCGCGCCGCGGTCTGCCGGCTGAGCTGGGTGCGGTCCGCCAACTCCTGGGCAGAGACCGGGCCGTCGGCGGACACCAGTACCTTGCGCACCAGCTCAGCGGTGGTGGGGGAGTGCCCCTTCGGCAGGTCCGGCTCCCCGGTCACGGCCAGCGCGCCGAAGATCCGGTCGACCTCCGCCTGCTCGGCCTCGCCACCGCCGCGCAGGGTGCGCTGGAGGGCCGCGTACGCCTCCAACTTGGTCCGCAACCCGGAGAACGCGAACGGCTTCACCAGGTACTGGAGGGCGCCGAGGCGCATCGCCGCCTGCACGGTGCCCACGTCCCGCGCGGCCGTCACCATGATCACGTCGGTCTGGTGGCCCCGCTCGCGCAACCTGCGCACCACGTCCAGGCCCGTCTCGTCGGGCAGGTAGTGGTCGAGGAGGACCAGGTCGACCTCGCCGCCCTCCACGCAGTCCAACGCCTCGGCCGCGTTGTGCGCCTTCGCCACCACCCGGAACCCGGCGATCTTCTCCACGTAGGCCGCGTTCACGTCCGCCACCCGGATGTCGTCGTCGACGACCAGCACCTCGATCACCGCGACTCCTCCGCGTTCGTCAGTTCCGCCTCGGACAGGGCCTCCGGCAGCCGCACGGTGAACTGCGCACCGCCGCCCGGAGCCCCGGTGACCTCCGCGTCACCGCCCTGGCGCTCGGCCAGTCTGCGCACCAGCGCCAGACCGATGCCCCGCTTGCCGCGCGCGGGGGCCTTCTTGGTCGTCCACCCCTCCAGGAAGATGGTCTCCCGCTGGTCGGGCGGCACCCCCGGGCCGGTGTCCTGCACCCGCAGCACCGCCGCCCGGCCCTCCGCCCGCAGCACCACCTCGACCCAGGCGTCCGAAGAGCCGGAGGCGGCGTCCAGCGCGTTGTCCACGAGGTTGCCGACGATCGTGACCAGCCCGCGCGGGTCGATCAGCCGGTCCGGCAGCCAGGTGTCGGGCGACACCGCGAGCGAGACCCCGCGCTCGGCCGCGACCGTCGCCTTGCCGACCAGCAGGGCGGCGAGCAGCGGGTCGTGGATCTTCTCGGTGATCTGCTCGGCGGTGACCCGGTGCGCCCCCGCGACCTCGCCGACGAACTCGACGGCCTCCTCGTACATCTCCAACTCCAACAGGCCGAGCAGGGTGTGCATGCGGTTCGCGTGTTCGTGGTCCTGGGCCCGCAGCGCGTCGATCAGACCGCGCGTCGAGTCCAGCTCGCGGCCCAGCTGCTCCAGTTCGGTGCGGTCCCGCAGGGTGGCCACGGCGCCGCCGTCGTCGGTGGGCATCCGGTTGGCGATGAGCACCCGGGTGCCGCGGACGGTCACCAGGTCGGTACCGGTCACCCGGCCGGCCAGGACGTCGGTGGTGCGGCCCGGGCCCAGCGCCGAGTCCAGGGAGCGGCCGACCGCTTCGGTGCCGAGGTTCAGCAGCCGGTGGGCCTCGTCGTTGAGCAGTCGGATGCGGCCGTGGCGGTCGAGGGCCACCACGCCCTCGCGGATGCCGTGCAGCATCGCCTCGCGCTCGGCCAGCAGCGCGGAGATGTCCGAGAAGGCGAGGTCCCGGGTCTGCTTCTGGACCCGCCGGGAGATCAGATAGGCGGCGATCGCGCCCACCGCCAGCGCGCCGCCCGCGTAGGCGAGCAGGCTGGGGATGGTGTGGATGAGCCGGGCGCGCACGCTGTCGTACTCGATGCCGACCGACACCGCCCCGATGATCTCGCCCCGTGCGTCCTGCAACGGCACCTTCCCCCGTGCGGACCGCCCGAGGGTGCCGTTGTCTATCTCCATCACCTCGTGGCCCGCCAGGGCGGCGCTGGGGTCCGTGGAGACGAGCTTCCCGATCTGGTGGACGTCCGTGTGCGACCAGCGCACCCCGTCCGTGTTCATGATCACGATGTACTCGGCGCCGCTCGCCCGCCGGATGCGCTCCGCGACGTCCTGGACGGGCCCGCCGGGCGTCGGCAGGGACTCCTTCACGTCCCGGGCGATCTGCGGCTGCGCGGCCGTCGTCTGCGCGATGGACAGGGCGCGGCGCATCGCCTGGTCGTCGAGCTGGTCGCTGAGCGGCGCCAGGAACAGGCCCGTGGCCAGCACGGCGACGCCCGCGGCGATCGCGAGCTGCATCAGGAGCACCTGGGAGAACATCCGCCGGGGCAGACCGAGGCGCAGGCGTCGCGTGGGGGGAGACGAGCTCATGTGTACGAACGGTACGGGGCCGGGGCCGCTTCCCCGTAGTCCCTGTGGTGGGTATCTCGTGGCGTTGATGTGCGGATACGTTCCGTGGCGGTCGGGTCACCCACCCGGTGTCGGGGTCACCTCACGGACCGCGACCACGTCCATGCGGGCCGGGGTGGCCAGGGCGGCGCCGCAGCTCTCCGGCCGCGCCGGCAACGAGGCCCCCTGGGCGACCGTGACGCGCCACCCGCGGCCGTCCGCATGGGCCACGGTCACCTCCCAGCGGGGCGCCGCCCCCTCGGTCCGCACGACGCTCAGCACGCCCGCCGTGAACTCCCGCGCGGCCGTGCGCACCGCCAGTTCGGCGGCCTGGCCCGGCCGTTCCCACGCCGAGCCGCCCCGGCAGCGCTCCGTGACGATCCGGCCGTCCGCGACCGCCGAGAGGATCTCCTTCACCAACGGCGCCTCGACCCTGCCGTACGCGTAGCCGTGGGGGAGCACCAGCACCGTGGGGGAGAAGCGGTGGCCCCCGATGTGGGTGACCTCCCAGGCGCCGTCCACCCCGGAGGCGGCCAGCTCCTGCGCCAGCGGACGCCCCAGCAGCGCACAGCAGCGGTCCCGCTTGCCGTTC
Source organism: Streptomyces sp. NPDC005955 (assembly GCF_042871255.1). Lineage (NCBI taxonomy): Bacteria > Bacillati > Actinomycetota > Actinomycetes > Kitasatosporales > Streptomycetaceae > Streptomyces > Streptomyces sp. NPDC005955. Next base: position 379,290 of record NZ_JBIAIF010000005.1, on the reverse strand, counting down.
GTGCACACCAGCGTCAACGGGGCGCCGCGGTGCGCGGACGCGCCCATCGCCCGGTCGAAGCCGCTGTGGTCGCCCGCCCCGAGCGCCCGGAAGTCCAGGTCGAGCAGGCGGGCGGGGTCGCCCTCGACCGACTCCCGCAGCCAGCCGGCGCCGGGCACCGTGTGGGCCGCGTACACCCGGCGCCGACCCGGCACCTGCCGGTCGGCGGGCCGCCCCGGTCGGCGGATCAGGGCCACCCGCACCCCGGTGTCCGTCGCCGCGGCCTCCAGGGCCCGACCGAGCGCCGGGTCCAGCCGGCTCGACGTGAGGGCCTTGGCGCCCCAGGGGCCCGGCTGTTCGACGAGCAGCCAGGTCCGGGCGGTGGCCGCGGTTCCGGCGAGCGGCTCGTCGAAGTCCCGCGAAGCACTCGTGCACGTACTCACAGAGGTGAGCCTAACCTGGCTCCGACCGCGGGGACTTCCCACCCGGCCGCGCCGCCCCGGACGACTGGCCGCGCCGCCCCGAACCACCGCCCGGATCACCGCCGGCCCGCCCGGGCCGGACGGCCGCCGGACCGCAGCCCGGCGCGGCCCTCGTATCCTGGTCGCCCGGCGCCCCGCGGGGGCGGTTCCGGACGCCCGGACGTCCCGCCGGACCGGCCGGGCGCAGGCGAGAGGGCACGTGTTGAGTCAGCAGCAGATCCCGGTCATCGTGCTCGCGGGGTTCCTGGGCGCGGGCAAGACCACGCTGCTCAACCATCTGCTGCACAGCAGCCGGGGCAGCCGCATCGGGGCCGTCGTCAACGACTTCGGGTCCATCGAGATCGACGCCATGGCGGTCGCCGGCCAGCTCGGCGACTCCACCGTCTCCCTGGGCAACGGCTGCCTGTGCTGCGCCGTCGACGTCAGCGAACTCGACACCTACCTGGAACGGCTGACCCGGCCCTCGGCCCGGATCGACATCATCGTCATCGAGGCCAGCGGCCTGGCGGAGCCCCAGGAACTGGTGCGGATGGTGCTGGCGAGCGAGAACCCGCGCATCGTGTACGGGGGGCTCGTGGAGGTCGTCGACGCCGTCGAGTTCGCTGCGACACGGCTGCGCCACCCGGAACTCGACCGGCATCTGCGCATCGCCGACCTGGTGGTCGTCAACAAGGCCGACCGGGTGCCCGGGGAGGAGCTGCGGCGGGTGCTGGACGCGGTCGGCGCCCTGGTGGACCGGGCCGCCGTGGTGACCGCGGACTTCGGCCGGATCGACCCCGAGCTGCTCTTCGACCGCAAGGCCGTCGAGGAACGGGTGGGCCAACTCTCCTTCGACGACCTGGCCCTGTCGGGGAGCTCCCCCGGGGACGCCGACGGCACCGCGCACCCGCCCGCCCCGGAGCACCTGCACACCGGGTACGAAACGGTGTCCTTCCGGGCCGCCGAGGGGCTGCACCCGCGGCGGCTGATGGACTTCCTCGACAGCAGGCCCGAAGGGCTCTACCGGATCAAGGGCCACGTCGACTTCGGCGCGGCCGACCCCGACCACCGCTACGCGGTCCACTCGGTGGGACGGTTCCTGCGCTTCTCCCCCGAGCCCTGGCCGGCGGGGGAGACCCGCGGCACCCGACTCGTGCTCATCGGGTCGGGCATCGACACCAGGGCCCTGGAGGCCCGGCTCGACGGCTGCCGTACCCTCCCCGACGAGGGGACGCCCGAGGAGCACACCATGTGGGGCGTCCTGCGTTACGTCCCCCGGCAGGACGATCCCGACGCCCCCGCCGACCACCCGTACCCGGCCGAGGACCCCGAGGTCCCCGACCGGGTGTGAGGGCCGTGCCCGCCGGCCCGCGGGTCACACCGGGCCGGCGACGACCCCGACCGTCTTGTCCAGCGGCAGCCCCGAGCCGTCGCGCCGCGGGTCGACCTCCGGCAGGTCCACCGGGGCGCCGCCCCGCTGCGCCGCGCGCGGCGGAGCCGCACCGGCCCAGGCGAAGCTCAGGCAGTCCTCGCCCTTGAGGAACCGCTGGCACCGCACCCCGCCGGTGGCCCGGCCCTTGCGCGGGTACTGGTCGAAGGGGGTGAGCTTCGCCGTCGTCTGCACCGAGTCGTCGAGCGTGCCGCGGGAGCCCGCGACCGTGAAGACCAGCGCGTCGACCGCCGGGTCGACCGCGGTGAACGAGATGACCTTCGCCCCGTCCGCGAGCTTGATGCCCGCCATGCCGCCCGCCGGACGCCCCTGCGGACGCACCTGGGACGCCTGGAAGCGCAGCAACTGGGCGTCGTCCGTGATGAAGACCAGGTCCTCGTCGCCCGTCCGCAGCTCCGCCGCGCCCACGATCCGGTCGCCCTCACGCAGCGCGATGACCTCCAACTCGTCCTTGTTGGACGGGTAGTCCGGCACCACCCGCTTGACGACGCCCTGCGCCGTTCCGATCGCGAGGCCCGGCGAGGACTCGTCGAGGGTGGTCAGGCAGACCAGGTCCTCGTCCGCCTCCAGGGTCAGGAACTCGGCGATCGGCGCACCGCCCGACAGGACCGGGGCCGACGCCGTGTCCGGAAGCTGGGGCAGGTCGACCACCGCGATCCGCAGCAGCCGGCCGGTCGACGTCACCGCGCCCACCTCGCCGCGCGCGGTCGCGGGCACCGCCGACACGATCACGTCGTGCTTGGTGCGGCGGCCCTCGCCCTCCGCGAACGGCTCGGCGGTGGCGGTGCGCGCCAGCAGACCGGTGGAGGACAGCAGGACCCGGCACGGGTCGTCGGCGACCTGGAGCGGCACCGCGGTGGCCGGGGCGGTGCCCGAGGACTCCAGCAGCACGGTGCGCCGCGGGGTGCCGAACTTCTTGGCGACCGCCGCCAACTCGCCCGAGACGAGCTTGCGCAGCTCGCCGTCGGACTCCAGGATCCGCGTGAGTTCGGCGATCTCGGCGGTCAGCCGGTCGCGCTCCGACTCCAGCTCGATCCGGTCGAACCTGGTCAGCCGGCGCAGCGGGGTGTCCAGGATGTACTGGGTCTGGATCTCGCTCAGCGAGAAGCGGTCGATCAGCCGCTCCTTGGCCTGGGCGCTGTTGTCGCTGGAGCGGATCACCCGGATGACCTCGTCGATGTCGACGAGCGCCACCAACAGACCCTCCACCAGGTGCAGCCGGTCGCGCCGCTTGGTGCGCCGGAACTCGCTGCGGCGGCGCACCACGGTGAACCGGTGGTCCAGGTACACCTCCAGGAGTTCCTTGAGGCCCAGCGTGAGGGGCTGGCCGTCGACCAGGGCGACGTTGTTGATGCCGAAGGACTCCTCCATCGGCGTCAGCTTGTACAGGTGCTCCAGGACGGCCTCCGGGACGAAGCCGTTCTTGATCTCGATGACCAGTCGCAGCCCGTGCGCGCGGTCGGTGAGGTCCTTGACGTCCGCGATGCCCTGGAGCTTCTTGGAGCCCACCAGGTCCTTGATCTTCGCGATGACCTTCTCGGGGCCCACCGTGAACGGCAGCTCCGTGACCACCAGGCCCTTGCGGCGGGCCGTCACCGGCTCCACGGAGACGGTCGCGCGGATCTTGAAGGTGCCGCGGCCGGTCTCGTAGGCGTCCCGGATGCCGGACAGGCCGACGACCCGGCCGCCGGTGGGCAGGTCGGGACCCGGCACGTGCTTCATCAGGGTCTCCAGGTCGGCGCCCGGATACCTGATGAGGTGGCGGGCCGCCGCGATGACCTCGCCCAGGTTGTGCGGCGGCATGTTCGTCGCCATGCCGACGGCGATCCCCGACGAGCCGTTCACCAGCAGGTTCGGATAGGCGGCCGGCAGCGCCACCGGCTCCCGCTCCTGGCCGTCGTAGTTGGGCGCGAAGTCGACGGTGTCCTCGTCGATCGACTCCGTCATCAGCGAAGTGGCGTCCGCCATCCGGCACTCGGTGTACCGCATCGCGGCCGGCGGGTCGTCGTTGCCGAGGGAACCGAAGTTCCCGTGCCCGTCGACGAGGGGCAGCCGCATGGAGAAGGGCTGCGCCATCCGCACCAGGGCGTCGTAGATCGACGCGTCGCCGTGCGGGTGCAGTTTGCCCATCACCTCGCCGACGACCCGGGCGCACTTCACGTAGCCGCGGTCGGGGCGCAGGCCCATCTCGTTCATCTGGTAGACGATGCGGCGCTGCACCGGCTTCATGCCGTCACGGGCGTCGGGCAGCGCCCGCGAGTAGATGACCGAGTACGCGTACTCGAGGAAGGAGCCCTGCATCTCGTCGACGACGTCGATGTCGAGGATCCTCTCCTCGAAATCGTCGGGCGGCGGGGTCTTGGTGCTGCGGCGGGCCATCGCTGCTGCGGCTCCTTCACATGTGTGCCAGGACAGGGAACGGGTACGGATGCCGACCATTGTGGACCGCCGCGCTGACAACGCGGACCGCGACCCGTCCGTTCGACCCGCCACGCATCTCGCTGTCGGCGTAGCCCGGCCGGGAACTTCGCCACCCGTCGCTGCGCTTGCATACAGTGGCAGGACCGGTAGAACGACTTTGTCTTCCCGCGGTGCTCTCCGCGGTTTCCGCGATCGAAGGGACGTACATGCCCATGGGTCACACGGCCACGCAGGCCGGCTCCGGCGGCCTGACAGCAACAGAACACCGCCTGGCCAACGGCCTGCGCGTGGTGCTCTCCGAGGACCACCTGACCCCGGTCGCCGCGGTCTGCCTCTGGTACGACGTCGGTTCGCGCCACGAGGTCAAGGGCCGCACCGGTCTGGCTCACCTCTTCGAGCACCTGATGTTCCAGGGCTCGAAGCAGGTGCAGGGCAACGGCCACTTCGAGTTGGTGCAGGGCGCGGGCGGCTCGCTGAACGGCACCACCAGCTTCGAGCGCACCAACTACTTCGAGACCATGCCCGCGCACCAGCTGGAGCTGGCGCTGTGGCTGGAGGCCGACCGGATGGGCTCCCTGCTCGCCGCCCTCGACCTCGAATCGCTCGACAACCAGCGCGACGTCGTCAAGAACGAGCGTCGCCAGCGCTACGACAACGTCCCCTACGGCACCGCGTTCGAGAAGCTGACCGCGCTCTCGTACCCGGAAGGGCACCCGTACCACCACACCCCGATCGGTTCGATGGCCGACCTGGACGCGGCGACCCTGGAGGACGCGCGGGAGTTCTTCCGCACCTACTACGCGCCCAACAACGCCGTGCTGTCCGTGGTCGGCGACATCGACCCGGAGCGCACGCTCGCCTGGGTCGAGAAGTACTTCGGTTCCATCCCGGGGCACGACGGCAAGCCCGCCCCGCGCGACGGCGCCCTGCCCGACGTCATCGGCGAGGAACTGCGCGAGGTCGTCGAGGAGGAGGTGCCCTCGCGTGCGCTGATGGCCGCCTACCGGCTCCCGCAGGACGGCACCCGCGCCAGCGACGCGGCCGACCTGGCGCTCACCGTGCTGGGCGGCGGCGAGTCGTCCCGCATCTACAACCGGCTGGTCCGCCGCGACCGCACCGCCGTGGGCGCCGGCTTCGGGCTGCTGCGCCTGGCCGGCGCGCCCTCGCTGGGCTGGCTGGACGTGAAGACCTCGCACGGCGTGGAGGTCCCGACCATCGAGGCGGCCGTCGACGAGGAGCTGGCCCGCTTCGCCGCCGAGGGGCCGACCCCCGAGGAGATGGAGCGCGCCCAGGCACAGCTGGAGCGCGAGTGGCTGGACCGGCTGGGCACGGTCGCCGGCCGCGCCGACGAACTGTGTCGGTACGCGGTCCTGTTCGGTGACCCCCAGCTCGCCCTGACCGCCGTCCAGCGGGTCCTGGACGTCACCGCCGAGGAGGTCCGGGAGGTCGCCGCGGCGCGCCTGCGGCCCGACAACCGCGCGGTGCTCGTCTACGAGCCGCTGGACCACCCGGAGCCCGACGCGGACGGTGCCGCCGACGCCGGGGCCGACGAGAACGCAGACGAGGAGGCGGCCAAGTGACCGAGGCCCAGCCAGTCGTGACCATGGACTTCCACCCCCAGCCGCAGCCCGGTGACGCCCGCCCCTGGGCCTTCCCTGAGCCCGCCCGCCAGACGCTGGGCAACGGCCTGACCGTGCTGCGCTGCGACCGCCCCGGACAGCAGGTCGTCGCCGTGGAGGTGCTGCTGGACAGCCCGCTGGACGTCGAGCCGGCCGGCCTCGACGGGGTCGCCACCATCATGGCGCGGGCGTTCTCCGAGGGCACCGACAAGCACACGGCCGAGGAGTTCGCCGCCGAGCTGGAGCGCTGCGGCGCCACCCTCGACGCGCACGCCGACCACCCCTGTGTCCGGATCTCCCTCGAAGTGCCCGCCTCCCGGCTGCCGAAGGCCCTCGGGCTGCTCGCCGACGCCCTGCGCGCGCCGGCCTTCGCCGACAGCGAGATCGAGCGCCTGGTCCGCAACCGGTTGGACGAGATCCCGCACGAGACGGCCAACCCCGGCCGGCGCGCGGCCAAGGAGCTGTACAAGCAGCTGTTCCCCGCCGACGTCCGGATGTCCCGCCCGCGCCAGGGCTCCGAGGAGACCGTCGCGGCGATCGACTCGGCCGCCGTGCGCGCCCTCTACGAGAAGAACGTGCGGCCCGCCACGGCGACCGCCGTCATCGTGGGCGACTTCACCGGCGTCGACGTCGACGCGGTCCTCGCGGACACCCTGGGGGCCTGGACGGGCGGTCCGGCGACCCCGCGCCTGGTGCCCCCGGTGACCGCCGACGACAGCGGCCGGGTCGTCATCGTGGACCGCCCGGGTGCGGTCCAGACCCAGGTGCTGATCGGCCGTCTCGGGGCCGACCGGCACGACCGGGTGTGGCCGGCGCAGGTCCTCGGCACCTACTGCCTGGGCGGCACGCTCACCTCGCGGCTGGACCGCGTGCTGCGCGAGGAGAAGGGCTACACGTACGGCGTGCGGGCCTTCGCCCAGGTGCTGCGGTCGACGGCGAACGGCACGGGCGCGGCGCTGCTCGGCATCTCCGGTTCCGTCGACACGGCGTCGACCGGGCCCGCGCTGGAGGACTTGTGGAAGGTCCTGCGCACGCTCGCCGGCGAGGGGCTGACGGACGCCGAACGGGACGTCGCGGTGCAGAACCTGGTGGGCGTCGCCCCGCTGAAGTACGAGACGGCCGGGGCCGTCGCGGGCACCCTCGCCGACCAGGTCGAGCAGGAACTCCCCGACGACTACCAGGGGCTGCTGTACCAGCGGCTCGCCGCCACCGGCACCGTGGAGGCCACGGCGGCCGTCGTGAACGCCTTCCCGGTGGAGCGTCTGGTGACGGTGCTGGTCGGCGACGCGACGCAGATCGAGGAGCCGGTGAAGGCGCTGGGCATCGGCGCGGTCACGGTCGTCTCCGGCTAGTGACGACCGCGGTGGGTGCCGTTCCGTCGTCCGACGGGACGGCACCTCCGTGCGTCCGGCCGGCGTTTCACGCACCGTCAGTGCGGCGCCCCCGGGCGCCGGGGCCGGATGTCCCGAAAGCGCCGGACGTTGCGGTCCGCGGTGTGGCGTGCGCAACAAAACCGCCGATCCGTTTGTCGTAGGAATGATCTCCGGCTTAGCGTCAGGTCGACTGCCCGTCGTGCGGTACGCCGCAGCCGCGGCACCGGACAGTCATCGCCGAGTCCCCCGTACGGCGCGAGCCAGGGGAGCCGGGGACCCAACCGTCCCTGGGGTGAATCGGACGCCCGTCGCCACGCGGAGGGGGTCCGTAGGAGACCTTCCTGCTCCGAACCCGTCAGCTAACCCGGTAGGCGAGAAGGAAGGAAAGGACCACCCACTTCATGGCGTTCACCCGCGCCACCGGGAAGCACCGTCGTCCGACGCGCATGTCGCGCACCACCGCCAACGTCGCGGGCGTCGCCACGCTGACCACCACCGGTGTCATCGGCACCCTCGCCTCCCCCGCGCTGGCCGTCGACGAGCCCTCCCCCCTGGAGGACACGGGGCTCACCAAGACGATCTCCATCGGGGACGCCGTCGCCGACGAGATCGACACCCAGGCCGCGGTGCAGCAGATCGCCGCCGACGAGGCCGCCGCCCTGAAGCTCGTCGAGGCGGAGACCAAGCAGCGCCTCGCCGAGCAGAAGCGCCGGGCCGAGGCCGAGGCCGCCAAGGAGCGCGAGGCCGAGGAGCGGGCGGCCCGCGAGGCCGAGCGCAAGCGCCTGACGACGTACGTCAGCCCCGTCGCCGGTGGCCACGTCTCCACCTCCTACGGCGCGGGCGGCAGCATCTGGTCCTCCGGTACGCACACCGGCATCGACTTCCACGCCGGCACCGGCACCCCGATCCAGTCCGTCGGCTACGGCACCGTGGTCGAGGCCGGCTGGGGCGGTGCCTACGGCTACAACGTCGTCATCAAGATGCACGACGGCACCTACACCCAGTACGCGCACCTGTCGTCCGTGGCCGTCACCGCGGGCCAGTCGGTCACCGCGGGCCAGCAGATCGGCCTCGCCGGTGCCACCGGCAACGTGACCGGGGCGCACCTGCACTTCGAGGCGCGGGCGAGCGCCGAGTACGGCTCCGACCTCGACCCCGTCGCCTATCTGCGCGCGCACGGCGTGTCCCTCTGAGCCTCCGCCCCCCAGGACGGCACCACCGAAAGCCCCGGCCCCGGCCGGGGCTTTCGTCGTTCCCGGACCGCGGGCGCCGTACCGGCCGAGCACCCCGTGGCCCGGTGGCCGGCGGGTAATCCCCGTCCGGAAATTCCAGAGAACGGTGAAGGACGGTCGGAAATTCCGGCGAGCTGCAATAGAGTCACCGAATCAATGTCGATCGACCGCGATTCGCGGGCACGGAAGCGGAGGTCCCCCCATGCGCATTCCCGCCCATTCGGTGTGCACGGCCATTCGGGACGACATCGTCAGCGGTGCGCTGGAGCGTGGGAGCCGACTCACCGAAGACGTGCTCGCCCGCCGCTACGGCGTCTCCCGCGTCCCGGTGCGCGAGGCGTTGCGCACGCTGGAGGCCGAGGGGTTCGTGGTCACCCGCAGACATGCGGGCGCCTGCGTCGCCGAGCCGACCGACCGGGAGGCGGCGGACCTGCTCGACGTGCGACGGCTGCTGGAGCCCCTGGGGGCGTCCCGCGCGGCCGAACGGCGCACGGACGCCCATCTGAAGGTGCTGCGCGGACTGGTGCGCCTGGGTCAGGAGCGGGCGGGGAACGGGACCGGGGACGAGTTGCGCGCCCTGGGCAGCTGGTTCCACGAGACGCTGATCCAGGCGTGCGCCAGCCACGGGCTGATCGCCATGCTCACCCAGGTGCGGCACAAGACCGCCTGGATGTACACGGTCGAGCCCGCTCAGCGGCCCGCCGAGGAGTGGGCGGAGCGCGGCGCGATCGTCGACGCGGTGGCCCGGCGCGACGCGGAGCGGGCCGGCAGGCTGATGGCCGCGCACACGGAGCGCGGGATCGCGGCCCACCGCCGCAAGGCCGCGCGTCGCCCGGATCCGCTCCGGCGCTCGGGGACGTCGAAACATCCCGTCAACACGGGAAGCGTCGTCCCGTAACAAAGGGCCGCGACGATGTGACCGTCGATCACCGGCGCCGCGCTTGGCGAAAGAATTCGCCGGAATACGTCGCGTCGTGGTGTCATTTGTTTCGCGCGGCGATCGCGCCGAGATAGCGCGGGGAATTTCGGGAATGCATCCCCGAATGTGCGGCGCGGACATTCACTGGTTTCGCGGGTGTCCCTCGAATTCGACGGACACCCACGCGCGGACCGGGGTCAGACCGTTTCGGGAAGCTGTTCCAGGCCCTCGGCCACCAGCTTGGCCAGTCGGTCCAGGGCCGCGTCCGCGCCCTCCGCCTCGGAGGCGAGGACGACTTCCTCACCGCCGTGCGCACCGAGCCCGAGGACCGCCAGCATCGAGGCGGCGTTGACCGGGGCGGCGTCGCCCTTGGCGATCGTCACGGGGACGCCGGTGGCCGAGGCCGCCCGGACGAAGATGGAGGCGGGGCGGGCGTGGAGACCCTCGGCCCAACCGACGTTGACGCGGCGCTCAGCCATGTGATGCTGCCCTTCGGGTACGCAAGGTTGCAAGGCTCTGTTCGGTTGTCTAGACCAGTCTCCCACAGCGGTGGCCCTCATCCCCAGGGCCGGCGGAACGCGTGTCCACACCGCCCGGTCGGTCGCCCGCCGGTTCCGTACCTCCCGCCCGGTGCCGCCGCTGCCCGCCGCCCCTCGGACGTCGGACCGCGCACGCCCGGTCGGCGCACCGCCCGACCGGGCGCGGTGACCTCAGCCTGCCCCGCCCCCGCCCGGACCGCGACCCGTACGCTGGCCCCATGCAGAACCCGCCGGACCAGCACGAGTACCCCTCCCACTGGGAAGCCGACGTGGTGCTGCGCGACGGCGGCACCGCGCGCATCAGGCCCATCACGGTCGAGGACGCCGACCGGCTGGTCAGCTTCTACGAGCACGTCTCGGACGAGTCGAAGTACTACCGGTTCTTCGCCCCGTACCCGAAGCTCTCCGACAAGGACGTGCACCGCTTCACCCACCACGACTTCGTGGACCGGGTCGGCCTCGCCGCGACGGTGGGCGGCGAGTTCATCGCCACCGTCCGCTACGACCGCATCGACGCCCACGGCAGGTCCGCTTCCGCACCCGCCGACGAGGCGGAGGTCGCCTTCCTGGTGCAGGACGCCCACCAGGGGCGGGGCGTCGCCTCCGCCATGCTCGAACACATCGCCGCCGTCGCCCGGGAGCGCGACATCCGCCGCTTCGCCGCCGAGGTGCTCCCCGCCAACACCAAGATGATCAAGGTGTTCACGGACGCCGGCTACCAACAGAAGCGCAGCTTCGAGGACGGCGTCGTCCGGCTGGAGTTCGCCATCGAGCCCACCGAGGCGTCCGTCGCCGTGCAGCGGGCCCGCGAACAGCGCGCCGAGGCCCGCTCGGTGCAGCGGTTGCTGCGCCCCGGTTCGGTCGCGGTCGTCGGGGTGGGACGCGCCCCGGGCGGTGCCGGCCGGGCCCTGCTGGACAACCTGGTGTCGGCGGGTTTCACCGGCGACCTGTACGCGGTGAACAAGGCGTTCCCGGAGGACCTCGCCGAGATCGACTCGGTGCCCGCGCACCGGTCCCTGTCGGACATCGGGGCGGGCGTCGACCTGGTGGTGGTCGCCGTCCCCGCCGAGCGGGTGCCCGAGGTGGTGGACGAGTGCGGGGCGCACGGGGTGCAGGGCCTCGTCGTCGTCTCGGCCGGGTACGCCGACCTCGGCGAGGAGGGCAGGGAGCGCCAGCGGGACCTGGTCCGCCAGGTCCGCTCGTACGGCATGCGCCTCATCGGCCCGAACGCCTTCGGCATCGTCAACACCTCCGCGGCGACCCGTCTCAACGCCTCCCTCGCCCCCGGGCTGCCGAGGCCCGGCCGGGTCGGCATGTTCGCCCAGTCCGGCGCGATCGGCATCGCCCTGTTGTCCCGGCTGCACCGGCGCGGCGGCGGGGTGACCGGTGCCACCGGGGTGTCCACCTTCGTCTCGGCGGGCAACCGCGCGGACGTCTCCGGCAACGACGTCCTCCAGTACTGGTACGACGACCCCGACACCGACGTCGCCCTCATGTACCTGGAGTCCATCGGCAACCCCCGCAAGTTCGCCCGGCTCGCCCGGCGCACCGCCGCCACCAAGCCGCTGGTCGTCGTCCAGGGCGCCCGGCACCGGGGCGTCTCCCCGCTGGGGCACGCGGTCCCGGCGACCCGGCTGCCGCACGCCACCGTGGCGGACCTGCTGCGGCAGGCCGGGGTGCTCAGGGTCGACACCATCACCGAACTCGTCGACGTCGGTCTGATGCTCGCGGGCCAGCCCCTCCCCGCCGGGCCCCGGGTCGCGATCCTCGGCAACTCCGAGTCGCTGGGCCTGCTCACCTATGACGCCTGCCTCTCCGAAGGGCTCCGGCCGCTGGGCCCGCTGGACCTCGGGACCGCCGCCACGCCCGCGGAGTTCCAGGACGCCCTGGGCCGGGCGCTCGCCGACCGAGCCTGCGACGCGGTGATCGTCACCGCCATCCCCCGGGTGGGCGAGGGCGGCAGCAGCGACGAGGAACTGGCCGGGGCCCTGCGCGCTGCCGCGGCGGCACACCCCGGCAAGCCGGTGGCGGTCGCCCACGTCGAGCTCGGCGGGCTGGCGGAAGCGCTCGCGCAGGCCAGCGCCACGGTGCGCCGGCCCCCCGCCGCGGGGACCGCGCCGGCCCCCCGCCCCGCCGCCGTCCCGCTCCCCGCAGTCCCGGTCGCCCCGGTTCCTGGGGGTTCGGCCCCCGGGGCACCGGACGCCCCGCCGGGTCCGGCCGCCGCCCCGACCGCCGTGGGGATCCCCGCGTACCCGGCGACCGAGCGGGCCGTGCGGGCGCTCGGCGAGGCCGTCAAGTACGCCCAGTGGCGCCGCGAGGCCGCCGACCCCGGCCGGGTGCCCGAGTTCGACGGCATCGACAGCACCGCAGCCGCCGAACTGATCACCACCCAGCTCGACGCCTCCACCACCGCCGACGACCCGCGCGGCTTCGCCCTCCCCGACGACCCGGCCCGCGCCCTGCTCGCCCACTACGGCATCGCCGTCCACGCCACGCTCCCCGCCGACCACCCGGACGAGGCCGTCGCGGCGGCCCAACTGCTCGGCTACCCGGTCGCCCTCAAGGCCACCGCCCCGCACCTGCGCCACCGCGCCGATCTGGGCGGCGTCCGCCTCGACCTCGCCGACGAGGACCAGTTGCGCCGGGCCTACGCCGAGCTGGCCGAGTCCTTCGGCGCCCCCCGCGAACTGCGACCCGTCGTCCAGGCGATGGCCCCGCGCGGGGTGGACACCGTCGTGCGGACCGTCATCGACCCGATCGTCGGCGCGGTCCTCTCCTTCGGACTGGCCGGAGCCGCCTCCGAACTGCTCGGCGACACCGCGCACCGACTGATCCCCGTCACCGACCGCGACGCCCGTTCCGTGGTGCGGGCCATCCGCACCGCCCCCGTGCTCTTCGGCTGGCGCGGTTCCGCCCCCGCCGACACGGCCGCCCTCGAAGACCTCCTGCTGCGGGTGTCCCTCCTCGTGGACGAGCACCCGGAGGTCGTCGGCATCACCCTGGAACCCGTCGTCGTGGCCGAGTACGGACTCTCCGTGCTGGGCGCCTCGGTCCGTCTCGCACGACCACCCGCCCGGGACGACCTGGGCCCGCGCACCCTGCCCGCCTACTGACGGGCCCGGTCACCGGCGCCCCACCGGCCACGACGACGGCCGCCGACACTGGCTCGAACCTTTCCCGTCCGTGACGCCGCACACTCCCGCCCACCAGGTAACCTCCTGAGTCACCTCGGGCACGCGCGGGGGCCGTAGGATGGGCGCCATGGCCAAGACCAGTACGACGACCCAGGGGCTGCGCACGGCGATCGAGCGCAGCGGCTACTACCCGGCTCTGGTGGCCGAGGCGGTGGAGGCCGCGGTCGGCGGCGAGCCGATCGGCTCGTACCTGGTCCACCAGGAGACCACCTTCGACGCCAACGAGGTCCGCAGGCACGTCACCGTGCTCGTCCTCACGGGTACCCGCTTCATCGTGAGCCACACCGATGAGCAGGCGGCCGACGGCACCTCGCCGACGCCGTTCGCGACCACCTCCACGGAGTCCGTGAAGCTGGACCGGATCTCCTCGGTCGTGGTCAGTCGGGTCGTCGCCAATCCGGAGGCGTACACCCCCGGAACGCTGCCCCGCGAGGTGGTGCTGACCATCGGCTGGGGCGCCGTCTCCCGGATCGACCTCGAACCCGCCGCCTGCGGGGACCCCAACTGCGAGGCCGACCACGGCTACACCGGCAGCACCACCGCCGACGACCTGAGCCTGCGGGTGAGCGAGGCCGGTGACGGCCTCGACGCCGTCCGGCAGACCCTCGCCTTCGCCCAGGCCCTCTCCGAGGCGACCGCGGAGACCACCCACTGATGGTGCAGTCCGCCTGGGACCACGTGGAACCCCTGCCCGTCGGCTCCGCGCCCGTGCCCGCGTACGGTTCGGGCTCGCTGGCCGACCTGCTGCCCACGCTCGCCGCGGGCATGGCGGTCCCCGGGACGGTGAGCGCGATACCGGAGCTCACCCCCGCCGACCGCAACTGCGTCTTCCTCATCGACGGCCTCGGCTGGGAACAGCTGCGGGCCCACCCCGACGAGGCGCCGTTCATGAGCGCCCTGATCGAGAGCTCCCTCGGCGGCACCGGGCGCCCCCTCACCACCGGCTACCCGGCCACCACCGCCACCTCGCTGGCCTCCGTGGGCACCGGCCTGCCGCCCGGCGAGCACGGCCTCCCGGGGTACGCGGTGCGCAACCCCGGCACCGGCGAGCTGATGAACCAGCTCCGGTGGTACCCCTGGACGGCGCCGCACACCTGGCAGCCGTACCCGACGGTCTTCCAACTGGCCCACGAGGCGGGCGTGCACACCGCACAGGTGTCCGCCCCGCACTTCCAGAACACCCCGCTCACCCAGGTCGCGCTCAGCGGGGGCACCTTCCACGGCCGGCTGTCCGGCGAGGACCGGATGGACGTCGCCGCCGAGCAACTCGCCGCCGGTGACCGCTCGCTGGTCTACACCTACTACGCCGAGGTCGACGGCAACGGGCACCGGTACGGCATCGACTCCGACGCCTGGCGGGGCCAGCTGATGTACGTCGACCGGCTGGTCCAGCGGCTCGCCGAACAGCTCCCGCCGCGCAGTGCGCTCTACGTGACCGCCGACCACGGCATGGTGGACGTCCCCCTCGACCCCGAGCACCGCTTCGACGTCGACGAGGACTGGGAGCTGCGGGCCGGGGTGGCGCTCCTCGGCGGGGAGGGTCGGGCCCGGCACGTCTACGCGGTGCCCGGCGCCGAGGCCGACGTCCTCGCCGTGTGGCGGGAGGTCCTGGGCGAGCAGTTCTGGGTCGCCGGGCGGGAGGAGGCCATCGCCGCCGGCTGGTTCGGCCCGCGCGTCGACCCCCGGGTCCACGGGCGCATCGGCGACGTGGTGGCCGCGGCCCGGGACGACGTCCTGATCATCGCCAGTGAACGGGAGCCCAAGGAGTCGGTCCTCATCGGCAACCACGGCTCCCTGACCCCCGCCGAACAGCTCGTCCCCCTCCTCGAAGTACGCTCCTGACGGCCCACGCCCCACCCACCGTCCCCCCACCCCGGCAACGCCTCAGGCCCGTCCGGGGTTCCCGCCCCTCGAAAGGTGCTCGTCTCCCCATGCCCGAGCTGGTGTTCTTCAGCGGAACCATGGACTGCGGAAAGAGCACCCTGGCGCTCCAGATCGGACACAACCGGTCGGCCCGCGGACTCCAGGGCGTGATCTTCACCCGGGACGACCGGGCGGGCGAGGGCAAGCTGTCCTCCCGGCTCGGCCTGGTGACGGAGGCGGTCGAGGCGGCCCCGGACATGGACCTGTACGCGTACCTGGTCAACCAGCTCTCCCAGGGCGGCAAGGCCGACTACGTGATCGTCGACGAGGCCCAGTTCCTCGCCCCGGAGCAGATCGACCAGTTGGCCCGGATCGTGGACGACCTGGGCCTGGACGTGTTCGCCTTCGGGATCACCACCGACTTCCGCACCCGGCTCTTCCCCGGTTCGCAGCGACTGATGGAGCTGGCGGACCGGATCGAGCAGCTCCAGGTCGAGGCCCTGTGCTGGTGCGGGGCCCGGGCCACCCACAACGCCCGCACGATCGGCGGGGAGATGGTCGTCGAGGGCGCCCAGGTGGTGGTCGGCGATGTGAACCGCCCGGCGGAGATGGTCGGTTACGAGGTCCTGTGCCGTCGGCACCACCGCCGCCGCATGACCTCGGCCGCGGCCCGGGCGGGCGCCCTGTCCCCCGACGTGCTCCCGGTCAACCAGCCCTGAGACCGCGCCCCTCCCGGCCCGGACGGTGCCGGGAGGCGCGCGTGCGCTGCCGGGGGGCGCTCAGTCCCGGTGGAGGAGCGCGAACACCGCACCCTCGGGGTCGGCGACGGTCGCCGAGCGCCCCAGCGGACCGTCAGCGGGCGGGGCGAGCAACTGCCCGCCCAGGTCGACCGCCCGCCGCACCGACTCGTCGGGGTCGG
Source organism: Streptomyces sp. NPDC005955 (assembly GCF_042871255.1). Classification (NCBI taxonomy): domain Bacteria; kingdom Bacillati; phylum Actinomycetota; class Actinomycetes; order Kitasatosporales; family Streptomycetaceae; genus Streptomyces; species Streptomyces sp. NPDC005955. The sequence goes on along the minus strand of NZ_JBIAIF010000005.1, from coordinate 363,321 downwards.
CGACGGCGAAGTACGTCAGCCAGTGGGCGCCCCGCTCGGCCGGCAACGCGGCGCCGACGCCCCTCACCCCGGCCACCGGACGGCCGTCGAGGAGCAGGGTCAGCCGGTCCGCGCCCCCGTCGGCCGCGGTGCCCGCCGGGTCCGCCGGTCGGGTCGTGAAGCCGAAGACGTACTGGTAGAAGGTCGTCACGCTCGCGGTGTCGCGGGTGATCAACTCGTGCCACACGGGTGCTCCGGGCACACCGGTGACGGCGTAACCCTTCATCGCGGCGCCCTGCCAGATCCCGAACACGGCGCCGCCCGGGTCGGAGGCGAGGGCCATCCGTCCGGCGTCCGCCGCGTCCAGCGGGCCCACGGCCACGGTGCCCCCGCACTGGCGCACGGTGGCGGCGGTGGTGTCCGCGGAGTCCGACGCCAGATAGGGCGTCCACGCCACCGGGAGCCGTCGGCCGGCCGGCACCTGGCCGACGCCGGCGACCTCCCGCCCGTCGAGCAGGGCCCGTGCGTAGGGCCCGAGTTGTTGCGGTCCGGGCTGGAACTCCCAGCCGAAGAGCCTTCGGTAGAACTCCTGGGTCGCGGTCATCCCGTGCGTCATCAGGCTCACCCAGGAAGGGGTGCCCGGAACGCGCCGGTTCTGCTCCGCGCCGTCCCGTCGGCCGGCTGCCTGCCGTGCCTCGGTCATGGTCGCTTTCTCCTCCGTCTGCTGGTGGCCAACCAGCGATCATTGAGAGACGTTTCTCGGTCATTTTCGCGCCACGCGCAATCAATGCCGATCTTTTGTACCCCGCGTACCTGATGGAGTACAGCGTGTGCTCGGCCAAGCCAGGGCCTGGACGTTATCCGGGACGGGCCGCCGTGGCCAGTCCGTGCGCCAGGATGGGGACATGAATGCCATCATCTCCGCATCCGCTCTTGAGGGTGACCTCACCGGGCCCACCCCGCCGGTGGTGCTCGACGTCCGTTGGCAGCTCGGCGGCCCCCATCTGGGGGGAGCCTACGAGGAGGCGCATCTGCCGGGGGCCGTCTTCGTCGATCTTGACGCCGAACTCGCCGGTCCCGCGGGCCCCGCCGGTCGGCACCCCCTGCCGGACGTCGAGGGCTTCGGCTCCGTGATGCGCGCGGCCGGGGTCTCGATCGACCGCGACGTCGTCGTCTACGACGGGGGACAGGGCTGGGCGGCGGCCCGGGCCTGGTGGTTGCTGCGCTGGACGGGCCACCCCTCGGTCCGGGTGTTGGACGGCGGGCTCGCGCACTGGACGGGCCCGCTGGAGTCGGGGCGGCCGAGCCCCGCGCCCGGCGACTTCGTTCCGGCCCCCGGCGCGGTGCCGCTGTTGGACGCGGACGGGGCCGCGGAGCTCGCCCGGTCGGGACTGCTGCTCGACGCGCGGGCGGGTGAGCGGTACCGCGGCGAGGTGGAGCCGATCGACCCGGTGGGCGGCCACATCCCGGGGGCCGTCTCGGCGCCGACCAGCGAGAACGTCGTCGAGGGCGGCCGACTGCGCCCGGCCGAGGAGCTGACCGACCGGTTCGCCGCGCTGGGCGCCGACGGGGCGGCCCGGGTGGGGGTGTACTGCGGTTCCGGGGTCTCCGGGGCGCACCAGGTGCTGGCCCTCGCGGTCGCCGGCATCCCGGCGGCGCTGTACGTCGGGTCCTGGTCGGAGTGGTCCGCGGACACCTCCCGACCGGTGGCGAAGGGCGCCGAACCGCAGTGACCCGGTCACCGGCTGACGTACCCGGCCGGTAGGGGGCGGGTGCCGCACGACGGTCGTACGGCCGTCGTGCGGTGTGTCCAGGCACGGGTGGACACACCGGGGGCGGCGGACGAGCCGGGCCCGATGGGCGTTTCGGGTGCGCCGGCGCAGGGCGGGCCGGCCCCCCGGTGCGCGGTCGACCTCGTCGGGGGTCCTCGGCGGCGGTCAGTCCTGCTTCTTGCGGCGGGTGCCGAAGACGATCTCGTCCCAGCTGGGCACCGCGGCCCGGCGGCCCGGTCGTACGCCGTCGGCCTCGGCCTGACGGTCGGTCGCGCCGACCAACCGGTCGCGGTGGCTGGTGACGGCGCGCGGCATCAACACGTCGGCATAGGCCGATCCGGCACCGGCCGAGGCGGCGGGCGCCGGAGGCTCGGCCGCCGCGGGGTCGGCCTCCGTCTCCGGTTCGTCGTCGGGGCCGTCGGTCGCACCCGGACGTTCGGGCACCACCATGTCCCCGCGGAAGCTCGGCACCGCCTCCAACAGGCTGGTCAGGGAGTCCCTGCCCTCGCCCGTGGCGGTGGTGACGGTGTCGTCGGCCTCGGCCGGCGGAAGGGCGCGGTCCAGCGCGCGGTCCATGGACCGGTCGCGGGGCAGCCGGGCGATCCGGGGCACGAACGGGAAGCTCGGCTCGGGCGCCGCCATGTCCTCGGACTCGCCGATCAGCGACCGGGCTTCCTCGTCCACGGCCTGCACCAGACGGCGCGGCGGGTCGTAGGTCCAACTCGCCGAGTGCGGTTCACCGGCGACCAGGTAGACGAGCAGGACCTCCCAGGTCCCGTCGTCGCGGCGCCACGAGTCCCACTGCACGCTCTCCTTCTCGACGCCGCGCAGCACCAGGCGTTCCTGGACGGCCTCGCCGAGTTGGGGTCCCGCGTTCTCGCCGGGGCGGCGCACCGGGGTCTTGCGGGCCCGCTCGGCCATGAAGGCGCGCTCCGCGAGCACGGGTCCCTCGAACCGGCGCACCCGGTCGACGGGGATGCCCGCGAGTTGCGCGACCTCTTCGGCGCTGGCGCCGGCCCTTATGCGCGCCTGGATGTCACGGGGCCTGAGGTGGCTCTCCACCTCGATCTCGATCTGGCCGAGACGGGGGCGGTCGCCGCGCACTGCGGCACGCAGACGCTCGTCGATGGCAAGCGTGTACTCCGTGCTGTCCGCAGCCTTGAGCACCAGTCGTGTGCCGTCATTGGAGACGGCCACGACACGCAGTTCGGGCATGGGGACCTCCCGGGTGGTGCCTGCCGACGTCACGTGCGTCGCTGCTTCCGCTAGTCGAGTGTGGCCTGCCCGGGTGCAGCCTGCCACAACCTTGCCGAGTTGCCCGGCGTGTCGGGCAATCGCCCGGGGGCGCCGTCATGGCACGGTTACCTGTTCGCCACGTTAAGTGACCAACCTGGTCGCCCTGTGCAACGAGTCCCCTCCCGGATGGTCTGGACGGCTCCGGGCACCCCTCAGGGAGACCGGTACCCAGGGCTCGCAACAGTACTCCATTCGGGCCATCCGGGGAGACTGGCGCGCCGCCCAAGTTCACGCGGCGACCGGGAGTTGACGCGGGGTCGCGCGACGGTTCCCGGGCGGATCGCGGTCCCTGGGTGGGCGTCAGACGTGTCGTGTTTCACGCAATCACCCCAAACGGAACTATTCGCTTCGTGCGTACGTCCCCTTCTCGTGCAGTAAGTCGAGAAGGGTAGGCAAGGTACGGAGATGGGCGAGAAGCCGGACAACGGCAGGCGACCGCAGCCGAACGGGGGTACGCCGGACGACGCACACGACGACCGGTGGGTGACCGACCGGTTGGACACCGGACCCCGGACGGGGACCGGTGCGGGGGACACGGAGGGTGACGGCAAGCGGGCGTGGGACCTGAACGTCCCGCAGGTCGCGGGGAGTGCGGTCGCCGCGGTCGTGGCCGCCAAACTCGCTTCCAACGCGGGCGTCTACGGCACGATCCTCGGCGCCGGCCTCGTGAGCGTCGTCGTCACCTGCGGCGGTGCCGTCCTCCAGCACTTCTTCACGCGGACCGGCGAGCAGATCCGCGGGGCCGCCGGGCAGGCGAAGCCGAGGGCCCGTCAGGTACCGGCCGGGGAGGGCGCCCCGGGCGTCCGCGACGGATACCCCCCGCCCGGGGGGTACCAGGAGCGCACCCGCCTGCTCCGGACCGTCGATCCGCGGGCCGACCGCTCCCCGGGGACCCCCGCGGCGGGCGCCGAAGCGCCGGGAGCGTACGGGCAGGGCACGGTGCACCGGGTCCGGGTGCGCTGGTGGAAGCGTCCGCTGCTCGCCGCCGCGCTGGTCTTCGGCGTGACGATGGGCGGCATCACCGCGTACGAACTCGTCGCCGGCGAGTCGTTCGGCGGCGGCGGGGGCACCACCATCGGCGAGGCCGTGACGGGCGGCGGCAACGACGGCGCACCGGGCCCCGACCGCAAGGACCCCTCGCCTGGAGTGCCGGACGAACGGCCGACCGCACCCCCCGGCGACGGCGACGCGACCGGGGACGGGAGCGGTGACGGGAACGCCGGGCGCGAGGACGGCGGTCCGGACACCGGTGACGCCCCGTCCGCCCCGGATTCCGGAAGCGACGACCAGCAGGGGGACGCGTCCCCGACGGCCCCGGAGCCGGGCACCGGCCAGGACGGCGGCCCCGCCCCCGAGCCGAGCGACGGTGCGGACGCCGACCAGGAGGGCGGTGCCGGCGAGCAGACCCCGGGCGGCGGTTCGTCCCCCGCGCCGACCCCCTCGCAGCCCCCGTCGGGCACCGCAGGGGCACCGGGGGAGGGGAAGCAGGGCGGCACGCCCTCGCCGTGAGCGACGGTGGGCCGCCGGGCGCCGGGGCGTGCCGGAGCCGGGCTCAGTCGCCGAGCACCCGCCGCAGGTGGTCGTTGCCGAAGCGGCGGTCCGGGTCGAGCCGGTCGCGCAGCGCGGTGAACTCCCCGAAACGGGGGTAGACCCCGGCGAGGTACCCGGCGTCCCGGGTGTGCACCTTGCCCCAGTGGGGGCGTCCCGCATGGGCGGTGAAGACGCGTTCGGCGGCGGTGAAGTACTCCCGGTACGGGGTGCCCCGGAACAGGTGCACCGCCAGGTAGACGCTCTCCCGCCCGGACGCGGTGGAGAGGGTGATGTCGTCGGCGGGTGCGGTGCGCACCTCCACGGGGAAGCTGATGCGCAGCCCCGACCGTTCGATCGTCGCCCGCAGTTCGCGCAGGGCGGCCATCGCCGCCTCGCGCGGGAGGGCGTACTCCATCTCCATGAAGCGCACCCGGCGCGGACTGGTGAAGACCCGGTACGGGACGTCCGTGTAACCGCGTGCCGACAGGGCACGGCTGGTGACCTTCGCCAGGGCCGGGACGGTGGCGGGCGCCGCCCGGCCCAGGACGTTCACGGCCTGGAAGAGGCCGTTGGCGAGCAGTTCGTCCTCGATCCAGCCGGGTATCCGCCCCACGGGCCGCGCCGGACCCGCGCTGCGGTTGTTCCGCTTGGTGCTGCAGTTCTCCGTGTGGGGGAACCAGTAGAACTCGAAGTGCTCGTTCTCCGTCACCAGTTCGTCGAACTCCGCGGTGACCCGGTCGAAGTCCATCGGTTCCTCGCGCGCGGCGAGCAGGAACAGGGGTTCCACCGCGAAGGTGACCGCCGTGATCACCCCGAGGGCGCCCAGTCCGATCCGGGCGGCGGCGAAGACCTCCGGGTTCTCCTCCGTCGAGCAGGTCAGCACCGAACCGTCGGCGGTGACCAGCTCCAGGCCCCGGACCTGCGCGGCGATCGACGCGGAGGCCCGCCCGGTGCCGTGGGTGCCGGTGCTGATCGCCCCGGACACGGTCTGCTCCATGATGTCGCCCATGTTGGTGAGCGAGAGGCCCTCGCGCGCCAGGGCCAGGTTGAGCCGCTTGAGCGGGGTGCCGGCCTCCACCGTGACGGTCAGCGCCGCCCGGTCGATCCGACGGATGCCGGTGAGCAGGTCCGGTCGGAGCAGCACCCCGTCGGTGGCGGCGACCGAGGTGAACGAGTGGCCCGAGCCGACCGCCTTCACCCGCACGCCGTCCTCGGCGGCCCGGCGCACGGCGGACGCGACCTCCTCCACCGAAGCGGGCGTGACCTCCCGCGCCGGGCGGGCCCGGACGTTCCCGGCCCAGTTACGCCACGTGCCGGTCTTGCCGTTCGTCATCTTCGAGGGCCCCTCCCCGCTGCGGCACCGGCTTGCCCAGCCGGCGGTACCCCAGGAGCCCGACGGCCACCGCGACGGCGCCGGACACACCCGACACCCCGTACCCCGCCCGGGCGCCGGCCGCGTCGATGACCCAGCCCGCCGCCGAGGAGCCGAGCGCGATCCCGACCGCGAGACCCGTGCTCACCCAGGTCATGCCCTCGGTCAGTTTCGCGCGTGGCACGTGCTGTTCGACGAGGGCCATCGTCGTGATCATCGTGGGTGCGATGGCCAGCCCCGCGACGAACAACGCCGCGGCCAGGAGCGTCAGGTTCCCGACCAGTTGCAGCGGGATCATACTCAGGCCCATCGCGAGGACGCCCAGCAGCCACCTGCGCGGGGGCTCGCCGGTGAACCGCACCAGTCCGAACAGGACACCCGCCAGACAGGAACCGGCCGCGTACAGCGCCAGCACCACGCTCGCCAGGGTCTTGTGCCCCTCCTCGTCGGCGAAGGCCACGGTCACCACGTCCACGGAGCCGAAGATCGCGCCGGTCGCCACGAACGTCGCCACGAGCACCTGGAGGCCCCGCGAGCGCAGCGCCGATTCCTTGGTGTGGTGCTCCCGCGGGTGCGGAACCGGTTCGGTGGCCCGCAGGGCGGTCAGCCAGAAGACGCCGACGGCGAGGAAGACGGCCGCCAACAGCGGGCCGGCCGCCGGGAACCAGACCGTCGACAGACCGATCGAGATGATCGGGCCGAAGATGAAGCAGACCTCGTCGATCACCGATTCGAGGGAGTACGCGGTGTGCAGGTGCGGGGTGTCCCGGTAGAGGACCGCCCACCGTGCGCGGGTCATCGAGCCGACGCTCGGGGTGAAGCCGATGAACGCCGAGAACACGAACAGGGTCCAGTCCGGTGCCGACAGCGAGGCGGTGAGCAGCAGCCCGGTCGCGGCGAACAGCGACATCAGGGCGGCCGGGCGCAACACCCGCCGCTGGCCGTGCCGGTCCACCAGCCGCGAGACCTGCGGCCCGATCACCGCCGCGGACAGGGCGATGGTCGCCGACAGCGCGCCGGCGAGGCCGTAGCGGCCGGTCAGCTGCGACACCATGGTCACCACGCCGATGCCCATCATCGACAGGGGCAGTCGACCGATGAACCCCGCGGCGGAGAAGGCTCGGGTGCCCGGTGCGGAGAAGATCAGGCGGTAGGGGCTGGGCACGGCACGCTCCGTTGCGGGCCCACGACGGAGCCGGTCGGGCAAGTCACATTGATGGCCAATACAGCTTATTGGTCGATTCAGCTTACTTGTCAGGGAAAAGGGATCATCCGACGGGTGGTGCGGCGACAAACCGGGGGCGCGTTCCCCGACGGCGCGCGCGGGCTCCTGTCGGTGCCACCGGTGCCAAGTGGCAGGATCACAGACATGCCCGACGCGCTCGATGCCCCCCGCTCCCCGGCCCCGTACGACGCCCTGCTGCTGCTGTCCTTCGGCGGCCCCGAGGGACCCGAGGACGTGGTCCCGTTCCTGGAGAACGTCACCCGGGGTAGAGGCATCCCCCGGGAGCGGCTGAAGGAGGTGGGGCAGCACTACTTCCTGTTCGGCGGCGTCAGCCCGATCAACGACCAGAACCGCGCCCTGCTGCACGCCCTGCGCAAGGACTTCGCCGACCACGGGCTCGACCTGCCGGTGTACTGGGGCAACCGCAACTGGGCCCCCTACCTCACCGACACCCTCCGCGAACTGGTCGGGGACGGCCACCGTCGGGTGCTGACCCTGGTCACCAGCGCCTACGCCTCGTACTCCGGGTGCCGCCAGTACCGCGAGAACCTCGCCGACGCCCTCGCCGCGCTGGACGCCGAGGGACTGCCGGTGCCCCGCGTCGACAAGCTGCGGCACTACTTCAACCACCCGGGGTTCGTGGAGCCCATGGTCGACGGGGTGCTCACCGCGCTCGCCGACCTGCCCGCCGAGGTGCGCGCCGGCGCCCACCTGGCGTTCACCACCCACTCCATCCCCGTCGCCGCGGCCGACGCCTCGGGCCCCGTCGAGGACCACGGAAACGGCGGCGCCTACGTCGCCCAGCACCGGGAAGTGGCCGGACTGATCGCCGACGCCGTGCGGGAGCGCACCGGCCGGGACCACCCGTGGCAACTCGTCTACCAGTCGCGTTCGGGCGCCCCCCACGTCCCCTGGCTGGAGCCGGACATCTGCGACCACCTGGAGGAGGCGCAGACGGCGGGGGCACCCGCGGTGGTGATGGTCCCCATCGGGTTCGTCTCGGACCACATGGAGGTCAAGTACGACCTCGACACCGAGGCCACCGCCAAGGCCGCCGAACTGGGGCTCCCGGTCCGACGCTCGGCCACCGTCGGAGCCGACCCCCGGTTCGCCGCGGCGGTCCGCGCACTGGTGCGGGAACGGGCCGCCACCGAGAGCGGGCGGACGGTGGAGCGCTGCGCGCTGGGCGCCCTCGGCCCCGGCCACGACCTCTGCCCCGTCGGCTGCTGCCCGGCGCGCACCCCGAAGCCGACCGTCGCCGGTGCGGACAGCACGTACGGCGAGGCCACTGCCGTGGACGACGAGGAGGGCACGCGATGACAGCGACGACGGGCCGACCGGCGGGCGGGGACGCGACCCCCGCCGAACTGCTGGAGGTGGCCCGGGAGGCCGCCCGGCGCGCGGGGGACCTGCTGCGCGACTCCCGCCCCGCGGACCTGGGGGTGGCCGCGACCAAGAGCAGCGCCGTGGACGTGGTCACCGAGATGGACATCGCCTCCGAGAAGCTGATCACGGGGCTGCTCGCCGAGCGCCGACCGGACGACGGCGTCCTGGGAGAGGAAGGCGCCGACCGCACCGGCACCTCCGGCGTCGAGTGGGTGATCGATCCCCTCGACGGCACCGTGAACTACCTCTACGGCCTGCCGAGTTGGTCGGTCTCCATCGCTGTGCGCAAGGCCGGTGAGACCGTCGTCGGCGTGGTGTACGCCCCCCTGCGCGGCGAGACCTACCACGCGGTCCTCGGCGGCGGGGCCTTCGTCAACGACGCTCCCGCCCGTACGCGCCCCGCACCTCCGTTCGAGCAGGCCCTGGTCGGCACGGGCTTCGGTTACCTCGCCGAGCGCCGCGCCCGGCAGGCCGAGGTGGTCGCCCACCTCATCCCGCGGGTGCGCGACATCCGCCGGGCCGGTTCGGCGGCGATCGACCTCTGCGACGTGGCGACCGGCCGGCTGGACGCCTACTACGAGCGCGGACTGCGCCCGTGGGACCTGGCCGCGGGTGACCTCGTCGCCCGCGAGGCCGGTGCGCGCACCGGCAGCCGCCCGGGGGAGCCCGCCTCCGGCGAACTGGTCGTGGCCGCCCCGCCGGGCCTCTTCGAGCCGCTCCAGACGCTCCTGGACGAGCTGGGGGCCTGGCACGACTGAGTCCCGACGGCACGGCCCCGGGAGGCCGGCAGGACGCCCCGCAGGGTCCTGCGTCCTCGCGGAGCACGACGACGGGCCCCGGCACGCGTGCCGGGGCCCGTCGAAGGGTGCCTCAGGGTGTCTCAGGGGTGGTTCCGGACGGCGGGAACCCGCCGTCGAGCGGTACGGGGAGCCGAACGGCACCACGGGAAGGGCTCCCACGAAGGGTTCCCGGGCTCCCGCGAAGGCGGCTCAGACGCGTGCGGAGCCCTGTTCGACGGCGACGCCGTGTTCGGCGGCCAGCCGGCGGAGGTCGTCCAGCTCGGACTGTTCCACCTCGACAAGGAAGTCGTCGCCCGTTTCGCGGGCACGGGTCAGGTCGGACTCGGTCGTCCTGATGCGCTGCAGAAGTCCTGCGGTGAATGCGTCCATGGGTGCGCCCCCTCGTCCTGGGTCGTGGGTCGGCGGCACGGGGATGTGCCCTGGGGAGGGGCGATCACGTCGAACACGGCTCTACGGGAGTTCGAACACGGCTCTGCGGAAGCCGGTCGGGACGTGCCCCTGCACGATGTGATCGCGGGTGTGTGGTCGTCCTCCCCCCGCACCCGCGCGGGGAAACCTCCACGGGCCGAGAATCGCGAGATTCGCGGGAAGGCGCCGCCCGTCGGGCCGGCCTCCCGATCACCCTCCCGGGCACCCCCACGCTCCCTCCCGCGTTACCCCCACGGCCCCTCCCGCCTTACCGCCGGTTTATGACCGAAAGAGGCAGGATGGAGCCCTCACCCCACGATTCGTGTCGCCCGTCCGCGCCCGCTGGCGTCCGGGCGCCAGAGGAAGGACTAACGACGTGCGCGTACTCGTCGTCGAGGACGAGCAACTGCTCGCCGATGCGGTGGCCACCGGACTGCGCCGGGAGGCCATGGCGGTCGACGTGGTGTACGACGGCGCCGCCGCCCTGGAGCGCATCGGGGTGAACGACTACGACGTCATCGTGCTCGACCGTGACCTGCCGCTCGTCCACGGGGACGACGTCTGTCGCAAGGTCGTCGAGCTGGGCATGCCGACCCGGGTGCTGATGCTCACCGCCTCCGGTGACGTCAGCGACCGCGTCGAGGGCCTGGAGATCGGCGCCGACGACTACCTGCCCAAGCCGTTCGCGTTCAGCGAGCTGATCGCCCGGGTCCGGGCACTGGGCCGGCGCACCAGCGTGCCGCTGCCGCCCGTGCTGGAACGTGCCGGGATCAAGCTCGACCCCAACCGCCGCGAGGTGTTCCGCGACGGACGCGAGGTGCAGTTGGCCCCCAAGGAGTTCGCCGTCCTGGAGGTGCTGCTGCGCAGCGAGGGGGCCGTCGTCTCGGCCGAACAGCTCCTGGAGAAGGCGTGGGACGAGAACACCGACCCCTTCACCAACGTGGTCCGCGTCACCGTGATGACCCTGCGCCGCAAGCTCGGTGAGCCCGCAGTGATCATCACCGTGCCCGGTTCCGGTTACCGGATCTGATCCACGTGGCCGCGATCCCGCCCCCCGGGGCGCCCCCGAAGCCCACCTGGGCGCCCCGGCGCCCCGACGTGCCCTTCCCCTGGTTGCGGCCGACGATCCGGATAAGGCTCACCCTGCTGTACGGCGGCATGTTCCTGATCGCGGGCATCCTGCTGCTGTCGATCATCTACCTGCTGGCCGCGCAGGCCGTCCACGTCGGCAACGCCCTGCCGTTCGAGCTGGTCGAAGGCAGCGTGCAGAACATCAGCCCCAACTGTCCGGAGCTGGAGAACAGGCTGAAGACCCCGGAGGAGTTCAAGGGCGCGCTGGACGTCTGCATGAACCGGCAGCGCCAGCACGCCCTGGACGACCTGCTGAGCCGGTCCCTGATGGCCCTGCTGGGCCTCAGCGTCATCGCCTTCGCCTTCGGGTACGCCATGGCCGGACGGGTCCTGTCGCCGCTCGGCCGCATCACCCGCACGGCCCGCCAGGTCGCCGGCTCCGACCTCAGCCGGCGGATCGAGCTGGACGGCCCGGACGACGAGCTGAAGGAGCTGGCGGACACCTTCGACGACATGCTGGAGCGGCTGGAACGGGCCTTCACCGCCCAGCAGCGCTTCGTCGGCAACGCCTCGCACGAGCTGCGCACCCCGCTCGCCATCAACCGCACCCTGCTGGAGGTCCACCTCTCCGACCCCGGGGCCCCACCGGAGCTGCACCAACTGGGCAAGACCCTGTTGGCCACCAACGAGCGCAGCGAACAGCTGGTGGAGGGCCTGTTGCTGCTCGCCCGCAGTGACAACCAGATAGTGGAGCGCAAACCGGTCGACCTCGCGGAGGTCGCCTCGCGGGCCGTCGAGCAGGTGCACGCCGAGGCGGAGCAGCGGGGCGTGGAGCTGCGCGGAACGTGCCAGCCGGTGGTGGTCCAGGGCAACGGCGTCCTCCTGGAGCGGATCGCGCTGAACCTGGTGCAGAACGCCGTCCGCTACAACGTCCCCGAGGACGGCTGGGTGGAGGTCGTCACCGGGGAGCAGCACGGGCAGGCGGTGCTCGTGGTGTCGAACACGGGACCGGTGGTGCCCGCCTACGAGATCGACAACCTCTTCGAGCCCTTCCGTCGGTTGCGGACCGAGCGGACGGGCAGCGACAAGGGCGTGGGTCTCGGCCTCTCGATCGCGAGATCGGTGGCGCGGGCCCACGGGGGCCGTATCATCGCGGAGCCTCGGGAGGGTGGAGGGCTCGTGATGCGCGTCACGCTCCCGATCTGACACACTGCCCCCCGACACGCAGGAGATGTTCGCTTTAAGCGGAATTTTCGGGACCCGTTCCGAAGAAATCCGTGTGTGATCGATCACAAGAGCGAAGCTCCATCTTTCTACTCTGCGTGATCAAGCAGGTCGCCGGGAGGCCGGGAAAGTCCGGGTTTTCGGGGGTCCTGATCACGGGAAGTACACGGGGTGGCACCCGTGAGCAGCAGCATTCGGACCGGATAGGGTCCCGATCGCCATCCACTCGGATCACCCCTGGGGGGTCCGGTTGGGTGTCGATTGAGTAACAGACCTTGATGTGAGGCAAAATCTCCGCCTCAGGTCGGGCACAAGTCCGGCCTCTCACGCGTTACGAGCGCTGGAGACACCCGCAGACACCCAGAGGGGGAGAGCGATATGGCAACGGACTACGACACCCCACGCAAGACCGATGACGATCTCAACGAGGACAGCATTGAGGAACTGAAGTCCCGGCGGAACGACAAGTCGGCGTCCACGGTCGACGTGGACGAGTTCGAGGCGGCCGAGGGATTGGAACTTCCCGGAGCGGACCTGTCGAACGAGGAGCTGGCCGTCCGGGTCATGCCCAAGCAGGCGGACGAGTTCACGTGCATGAGCTGTTTCCTCGTCCACCACCGCAGTCAGCTGGCCAGGGAGAAGAACGGCCAGCCGATCTGCCGCGACTGCGACTGAGGCGGGGTCGGCCGTGACTGGCTCGACCCCACCCCGGAAGCGCCGGTCCCCGAAGTTCCTGAAGTTCCCGCATCGGGGAGCGGACACAGGCCCGACAGAGCAGTCCATGAACACGCGTGACGACGAGCGGGGCCACCCGGCCTCGCTCGAAGCGCGGGACGGCTCTGACGGCGCCACCCGGCACACGGAGGTCATACGCGTGAACAGCACACCGCGCAACGACGCGGCGGCCTGGACCGACGCCCTGGTGGCCGCTGGCACGGTCCCCGGGGACAGCCCCGTCGCGGGGCTTCAGGGGCCCGCCAGGGGCCGTGTGGCCGCCGTCCGGGAAGGTGTGCGCGAGGGCGTCCGCAAGAGCGGCAGCCGGGCCAGGGCGGGCCTGGCGCTCCTCGCCGACCGGATCATCGAGAACGCGCCCCGCGTACCCGTGCGCGACCTGGAGACCCTGCGTCGACAGTTCCCCGGCCTCCCGCCGGAGAAGCTCGCGGACAAACTCGTCTTCGGCGCCGCGAACGCCACCTCGACCGTGGGCGCCGGGGTCGGGGCCGCGGCGATGCTCCCGGTGGCGCCCGCCATGCCCGCGGAGCTGGCCGCCGAGATCACCGGCGTCGCAGCGATCGAGCTGAAGCTGATCGCCGAGCTGTACGAGGTCTACGGACAGCGTCCGCCCGGCGGCGTCAAGGAGCGCACCACCGTCTACCTGACCACCTGGTCACAGGAGCGGGGCATCGACGTGACCAAGCCGTCGACGGTCAACGCCGCGCTCGGCGTGCACATGAAACGGGAACTGCGCCAGCAGATCATGAAACGGATGGTGCGCAACCTCCCGAACCTGATGCCGTTCATGGTCGGCGCGGCCGTCGGAGCCGTGATGAACCGACGGGACACCCACAAGCTGGCCCGCCGCATCCGGGACGACCTGCGCAAGAGACAGGTCGCCTGGGAGGAGCTGCCCGCACCGGCCGCCGGCACGCCGGACGAGCTGGGCCCCACCCCCACCCGCCCCGCGCTCGAACACTGAGGCGACCGGCACCGAAGCCCCGGAACCCGCGCGGTGACCACCGTGCGGGCCGACCGACCACCGCACGCGCCGGTACGGCCGGGGGAGGAGCACCGGGGCGCCGCGGGCCGACGGGCGCCCACCGGAGCCCCCCGGGCCCGGCCCGTAGCCGTGTGCGAACCCGTACGCGGGAGGTCAGGCGGTGCGGGCCGACGCCAATGCATCGGCCAGGGCCTGCGGGGTCCGCGTGGACAGGTACACGTAGGGCGTCGGGTCCTCGGGATCGGTGACCGGCACGCGCAGCGCGGTCGGGATGTACCCCCGCAGCACCATGTACGCGCGCGGGTCCGCCTTGTGGGTCCGCCAGGCGCGGGCCTCCTCCGCGTCCAGCACCTGCGGGTCGCCCAGCGCCGACAGCGGGATGCGGGCGTCGCCCGCGACCAGGGAGTCGCCCACCACCCGGATCCGGGCCGAGCCGTACGCACTCGTCACCACGGCCACCAGTGCCGTGCCGCCGGCCAGGCCGCCGAGCATCGCCAGCACGCCGAACGGCAACAGGATCAACGCGAACGAGATCCCCGCCAACAGGGCGACGAGCCACCACGTGCGGGGCGCGGTGAGACGTTCTTCGTAGGGCGCTGCCGAAAGGTCCATAACACGTAGCTTGGCACGGTCGGCGGGCGTGTCGGGAGCGGGGGCCCGGGCGTCCGGGAGCGGCCGGGAGGCCGGGTAAGGTCTGCGCCTGTGAGTGGTACTTCTACGGTCCTGACACCCCCCGCGGACGCCATAGCGCCGGTACGGCACCCCGATGCCCCCGCGCCCGGCGAACCGCTCGGCTCCCACTACGCCCACTGCTTCGGCTGCGGCGAGGAGCAACCCCACGGACTGCACCTCGCGGCCCGGGCGCAGGACGGGGTACGGGTCACGGCCGAGTTCACGGTGCGCCCCGTCCACCAGGGCGCGCCCGGACTCGCTCACGGCGGCGTCCTCGCCACCGCCCTCGACGAGACGCTCGGCTCCCTGAACTGGCTGCTGCGCGTCATCGCCGTCACCGGCCGGTTGGAGACCGACTACCTGTTGCCGGTGCCCGTGGACACCGTGCTGCACCTCGACGCGGAGGTCGTCGCGGTCGCCGGGCGGAAGATCTACTCCCGGGTGTCGGGACGGATCGGCGGCCCCGACGGCCCCGAGGCGGTCCGGGCCCGCGCCCTCTTCATCGAGGTCAAGGTCGACCACTTCATCGACAACGGTCGCCCGGAGGAGATCCGGGCCGCCATGAGCGATCCGGACGCCCGCCGCCGCACCCGTGCCTTCGAGGTGAACCCGTGACGCACCAGCACGCCGCGGTCCCCGCTGCCCCGCAGGCCCGACCTGAACTGCCCGTGCTGCTGCGGCGACTCGACCCCGAGGTGCCGCTGCCCGCGTACGCGCTGCCCGGCGACGCCGGTGCCGATCTGCGGACCACCGAGGCCCGCGTCCTCGCCCCCGGTGAACGGGCCGTGCTGCCGACGGGGGTCGCGGTGGCGCTGCCCGAGGGCTACGCGGCCTTCGTGCACCCGCGTTCCGGGCTCGCGGCCCGTCTCGGTGTTGCTTTGGTGAATGCCCCGGGGACGGTTGATGCCGGGTACCGTGGGGAGATCAAGGTGATCGTGGTGAATCTCGATCCGCGCGAGAGCGTGCGGTTCGAGCGCTTCGACCGGATTGCCCAACTGGTTGTCCAG
Source organism: Streptomyces sp. NPDC005955 (assembly GCF_042871255.1). NCBI lineage: Bacteria > Bacillati > Actinomycetota > Actinomycetes > Kitasatosporales > Streptomycetaceae > Streptomyces > Streptomyces sp. NPDC005955. Next base: position 347,862 of record NZ_JBIAIF010000005.1, on the reverse strand, counting down.
CAGGTCGAGAGGGTCCGCTTCCACGAGGTCGCGGAGCTTCCCGGTTCGGCGCGGGCCGAAGGGGGCTTCGGGTCCACCGGCGGTCACGCCTCGGTGGGCGTCCCGAGTGGGCTCGCGGGCGGGAACCAATACGGATCGGTCGGAACCGACCGGGAAGGACGATGACGTGTTCGGACGTCGCAAGAAGATGAGCTCCCCCGAGGACGCGGCAGACGCGCCGGCGGCGGACGCGGCGGGCGAGGCCGAGCAGGTCGACGACGCGGACGCGGCGGACGAGGCGGAGCGCGTACGGCTGGAGCCCGAGCCGCGGCCCGACGGCCCCTGGGACAGCACCGAGGTCGGTGACCCCAGCGAGGGTCGGGTGGACCTCGGCGGACTGTTCGTCCCCGGTGTCGAGGGCATGGAACTGCGGGTCGAGGTGGCCGGCGACGCGATCGTGGCCGCGACCGTCGTGCTCAAGGACAGCGCCATCCAGCTCCAGGGCTTCGCGGCCCCGAAGCGGGAGGGCATCTGGGGCGAGGTCCGCGAGGAGATCGCCTCCGGGATCACCCAGCAGGGCGGTGTCATCGACGAGGTCGAGGGCCCCCTCGGCTGGGAGCTGCGGGCCCAGGTCCCCGTGCAACTCCCGGACGGCACCGGCGGGTTCCAGGTCGTGCGGTTCGTCGGCATCGACGGCCCGCGCTGGTTCCTGCGCGGGGTCATCTCCGGTCAGGGCGCGGTGCAGCCGCAGGCCGCCGGGCTGTTGGAGCAGATCTTCCGGGACACCGTGGTGGTGCGGGGCGACGGCCCGATGGCGCCCCGCGACCCGATCGTCCTCCAGCTCCCCAACAACGCGCAGATGGTGCCCGAAGGGGTGCAGCAGGAGGACCAGGCCGGTTCCCGCTTCTCCGGCGGAATGGGCCAGCTGGCCCGGGGGCCGGAGATCACCGAGATCCGCTGAGCCCTCGTCCCCGCTCCGGTGCCGTGACGTGCGGGTCGCGCGCCGGAGCCGAACGGTGCCCGTGCCCCGTGTCCGCCCCCGCCCGGGCGGCCACGGGGCACGGCCCGTTGCCCCCGGTGGCACGGCGTGACCATACTGTCGGGCGAGTCGCACGAGCGTACGGGAGTGGGTATGGCACGGGGGGCAGCTGAGCCGGCGGAGGCCGAGGTCAGGGAGGGTGTCGACGAGGGCCCCATGGTGCGGGTGCAGAACCTGCGGCGGTCCTACGGCACCGGAGCGGCGGCCGTCCACGCGCTCAAGGGCGTGTCCTTCAGCGTGCCGCGCGGCGAGCTGGTCGCCCTCAAGGGACGCTCCGGCTCCGGCAAGACGACCCTGCTCAACCTCGTCGGCGGTCTCGACGCACCCGACGAGGGCTCCGTCCACGTCGACGGCCACGACCTCGCCGCGCTCGGCGAGGAGGGCCTGCTGGAGCTGCGGCGGGACCGGATCGGCTTCGTCTTCCAGTCCTTCGGGCTGATCCCGATCCTCAGCGCCGCCGAGAACGTGGGCGTACCGCTCAGACTGCGCAAGGCCGCCCCCAAGGAGCGCGACGAACGGGTCGCCCTGCTGCTCTCCCTGGTCGGGCTCGCCGACCACGCCCTCCAGCGCCCCGGGGAGCTGTCCGGCGGGCAGCGGCAGCGGGTCGCCATCGCCCGGGCGCTCGCCAACCAACCCTCCCTGATCATCGCCGACGAGCCCACCGGCCAGCTGGACGCCGAGACCGGACACGCCGTGATGGAACTGCTGCGCGCGGTCGTCCGCAGCGAGGGCGTCACCGCGCTGGTGGCCACCCACGACACGGCCCTGCTCGACCTCGCGGACCGGGTCCTCGAACTCAGCGACGGGGAGATCGTCGAGAGCGTGTGAGCACCGTCCGGGAGCAGCGCCCCGGACCGCCCGCGACCGCTCCTCCCATCGGCTCTTCACCCGGCGCGCCCCGCCTCACCTGCACCTCCGTACCCGCGTGACGCAGGTGACTCCCGGTATCAGGGTTGCGTCAAGGAGGAGCGACAGTCGATCACGCGTCTGATTTGTCGGACTTCTGGGTTGTACCGTCGGAGCGCGGCCGACACGGTGCGCGGGCGCGAGTGGAAGACAATGGGGCCATGGGACGCGGGAAGCTACGGATCTACCTCGGTGCGGCGCCGGGTGTGGGGAAGACGTATGCGATGTTGTCGGAGGCGCATCGGCGGGTGGAGCGGGGTACGGATTGTGTGGTGGCTTTTGTGGAGCATCATGGGCGGCCTCGTACGGAGGTGATGTTGCACGGGGTGGAGCAGGTGCCGCGGGTGGAGTTGGGGTATCGGGGTGCGGTGTTTTCGGAGATGGATGTGGGGGCGGTGTTGGCGCGGCGTCCTGCGGTGGCGTTGGTGGATGAGTTGGCGCATACGAATGTGCCGGGGTCGCGGAATGCGAAGCGTTGGCAGGACGTGGAGGAGTTGTTGGCGGCGGGGATCGATGTGATTTCCACGGTGAACATCCAGCATTTGGAGTCGTTGGGCGATGTGGTGGAGTCGATCACGGGGGTGCGGCAGCGGGAGACGGTGCCGGACGAGGTGGTGCGGCGGGCGGATCAGATAGAGCTGGTGGACATGTCGCCGCAGGCTTTGCGGCGGCGGATGGCGCACGGGAACATCTATCAGTCGGACAAGGTCGATGCGGCGTTGTCGAACTACTTCCGGCCGGGGAACCTGACGGCGTTGCGGGAGTTGGCGTTGTTGTGGGTCGCCGACCGCGTCGACGAGTACCTCCAGCAGTACCGCGGCGAACACAACATCCGCAGCACCTGGCAGGCCCGCGAACGCATCGTCGTGGGACTGACCGGCGGGCCGGAGGGGCGGACGCTGATACGGCGTGCCGCGCGGCTGGCGGAGAAGGGCGCCGGGGGCGAGGTCCTCGCGGTCTACATCTCCCGCAGTGACGGTCTCACCGCCGCCTCCCCGAAGGAACTCACCGTCCAACGCACCCTGGTGGAGGACCTGGGCGGCACCTTCCACCACGTCATCGGCGACGACGTGCCCTCCGCACTGCTGGAGTTCGCCCGCGGGGTCAACGCCACCCAGATCGTGCTCGGCTCCTCGCGCCGCCGGACCTGGCAGTACGTCTTCGGCCCCGGCGTCGGCGCCACCGTCGCCCGGGAGTCCGGGCCCGACCTCGACGTCCACATCGTCACCCACGAAGAGGTCGCCAAGGGCCGCGGGCTGCCCGTGGCGCGCGGCGCCGCCCGCCTCGGCCGGCAACGGATCATCTGGGGCTGGCTCGTCGGCGTCGGCGGCCCGGTGCTGCTGGCCCTGACGCTGACCAACGTCGACGCGGACCTCGGGCTCGCCAACGACATGCTCCTGTTCCTCTCCCTGACGGTGGCCGCCGCCCTGCTCGGCGGACTGCTCCCGGCCCTGGCGTCCGCCGCGTTCGGGTCCTTCCTGCTGAACTGGTTCTTCACCCCGCCGCTGCACCGCGTCACCATCGCCGACCCCAAGAACATCGTCGCCATAGTGATCTTCGTCGGGGTGGCCGTGGCGGTGGCCTCGGTGGTGGACCTGGCGGCCCGCCGCACCCACCAGGCGGCCCGGCTGCGCGCCGAGTCGGAGATCCTCTCCTTCCTCGCCGGCAGCGTCCTGCGCGGGGAGACCTCCCTCGACGCGCTGCTCGACCGGGTCCGCGAGACCTTCGCCATGGAGTCCGTCGCCCTGCTGGAACGCGAGGACGAGGTCGCCCCCTGGACCTGCGCCGGCAGCGTCGGACCGGCCCCCGTGAAGCGTCCCGAGGACGCCGACGTCGACGTACCCGTCGGGGACGACATGGCGCTGGCGCTGTCCGGGCGGGTGCTGCCCGCGGAGGACCGGCGGGTGCTCGCCGCCTTCGCCGCGCAGGCCGCCGTCGTCCTCGACCGCCAACGCCTCCAGGAGGAGGCCGACCGGGCCCGCGCCCTGGCCGAGGGCAACCGCATCCGCACCGCGCTGCTCGCCGCCGTCAGCCACGACCTGCGCACCCCGCTCGCCGCCATCAAGGCCGCCGTGTCCTCGCTGCGCTCCGACGACGTCGCCTGGTCCGAGGAGGACGAGGCGGAACTGCTGGCCGCGATCGAGGAGGGCGCCGACCGGCTGGACAACCTCGTCGGGAACCTCCTCGACATGTCCCGCCTCCAGACCGGCACCGTGCAACCCCTGATCCGCGAGGTCGACCTGGACGAGGTCGTCCCGATGGCGCTCGTCGGCGTGCCCGAGGGCAGCGTCTGCCTGGACGTCCCCGAGGCGCTGCCGATGGTCCGCGTCGACCCCGGACTGCTGGAGCGCGCCGTCGCCAACGTCGTCGAGAACGCCGTCAAGTACAGCCCCGAGGGCCAGCGCGTCCTGGTCGCCGCGAGCACCCTGGGCGAACGGGTCGAACTGCGCGTGGTGGACCGCGGCCCCGGCGTCCCCGACGAGGCCAAGGACCGCATCTTCGAACCCTTCCAACGCTACGGCGACGCCCCGCGCGGCGCCGGGGTCGGCCTCGGCCTCGCCGTCGCCCGCGGCTTCGCCGAGGCCATGGGGGGCACCCTCGCCACCGAGGACACCCCCGGCGGCGGCCTCACCATGGTCCTCACCCTCCCCGCCGCGGCCGGCCGCTCCCGGCCGCGGCCGGAACTCCCCGCCCAGGTCACCTCGTGACCTGGCACCCCGCCCCGGCCGCCCCGGCCCCGGGCGAACCGGTCCCGGTCACCCGGGCCACGGCCCACCAGAAAGGCAGGCGCTCATGACCCGGGTGCTCGTGGTCGACGACGAACCCCAGATCGTCCGCGCGCTCGTGATCAACCTCAAGGCCCGGAAGTACGAGGTGGACGCCGCCCCCGACGGCGCCACCGCACTCCAGCTCGCCGCCGCCCGCCACCCCGACGTCATCGTCCTCGACCTCGGGCTGCCCGACATGGACGGCGTGGAGGTGATCAGGGGGCTGCGGGGGTGGACCCGGGTGCCGATCCTGGTGCTGTCCGCCCGGCACAGCTCCGACGAGAAGGTGGAGGCCCTGGACGCGGGCGCCGACGACTACGTGACCAAGCCGTTCGGGATGGACGAACTGCTGGCCCGGCTGCGCGCGGCGGTGCGCCGGGCGGAACCGACCGGGGGCGGTGACGACGACGTGGTGGTCGAAACGGAGGACTTCACCGTCGACCTCGTCGCGAAGAAGGTCAACCGGGCCGGCCGGGACGTGCGACTCACCCCCACCGAGTGGCACCTGTTGGAGGTGCTGGTGCGCAACGCCGGGCGCCTGGTGAGCCAGAAGCAACTGCTCCAGGAGGTCTGGGGACCTTCCTACGGCACCGAGACCAACTACCTGCGGGTCTACATGGCCCAGCTGCGGCGGAAGCTGGAGGCCGACCCCTCCCACCCCCGGCACTTCATCACCGAACCGGGAATGGGGTACCGGTTCGAAAGGTGACCGCGGTCCGCGCCGTCCTCGTGGAGGGGGAAGGGGCAGGGGGCCGGGGCCGAGCCCGGGCGGTCGGCACCGGAGACTGGGTACCCTTCCCCTATGAGTGCTCCACGTTCCGAGAAGCCGACGGGCAGGTTCCGGCGCATGCTCGGCCGGCTCGCGGACATATCGGCGTCCCAGGAGGACCTGGAGTCCGAGGAACTGCGCGAGGACGCCGAGACGACCGGCTGCATCCGCATCGGTGACTGCCAGGACCGTCAGATCGTTACCGTTACTGGTACCTTGCGCACGGTCACCCTCCGCCCCCGGGCGGGGGTGCCCGCCTTGGAAGCGGAGCTCTTCGACGGTTCGGCCGCGCTCGACGTGGTCTGGCTGGGCAGGCGCTCCATCGTCGGGATCGAACCGGGACGCAAGCTCATCGCGTCCGGCCGGGTCGCGATGAGCCGGGGCCGCCGGGTGCTCTTCAACCCGAAGTACGAACTCAGACCCCTTGGACGGGAGTAGCCGGTGACGTCCCTCGACAAACCGACCGACCACCGGAAGCCCACCCCGGACGGCGCGGGGCCCACGGCCTCCGACGGCGCCGCGGGCGAGGACTCCAGGACCGTGACCGAGGCGGCGCTCTTCGAGGCGTTCGGCGGGGTCCGGGGGATGGTCGAGACGGTCGTTCCCGGACTGCTCTTCGTCACCATCTACACGATCAACAAGGACCTCCACCTCTCCGCGATCGCGGCCCTGGTGGTCTCGGTGCTGATGGTCGTGGTCCGGCTGGTGATGAAGGACACCGTCAAGCACGCGTTCAGCGGTGTCTTCGGGGTCGCCTTCGGCGTGGTCTTCGCGATGATGACCGGCAACGCCAAGGACTTCTACCTGCCGGGCATGCTCTACACGCTCGGCCTCGGCCTCGCCTACGTCATCACCACCCTGGCGGGCGTCCCCCTGATGGGCCTGGTCCTCGGCCCGGTCTTCAAGGAGAACCTCTCCTGGCGGACCCGCAACCCCGGCCGCAAGAAGGCGTACGCCAAGGCCAGCTACGCCTGGGGCGGCATCCTGCTGGCCAAGTCCGCGATCCTGTTCCCGCTCTACTGGTGGGCCGACACCACCCAGCTCGGGTGGGTCCTGGTCGCCCTGAAGATCCCGCCGTTCCTGCTGGCGGTCTGGTTGACCTGGGTCTTCCTCGCGAAGGCGCCCGCCCCCATCGACGTGTTCGCCGAGATGGAGGAGCGGGAAGCCGCCGAGAAGGCGGCGAAGGCCGAGAAGGCCGCGGCGAAGGCCACCGGCGAGAACGCTGCGGGATAGCCCCCGCGGCACGAACGCCTCGCGGCACGAACGAGCACCGCGTGAGGGGCGCCCGGAACCATCCCGGGCGCCCCTCACGCACGTTCCGCCCCGGTCCGGGGCGCGGGCTCAGTCCTCGTCGGGGTCGCGCCGCACCGACAGCAGGTCCTCCAACTGCTCCTCGCGGGCCTGGGCCGCGACGAACAGCAACTCGTCGCCCGCCTCCAGCGAGTCCTCCTGGGTGGGGGCGAGGACCCGGGTGCCGCGGATGATGGTCACCAGGGAGGTGTCCTGCGGCCACGCCACGTCACCGACCCGGGTGCCCGCGAGCGCCGACTCCGGGGGCAGCGTCAGCTCGACCAGGTTGGCGTCACCGTGGCTGAAGCGCAGCAACCGGACCAGGTCGCCGACGCTCACCGCCTCCTCCACCAGCGCCGACATCAGCCGGGGCGTCGAGACGGCGACGTCCACGCCCCAGGACTCGTTGAACAGCCACTCGTTCTTGGGGTTGTTCACCCGGGCGACCACCCGCGGAACGCCGTACTCCGTCTTCGCGAGCAGCGAGACGACCAGGTTCACCTTGTCGTCACCGGTGGCGGCGATGACCACGTTGCAGCGCTGGAGCGCCGCCTCGTCCAGCGAGGTGATCTCACAGGCGTCGGCGAGCAGCCACTCCGCCCGGGGCACGCGCTCGACCGAGATCGCGGTCGGCGCCTTGTCGATCAGCAGGATCTCGTGACCGTTCTCCAGCAGCTCACCGGCGATGGAACGACCCACCGCCCCCGCTCCCGCAATGGCGACCCTCATCAGTGACCGCCTTCTTCCTCGGGGCCCTCGGCGAACGCGGCCTCCACCTTGTCGACGTCGTCCGGGCGCATCACCACGTGCACCAGGTCACCTTCCTGGAGCACGGTCTGCGAGGTCGGCAGGATCGCCTCGCCCAGCCGGGTGAGGAACGCCACCCGCACCCCCGTCTCGTCCTGGAGACGACTGATCTTGTGGCCCACCCACGAGGTAGGGGTGTGCACCTCGGCGAGCTGCACCCCACCGGTCGGGTCCCGCCACAGCGGCTCGGCGCCGGAGGGCAGCAGCCGCCGCAGCATCTGGTCGGCGGTCCAGCGGACCGTGGCGACGGTCGGGATGCCCAGGCGCTGGTACACCTCGGCCCGCCGCGGGTCGTAGATGCGCGCCGCGACGTGTTCGATGCCGAACATCTCGCGCGCCACCCGGGCCGCGATGATGTTGGAGTTGTCGCCGCTGGACACGGCCGCGAAGGCGCCCGCCTCCTCGATGCCGGCCTCCCGCAGGGTGTCCTGGTCGAAACCGATGCCCGTGACGCGCCGTCCGCCGAACCCGGAGCCCAGGCGCCGGAAGGCGGTGGGGTCCCGGTCGATCACGGCGACCGTGTGCCCCTGCTGCTCCAGGGTCTGGGCGAGAGCGGAACCCACTCTGCCGCAGCCCATGATGACGATGTGCACGACCGTCCTTCCGACTGTCGATCTCTCGCTGAACTAGTGGAACTAGTGAACTCGTGCGAACTGGATGACTTGCTGACTGGCTGGATTCGTCTGGTGTCGCTGAAGTTGTTGACGTCGGTCACGGCGCCGCGGTTGTCCGGCATCGGTGACGGACGGGACGCGCGCACGGCCCCGTGGAGTCGTCGGCGAACGGGCGCGGGCCGGGGGCCTGCGGACTTGACCCGGGCTTGACCCGGGCTTTGCCAAGTCCCCGCCGATCGTGACGACTCAGGCTTAACAGGGTCTCAGACCGGGGCCGAAGACACACACGCGCGGTCGCCCCACGGCTCCCTCCCGCACGGCCGGGAACCGGCGACGAATCGTCACCACGAGTTCTGGGGTGGTGGGTGGGCGGCCCCCCGTTCGAACGCATACGATCCTCTGCGTGTCCAAACTGACCGACGTGCCCAAACGGCTTCTGATCGGGCGCGCCCTGCGCAGTGACCGGTTGGGGGAGACGCTCCTGCCGAAGCGCATCGCCCTCCCCGTCTTCGCGTCCGATCCGCTCTCCTCCGTGGCGTACGCGCCGGGCGAGGTGCTGCTGGTGCTCTCCATCGCGGGCGTGTCGGCGTACCACTTCAGCCCGTGGATCGCCCTCGCGGTCGTCGTCCTGATGTTCACGGTGGTCGCGTCGTACCGGCAGAACGTGCACGCCTACCCCAGCGGCGGCGGGGACTACGAGGTCGCCACCACCAACCTCGGCCCCAAGGCCGGCCTCACGGTCGCCAGCGCGCTGCTCGTCGACTACGTCCTCACCGTCGCCGTGTCGATCTCCTCCGGCGTGGAGAACCTGGGCTCGGCGATCCCGTTCGTGGTCGAGAACAAGGTGCTCGTCGCGGTCAGCATGATCGTGCTGCTCACCCTGATGAACCTCCGCGGGGTCAGGGAGTCGGGGAAGCTCTTCGCCATCCCCACCTACGTCTTCGTCACCGCGGTCTTCACCATGATCGCCTGGGGCGCGTTCCGGGGTCTGGTCCTCGACGACGACCTCAAGGCGCCCACCGCCGGCTTCGAGATCCAGGCCGAACACCAGGGGCTCGCCGGCTTCGCCCTGGTCTTCCTGCTGCTGCGCGCCTTCTCCTCCGGCTGCGCCGCGCTCACCGGCGTCGAAGCGATCAGCAACGGCGTGCCCGCGTTCCGCAAGCCCAAGTCCAAGAACGCGGCGACCACCCTGGCCCTGATGGGCCTGCTCGCCGTCACCATGTTCTGCGGGATCATCGGCCTCGCCATGGCCTCCGACGTGCGGATGGCCGAGAACCCGGCCAAGGACCTCGTCCACGACGGCGCCCCGGTCGGCGACTCCTACGTCCAGGACCCGGTGATCTCCCAGGTCGCCGCCGCCGTCTTCGGGGACGGCACCTTCCTCTTCGTGGTGCTCGCCGCCGCGACCGCGCTGGTCCTGTTCCTGGCCGCGAACACCGCGTACAACGGGTTCCCGCTGCTCGGCTCGATCCTCGCCCAGGACCGCTACCTGCCGCGCCAGCTCCACACCCGCGGCGACCGGCTCGCCTTCTCCAACGGGATCGTCCTGCTCGCCGGTGCCGCCGCCCTCCTCGTCGTCGTCTACGGCGCCGACTCCACCCGACTGATCCAGCTCTACATCGTCGGCGTCTTCGTCTCCTTCACCCTCAGCCAGACCGGCATGGTGCGGCACTGGAACCGGCTCCTGCGCACCGAGCGCGACGCGGACCGGCGCCGGCACATGAAGCGGTCCCGGGCCATCAACGCCTTCGGCGCCTTCTTCACCGGCCTGGTGCTCGTCGTCGTCCTGGTCACCAAGTTCACGCACGGCGCCTGGGTCGCCCTCCTCGGCATGGTCATCTTCTACGCGACGATGACCGCGATCCGCCGCCACTACGACCGGGTCGCCGAGGAGATCAGCGCCCCCGAGGAGCCCACCGACGACGTGGTGCGGCCCTCCCGGGTGCACTCCATCGTCCTGGTCTCCAAGCTCCACCGCCCCACCCTGCGGGCCCTGTCCTACGCCAAGCTGATGCGCTCCGACACCCTGGAGGCGCTGAGCGTCAACGTCGACCCGACCGAGACCAAGGCCCTCAAGGACGAGTGGGACCGACGCGGCATAGACGTCCCCCTCAAGGTCCTCGACTCGCCCTACCGCGAGGTCACCCGGCCCGTCATCGAGTACGTGAAGGGCCTGCGCCGGGAGTCGCCGCGGGAGGCGGTGAGCGTGATCATCCCCGAGTACGTGGTGGGCCACTGGTACGAGCACCTGCTCCACAACCAGAGCGCGCTGCGGCTCAAGGGACGGCTGCTGTTCACCCCCGGAGTGATGGTGACCTCGGTGCCCTACCAACTGGAGTCCTCCGAGGCGGCGAAGAAGCGGGCCCGCAGGCGCCAGGAGTGGAACGCCCCCGGCGCGGTGCGGCGCGGCCCCGTCGAGAAGCGCGCCAAGGAGCCCACGGGCAAGGACTGAGCCGACCGGACGGGGTGGCTCCGTACGGTGACGGCCCGCTGCACCCGCACCGGGCACGTAGACTGGTGGGCTGTTGTCCCGCAGCCTTCCCTCACCTCTTGTGGAGTCACCCCGCCATGCAGGCAGAACCGAAGAAATCGCTGGTGGGCCAGGAGTACGAGGTCGAGGTCGGACCGGTCGCCCACGGCGGCCACTGCGTCGCCCGCACCGAGGACGGCCGGGTGCTCTTCGTCCGCCACGCACTCCCCGGCGAGCGGGTGCTCGCCCGCGTCACGGACGGCGACGACGACTCCCGGTTCCTGCGCGCGGACGCCGTGGAGGTGCGGGACCCCTCCAAGGACCGGGTGACCGCACCGTGCCCGTTCTCCGGCCCGGGCCGCTGCGGCGGCTGCGACTGGCAGCACGCGAAGCCCGGCGCCCAGCGGCGGCTCAAGGGCGAGGTCATCGCCGAACAGCTCCAGCGCCTCGCGGGCCTCAGGCCCGAGGACGTCGGCTGGGACGGCACGGTGATGCCCGCCGAGGGCGACAAGCTGCCCGTCGGAGAGGTCCCCGCGTGGCGCACCCGGGTGCAGTACGCGGTCGACGAGGAGGGCCGGGCGGGGCTGCGCCGGCACCGCTCGCACGACGTCGAGCCGATCGACCACTGCATGATCGCCGCGGAGGGCGTCACCGAACTGGGCATCGAAGCCCGCAGCTGGCCCGGCATGGCCTCGGTCGAGGCGATCGCCGCGACCGGCTCCCAGGACCGCCAGGTGATCCTGACCCCGCGCCCCGGGGCCCGGCTCCCGCTGGTCGAGCTGGACCGGCCGGTGTCCGTGCTGCGCGTCGACGAACACGACGGCGGGGTGCACCGCGTCCACGGCCGCCCCTTCGTCCGCGAACGGGCCGACGAGCGCACGCACCGGGTCGGCAACGGCGGCTTCTGGCAGGTGCACCCCAAGGCGGCGGACACGCTCGTCAAGGCCGTGATGCAGGGGCTGCTGCCCCGCAAGGGCGACACCGCGCTCGACCTCTACTGCGGGGTCGGCCTGTTCGCGGGCGCGCTGGCCGACCGGGTCGGTGAGCGGGGCGCCGTCCTCGGCATCGAGTCGGGCAAGCGGGCCGTGGAGGACGCGCGGCACAACCTGCGGGACTTCCCGCGGGTACGGGTGGAGCAGGGCAAGGTGGAGCAGGTGCTGCCCCGTACCGGCATCACCGAGGCCGACCTGGTCGTCCTCGACCCTCCGCGGGCCGGTGCCGGGCGCCGCACGGTGGAGCACCTCGCCGCGCTGGGCGCCCGCCGCATCGCGTACGTCGCCTGCGACCCGGCGGCCCTCGCCCGGGACCTCGCCTCCTTCGCCGAGGCCGGCTACCGCGTACGGACGCTGCGCGCCTTCGACCTCTTCCCGATGACGCACCACGTCGAGTGCGTGGCGATCCTGGAGCCGGTGGCTAAGGGCTCCTGACCTGCGGTTCGCGCCTGCGCGAGTTCGTGTGACACCGGAGAAGCCGGATGTTCCTCCCAAGCTCCCTCAGACATGTGCGTCCGGGGTCTGGTCGGCCGGTTTCCAGTCGAGCACCGAGCGGTCGTGCTGCCGGAGCTTCTCCTCGGCCGTGTGCTCGATGTGGCGCATGCTCCAGCGCAGGATGGGCGGGGCCATCAACGAGGTGATGATGGCGACGAGGACGATGAGCGTGTAGGACGTGGCGTTGAGCACGCCGATGCGCAGTCCCGCGGCCGCGACGACGAGTTGGATGACGCCGCGGGCGTTGAGCGCGCCGCCCAGGGCGACGGATTCCCAGGTCCCGACGCCGACGGCCTTGGCGCCGACGAAGACGCCGACCACTTTGCCGGTGACGGCAACCAGCAGCAGGGCGGCGCCGGCCGCGAGCGTCAGGGGATCGGTGAGTGCGCTCAGCTCCAGGCGCAGGCCGGCAGTGGCGAAGAAGAGGGGCGCGAACACCGCGAGGACGACCGTGCGCAGGGGTGCGAGCCGCGCGCGCAGGTTCCGGGGGCCCGCGCTGATGAGCATGCCTGCCAGGAAGGCACCGAACATGGCTTCCAGGCCCAGTGCGTGCGTGGCGGCGGAGCAGAGGAGGACGAAGGCGGTTGCGGTGCCCACCACGAACGCCGTGTCCGAAGTGTGCTCGGCCGTCTTCATGACCCGGTTGGCCAAGGGCCTGAGTATGCAGAAGGCGACGGTGAGCACCAGGGCCGTGGCGAGCAGCGGCATGACGAGGTGGTCGCCTCCCGTGCCGCCGACGGCCATGGCCGACACCACGGACAGCAGGATCCATCCGACGACGTCGTCCAGCATGCCCGCGGCCAGGGTGAGTTGGCCGACGTCGCGGTGGATGAGGTGCATGTCGGTGAGGATCTTGGCGATGACCGGCAGCGCGCTGACGGACAGTGCGACGGCGATGAAGAGCGCGAAGACGGGGCGGTCGGAGCCGTCGGGGAGGAGGCTCGCGGGAGCCGCCCAGCCGGCGGCGTAGCCGAGCGCGAAGGGCAGAAGCAGACCTCCCATGCCGACGCCGAGAGCGGTGACGCCACGACGTCGTACCAAGGCGGCGTCCATCTCGATGCCCGTGATGCCGACCAGCAGCAGGACCCCGATCTGGCCGACCGCGTCGAGGAGGTGGAACTGCCCGGTGTCCTGGGGCAGCAGCCAGTTCGCGGCGGTGGGGGAGACGTTGCCCAGGATGGTCGGCCCGAGGAGGATGCCGACACACAGTTCGCCGGCGACGGCCGGCATCCCGAGCCGGGTGGCGAGGCGTCCGCACAGTACGGCGAGGAGGACGAGCAGTCCGGCTTGCAGCAGGAACACGAACAGTTGGTGGGACGGCAGCGGCGGGATCGGTGAGGCTGCGAGGTGCACGGGTGCAATCTCCTGACGGGATGCCCTGGGTGCGGTGGGCGGTGCCGCGCACAGAGCCGTGGATGTGAGAGCGAGGGCGTGCGGTCCGGCGGCGGGTGGTGGTGAGGTGCCGCGGCGACCGCGGACTTCTCCGTGCGTTCTCGTGCGCGGAGCCCCGTGCAGGCCGCCACGGCGAGGACCATGACCGCGATGCCGTACACGGTGGTGGTGTCGAGCCCGAACTTTTGGACGGCGAGGCCCGACGACCGCAGGCACGTCGAACCTCAGGTAGCCCACGACGTAGGTGCTGGCCACCACTCCGGCCCGCTCATCGGGAGCGGGCCGGCGGCGCGACGGCCTGGAAGGCGCCGAGGAAACCGGTGCCGAGGTGGTGACCGGCGATGGCGATGCCGACGAAGAGGAACACGGTCAGGAGCAGCGCGTGGACGCGGGTGCTCGCTTGGGGCGAAGAGCAGCGGCATCTGCACCGTGGTGATCGGCCAGAAGTCGAACGTCCGGGAACGGAACGTCAGTTGGCGCACGGGACTCATGCGCCCCCCGTCGACGATCGGCTAGGCCCGGAGGGCGGGCGGGCACGGCGCCGCGGTGTCCGTCGCGTGTCGGGGAGTCAGCAGGCACCCGGCAGTTCCGTGTGTGCCGGGAGGCACCCGAGGGCCTCGCCGTCGCCGCGGTCACTCTGTCGCCCCCCGCGCGATGCGTGCTGCATCCGTTGTGTCCGGGTCGGCCGTTGCCGTGGACGGGTGTGACAGGCGTGCGCGGACGAGGAAGTAGGTTCCGGCCACGATGCCGACCCCGGCGACGCCGGCGGACCACCAGGGGAGGTCGGCGTGGACGCCGTAGAGGAAGACTCCCAGCGCCGGTCCCACCGACATTCCCGCCGTCTGGCAGAAGCCCAGGAAGGACTGGTATCTCCCCACCGCCCCCGGGGGAGCCGCCTTCGCCGAGATCTCGGAGGCGGTCGGCGCCACCAGCATCTCCCCGGTCGTCCAGAGAACGACGGAGACGATGATGACCGTCCAGTTCGGGCCGAAGGCCAGGACCGTCATGCCGCTGACCACGCAGGCCGACCCCAGCGCCGCCACGACATGGGAGGGAATCCGCCTCATCACCAGTGACACCGGGACTTCGCAGCACATCACCATGACGGCGTTGGCGGTGAGCATGACGCCGTACGTGCGCGCACCGTAACCGGCGTCGGTGACCGCCAGCGGCAGCGGGCCCAGGTGCATGGAGTAGACGACCGCCGTGATTCCGGACAGGACACAGAACGCCATGAAGACCGGATCGCCGGACAGAGCCCTCTTCTCCCTCTTCTCCCGGTGTCCGGCCGTCCCGCTCCCGGATCCCGATGCCCGCTCCCGGAGCGTCGAGGGAAGCGCCAACAGCATCAGTGTGGAGGCGAATGCCGCGATCGCGTTGCCGAGCAGCAAGGTGTCCATGTGGGATTCGGCCCAGAGCCCTCCGAGCAGTCCGCCGAGGGCCGCTCCCACATTGAAGGTCGTCCGGAAGCCGGCGAACATGGTGAGCCGCCGGTCCTCGGGGGCAGTGATGCTGATGACCGCCTGCGCCACCGGGGTGAAGCCCTGGACCGCCATGGACAGCAGCGCGGCGAGGATCACCGAGGCGGTGAACCCCGTGAATGCCGTCAGCGCCAGCGACAGCACCGCCGTCGACAGCGTGCAGAGCGCCAGGGTCCGGCGCGGGCCCATGCGATCGGCGGTCCAGCCCGACAGGCCCGCGCCCGCGATGCCGGCCCCGGCGACCACGGCCAGGGCCGTCGTGATCTGGCCGGGGCCGAAGCCGCGGGAGGCGAGGATCAGCGCCAGGAAGATGGCGAAGAAGCCGCCGACACGGTTGAGGAAGGCGCTGGCCGCGACGATCAGTATCGGGGTGGGCACCCCCTTGATCGTGCGATACGCCGTCCCACCGGTCGCCGGCGCTCCGGTCATTCGCTTTCCAGTGGATCGAAATCGAGCCGCACCGTGCGTTCCGCCCGGTCCAGCAGTTCCGCGCACTCCTTCTCGTTGCCGCCCTCGACGATGATGTAGGCATAGCGCGCCACGTAGTCGTGCGGAGGGCGGCGCAGAACGGATCCCGGAGCGGCCGCGGTCCCCGCCTCCACGACGCCGGGCAGGGCGACGGTGTCGGAGAGGTCGACCGACCGGAGCACGAGATCCTGCTCCGGCCGCAGGAACCGGATGCTCACCGTCTTGGACCGGGTACGGGAGATCAGTGGTTCGCGGCCGGTGACGGCGTCGACGCAGACCGCTCCCACGTCGATGCCGGTGGCCATCTCGCCGAGGCGCGGTACGAGGTCTCCGCCCGGGCGTCCGTTGATCTCCACGATCACCGGCCCCCGCGGGGTGAGTTTGACCTCGGTGTGGGTCGCCCCGTGGGTGATGCCGAGTGCCCGGTGCGCCTCTTGCAGCATCTCGATGAGGGCACCGTCCTCCACGAGCGGGTCGTCGCCGAAGACCGTGTGCCCGACCTCGACGAAGTACGGCGCGTCCGCCACCTTCTTGTGGGCCACGAACATCGCCCGGTACCGGCCGTCGTAGACGACGCCGTCGATGCTGATCTCCTCACCGGTGAGGAACTGCTCGACGAGGTAGTCGTCCGGCACCTCGACGCCCGGGTAGCCGGCCTGGGTGGACACGGCGAAGGCCTCGGCCATCTCCTCGGGGCGGTGGACGCCGACGACGCCGTAACTCGCCCCCAACGTACGCGGTTTGACGACGACCGGGTAGCCCAGCTCCGCCGCCGCCGCACGCGCTTCCTCGGCGGAGCGGACCGTGGTGAACCCCGGCTGGGCCACCCCCGCCTCCGTCAGGAGCCGACGCGAGGTCTTCTTGTCCCGGCAGTTGGCGGCCGTGGCGGCGGAGAGCCCCGGAAGGCCGAGGAAGTCCACGACCGCCGCATAGTGGCGCAGTACCGCTTCGTCAGGGCAGAGCACTCCGACGACGTCGTGCCGCGCGGCGAGGCTCTTCGTCGCCCGGATCATCTCGTCGGTGTCGAAGAGGTTCAACACGGTGGATCCGGCGGCGTAGTCGCTCTGCCAGGTGGGCATTTCGTTCTCGAACAGCCAGACCGCATGACGGTCTGCCGCCGCCCGGAGCAGATACTCCCGGTACGGCCTGTCGTCGCGGCCCTCATGACTTCCGATCCCCACGACGAGGAAGACTTGGTCGCGCGCGTGCCGACTGGTCAACTGCTGTGTCCTCTCTGGGAATCGTCACGCGAAGTCGGTCCGGACGGTCACGTACCGGGCCGTGAGGGCCGCGACCTCCTTGCGTATGACCTCCGGGTCCCCTCCGCCCAGGGCTCGGGCGGTCAGGTCGGCCACCTCGGTCATCGCGTCCAGGTCCATCCCCGTACGGGTGAGTTCCTGGGTCCCCAGGCGCAACCCGGACGTTCCCTGCGCGGGCAGGTGGACGACGGAGGCGCGGATACCGCAACTCTGCAGCTGGGCGCCCCAGTCGACCGGATCCTGCGTGTCGTCGGGCGGGAGGACCCAGATCTGGTGGGTCTCGGTGAATCCGAAGTGCTCGCCCACCACGCACAAGCCGCGGTCGCTCAGCAGCTCCGCCAGCCTCCGCGCATTGGCGATCACGGCGCGGGCGTAGGCCTGACGACTGTCCATCAGCTCGCTGAAGGTGACCGCGAGGGCCCCGACGCTGTTCGTGTGCGCGCTCGACACCCGGAACTTGAGGTGCTCGGACATGTCCGCGGCGACCTTTTCGTCGCTCGACAGCATGACCGCCTTCTGCGGGCCGGGGAAGGTCTTGTGCGTGCTGGCCGTGCACAGGCTGATGTGGCGCCACAGATCGGGGAGGTCGTAGAGCACGGGCAGCAGGCCCAGTATGTGTGAGGCGTCGAAACAGACGAGCGCGTCGCTTCCCACCGCGTTCCTCATCTGCTCCATGTCTGGAACCCGGAGCGCCGTGGAGAGGTCCACGTAGTAGAAGCGGGACGGAACGGCGCGGTGGAGCTCCGCCAGCCGGTCCATGTCCAGTCGAAGCTCCACGCCGTCGAACGGCAGCAGACCGACGTCGTGCCCGAAGTCCCGGCAGATCTGCTCGGTGGCGTAGTGGCCGCCGGCGTCCGGCCCCAGGGACACGATGCGCTCGCCCGGCTCGCTCAGCGTGGAGATCATGCTCTGCATGGCGTGCAGACCGGAGAGGAAGTGCACCAGGGCGTGGTCGACCTGGAAGTACTCACGGGCCAGGCTGGCGCACTCCTCGTACAGGTCGCCCACGTTCGAGGGGTCCCCGTACAGGTAGCCGGGGCCGCTCATCCTCGGGTAGCGCGACACCAGGTCCGACCCCAGCAGCGAGCGCGCGCCGTCGCTCAGGCGATTCTCGATCGGATAGAGGTTGAGGGTGGGGCCTACGCGGCCGAATCGGTGAATGATCTCTTCAGGGGTCACGGCAGGCCTCTCGCTGATCGTGGAATCGGGGGGCGTCCGGGACGGGCGACGACCCTTCCCGGACGACGGGAACACGGCCTCTCGGGCCGGACCTTCCGGCTGCCGGGCTACTCGCTCAGTGCCTTGAGGCACTGCCTGGCCCGTTCCGGCAGGACGTACTCCCCGTCCTTCTCGATGCGCTCGTACAGGGCCCCGACCCGCTCGTAGTGGTCGTCCAGGTTCTGGTCCAGGAGGTGGTACTCGGACTTGTTGTAGATGCCGAACTGGAGGTCGGTCATCAGGCCGAACGGATCGATGTCCGCCGCGCGCCGGGTGCCGCCGAACACCAGGCGCAGGAACTCGTCAACGCTCTCGTAGCCGAGCGTGGCGAGGAGGAACTCGATCGACGCCCACTTGCGCCGCACCTGGTAGGCGCGCTCGTCAGGATCGACGATGAAGTCCAGACCGCTGGTCATGCCCTTCGGGTAGAGCACCTTGTTGAAGCAGCGCAGGTCGATGGTGAGTCGGTCCTTGGAGGTGCGGGGCAGGGTGCTGTCGGCGTGGGTCCGGTAGTTGTCGAAGACCAGCGCGTCCCCTACCCGGCTGTCGCAGTAGTAGCCGGGGGACGGCGTGTCGGCGTACGTCTTCGCCCAGTACATGGCCATCAGGTAGTCCCGCACCGAAGGCAGGTCGATCTCGGACAACCGCCCTTCCTGGAACAGGTACAGCGCCTTGTCGACGGCCGTCTTCTCCTCGCCCGCGAGGCCGTGCTCCAGCATCTTCTCGTAGACGTACGGGAGGTTCGGGGCCTCCAGCTCGGCCTCCTCGAAGATCACGAAGGGCTGCCGGCTCAGCGGGGTCGGGGTCAGCGCGGTGTGGAAGCTGCGGTACTCGGTGGGGAAACCGAGCTGCTTCCTCACCAGCGACGGGATCTGCAGGGCGATCGAGCTGGCCGCGTGGGTGCCGTACGGGCGCTTCTCGGCTGGCACGATGAAGGCGTTGACCACGGCGGTCTCGACCTCGGGGAAGTGCTCCTGGACGATGTCCTGGTTCAGGTCGTAGAAGCGCTTCGCGGAGGGCACGAACAGGACGCAGTTCTCGAACATGGTGGAGACCGGGAAGTAGCTTCCGATCGAGGCGGCGGCGAAGCTCTCCTGGATCACCGCCTGGCAGCGCAGCTGTCGCGCCAGGTTGTCCGCCAGATCGTCGTCCAGGTTCATCCGCACGACATGGGTGGGGTGCGACTCGGGGAGGAAGCGGCTCGTGTTCAGCTTCCGCCGGGGCGGTAGCGTCGACTCCACCTCCGCCTTGTCCACCTGGTACTTGTCCAGTACCGGGGACAGTTGCTCGGCGTGCGCCGCCGCCGAGGAGTGCAGGAAGGTGCCGGTCTTCTGGTAGGTGCCGGTGACAGTGACGTCGTCGTCCACCGTCGCGGCCGGTACCCGGTTCGCCTCGCTCATGACGTGGTGTCCTCCGCTCGGTCCGAAGTGTTGATGCGGTGCACATAGGTGCGGACGAATGTCTCGTCGAGGGGCGGGGACGGGTAGTCCTCCGCGCCGAAGACGTCGCTCCCCACGGGGAGCGCGGCGAACATGTCCACCATGCCCTGCGCCGTCAGGCCGTCCACCAGGGCGGCGATCCGGGCCAGGGGACTCGCCCGGTGCGCTGCGGCGAACTCCAGAGCCCGCTGCCGCCATGCGTCGAAGGGCACGATCTCCGCCCCGCTGCCGACCGCCCCGACCATCTCGACGAAGCGGTCGAAGTCCGGGGCGCCGGAATTGACGAAGTCGTAATCCCTGCCGATGCGCGTCAGGTCGCTGGTGACCGCGGCGGCGACCGTCCGGCACAGGTAGTCCACCGGCAGTACCGTCGTGAGATCGACGGCCAGCGACGGGAAGCTCCCCATCGCGAGGCAGCCGGAGATCAGGTTGTGCAGGAAGTCCCCGCGGTCGAGCCGGAACCGCCCGGTGAGGGTCGAGGCGCCCACGTACGGCAGCCGGTACGTCGACGCCTTCGCGCCGCGTCGACGGGCGGCGGCCACCATCAGCTCCGCCTGCCACTTGGAGGTCTGGTAGCCGTGCTCCGGAGCGTCCTCGGCGACGTGGTACCCCAGGTACCTGGGCAGCGTCGCGAAGGTGGAGATGAAGTGGAACGCCTTGCCGCGACCGCGTGAGGCCAGCCGCAGCGCCTCGTGCGTCCCGACCATGTTGGGGCCGACATATTCCGACATCGGCCGCATCCAGTCCAGCAGGGCGGCGGAGTGGCAGATGGCGTCGACCTGGTCGGCCAGTTCGTCGAAGCGCCTCTCGTCCAGGCCGAACAGCGGTTGGCCGACGTCGCCCACCACCGGCTTCAGGAGCGGTGCGAACTCCTCCCTCCACAGGCCGTAGTCGCCGAGTGCGCCGATCAGGCGCTGTGTCGCCCGTTCGGTGTCGTCCGCCCGCACCAGGCAGTGGGCGACCACGCCGGAGGCGAGCAGTTCGTGCAGCAGGTGGGCGCCGACGAACCCGGTGGCGCCGGTGACGAAGACCGCCTCCGGGCGTACGGACGACGCGACGGCGTTGTCGAAGCGGAGGTCGGGGTGCAGGCAGCCCTGCCGGGCCGCGGTCAGGTCGGGACCCGCGGCATCGACCGCCTCGGTGCGGGTGCGGGTTCCAGCGCCGGTGGCGAGGGCGCTGGCGGGCCCGGACGCCGCGTCGAGGCCCGATGCGAGGAGCTTCTCCAGGAGGAACTCGCTCAGTGCGACGAGGTGGGGGTGGTCGAAGGCGATCCTCGCGGGCAGGGCGAGCCCGGTGAGGTTTGTCAGCTGGTTGCGCATCAGGACCGCGCTCAGCGAGTCGAAGCCGATGTCCCGCAGCGGCAGGTCGACCCCCACCGCCTCCGGCGAGGCGAAGCCCAGGGTCTTGGCCACCTCCGCGCGGATCGTCTGCAGCACGACGTCCGGATGGTCCTCCGGCGAGGCCTCGCCCAGCAGCTTGCGCAGGTCCGCTTCGCCGTCCGCCCGGGAACGTCCGCCGGTGTCGCTGTCGAGCAGCGCGCGGAACAGGGGCGGTATGCCGCCGCGGTCCTCGAAGTAGCGCTGGACGCGGTTCAGGTCCAGCGCCGCCGCCACCGTCAGCGGGAGGCCGCTCCTGGAGGCGAGTTCGAGGAGCTCCAGGCCCTCGTCCGGTGCCAGCCGGTCGAGGCCGAGCCGGGCGAAGCGGGCCCGGTCGAACTCGCTCAGCCCCGCGGCCATGCCTTCGCCCTCCCAGGGGCCGAAGGCCACCGAGGCGGCCGTCAGGCCCTCGGCGCGCCGCAGGTGGGCGAGCGCGTCCATGAAGGCGTTGGCAGCGGCGTAGTTGCCCTGACCCGGTGTCCCCATGACGCTGGAGATGGAGGAGAACATCACGAAGAAGTCCAGCTCCATGCCCCGGGTCAGCTCGTGGAGCTGCCACAGGCCGTCCACTTTGGGCCGGAAGACCGAGTCGAGCCGCTCCGGGGTCAGATCGGTCAGGAGGCCGTCGTCCAGCACACCTGCCGCGTGGACCACGCCGCGCAGCGGGCGCTTCTCATCGAACAGCGCCAGTACCGCGGCGACATCGTCGCGGTCCGCCACGTCACAGGCCACCACGGTGGCCGTGGCGCCCAGCTCGGACAACTCGTCCACCAGGTCCTGCGCACCGGGCGCCGCCGCGCCGCGGCGGGAGATCAGCACCAGGTCACGCACGCCGTGGGTGCCGGCCAGCCTGCGGGCCACGCGCCGGCCGAGGTCGCCGACGCCGCCCGTGACGATCACCGCGCCGTCCGGCCGCACGAACCCCTCCGGGGAGGCCGACGCCTCTTCGACCGTCCGCACCAGCCGCGGCACCAGCACCTCGCCGTCGCGGACGGCGCACTCCGGTTCGGCCTCCAACATCAACGCGGCGGCGAGCGCCGTGCGGTCCGCCGCCTGGTCGCCGATGTCGATCAGGCGCAGGTTCAGCTCGGGGTGCTCGTTGCGGGCGGTCCGCATCAGGCCCCACAGCGGGCCGGCGCCCGGCCCGGAGACCAGGTCGTCGGCGCCGGTGCCGACCGCGCGGCGCGTGACCCAGACCAGCGGGGCACGGAAGTCCGAACCGATCGCCTCCTGCAGTTGCTCCAGCGCCCTGGCGGCGAACGCGTGCGCCTGGTCCGGCACGGGCGCGTCGGAGTCCCACAGGCACACCAGGCCGTCCAGGTCCTCGGCGTCCTCCAGATCCTGCACCTTGATCAGCTGGATGCCGGCCCGGGCCAGGGCGGTCTTGGCCTCCCGCGCCCACGGCACGTCCCCGGCGGGCGTCAGCATGCCCCAGGAGCCGCCCAGCTCGACGTCCCCGGTGTCGACGTGGCGCCAGTCGACGTCGAACCGGAAGCGGTCCACTCCCGCCGTGGACAGGCGGCGCAACACCGCCCGGTCCATCCGCCGTGCGTGGAGGCGGTGCAGGTGGCCGACGTGACCGCCCTCGCTGTCGAAGATGTCGAGCGAGCCCCGGAACTCGCCTTCGCCCAGTTCGAACTCGGCGACCCGGACCCAGACCTCCGCCAGGCCCTTGACCCGTACCGAAAGGCGTTCGGCCTCGTAGGGCACGAAGGCGTCCTCGCTGCCCGGGTTCCGCAGCCGCTGGGTCATGAGGAACGACTGCATGGCGGAGTCCAGCAGCGCCGGATGCAGGGTGTAGCCGGCGGCGGACCGCTGCTCGCTGTCCGACAACGCGACCCTGGCCCACACCGTGCCGTCCGTCTGCCAGGCCTCCTTGACGCCCTGGAAGTTCGGCCCGAAGCCGTAACCGGCGGATGCCAGCTCCCGGTACAGCGCCGGGACGTCGAGGGGTTCGGCGTCCTGCGGCGGCAGTGCCCCCGCGGTGACGGCCGCGGCGCCGGCCTCTGTCGCTGGCGTGAGGGAGCCCTCGACGTGCAGCTGCCACGCGCCGTCCTCGCCGTCGGGCGAGCTGTAGATCTTGACGGGACGGGAACCACCGCTCTCGGCACCCACGGTGACCTGAAGGCGCACGGGCACGCCGGGGGCGATCGCGAGGGGCCAGGCGAACACCACGTCCGACACGTCCCAGTCGCCTTCGAGGGCCGCGTCCCCGGCCGCCCGTATCACCTCGAAGAACGCCGTCCCCGGGAAGAGGACGGTGTCCATCACCTGGTGCTCCGGCACCCATGCGGGCCCGTCCGTCGCCACCACCTGGGTGAACAGGGACAGCTCGGTCCCGGCGATCTTCACACCGCCGCCCAGGAGCGGGTGCCCGGTGGGGTTCAGACCGGCGCCGACCTCGCGGGTCAGCGGCGGCTCGAACCAGAACCGCTCCCGCTGGAAGGCGTAGGTGGGCAGGGCCACCCGGCGGCCGCCCAAGGGCGCGAAGTAGCCGTCCCAGTCGACCGGGACACCCCGCACGTGCAGTTCGGCCAGGCTTCGCTGGATCACCGAGGCGCCGTTTCCGTCCGGGGTGCAGGACGGCACCCAGACCAGCGGTCCCTCGTCGGCCAGGCAGAACGCGCCCAGCCCCGACAGGAGGGGCTGCGGGCCCAGCTCGAGAAGGGTGTTCACCCCCTCGCGGCGCAGTGAGAGCATGCCGTCGGCGCAGCGGACCGGGTGACGCACCTGGCGGACCCAGTAGTCGGCGTGCTCCAGTTCGCCCGGCGCGGCCAGTTCGCCGGTGAGGCTGCTGACGAGGGAGATCTCCGCGGGACGGAAGCGGACGGATTCCGCCACGGCCCGGAACTCGGCGAGCATGCCGTCCATGTGGTGTGAGTGGAAGGCGTGGGACACCGTCAGCCGCGTGGCCTTGCGGCCGCGTTCGGTGAAGTGTGCGGCGATCGCCTCGACGGCGTCGGTGTCACCGGACACCACCGTCTGTTCGGGCGTGTTGAGTCCGGCGATGTCCAGCGTGCCCCGCAGCCCGAGGGTGTCGATGGCGGTCTCCACCTCCTCGCCGCCGGCTTCCAGCGATGTCATGGCGCCGCGGACGGGTAGGGCCTGCATCAGGCGGCCGCGGGCCGCGACCAGTCGGCAGGCGTCGTCCAGGTCGAGGATCCCCGCGACATGGGCGGCGGCGAGTTCGCCGATGCTGTGGCCGAGCAGCAGCTCCGGGCGCACCCCCCAGTTCTCCCACAGCCGCCACAGCGCGACCTCCAGGGCGAACAGGGCGGGCTGGGTGAAGTCGGTGCGGTGCAGCAGGGCCGCGTCAGCGCTGTCCGGCGCGGCCCACATCACCTGGAGGAGGGGCTTCTCCAGTTCGGTGAAACGGGCGGCGACCTCGTCGAGCGCCTCGCGGAAGACCGGATGTGCGTCGTAGACGTCCCTGCCCATGCCCGGAAGCTGGCTGCCCTGGCCCGTGAACAGCAGGGCGAGCCGGGGTTCCTCGACGTGGGGAACGGTGCGCACCGACTCGGCGGGCACGTCGCCGGTGCGGGCGAAGGCGGCCAGCTCGTCGAGGAGTTCGGCCCTCTCGCCGACCCGGAGCACCAGCCGGCGTCGGTGGTGGCTGCGGGTGGTCGCCAGGGACCGGGCCACGTCGACGAGGCCGTCCTCCGGGTGCCTGCCCAGGTGCAGGCGCAGGTTCTCCGCCTGCCGCCGCAGGGCGGCGTCGGTGTGGCCGGACACCACGATCGGCACCGTGGAGGGCAGCGGCGCGGGCGCGCCCGCCGCCACGGGGAGCGCGGCCGGTCGCGGCGGCTCCTCCACGATGACGTGGGCGTTGGTGCCGCCGATGCCGAACGAGCTGACGCCCGCGCGCCGCGGCACGTCCCCGGCGGGCCACGGCTGCTGCTCCTGGACCAGCGCCATACCGGCGCCCTTCCAGTCCACGGCAGGGGTGGGTTCGGCGACGTGGAGGGTGCGGGGAAGGATGTCGTGCCCCATGGCCAGGACGACCTTCATCATGCCGGCCAGACCTGCGGCGGCCTGGGTGTGGCCGAGGTTGGACTTGGCCGAACCGACCCACAGCGGCGCATCGGCGCAGTGGCTGCCGCCGAAGACCTCCGCGAGGGCGGTGCCCTCGATCGGGTCGCCCAGCTTGGTACCGGTGCCGTGCGCCTCCAGGTAGTCGATGTCGTCCGGGCGGAGGCCCGAGGCAGCCAGCGAGGCGCGGATGACCCGCTGCTGGGCGGGGCCGCTCGGCGTGGTCAGGCTGGCGCTCTGGCCGTCGTGGTTGACGGCGGTGCCGCGCAGCACGGCAAGGACCTGGTCACCGTCGCGCTGGGCGTCGGACAGCCGCTTGAGGACGACCGTGGCGGCCCCCTCGCTCCAGCCCGTGCCGTCGGTGTCGGAGGAGAACGACCGGCAGCGGCCGTCCCTGGACATGCCGCGCAGGCGGCTGAACTCGACGTGCAGTTCGGGGGTGAGCATCAGGCTCACACCGGAGGACACCGCGAGATCGCACTCGCCGTTGCGCAGCGCGTTGCAGGCCAGATGGGTGGTGACCAAGGAGGAGGAGCACGCCGTGTCCACGGTGAGGGCGGGGCCCTGCAGACCGAAGACGTACGACACCCGGCCGGACATGGTGCCGCCCATGGAACCCGAGCCCACATAGCCGTCGAGGTCGCTCAGTCCGCCGGCCGTCGTGAGTCCGTACTCGCGCCAGGCCGAACTCTTGCCGATGCCGACGAACGTGCCGGTCTGACTGCCGCGCAGGCGGTCCAGGGTGTATCCGGCGCGTTCGAACGCCTCCCAGGCGGTCTCCAGGACCAGGCGCTGCATGGGGTCGAGCGCGCGGGCCTCGCGCGGCGCCATGCCGAAGAACGAGGCGTCGAAGAGGTCGATGTCACGGACGAACCCGCCCCGGGTGCAGTACGAGGTGCCTGCCGCCTCCGGGTCGGGGTCGTACAGCGCCTCGGCGTCCCAGCGGTCCTTCGGGACGTCGGTGATCCCGTCTCCGCCGCGCTTCAGCAACTCCCAGTACTGCTCGGGGGTGTTGACGTCGCCGGGAAGGCGGCAGGCCATGCCGATGACCGCGATGGGTTCGTCGTCACCGGCGCGGCTGCGGGCGGCGGGCACGCTCTCCTGGCTCGGCCGCGCGCCGTCGGCCAGGTAGGCGGTCAGGCTTCTGACGGTGAAGTGCTCGAAGAGCTTGGCCCCGAGGACGGGTCGCCCGAGGAGTTCCTCCAGCCGCATCTGGACCCGGACGACCCGCAGCGAAGTGCCGCCGATCTCGAAGAAGTTCTGGTCGACGCCGATCCGGTCGTGACCGAGCACGTCCGACCAGATGGTGATGATGTCCCGCTCCAGCTCGGTGGCGGGCCTGGCGGTGGCGTCGACCTGAGCCACGGGGTCCGGCAGCGCGTTCTCGTCGATCTTGCCGTTCGGGGTCAGCGGAAGCTCGTCCAGCTCCACGAAGAAGCTCGGCACCATGTACGCCGGCAGCCGCTCGGTCAACCAGGGGCGCAGCACGCGGTGCAGCGGGGGAGCGGACGGTTCGCCGGCCGCGGGCGTGTTGGCGTACCGGCGAAGGGCCTCGCGGGTCACCGCCGCGGCGGGGCGCGGGCTGAGGTCGGGCGTCTGGCCCGGTCGCCAGAACAGGGCGTCGCACCGCCAGGTGTCGTCGGACCGGCCGGGCAGCAGCGCGAGTTCGAGGCCCGCCTCGGCGGCGGCGCCGTGGAGATCGACCGGGTCGATCCAGGACGTGGGCGCGGCCGGGACGCTCGTGCCCCTGGCCGCCAGGGCTGCGGCGACCCGGCCGCACACCTCGGCCATGCGGCCGTTGGGGATGCCGTTCAGGCGCAGCGGGTGCTCGGCGACGGAGGCCAGCTCGGCGCGGAGCGCGGTCAGGTCGAGACCGTCGGCCTGCCAGTCCTTTTCCACCGCCGGGGTGACAG
Organism: Streptomyces sp. NPDC005955; assembly: GCF_042871255.1. Classification (NCBI taxonomy): domain Bacteria; kingdom Bacillati; phylum Actinomycetota; class Actinomycetes; order Kitasatosporales; family Streptomycetaceae; genus Streptomyces; species Streptomyces sp. NPDC005955. The sequence goes on along the minus strand of NZ_JBIAIF010000005.1, from coordinate 321,158 downwards.
GTGGGGTGTCCTCGCCGATGTGCAGGATGACGTCGTAACGGTAGCGCGTCATCTCGTTGACGTGGCGGCCGTCGCGCAGGGCGATGCCGACGCGGCTGATCTGCGGGAACAACTGCTGAAGGCCGGCGAAGTAGGCCTGGTCGAGCACCAGTTCGCGCTCGGCCCGCATGCCCAGCTCGGTGCGGCGCGCCAACTCCTCGGCGGAGGTCCGGCCTGCCTCGCCCTCCGCGCGGAAGTGCGCCACGTCGGCGTGGAAGACGTCGAGGAGCGCCAGGTCGCGTACGTCGCCGAGGAACACCCGTCCGTGGGTGACCGCCTTCGTCGCCCACTCCAGGACCGAGGTCAGGTAGTCGACGCCGGGGAAGTACTGGGCCACCGAGTTGACGACCACGGTGTCGAAGGTGCCTTCGGCCACCTCGGGAAGGGCGTGGGCGGCGCGTTGCTCACACGTCACGTGCGGCAGGGAGGCCAGCTGCCGCCGGGTCGTCTCGACGGCCGCGGCGGAGGCGTCGACGGCGTGGTAGCTGCGGCAGTGCGGCGCCAGGCCGAACAGCATCAGGCCGCTGCCGGAACCGATCTCGAACACGTCCTGCGGCGCGTAGGAGAGGATGCGCTGGACGGAGCTTCGCTGCCAGTCGCGCATCTCCTCGTCCGTGAAGGGGAGACCGTCGTAGCTGTTGCGCCAGCCCGCCAGGTTGAACGAGGCGTCGGTCGGCCCTGGAGAGCCGCCGGCGGTGTCGGAGCCGGCTTCGTAGGCGCGGTCCCATGCCGCGGCCCACTCCGCCAGGGCGGTGATCTGGTCCGCGGCGGCGGTGGCCTCGCCGGCCGGGGCCGGGGCGACGTCGCGGACGAGGTAGGCGGCCAGGTGATCGTCACGGCCGACCACCACGGCGCGGCGCACCGCCTCGTGGCGGACGAGGGCCGCCTCGACGTCGCCCAGCTCGATGCGGTGCCCGCGCAGTTTGATCTGGCGGTCGTTGCGGCCGAGGAGCGTCAGCCTGCCGGGTCCGACGAAGCGGGCCAGGTCGCCGGTGCGGTAGAGGACGCCCGGGTGGAAGGGGTTGTCCGGGAAACGGAGCTGCGTCTGCCCGGGGTCGCCGCGGTAGCCGCGGGCGACTCCGGCGCCGCCGATGCACAGCTCTCCGGGGAAGCCGAGCGGCACCGGCGCGAGGTTCTCGTCGAGGACGTAGACCCGGGTGCGGTCGATGGGCTGCCCGATGAGGACCCCGGCTTCCTCCTCCCCGGCCGTCACCTTCCACGCCGTCGACCACACGGTGGTCTCGGTGGGGCCGTACATGTTCCACACCGAGCCACCGGCGGCGGTCGCGAGCAGCCGGTCGGCCAGGTCCTGGGACAGCGCCTCACCGCCGCAGAGGATCGTCTTCAGCGTGGGCGCGCCCCGCCAGCCCGCGTCCAACAACAACTGCCAGGTGGAGGGGGTGCCCTGCATCATGGTGATCGCGTGCCGCTCCATCAGCCCGGCGAGGGCCTCGGCGTCCGCGGTCTCCTCGGCCCGGGCGACGACCGTGGTCGCGCCGCAGAGCAGGGGCAGGAACAGCTCCAGCACGGAGATGTCGAACGACACGGTGGTGACCGCCAGCAGCCGGTCGGCCGGGGTGCACCCGGGGCGCCGACGCATGGCGGTCAGGAAGTTGCCCACCGCCCCATGGGTGATCTCGACCCCCTTGGGGCGGCCGGTCGAGCCCGACGTGTACAGGACGTAGGCCAGGTCCCCGGCGCCCCTCTCGACATCGAGGTCGTCGTCGGCGCTCAGTTCGGCACCCAGGTGAACGCTGACACAACGGGTGTCCCAGGCGGCGAGGACGGCAGGCACCTCGTCGGGCGTGATGACGAGGACGGGGTCGGCGTCTTCGATCATCTGGTGGACGCGTTCCGCCGGGAACTTCGGGTCGACGGGCACGTAGGCGGCGCCCGTCTTCAGCACGGCCAGAAGGGCCACGACGAGGTCGGACGAGCGGTTCAGGGCCACGCCGACCAGGTCGTCACGGCCTACGCCCCGGTCGGTCAGCGCGTGGGCGAGCCGGTTGGCGCGGGCGTTGAGCTCGGCGTAGGTCAGGCTGGTGTCGGCGCAGACCAGGGCGGTGTCCTCGGCGTGCCCGCGCGCCGCCTCTTCGAAGAGGCGGTGCAGTCCCTGCTCGGGGAGGTTCGCGGTGTCGAGATCCGTGTCGTTGAACTCCTCGACGAGGTGGGCGCGTTCGTCCGCGGTGAGAAGGTCGGCGTCGGCCGCGGGCCACTCCATGGCGGCAGGGAGTCGGCCGCACCACGCGGTGAACTGGTCGGCCAGCCGGGCGATGTCCTCGCCGGGCAGACGCGCGGCGTCGTGGTGGAAGGTGACGTGCGCACCCTCCTCGGCACCGTCCACCTGGACATGGAGTTCCAGTTTGGGACGGTCGCCGTCGTGCCCCGCGGTGTCGCGGGCGCCCCAGGAGATCAGTACGTCCGGTGTCGCCGCGCCGCCGGCCCAGTGCTCCCGGAGTGCTTCGTCACGGCCGATGGCGTCGCGACGTATCCACCCCCGTTCCTGGCCGCGTGCGAACTCCTGCCGCACCGACCGCAGGTTGTCCGCGACCGTCGCGGCGTCGATGCGGCACGGCAGCGGAAGCCAGGCGGTGAACAGTTCCTTGTGTGCGGCGTCGACGCCCTCGCGGGGGGCCGCCATGGCGAGGGCGACCTCCCGTAGGCCGCTCGCCCGCCCCAGGAAGACGCCGAGCGCACCGGCGACATGGGCGGCGGCCGCGGCAGGCGCGTCCAGGTCGCCGTCGCCGCCCTCCGGAAGCGGGACGCGACGGCGCACCGGGGTGGGGTCCGCCTCGGCGCGCGCCGTGGTCTTCGGGCGTGGCTGCGGATACGGGAGGCGGTAGGGGTTCTCGCTGGCGTGGATCAGGCGTTCACGCCAGTGGCGGGCGGCCTTGGAGGCTCGGGTGCCCGCCTCTGTCAGGCGTGCGCTCGCGTCCTCGCCGGGGCTGGGCAGGACCGTGCCGGGCCGGACCCCGTGGCCCGCCGTGACGGCGCGGACCGGTCGTTCCTCGCCCTCCAGCGTGCACAGCCGTGCCAGGGTGACGGTGCCGGCACCCGTGGCCACTCGCATGCCCGACGCGTCGTCGCAGCCGAGGACGGTACCGGGCGCGACGGCGTCATCCGCGGTGCCGGTTTCGCAGCGGGCTGTCCGGACGGCGTAGAAGTGCCCGTCGAGCTCGATCTTGGGCCACACCAACGGGCTCGCGAACGGGCCGTGGTCGGTGGCCCGGACCATGGCGGCGATGCGCTCGGCCGAACGGTTCCAGTCGATCAGCCCCTCGCCGGCGAACTGGGTGTGGCGCGAGAAGTAGCGGCGGGCCGCGATGTCCTGAGGCGTCGGGGTCGCGCGGCCCTCCGCGATCTCGCCGACCAGGTCGGCCACGCCGGCGACGGCCGCTTCGTCGCACTTCAGACCCAGCGAGAGCGCGGTGTCCTCGGGCCCGATCGCCACCTCTTGGCGCTTGAGCACGGCACCGCCGTCGACCACCTGGTCCATGCGGTGCCAGGTGATGCCGTACTCCGTCGCCCCTTCCGCGATGGCCCAGGACGGCGTGTGCAGACCTGAGTACGCGGGGAGCGGCCCGTAGTGGTAGTTCACCGCGGCCCGACTCGCACAGGCCAGGAGCGCGTCGGGCACCACCGCACGGTTGCCGACGCTCAGCAGGAGGTCGCAGGACAGGTGCGGCGCGAGGGACACGGCTTCGGCGAGTTCGTGATGGGGGATGCCCGCCTTCACCGCCCAGGACCGGGCGGTGACGTCGTCGGTCACCACGGCCGTGACGCGGTGGCCCTTCGCCACGAGTGCGGCGCCGCAGCGAGCGAGTACGCTCCCGCCACCGATCAGGACAGAACTCAAAAAGGTCATTGCCGTGCCTCCCCGTGATGAACCATGCGGTCGTTCCGGTGAAATATGCGGCTGACTCTCAGGGCGGTGAGAACCGCCCAGCGGCTGACTGCCTGCTTTCCTGCTGCCTCGGGAACGGGACAATCCTGTTGCGGACCGAAAATACCGGCGGCAGGTCGAGGTGGCGCTGTCACATAAATCGACGACATGCGGGCGGGGAGCCCGTGAAGGAGGCTGGCGGAGGATCGGCTTCGAAGTGTTCGCCGAAAGAGTCGCAAACGAAGTGGAATTACCCGGGGGCTTTACCGCCGCCGAGCCGAAAGCACCTCATGGGCACGTCCTCACCGACCGGACCCGGTCCGGCGAGGACGCTCGACCAAGAGGGGCGCCGACGTCCGTCGGAGAACTAACCGACGCGGTCGAGGAAGTCGAGCACCCGCTTCGTGACCTGAGCCGCTGCGTGTTCGTCGTGCGTGGGCAGGCTGCTGTCGGTGAACAGATGCCTGTCACCGGGGTAGGTGAACAGCTCGGCGTCCGCCGCCGATTCGACGAGTTCGCGGGCCGCGTCCACGTCGCCTTCCTCTGCGAAGAAGGGGTCCGCGTCCATGCCGTGGACCTGGACGGGGAGGTTCTCGGGCCAGGTGTCGCCGTACTCCGACACCGGGAGACAGGCTTCGAGCAACAGCACTCCCTTCGCGCCGGGGCGGGTCTGGGCCAGCTTCTGCGCCGGCAGGACGCCGAGCGAGAAACCGACGTAGACGAGGGCGGCCGGCAGCTCCTGGGCGGCGGCGGTGCCGCGCTCGGTCACGGTGTCGATCCCGACGCCCTCGGCGTACTCCATGCCCTCCTCCAGAGTGGCGAACTCCCTCCCCTCGAACAGATCCGGCACGTGGACGGTGTGTCCGGCCTTCCGCAGCGTTTCGGTGAACTCACGGACGCCGGCGGTCAGTCCGTGTCCGTGGTGGAGGACCAGTACCTCAGCCATGTCGCTCTCTCTCCTCGTCCGGTGCCCGGGTGGCACCGGAACACAAGTATGAGCACAAGTGCCGGGACAGGAGGGGCTCAACGGGACGCGTCCGGGCGGTGCGTACGGACGCTTCGCACGTCGGTCCGGGGCGCGGCCGGGGAGAGGTGGTGCACGGCGGTCTGCTCCGCATGCGGGGTGAGCAGGTCCCGCAGTTCCTGTGCCGCCGTCCTGAGGAGGTGCCCGTGCGTCGACTCCTGGAGGGTTTCGAGGACGAAGACGACGTCGGCGGAGTCCTCGGTGACGCGGGTGCGGTGGGCGTCGCGGTGGTTCCAGCAGCGGGTCAGGACGCCGGCGGTGTCGGCGTAGACGACCTCGCCGGGCTTGGGGTTCTCCACGGTGTCCGGCTCGCCGAGCGGGGTGAACTCCTCGTCGCCGTCCGCGTATCGGATCTCGATGTCACCCTTGATCTGCTCCAGGTCGAAGGCGCCTGCGGGCAGCCCGTGACGGACGGAGACGCTGTTGTAGGTGTCAACGGCCGGGTTGATGCGCGGCAGGGTGCCCTTCTTCGCCATGCGGCGGCCGAGCGCGTCGACGCTGGGACGGAGGCGACGGGGGTTGGTGCCGAAGGAACGGTACGCGGTGTGCCACGCCTCGATACGGGGATCGTTCTCGTCGGCCGGACTCCAGGAGCCGTCGGCGAGTTGGCGTTCCAGGTCCTCCAGGACGCCGGCCGTGCCGGGCCAGGGCTCGCGGCCGCGCAGGCCCGTGGCGGTGATCAGGGCGATGAGGGTGCCGGGGAAGGCGTCGGCGACGGCGGGGGCGATACGGAAGACGGTCATGAAGGTGCGGTCCTTGGCGGGGAGGTGATGGTGTCCCGGGGCGGTTGCGTCGGTCGCCCTGCTGACGTGCGGCAGGCTTGGTGTGGGCCGGCCACGCGCGGTGGGTTGGATGGTAACGGGGTGCGCGACCGGGATTCGGCGGACGGTGATCCGCCGACCGGTCCGGCTCCTCGTACGGCTGGCATCATGACAGGCGTGACTGCACTCGGAGTTCAGGACGTCCTCGCGGCCATAGCCGGCCGACTGCCCGAGTGGCGGAAGCTCGCCCAGCCTCTCGCGGCTCGCTTCGCCGGCGCCGACGCCGTGCGCGGCGCCGAGTTCGTGGCGGCCGTGACACGCGAAGCGGCCGCCGCCGGTTACACCATCCCCGACATCCGGCTGGAGCCCGGGTACGTGAACGTGACGCTCTACACCGTGCACCCCGACAGCGGGCGGCGGCAGGTGACGGACCAGGAACTGGAGCGGGCGCGCGCCATCAGCGCGCTCGCGGTGGAGCACGGTCTGCGTGCCGTTCCCGACGAGGTCACCCAGATCGAGTTGGTCCTCGACGCGCCCTCGGTGGCGGTGTCGGGGCCGTTCTGGGCCGCGCTGCTCACCGGGGACCCCGGCAACACGCCCGTGCTCGACACGGTCTTCGACCCGACGAACCGCGTCCCCAGCACATGGTTCCAGCACACGCAGGCGCATCCGGCTCCCCGTCAGCGCTGGCACATCGACCTCTGGCTGGCGCCGGAAGCGGCGCAGGGCCGTATCGCCGCCGCGCTCGACTGCGGGGGCACGGTGTTCGACGACAGTCACGCGCCGTCGTACACGGTCCTGGCCGACCCCGACGGCAACCGGGTCTGTGTCTGCACGGCCCTCGGCCGCGTCTGAAGGCCCCTTCCCCTTTGCCTCCGACGGACCTGACCAGGTGAGGGCCGAGGGTCCCCGGTAAAGGGGACAGGAAGTGGATGGCCCGAGTCAATAGCATCGCTTGAGATAAGGAAGTGCTGCGGGGTATTCGTGGCCATTGTCGTCGCGACTGCGCAAGGGACTGGCTGAGTCGATAAGTTGGCTGCTCCGCATTCACGGCAGGTATGCCGAGGGCATTGCGACGCACCCGTGCGCTCCCCCAGCAATAGACGGACTTTGTTCCATTGTTGCCGGGGGAAAATCGATGACGTCGCACCTGACACACCCCGCCGCCCGACCGGAGGAAGAGAAGCCGTACCGGAAGGGATATCGTCTGCCCCCGGCGCTGCGCGCCGAGATCGCCGCTGCCCATCGGACCCGCCCCGTGCTCACCGCCTGTTGTGCGGCACTCGACGCGCTGATCGCGGTCTCGGTGGCCGTGGTGTGCGGGTGGGCTCTGGTCTCGATGAGCCTGTGGGCGGCTCTGCCCCTCGCCCTGGCCGGCTGTCTCGTCGTCGCTCGGCAGCTCCGGGCACTGGAGAATCTCACCCACGAGGCGTCGCACTACAACTGGGCCCGCCACCATCGCCGTTGGAACGACGTCCTAGGGTTCCTGCTCGTCGGCCTGCCGACCGGCGGACGACTGGCCACCTACCGTGAGAGCCACCTGCGACACCACGGCAGGTTCGGCACCAGCGACGACCCCGACCGCCGGCGTTACGCCGAACTCGACCTTGAGGGGATGCGGCGCTCGTCGGCCGCGGCGTTCACCGCGTCCGTGCTCGCCCGCGCCGTCCGGTACCAGCTCGGCTGGGTGCGCGAGGTCGGCTCCGACCTGCCGGTGACAGCCGGCATGCTGGTGTGGAGCGCGGCCTTCGTCGCCCTGCCCACATGGCTGGGCGCGGGCCTCACCGGCGCCGTCGCCGCCGAAGGGCTCTGGCTCGTCTCGGTCTTCGTCGTGCTTCCGGTGCTGAGGCTGATCGCCGAGGCCGACGAGCACGTCTACTCCGACTCCGACACCGTCTTCGACGCCACCGTCTCCAACGTCGGGCTCGTGCAGCGGGTGCTCGTCCACCCGCACGCCGACGGCTACCACACCGTCCACCACCTGTGGCCCGGCATCCCCCATCACAGCCTGCGCCGTACCCACGCGATGCTGATGGAGCGGGACCCCGAGTACGCCCGGCGGATACGGATCCGCCGGGGCGTACTCAAGATCCCTCGGGCCGCGGAGGCTACTCCAGCTCGCTGAGCAGTGCCTCCAGGGCGTCCGCGTCCGCCTGTTCGGCCTGGGAGCGGACGATCAGCTGGGCCAGGCTCTCGACCGTCGGCGACTCGAAGACCTCCCGCAGCGCCAGTTCGATCCGGAAGGTCTCCCTGATCCGGGAGACCAGCTGGGTCGCGAGCAGCGAGAAGCCGTTGAGCTCGAAGAAGGTGTGGTGGACGCCCACGCCCTTGATGTCGAGCAACTCCTCGAACACCTCGACCAGCCGGCGCTCCACCGGTGTGCGCGGCGCGACGTACAGGTCGGTGGGGTCGTCCCCGGAGGGGTCGGGCAGGCTGAGCAGGTCGTAGTCGCCGTCGGGGGTGAGCGGCAGCTGTTCGAGCATCACCAGATGCTGGGGCATCAGGAGTTCCGGGACCCGGGTGGTGAGCTGCCGGCGCAGCTCCGAGACGCTGACCGCACCCTCTTCGGCGGCGACGAAGGCGACGAGCTGCACTTGGCCGCCCGGTCCGACGACTTCGGTCACCAGGGCGTCTCGGACGGCGGGCAGGTCCCGCAGCGCCGCGACCACCTCCACCAGGTCCGTCCGGGTACCGGCCGCGACGGCGAACTCCACCGTTCCGTCGGGGAGCCGGCGCCCCAGGTCGCCGGTGTGCCGGGTCTCGGAGCGGATCTCGCCGATCTCACCGGGCGCGACGGGACGTCCCGCTGCGCTCAACAGCTCGACACGAGCGCCGTCGACGCGCGCGCCGAGGGGAACGCGCAGGGGCGCGGTCTCCGGCGACCAGTCGTCCGGCACGTCGAAAGCGGCCAGCGGACGGCCCGTGGCCGCCACCCGGTAGAGGGCGACGACCTTGCAGGAGGCCGACACGTGCCGCGCGAGCTCCACGTCGTGGGAGGTCAGCCTGGCGTCGTTGTCGACGAACACGTAGCGCAGTGCGGGCAGCCGCGCCCCGTGCGCCGCCAGCTCACGCAGTTGCGGCGGGGTCAGGTGGAGAACGCTGACGCCGCCGTCCCGCAGCCATGCGGACAGGGCCGCAGGATCACCGGCGACCGCCTCGTCCGGCACCATCAGGGTGGCACCGGCCGCCCGGGACGCGTTGAACGCGGACATCATGGCGCCGGAACCGCCGGAGAGCACGGTGAACCGGTCCTGTCGGCCCAGGTCGTACCGTCCGAGCGTCCAGTCCTCCTCGACGGGCACCACCCCGTCCCCGGGTGTTTCGAGCAGGGCGCGTACGTCGATCGCCCCCTCGGGGGTGTCTGCGCCCGGAGCCGGGTCGAGGACCGTGGTGATGAACGGGTGGTCGGTCAGGCCCGCGTCGGCCGCCACCGCCGAGAGGGGGACGCCCGCCAGAGCACAGCCGAGTGCCGCCACGGCGAAGCCCGCAGTGCGCCGCTTGATCACGGCCACGTCCCCGTCCTCGCGCACCGTGAGGCTCTGGGCGACTCGCTCGGACGCCGCGTACAGCTGCGCGTACGTCCAGGAACCGGCGCTGTCCGTCAGCGCGATCCCGTCGGGTGCGGGGAGTTGCGGACGAGGTGCCACGGCCGGGGCCTGGGCGGTCGGGACGTCCGCCTCGGGCACCTGGAGCGGGTAGTCGAGGATGCCGCGTGCCGGGTCGGCCGCGGCGCCGGTCAGCAGGGTACGCACCTGTTCGAGCAGGGCGCGCATCAGAGCGGCGTCGTACCGGTCCCGGTGGTGGACGAGTTCGAGCTTGACCGCGCTGTCGGACATGTGGGCGGTCAGGGTGAGGTCGAACTTGCTGGGCAGGGCGGGCGGCTCCACGTTCCGCACGGAGACACCGGCCAGTTCCCAGTCCTCCGAGGTGCTCTCCACCATGTTGAGGACGACCTGGAACAGGGGGGTGTGGTGGGGGTCGCGCGGTACCTGGAGTTCGTTCACGAGCACGTCGAAGGGGGTGTCCTCGTTGTGCGCGTACCCGTCGAGGGCGACCTTCCGCACCCGGCCCAGGAGCGTGTCGAAGGCGGGGGCACCGGAGAGATCGACGCGCAGCGGAAGCGTGTTGACGAAGAAGCCGATGAGGTCCGTCGTCGCCGCGTCGTTGCGTGTGGTGACCGGCACTCCGATGACCAGGTCCTCCTGGCCGGACCAGCGGCGCAGCACCGTGGTCAGCAGGGTCAGGAGCAGCATGAACGGGGTGACGCCGTGGGAGCGGCACAGCTCGTGCAGCGCAGCCGTCTCCTCGGCCGTGAGGTCCGCCCACACCCGGCCGCCCTCGGCGCCCTGGGCAGGCGTGCGCCGCCGTGCGACCGGCAGGTCGAGAGTGGCGGGGGCGCCTTCGAGGTGCTGGCGCCAGTAACCGACCTGGGCCTCCAGCTTCTCCGGGGTCAGCCATTCCCGCTGCCATGCCGCGTAGTCCCGGTACTGGACGGTGAGCGGGGTGAGTCCGGCGGCGTCGCCGTCGCCGCCCGCCTCGTACAGGCGCGACAGTTCCCCGAGGAACAGCTGGATCGACCAGGCGTCCGAGACGATGTGGTGGAGGGTGATGCTCAGCAGGTGCTCGTCGTCGGCGAGCTTGACGAGCACGCAGCGGAAGAGGGGGCCGTTCGCCAGGTCGAAGGCGGTGGAGGCCTGTTCGTCCGCGAGCTTGAGCGCCGCGCTCTCGCGGTCGCCGGCGAAGCCGCTCAGGTCCTCGGTGGTCAGGCTCCAGCCCTCGTCGGGGTCCGCCACCGATGGGACGGTGCGCCCGTCCACCACGGGGAAGGTCGTGCGCAGTGTCTCGTGCCGGGCGATGATGGCCCGGAGGCTGCGCTCAAGGGCCGCCACATCGAGGCTGCCGAACAGCCGCTGCCGTCCGTGCACGTTGTAGGCGACGGAGGAGCGCAGCTGGTCCTCCAGCCACAGCCGCCGCTGGTCGTAGGAGAGCACGGCCTCGGTGCCCGGCTCGCGCGGCTGGATCCCCGGACGGCTGGGCACCAGGGCGGCGGCGATGCGCTCGACCGTGCCGAGTTCGAAGATCTGCCGGACGGACACCTCGACGCCGAGGGTCTCGCGCAGCCTGCCGACCACCTTCGAGGCCTGCAACGACTGGCCGCCCAGGTCGAAGAAGTTGTCCTGCCGGCCGACCGCGGAGACCTCGAGGACCTCGCCCACGACGTCGGCGATGGCCTGCTCGGTGGGGGTACGGGGCGGGGCGGACCGGGCGGGTGCGTACCAGTCGGGCGCGGGCAGCTCGGTGCGGCTGATCTTCGCGGTCCGGGTGTACGGCAGGCTCGCCATGGGGACGAGGACCCTGGGCACCATGTAGTGCGGCAGGATGGCGTACAACTGGGCCCGCAGGTCCGCTTGTTCGGCCGTGCCGGTGAAGTATCCGGCGAGCTGGAGCTGTCCGGCCGGGTCGGTGACCGGGACGACGGCGGCGCCGGTGACGCCGGGCAGGGCCCGCAGCCGGGCTTCGACCTCGCCCGTCTCGATGCGGTGGCCCCACAGTTTGACCTGGCCGTCGCGGCGGCCGACGAGTTCCAGGGAGCCGTCGGGCAGCAGCCAGGCGAGGTCGCCGGTGTGGTAGCTGCGGCCCTCGGGGCCGTCGTGGAAGACGGCTGCCGTCTGGGCGGGATCGAGGTAGCCCAGTGCCAGGGACGGCCCCGAGCAGATGATCTCGCCGAAGAGCTCGGCGGGGCGGCCGTCCGCGCCCCGCAGGTGGACGTCGACGCCGGGGATCGGGCGGCCGATGGAGACCGACGCGCGAGGGAGTGCCTCGCCGGGCTGGATGACGTGCATCAGGGCGACGCTGCACTCGGTGAGTCCGTACACGTTGACGATCGTGCAGCCGGGGAGCTTCCGCCGCACGAAGGTGACGTCGTCGTGGGTGAGCTTCTCTCCGCCGTACGCGGTGGTGTGCAGGGTGTCGGGCCAGTCGGCGGCGCCGGGGGCGGTGGCGAGTTCGCGGAACGCGGTCGGGGTGGAGTGGTAGATGGTCGCCCCGGAGCGGGCCAGCGTTTCACGGACCGCTCCGGCCCCGTCCCGGCGCAGGTCCATGGGGCAGGCGGTGGCCCCGTGGACGAGCGCCGAGTAGAGGTCCTGACCGGCGCCGTCGGCGGTGTAGGAGCAGACCATGGTGAGTCGGTCGGTCTCCCGCACGCCGAGCACGTCGGCGTAGGCGTACACGTGCCGGGCCACGTTGTGGTGGCTCTGCACGACCGCCTTGGGCTGCCCGGTGGAGCCGGAGGTGAACAGGACGTACGCGACGGCGTCCGGGTCGAGCGGGGACCAGGCGTCCAGCGGAGGCGTGGTGGTGTCGTTCACGTCGAGCACGGGCCGGCCGGCCGCGATCTGCTCGGCGAGGGCCCGGTTGGCGTGATCGGTGACGATGGCGTCGGCGTCCGTGAGTTCGACGAGCTGCGCCAGACGGCCCTCGGGCGCGTTGGTGTCGAGCGGCATGTAGGCGTGGCCGCCCGCCATGATGCCGAGCATCGCCACGGGGACTTCGAGCCCCTGCCCGCAGAGGATGCCGACCCGTCCGTGGCCGGCCGCCACCCGTGCGCGCAGGGCGCCGCCCAGCACGCGCGCGCGGTGGTCGAGTTCGGCGTAGCTGAGGGTGCCGTCCGGGGTCCACAGCGCGGTCCGGTCGGGGTGGAGCGCCACCCGCTGCAGGAACCCGTCGGCCACCGTGCCGCCCTCCGGGGCGACGGACGGCGTGAGGGGGATGCCGGAGCCCTGGGTGAGGCGCAGCTCTCCCACCGGGGAGCACGGGTCGGCAGCGACCTGGGTGAGCAGGGTGACGTACTGGCCGAGCATGGCCTCGGCGGTGTCGGCCTCGAACAGGTCCTGGCTGTAGTTGAGCAGCAGGTCGACGGTGCCGTCGGGCAGGTCCTCGACGTACAGTTCCAGGTCGTACTTGGCGGGCAGCCGCTCGGGCGGGAGGTGTTCGGCGGTCAGGCCGGGCGCCGTGAACCCGGGGGCGGGCTGGTTGAGGTAGTTGAACATCACATCGAACAGCGGGGTGCGGCTCGGGCCCCGGGCGGGCAGGTCGAGCTCGTCCAGAATCGCCTCGAACGGCGCGTCCTGGTGGTCGAGGGCGTCGAGCACCGTCCGGCGGACCTGCTGGAGCAGCCCGATGAAGGAGGTGTCGTCGTCGACCTCGGCCCGCAGGACGACGGTGTGCAGGAAGAACCCGACGAGCCGTTCGAAATCGCTGTGCCCGCGGCCCGCGACGGGCGAACCGACGGCTATGTCCGTCTGCTGGCTGTGGCGGCGGAGCAGCACCAGGAAGGCCGAGAGCAGCACCATGTACGGACTGGCCGAGTGCTCCGTCCCGTGCGCGTGCAACTGCCGTGCGACGTCGGCGGGGACCCGGCGGCGGACCAGGGCGCCGCGGTAGCTCGGGCGGGCCGACCGCAACCGGTCGGTACGCAGCTCCAACGGGGCCACGCCGTCCAGCTGCCGGCCCCAGTAGGCGATGTGGGGGGCGAGCGCGCCGCTGTCCCCCGCTTCCCGCTGCCAGGCGGCGTAGTCGGCGAACTGGAGTGCCAGCTCCGGCAGTTCGGGGACGCGGTCCTGCGCCAGCGCCGTGTACGCCCGGCCGATCTCCTCGCCCAGGACGGCGAGGGACCAGCCGTCGGCGACGAGGTGGTGGACGGTGAGCAACAGGATGTGCTCGTGCGCGCCCAGTTCGGCCAGGTGGACACGGAGCAAGGGGCCCGCGCCCAGGTCGAGTCCGGACGCCGCCTCCTCGGCGAGGCCCGCCAGCTCCGACGGGCTGCTCAGCCGCGCCCGTTCGAGCCCCGCGAGCGGCGCGGGGTGGATGAGCTGCTCCAGCTCTCCGTCCGTCTCGCGGAACGTCGTGCGCAGCGCCTCGTGACGTCGGACGACGGTACGAAGCGCTTGGTCCAGGAGGTCCGGGCGGATCGCGCCGTCCAGGCGCAGCGCCCCCTGCATCAGCCAGGCCCGGTGAGCGGCGGGGTCCATCCGGCACAGGCTCCACAGCCGCCGCTGTCCGTCGGTCACCGGGGCCAGTCGGGTCCCGTCGGGACCGGGGCGGCGGGGTGTGGCGGTCGGCACGGGTCGGGTGCCGGAGTCCCGCAGCGCGGCCGCCTGTTCGGACAGGACCGAGCGCTCGAAGATCAGGCGTACGGACGCGTCCACCCCGGCACGCTCGCGCAGGCGGCTGAGCACCTGCCCGGCGAGCAGGGAGTGCCCGCCCAGATCGAAGAAGTCGTCGTCACGGGCGACGGTCTCCACCCCGAGCACCTCGCGCCAGACCTCGGCGACGAGTTCCTCGGCCGCGGTGCGGGGCGGCTCGCCCCGGCCGCCCGCCCGCACGGGTGCGGGCAGGGCGTGCCGGTCGACCTTGCCGTTGGGGGTGCGCGGAATGGCGTCGAGCACGACGAAGACGGACGGCATCATCGCGTCGGTCAGGGTTCGGCGCAGCTGGTCGCGCAGCTCGCCGTGGTCGATGGGGGCGGGCGCCTTGGCGGTCACGTAGCCGACCAGGCGGTCACCGTGCATCGTGGCGACGGCGTCGTCCACCTCGGGACGGCGGCGCAGGGCCGCCTCGATCTCGCCCAGCTCGACGCGCTGCCCGCGCACCTTGACCTGGAAGTCCTGGCGCCCCAAGTAGGCCAGTTCGCCGTCCGGACGGTACCGGACCAGGTCACCGGTCCGGTACATCCGCCGACCCGGGACGAACGGGTCGGCGACGAACCGTGCGGCGGTCAGGGCCGGGCGGTTGAGATAGCCGCGGGCCAGGCCCGACCCGCTGAGGTACAGCTCGCCGACGGCACCCACCGGCACCGGGCGGAGCTCGCTGTCCAGCACGTAGGCCCGCTCGTGCGGGAGCGGCAGTCCGATGGCCGGGTGCCGTTCGCCGCGGGCGATGCGGGAGAAGGTCGCATAGGTGCTGTCCTCGCTCGGGCCGTAGAGGTTGTACACCGCCTCGACGTGACCGGTGGCGTACAGGTCCTCCGCGAGAGCGCCGGGCACGGCCTCGCCGCCGAGGCCGATCACCTTGGGCGTGCCGCGCAGGCCGCCGCCGGCGACCAGTTCCCGTGCGGCGGAGGGCACCGTGCAGATCAGGGTCACGTCGGGGGCGTCCGGCGCGAGCAGGGCGAGCGGATCGTCCACGACGACGACCGTCCCGCCCGCGCTGAGCGGGCCGAAGAACTCGAAGACCGACACGTCGAAACAGATCGACGTGGACGCGAGCACCCGCGACAACTGGTGGGCGGTGTACTCGTGCAGTCCCCAGCGCACCATCTCGACGGTGCTCGCATGGGTGAGCATGACGGCCTTCGGGTTGCCGGTCGAACCCGAGGTGTACAGGACGTAGGCGAGGGAGTCGGGTCGCGCGCCGGGGTCGGTGACCGGTGTCACCGGCTGCCGGCCCAGGGCCTCGTGGTCGAGTGCGGCAAGGACCGTGCGGGCGCCGCTGTCCTGGCGCATGAACGCGATGCGCGCGGCCGGGTAGGCCGGGTCGAGCGGAAGGTAGGCGGCGCCGGCCTTGAGGATGCCGAGCATCGCCACGGCGAGGTCGATGGTGCGCGGCAGTTGGATGCCGACGATGTCCCCCGCACCCGTGCCGCCGGCCCGCAGGAGATGGGCGAGCTGGTTGGAGCGCTCGTCCAGCTGACGGTAGGTGAGACGCTGCCGGGCGTCGGTGACCGCGGGTTCGTCCGGCACCCGGGCGACCTGCGCGGCGAACAGATCGGTGAGGCGGGCCGGTGCGGTCTCGGGCTGGGGACCGGCGCCCCACCGGGCGAGGAACGCGCGGTCCTCGGCGGTGTGCGGGTCGAGATGCGCGGCGGGCCGGTCCGGGGCCGCGAGCGCCTCGGCGAGCAGCACGTGCAGCCGCTCGGCCATCCGGCCCGCGCCGGGCGCGTCGAAGAGGTCGGCGTTGTAGTCCCACGTGCCCCACAGCTGTTCACCGTCACGCCAGAGGTGGAGCTCGACGTCGTGCGGAGTGGCCTGGCGCGGCAGCCGCACCGGTCGCAGCGGGGAGTCGCCGAGCCGGGCGGTGCCGAGCGCTCCGTGGTAGACGAAGTGGGTGCGGAACAGGGGCGAGCGGTCCGTGCTGCGGTCGGCGGCGAGGGCGGCGACGACGTCCTCGAACGGAGCGTCACGGTGCGCGAGGGCGGCGAGACCGGTGTCCTTGGCGCGGCGTACCAGGTCGCGGAAGGTGGGGCGGCCCGACAGGTCGGTGCGCAGCACCAGCGGGTTGGCGAGCAGCCCGACGACGCCGTGTGCACCGGGGCGGGCGCGGCCGCCTTCGGCCGTGCCCACGCCGAAGTCGCTCTGCCCGGTGTGGCGGCCGAGGAGCAGCTGGTAGGCGGCGAGGAGAACCACGAAGAGGGTGGTGCCCTCCTCCTTCGCGAGCCCTTCGGCCGCGGCCACCAGCCCGGTCGGCAGGTCCACCGGTACCGAGCCGGCCTCCAGGCCGGTGTCCGCCGTGCGCGGCCGGTCGGTGGGCAGGTCGAGGAGGGGCAGCCCGGCCAACTGTTCCTTCCAGTAGGAGAGGTGGCCGGGGTCGGCCACCGCGGTGGGGGCGTCGGCCGGTGGGAGCGGCAGTGCGCCGCCGCCGTAGAGGTGTTCCAGCTCCCCGAAGAGGACACCGAGCGAGCCGCCGTCGCACACCAGGTGGTGTGCGACGAACACGAGGAGGTGCTCGTCGTCGGCCAGCCGGATGCCGTGCACGCGCACGAGAGGGGCCTGGGCCAGGTCGAAGGGGGCGGCGGCGGTGTCCGCAGCGAGCTGCTCCGCGGCACCGGGGTCGTCGCGCAGGTCGGTCCAGAGCGTGACCGGTCCGGTCGGCTCCGCGTGCACGGTGCGGACGGGGCCCCGCGGCCCCGCGTGGAAGGAGCTGCGCAGCGCTGGGTGACGGACGGTCAGTACCGTGACCGCCTCGTCCAGACGGTCGTGGTCGAGCGGTCCCGTGTGCCGGGCCGCGAAGACGAGGTTGAAGGCGGGGGTGTGCGGGTGTAGCTCCTCGAAGAGCCAGATGCCCTGCTGGGCGCGGCTCAGCGAGGCGGGTCCGTTCGTGCTCCGGGCCTCGCGCCAGCGGGCCACCAGGTTTCGTCCAGTCGTCAGGTCCATCACGCCGCCGCCTCGCCCTTGATCACCGAAAGGACGCGGTCGAGTATCGCGTCCTCCGCCCGCCCTTCGGCGAGCCATTCCCTCACCAACTCGTTCGCCACGTCTTGCGGGGTCGTCGCCGAGAGCACCGTCCCCAGGGGCACCGGCAGGTGCAGCGCGTCCTCCAGAACCGCCGCGGACTCGGCGGCCAGCACCGAGTCGAGGCCGAGATCGATCAGGCCGTCCGTCGGCCGGCACTGCGGAAGATCGCGGACCGCCGCGACGATCCCGCAGATCAGCGTGGTCAGTTCGGTCACCGCGGCCGACGTCGGCCGGTCGGCGGAGAGTGCGGCGAGCCTGCCCGGATCGTCGACGACCGCGGCGCCGAACGCTCCCGACA
This sequence comes from Streptomyces sp. NPDC005955, assembly GCF_042871255.1. Taxonomy (NCBI): domain Bacteria; kingdom Bacillati; phylum Actinomycetota; class Actinomycetes; order Kitasatosporales; family Streptomycetaceae; genus Streptomyces; species Streptomyces sp. NPDC005955. The sequence continues at coordinate 303,922 of NZ_JBIAIF010000005.1, read as the reverse complement.
GGAACTCCACCCGGCACTGCGACCGCCTGACCTTCCCGCTCGACGTGCGGGGGACGGTACGCGGCGGCACCAGGACCACCATCCCGAGGGGCAGCCCGGTGCCCGCGAGCACGGCCGCGCGCACCCGCGAGGCAAGCTCCGCGGTCCGCTCACCGCGCACCTCCATGACCAGGACCGGGCCCGGTGAGGCCCCGTCGACCAGGAACGCCGCCGCGATGCCGGCCCGGCGGCCGAGCAGTTCCAGGGCGGGCGCCTCGACGTCCGACGCGTGGTGGTTGGCGCCCCGGAAGACGATCACGTCCTTGGCCCGTCCGGTGACGGTCAGCTCGCCCGCCCGCAGCCGGCCGAGGTCACCGGTGCGCAGGAACGTCTCGCCGTCCAACTCGCCGAAGAGACCCGAGGAGTCGGCGCCGAGGTAGCCGGGGGTGACGTGCGGGCCGGCGATCCATATCTCGCCCTCCTGGCCCTCCTGGCGCGGCGTGGCCGTGTCCGGGTCCACGACGGCGACGCGCTGCCCGGTCACGGGGGAGCCGCAGCTGACGGCGGCGTCCTGCGTCGGCCCCGACCAGTGGCCCGCGCTGACGATCAGCGTCGCCTCCGCCAGCCCGTAGCAGGGCACGAACGCCGCCGGGTCGAAGCCGACCGGCGCGAAACGCTTGGCGAACGCGTCCATGGTCTGCTGTTTGACCGTCTCGCCGCCGCTGAAGGCCACGCTCCAGCCCGACAGGTCCAGCCCCTCCAGAGCGGCGTCGTTGTGCGCCCGCCGCACACACAACTGGTACGCGAAGTCCGGCCCGCCGCTGACCGTGACGCCGTGCTCGGTGATCTGCCGCAACCAGGACAGCGGAGCCTTGAGGAAGTCCTCCGGGGGCATGACCCGGACCGGAATGCCCGCGGACATGGGCGCGAGCAGCCCACCGATGAGCCCCATGTCGTGGTACGGCGGCAGCCATGTCATGCCCCGCGAGGAGGCGTTGAGGCCGAACGCCTCCGCGATGGCCGACGTGTTCGCCGCGATGCTGTCGTGGCGAACCAGTACACCGCGGGGGCGTCCGGTGCTGCCCGAGGTGTACTGGACGACGGCGACCTGCTGGTGCTCGGCGCCCGCCGGACGGAACCAGGACGTGCCGTCGGCCTCCGGGCCGGGGACGGTCAGTGAGGTCGCCGCCGGGATGTCGGAGTGGTGTTCGGGGGCGAGGACGACCGAGGGGCGGGCGTCCTCGACGATGCCCGACAGCCGCTTGCGGTCCGGGAGCGACGACTGGTTCGGCGGGTAGGCGGGGATCACCGGCCGGCCGGCCAGCATCGCGGCGAAGACGGCGACCACGTACTCCAGGCCGGCGGGGTAGAGCAGCAGCACCGGGCCGTCACCACAGCGGGCCAGTTGCCCGGCCAGGGCAGCGGCCCGGCCGGCCAGCGCACCGTGGCTCAGCACCGTGGTCCGCCCGTCCTGGCCGACGAGTTCATAGGCGGTGGCGTCCGGGTCCCGGTCGGCCCGGGAGCGGAGTATGTCGACCAGGAGGTTCGTGCGGTCGATCATCAGGTGGCCCTCCCGAGCATGTGATTCCGACGGTCTGACCGGAGGATTCGGCAGACCGGACACGGCCCCCGTACGCAGCGGGCACACGGCTGGCACAGCGGTCTGCGCCGGGGGCCTGAGAACGAGTGGTTCGTGGCCCGCGCCGGGGGCCGGTGCGCTGTCCCGCCCGTGGTCCGGCGAGGCTCGACATGGGCGGCAGCCCACACCATGCCCAGGAAGGTAATCGCCGCTGAGAGGGGGCGGGCGTCCCATAAAGGGGGGATGCACCCGGCGCGGCCCGATCCGTGAACATGGCTGTCAGCACGGTCCATTGGGCGCCGGTACGCCTTGAAATGGAATGGGGACTGCGCCCTGAGCGGCGTGATTCCCTTCCCGACTCAACATAAACCGTGGATGGGGCAGTCGCGCATGCGCAGGTTCACCGTGATTTGGGCGAGCAGCCTGGTGACGATGGTCGGTACGGCACTGACCGGGTTCGCCCTCGGGGTGTGGGTCTATCTCGAGACCGACTCGACGACCCAACTCGCCCTCACCTTCGTGCTGGCCTTCCTGCCCGGCATCCTGTTCTCACCGCTGGCCGGTGCACTCGTGGACCGCTGGGACCGGCGACGCATCCTGCTCGTCTCCGACGCGGTGGGCATCGGCACCACCCTGACCCTGGGCCTGCTCCACACGGCCGGTCATCTGGAGCCGTGGCACATCTTCGTCACCACCGCGATCCGGTCGTTGCTGCGGGCCATGCAGGTTCCGGCGCTCAACTCAATCGTCGTGCTGCTGGCGCCCAAGGAGCAGATCGGCCGGGCCAACGGCCTGATGGGGGTCGCCAACGCCGTCAGCCAGACCGTGGCACCGGCGGTCGGTGGCGCGCTCATGCTGGGAATCGGGCTGGGCGGCGTGCTGTTCATCGACTGCGCGACGTTCTTCCTCAACATCGTGGTCCTCTTCCTCACGCGCATCCCCACCCCGCCGCCGTCGAAGGCCGGCATCGAGGGCAAGGGGTCGCTGCGCAGCGAGATCCGTCAGGGCTGGCGAGTCCTGACGAGCAGCCGCGCGCTGATCACCCTCGCCCTGTTCTACGCGGCGCTCGACCTCAGTGTCGGCTTCGTCGACATCCTCATCACACCCATGGTGATCGGCTTCGCGTCGGTCTCCGCTCTCGGCGTGGTCCTCACCATCGGCGGTATCGGGCTGGTCCTCGGCAGCGTCACCATGGCGTCCTGGGGCGGCCCCCGGCGCCGCATCCACGGAACCGCGGGCTTCGCGATCCCGCTGGGTCTGTTCCTCTGCCTCGGGTCGCTGCGCCCCAGCGTCACCCTCGTGGCGATCGCGGCGTTCGGCTTCATGTTCTGCTCGATGATCATTGACGGCACGTCACGCAGCATCATCGGCACCGAAGTGGAACCCGACCTGCAGGGCCGGGCGTTCGCCGCGTTCAACATGGTGACCAACACCGTTCTGTGCACCAGCTACCTCCTCGCGGGGCCGATCGCCGACCACGTCTTCGAACCCCTGCTCGCGAAGGACGGTGCGCTCGCGGGAAGCGTCGGCGGCCTCCTGGGGACCGGCGAGGGACGCGGCATGGCCTTCCTGTTCGGGCTGCTCGGGCTGCTGGTCCTGGCGACGGCCATCGCGGGCTATCTGACCCCGGGCCTGCGGGGGCTGTCGGACCAGGTGGCGAAGCCCGCCGCGGAGGACTCCGCCGAGCAGACGGACCCGAGCCCGGACGGCGCCCCCGACCAGGAAGCGGCGGCCGGCCCGGCACCCCAGCCGGTCTCCGACCGATGACCTGCGGCAAGAAGGAACGAAGGGGCACCACGGATGCACATCATGAACCCCACGGACGCCACGGGCGACGGACACCCGCTGCGGATACCGCTCGGAGCCACGGGCTGGGACCTGTGGGGTGACGCCGCGCTGCGCAGTGCGGGGTTCCCCGCCGAGCGGATCACCGAGCTGTGCGACGTCGAACTCGCCGCCGCCGCCGACCGGTTCGACGATCGGGAGGAGGGGTCCCGCGAGCGCTACGCGAAGGAGTTCGAGGCCGCTGCCGAACGGCTCAGCGCGGTGGTTCGCAGGAACGCCGCCGATCCGGCCTTCCGCGAGGCCGTCACCTGGCAGAACCCGGCGCTCATCCACAACTGCCTGGACAAGGCGGCCGCCGGTGAACCCCGGAACGTGCGCGGCCGCTACCACGAGCAGACGATCGTCACCTACCTCCAGCGATACTGCCTGAAGAACGACACGGTCGGCTTCTTCGGTCCGGTCGGCTGGGCCGAGATCAGCCCGGAGACGACCGGTCTGTCGGTCACGCCCGGTCCCGCGCTCGTGGGCCGTCGCACCACCTACTTCGAGGGCTGGGCCGTCGAGGCCGTGGCCCGCACGGTCGGAGCCCGCCGCGAGGTGCTGCCCTGGCTGACCCCGCGGGTCGTTCCCTCCGCCTCGCTCACCGGCTGGACGATCCAACTGCCCTTCCGCAAAGCGATCACCCTGACCGCGCAGGAAGTGCGGGTGCTCGGCCAGTGCGACGGCCGGCACACCGTGGGCGACATCGCGGGCACCCCGTTCGACCTGGACACCGTGACCGCTCTGCTGCGCCTGCGCGATCTCGAAGTCATTCGCATCGATCTCGCGGGCGGACTCGTCCCCGAGCCCGAGCGGGACCTCGCCGACCGCATCGCCCGGCTCGGCGACCCGGCCGTGCGACAGCGCGCCGAGCAGCCGCTCCACGAACTCGTCGCCGCCCGCGCCGAGGTGGCCGCCTCGGCCGGGGACCCGGACCGGCTGCTGCGGACCACCCGGCACCTCGCGGCCGAGTTCGAACGCCTCACCGGGTCCTCGTCCACGCGCCGCGCCGGTGGCACCTACGCAGGACGGACGCTGGTCTACGAGGACACCGTCCGCGACCTGGATCTCCGGATCGGCCGCGACGTGATCGACCGGCTGTCCGTGCCCCTCGGGCTCCTGCTCGACAGCGCGCGCTGGCTGGCCAACAGCATCGCCGAACGGTACCGCGCACGGGCCCGCCGGGTACTCGACCGCGAGCTGGAGCGGAGCGGCGCCGAGGCGATACCGTTGCTGCAGATACTCACGGCGCTCCTCCCGGAGGTCGCCCGGCTCTCCACGGACGACCTCCCCTCGGAACTGGTCGACGGGGTGGTCGCGGAGTTCCGCGAGCGCTGGCGCCGCGTCGTCGACCTGCCCCTGGACTCCTTCGCCGACACGCGCCGGCACACGGTCGGCGCCGCGGACATCGCCGGTCGGGTGGCCCAGGAGTTCGCGACCGGGGCACCGCTGTGGAGCTGCGCCCGCTGGAACTCGCCCGACATCATGTTCCTGACGGAGGGTCCGGAGGCCGCCGAACGCGGGGACGTGGACTTCGTCCTCGGCGAGATGCACTGCTCCATCAACACCCTGGAGAGCCAGCTCTTCGTCTCCCAGCACCCCGACTCCGCGCGCCTGCGGGACAGTGCGGCCGCCTCGGGCATGGACAGTCGGGTGGTCATCATTCCCCGGATGGACGCCGTCCAGACCACGTCGCGGATGGCCCGGGCGACCGAGCTGAGGCTGCCGGGGTACACCTATCTGTCGATCGGCTCCGACTCCTTCGACGCGCCCCCGGGAGCGACCACCCTCTCGGTCGCGGACCTGATCGTGGAGCGAAAGGGCGACGACGGACTGCTCGTGCGCCACCGGACCGACGGCCGGGAGTACTCGTTCCTGGAAATGATCGGCGAACCGCTGTCGCTCCTCGTCGCGAACGCGTTCAGCCCGTTCGGCGGGGCGGGTCACCGCCCCAGGATCAGCATCGACCGGCTCGTCGTCGAGCGCGAGGCATGGACCTTCCAGGCGGCGGACTGCGACTGGGCGTTCATCAAGGACGAGCGGCGGCGGTACGCGGCCGCACGCGCCTGGCGGGCCCGACACCATCTGCCCGAGCGCGGTTTCTACCGGGTGCCGGTCGAACGCAAGCCGATCGCGGTCGACTTCCGCAGTCTCGCGCTGGTGAACCTGTTGGCGAAATCCGTCCGCAGGACCGCCGAGGCCGACGGCGGCGGGTTCACGCTCTCCGAGATGCTCCCCGACGTGGACCGGCTCTGGCTGCGTGACCACGTCGGTCAGCCGTACACCGCCGAACTGCGGGTTGTCGCCGTCGATGCCGCCCGCCGGTGACCTGTTCCCTCCCACCCCCGTCACGAGGTACAACCATGCAGGCCATGCTCGTTCTTCGGAGACGGATACCGGCCCTGGCCGCGTTCCTGCTCCTGCTCCTCACCTCCGTCGCGGCCACGCTGCCGCTTCTCACGCCCGACGCCCGGTCGGTCTCCACCGCCAAGGAGGACTTCTCGGCGGCCCGCGCGATCGGCAGACTCGACCACATCGCGAAGGTCCCGCACCCCACCGGTTCAGCCGCGCAGAAGGACGTACGCACCTACCTCCAGGATGAGCTGCGGGCGCTGGGGCTCACACCCGAGGCGCTGACCCGGGTCGCCGTCCGGGGCGTCGACGACGCCCCCGCCAACGCCGGCACGGTCACCGACATCCACGCCACGATCCCCGGCAAGCAGTCCACCGGCCGCATCCTGCTCGTCGCCCACTACGACTCGGTGCCGACGGGCCCCGGCGCCGCCGACAACGGCGCCAACGTCGCTGCGATCCTGGAGATCGTCGGCGCGCTCAAGGCCGGACCACAGCTCCGCAACGACGTCGAAGTCCTCTTCACGGACGGCGAGGAGAACGGACTGCTCGGCGCGCAGGCCTTCGTGGACGCGGAGGCCGGGACCCGGCAGGCCGCCGCCCCGGAGCGGACCGTCGTGATCAACATGGAGGCCCGGGGCGTCTCCGGGCCCGCCGTGATGTTCCAGATGGCGGGCGGGGGCATCACCTCCGCCGTGCGGGCGTCGGGAGCGTTCACCACGTCACTCGCCGACGAGGTCTACCGGCTGCTGCCGCACGACACGGACCTGACGGTCTTCGACGAGGCCGGCATGCGGGGTCTCAACTTCGCCTTCATGGGAGGCTCCCCGCACTATCACACCGACCACGACGACATCGCCCGGCTCGACCCCACGTCCGTACAGGACATGGGCGACAGCGCGCTCGGCGCAGTCCGGCAACTGGGCGGCGACGACCTCGCCGGGAGCAGTTCAGCCGCCACGTACTTCTCCCTGTTCGGCACGCTCGTGTCCTACCCGGCGTGGCTGGTCCTGCCGCTCGCCGTGGTGGCGCTGCTGGCCGTACTGCTGCTCCTGCGGTTCGGCCGCCGTGCGGGACTCGCCCCCCGCGGCGTCGGACGGGCCGCCGCCACGTTCCCGCTGACGCTGATCGGCGCGGCGGTACTCGGGGTGGCCGCCTGGTGGGTGCTGGCACAGTTCCGTCCGGACTTCGTGCTCACCGCCGGCAGCGTCTACCACCTGGGCCGCTACGCCGTGGGGGAGACGCTGCTGCTCCTGGTCCTGCTCGTCGCCTGGTACCGGTGGGCCCGCCGCAAGGCGTCAGCGCTCGACGTCACGGTGGCCGTGCTCTGCTGGTTCACGCTTCTCGCCCTGGTGTGCGCCGTACTGCTGCCCGGAGCCGCCTACCTCTTCACCTGGCCGGCCCTGATCGGCCTCGCCGCCGTCGCCGCGACCCTGCGGTACACGGCCGAGAGCTCTCCCTGGCGGACCGTGTCCGGGGCGACGGCAGCGGTACCGGCCGTCGCCCTCGTCCTGCCGGTGGTCCTCATGCTGCTGCCCACGCTGGGTCTGTCGGCCGTGGCCGTCCCGCTGGTCCTGGCGGCGCTCGTGGTGGGCGCACTCCTGTGCGTGGTGGAACCGCTGCCGCGGCGCCGGGTGGCCACCGCGGTGATGCTGACGGCGGCGGTGGCGGGCGCGGCCACGCTCGGCGTGAGCGCCGCTCTCGACGGCTACAGCGCCGACGAGCCCAAGGCGGTCAGCCTCGGGTACGTGCTCGAGTCCGACACGGGCAAGGCGACGTGGGTCAGCCTCGGCGACACCTCCGAGCCCACGGTCGGCAAGTTCCTCGACGGGGACCCCGTTCGTTACGACGACCGGGTTCCGCCGCTGTCCGGCGTCGCGCTGCCGAACGGCGAGGCGAAGGCCGCCCGGCTTGACCTTCCGCGCGTCGATGACGCTTCGGCGGCCGAGGACGGCGGCGTGCGCACGGTACGGATGCGTATCAAGGCGCCCGCGGACAGCTACAGCCTCGCCGTGTACGCCGACACCAGGGGCCACGAGATCCTCGGCGCATCCGTCGAAGGGAGAAAGATCCCCGGGGGGCGCAACCACACGCAGGGCGCGTGGGGTTGGGGTGTCACCTACGCGGCGCCACCGGCGGACGGACTCGACATCGTCGTCCGCGCGCGGGGCGAGGGCCCGCTGCCGCTGCGCGTGGTGACCAGCGAGGTCGGCCTCCCCGACGGGGTCGGCGCACCCACCTTGGGCGCCGACCAGAGCTGGGCGGGCTGGCCGTCGGTCGCGGGTCAGACCTTCGTCGTACGGACCTTCAAGCGCTGAGAGTCCGTACGGGAGGGGAGGCGGTCCGGCCGGCACGCCACGTGTCCGGCCGGACCGCATGCCTCATGTCCGCGCGGGACGGCGGGCACCGGTCGTGTCCGCGGGAGACCTCGACGGTGTCCCCCGGACCGTGTCCACCCTCGTCCGCGGTCCCGTCAGCGTGGGGACGAGGCGGGTGCGAGGTCCCGGTAGGCCTCGGCCATCGTCTGCACGGCCTTGTGGACCGTCTCGAACGGCCGGGCCAGCGAGATCCGGATGTAGCGCAGACCGCTCTCCGGGTCGGCCCAGTGGAAGGGCGCGCACGGCAGCACGTGGACGCCGCGCACGAGCATCTCCTTGTGCAGGACCGCCGAGTCGGGGCCTTCCTCGGGGAGTTCGATGCGAGCCACGCTGATCTGCGAGTCCGGGTCGGCGAGTTGCAGGCCGACCCGGCCGATCGTCTCCTTGACCGTGGCCCGGTTGCGCTCGACCAGGTCGCGCGCCCGCTCGTAGCCGCCGTCGACCCAGTCCCCGGCCAGGTCCGTGATGAGCTGCAGGACGACCGGGGAGGCCGCGAGCAGCGATTCGGAGAAGGCGTACTCGATCGGCAGTTCGGTGCGCTCGCTGTAGGCGAGCATGCCGATCTTCAGCTCGTGCGTCGGCCACAGCTTGCCGGTGTCCTCGATGGTGATCCAGGCGCAGCCCGCGGCGTCGAGCACCGCGTAGGTGTCGTACTGCGCGTCGCGGACCTGACCGCGGAAGCTGGCGTCGATGATGACCGTCTGGTTGTTCCGCGCGGCGTGTTCCGCCAGGGACTTGAGGTGTCCCTCGGGGGTGATCAGTCCGGTCGGGTTGTTGGGCAGCGTCACCACGATCGCGTCGACCGGGGCGCCCGGCCACCTCTTGGCGAGGAGGTCCTCCTCGGACATCGGGACGAGTTGGAGACCGCGGGTCCTCAGCAGGTCGGCGATGTTGTCGAACGTCGGGTGCAGCACCGCGACCGTCGCCCCCGCCGGCAGCGCGCGGGCGACGATGTCCGTGGCGAGCGTCGACGAGTAGCAGCTGAGGATCCGTCCGGTGCCGACCGGCGCGGTGTGCTGGCCGACCGCGCTGAAGAACGCCTTGTGGGCCGCGAGTTCGATCTCGGAGAACGGTCGACGGGTGGCCGCCACGAACATTTCGGGAATGCGGGCGACAATGTCGGACTGCTGTGGTGTGAGAACGAGCCGGGCGTGTCCGTCTGTGAGGTTGAGCCCACCGTCGACGTCCATCAGCGCGTCAACTTCCATTGTCGTCAGATTGACAATTTCGGTCATCCTCAGCCCTTCAATAGGTCCCCGGATGCCTTCTGCTCGTCGTATTGATGAACCGATTCGGACGTCACGAAAGCGCGATTGGGCTCCGTAGGAACTGTCACGTTGCCGAAAATATAGGGAGGGTCGAGCCCTGTGCGCCTGTCCCCTCTAAGGGGGACCGCGAGCCTTTCCCCTCCGCGCCTAGACTTCCATCCGTTCACGTCGGACCGCAGGTGGAGAGCACCGGCGGCGGGAAGGTGGAGGACGAAAGCCATGCACGACCTGGCGCTCACACCCGAGGACAACGCGGCGCTCACGCCGATGCTTGCCGGGCTGGCGGCGACGTACGACACGATCGAGAATCCCGAGCTCATCCGCCGGGCTCCCGTGCTCGCGAAGGCGCTGCCCGCCCACCTCTTGTCGTTTCTCGAGGAATTCCGCTTCGAGGAGCCGTCGGCACTCTGCCGGATCTCCGGTCTGGGCGTGGACGAGGCCGAGTTGGGCTCGACGCCCGAGCATTGGCGCGACAGCCAGTCGGACTCGCCGGCCTTCCGCCAGGAGATCTTCTTCCTGCTGTGCGCCACCGCCCTCGGCGACGTCTTCGGATGGGCGACGCAGCAGGACGGCCGCATCATGCACGACGTTCTACCGATCAAGGGCCACGAGAACTACGAGATCGGTTCCAACAGCCTTCAGCACCTCTCGTGGCACACGGAGGACGCCTTTCATCCCTGCCGGGGCGACTATGTGGCGCTGATGTGCCTCAAGAACCCGGACGCGGTGGCGACGGTCGTGTCGACCGTGCCGGACATCGATTGGTCACACGTCGACGTGGACGCCCTGTTCGAGGCGGAGTTCACCGTCATGCCCGACAATTCGCACCAGCCGCAGCAGGGCCTGGCGTCCTCCGGCGACCCGGGCATCGACGCGCTCCGCGAGCGCAGCTTCCGGCTCATCCAGGAGTGGAACGACAACCCGCAGAAGCGGCCCCTGCTCTACGGGGACCGCCGCGACCCGTACATGGCCCTCGATCCGTACCACATGGATCCCTCGGGATGGACGGACCGCAGCCAGCAGGCGTTCCAGCAGCTGTGCCAGGAGATCGAGAGGGCGATGAATGACGTCGTGCTGCTCCCTGGCGACCTGGTCTTCATCGACAACTTCCGCTCGGTGCACGGCCGCAAGTCGTTCCAGGCCCGCTACGACGGGTCGGACCGCTGGCTGAAGAGGCTCAACATCACGCGCAACCTGCGGGGTTCGCGGGCCTGGCGTCCCGCGACCGGCGACCGCGTCATCTACTGATACCGATTCCTCACCCGCCGACTGCCGCGAGGCGCTTGGCGAAGTCGTGCAGAGCGGCCTCCGTCACATTGCTGACGCTGACCCGCAGTGTGCGGTGGTCCACGGGGTGGAAGGCCGTGCCCGGCAGCACCAGGACATCCTGCTTCAGCAGGAGTTCGCGCACCACGTCCTCGGTCGGCCGGTCGGCGAACGGATGGCGCAGCCAGCCGAAGAAGCCGCCGACGGAGAGCAGTTCGAACCCTCCCGGACGCCGCGCCATGGCCCGGGCGAACGCGTCCCGCTTCGAGACGATCTCCGCTGCCCGCTCCCGGCGCCACTGGCCGGCACCGGTGAGTCCGGCCCAGGCGGCCTCCTGGCCGATGCGCGGCGGGCAGATCGTGACGCAGTCGAGCAGCTTCATGACCTCCTCGTTCAGCGCGGGTGAGGCCACGATCGCGCCGACCCGGTAACCGGGGATCGCGAGGTCCTTGGAGAAGCTGTGCAGACTGACGACCGTCTCCTGCCAGCCGGGGTCGGCGAACAGGGGGTGCGGCGGTTCGTCCGTGCCGCGGAACGAGCGGTACGTCTCGTCGAGGATCAGTGCGATCCCGTGCCGTTCTGCCACCCGCGCGAACGCGACGATCTCCTCCGGCGGGATCGTGACCCCGGTGGGGTTGCCGGGCGTGACCAGGGCGATGGCCCGGGTGCGCGGGGTGATGAGGGCCTCGGCCGCCGCGGCGCCCGGTACGAGGTCGGGGCCGGGCTCCAGGTGGACGGGGGTGAGGCCGTCCAGCCCCAGCCACATGTCGTGGTTGAAGTAGTACGGCAACGGCAGGATGATCTCGTCGCCCGGCTCGGCCAGAGCCGAGGTCACCAGGCAGAAGGCCTGGTTGCAGCCGGCGGTGACGAGGATGTTCTCCGCCCTGACCCGGCCCCGGTAGTCGCGGGACAACTCGTCGGCGAAGGCCGTCCGCAGCTTCGGCAGCCCCGCCAGATCGACGTAGTCGGCGCCGTGGGCGTCCCGGGCGACGGAGACGACGTGCTCCACGACCGACGGGGCCGGCGGATACGCGGGGACCGCCTGGGCGAGGTCGAGCAGGGCGGCGCCCGCGTCTCCGTCGCGCTCGTCGAGCAGCGCGTACGTCGCCCCGATGGGCGAGGGGGTCCGCAGCAGGGTCCTGGAGGTAAGTCGCACGCCGGTTCTCCTTCGAAGAGCTCGTCCCACCGAGCTTCCCCGGACCCGCTTGGTGCCACCAACCCCCTCTTCAGGGGACGTGCCATCGGGGAGGGAGCGGGTCAGGACGACAGGAGCGAGGCCCGCCAGCCGTCCGGGAGCGCCTCCCCGTACTCGATGTCACTCACGCCGCGGAAGGCGGCGAGGTCCTCCAGTTGCTCGACGACCGCCCGGCGTAGCGCGGCCGTCGGTGTGACGCCGGGCTCCAGGTGGATGCCCTCGACCAGCAGGCTGTCCCGCTTGCGTTCCACGCGCGGGGAGATCCGGCCGACGAGACGGTCCTCGTGGACGATCGGCAGCAGGTAGTAGCCGTACTGGCGCTTGGCTTTGGGGATGTACATCTCGTTGCGGAAGTCGAAGTCCCACAGCCGCTGGGTCAGTCGGCGGTCGCTGACGAGGTTGTCGAAGGGGGAGAGCAGGACGGTGCGTCCGTGCCAGTCGCCGGAGCGGATCGCCGTCAGCTCGTCCTCCGCGTCGGCGTGCACGTACCAGGTCTCGTTCGGCTTGCCGCCTTCGACGCGGACCGGGATGACCCTGCCCTGTTCGGTGAGGCTGCGCAGCACGTCGGGCAGGCCGTCGTACTGGCCACGCAGGAAGTACTGCTTGATGTCGAGCGGGCGGGCGACCCCGAGGGCTCGGAGCGTGTGCTCGGTGGCCTTCGTGACCTTCTGCTCGGCCGACATCGGCTGCCGGTCGGCGTCGGGCGGCAGGCAGGCGTCGGGCAGACCCCACAGGCGCAGGCCGCCCTCGCGGGCCTGCACCATGACCTTGCCCTGAAGCCAGAGGAAGGTGAGCATCCGCTCGACGTTGCGGCCGGCGGTCCAGCCGGAGGACGGCCAGTCCATGGCCGCACAGTCGTCGAAGGCCTCCGTCGGCAGGGGGGTGCCCTCGGCGAGGCGGGACAGGACGTGCTTGGCCAGTACCACGTTGGCGTCCAGCCAGACCTGTGTGAAGGACCGGTTGGGCGGCGGGTAGGCGTCCATCGTCGCGCGGTGCAGCGGGTAGTCCTCGGTGAGCACGATGGCCGCCGCGTGGGCCCAGTACTCGAAGAGCCAGCGGTCCTGCCACCAGATCGTGGACAGGTGCGGCCCCGCCGCGGCGCCCAGACGGCTCCAGACCACCAGTTCGTGGCTGGCCGCCACCACGTTCACGGGGTCGAGCTGGAGGTAGCGCAGCGAGCGCAGGACGGTACGCAGTCCGTCCGGCGTCGGATCGGGGCGGGACGCGGTCAAGTGCTGTCTGGTCAGGGCAAGTCGGCGCGCCTCGGTCTTGCTGAGCGTGAGCGTCGCCTTGGACGGGGTCATCGTGCTGCGGCTCCTTGCTGGGCGAGCTGTCCGAGGGAACGTCCCAGTTCCAGGAGGTGCTCGCTGCCGTGCGTCCGGCTGTCGGTCTGGACGGGGGTGTACGCGCCCGTTCGCTGTCCGAGTAAGGCGACCCGGGTGAGTTCCGCTTTGTTGCCGACGCCCAGTTTGGTGCGAATGCGTTTTACGTACGTGTCGACGGTGTGCGGGCTGATTCCCAGTCGTGTCGCTATCTGTCCGTGGGTGAGTCCGCGGGATATCTGACGGAGTACCTGATTCTCCCGGTCGGAAAGGTTGCCGTCCGGGACGGTCGCTCCCTCCTGGGCGATGGGGCCGGCGCTTCCGAGCGAGGGTTGAGTGGCGTCGCACAGACACGGGGAGGGGCTGGAACCGGCGGCGAGAGCCCGAATGGCCCGTATGATGCAGGCCACCGAAACGCTCTTGTGGACGATGCCGGAAGCACCCGCCCGGAGGTAGGCGGCGGAGTCGGCCTCGGACGCGTGGTTGACGATGAGGACTGGTGTCTGGGCAGCGAGTTCGGTGATCTGGTGCAAGGAGGCGACGCACAGAACTTCGGCGTCGAGGAGGACGACGTCGATCCGTCTGGGCGGGTTCGTCCCGGACGACCGTACGGTCACGTCGATTCCCGAACCTTCAAGAACCTGGACGAGTCCCGCCAAGAAGATGGGAGACGCCGTAATTGCTTCGGTCCTGATCATGAATCCCCCGTACTTTAAGCCACAATTGCTGGACAGTACATCGGTATTCAGGGATAGTGCAACGGCTATATACGGGCGTGTCGTTGCAGCCGCCGCTTGATCCGGCCGGGCCGCCCATCCTCCCTCGATCGAGTAAACCGCGTCCCCAGAGCCGTGCTTCCCGATTCGAAAGGGAATGCTATCAGCCGAGTCTCGCTCGAACTGTAGCCGTTTTGAGGGACAGGTGGACATGCCCGCCACCAGGTGGGGCCACTCTCTTGGGGCATAGCAGACTCTCCCGCGCGAGGGAATCAGCGGGTAACGAATTTCTACGCGCCGTCGTCGCAGCGCTTGAGCGCCCGGGCGAACGCGTCGAGCGCGAGGGACAACTCCTCCTGACTGACCGACAGCGCGGGACGCAACCGCACCGTGCGTTCACCGCCGGGGAGTACGAGAACTCCTTCCTCCCGCAGCACGTCGACGAACGCATCGCGGATCGCGGCCGACGGCAGGTCGAAGGAGCACATCAGTCCGCGTCCCCGGGCATTGGAGAACAGGCCGGGGAACCGGTCGGCCAGTGAACGGAATCCCTCCAATAGATTGCCGCCCAACACCACTGCCCGCTCGATCAGTTGATCGCGTTCGATGATCTCGAGCAGACGACGCGAGCGGACCATGTCGGCGAGGCCCCCGGCCCACGTCGACCCCACGCGGGCGCTGACACGGAAGACGTTGTCCGGCACCAGGTCCACCCGTCGGCCGGCCATGACCCCACCGACCTGAGCCTTCTTGCCGAAGGCCACCACGTCCGGCTCGATCCCCAACTGCTGGTACGCCCAGGGCGTTCCGGTCAGCCCCACCCCGGTCTGCACCTCGTCGAGCACGAACAGCGCGTCGTGCGTGTGGCACAACCGCTGCATCGCCTGGAGGAACTCGGGACGTAGGTGCATGTCGCCGCCCTCGCTCAGGACGGGCTCGGCGATGAAGCACGCGATGTCGTGCGGATGCGCCGCGAACGCCGCCTCCGCCTGGGCGAGCGCCGCCCGCTCGGCGTCCTCGACCAGCCGGGTGTTGCGCTCGTCCAGCGGGAAGCGGATCGCGGGCGTGTCGATGCGCGGCCAGTCGAACACCGGGAAGCGCTCGGTCTTGACCGGTTCGGTGTTGGTCAGGGACAGGGTGTATCCGCTGCGGCCGTGGAAGGCGTGCTTCAGGTGCAGCACCTGCGTGCCGAGCGACGGGGACCGGCCGGCCGCCTCGTTCCGTCGGCTCTTCCAGTCGAAGGCGCACTTCAGCGCGTTCTCCACGGCCAGCGCTCCGCCTTCGACGAAGAACAGGTGCGGCAGCTCGGGGTCGCCCAGCACCCGGGCGAACGTGGTGACGAACTCCGCCAGCTCCGGGGTGTAGGCGTCCGCGTTCGACGGCTTGTTCGCGGCGACCTTCGCCAGGAGCTTCCCGAACTCCGCGTCCTCCACCACGTCCGGCGGGTTGAAGCCCAGCGGGCTGGACGCGTAGAAGGTGAAGAGATCGAGGTACGAACGCCCGGTGAGCGCGTCGACCAGCCAACTGCCGTGGCTGCGCGTCAGATCGAGGACGAACGGGTATCCGTCGACGAGCATGTGGGCCGACAGGATCGGGTGGACCTGGGCAGGGGTGATCGAGCTGGTGGTGGGGAGGGACATCGGCATTCCTCGCGTTGGGGGCGGGTGGACGGCCTGGCCGGTCAGGAGAAGCTGATGTTCTGGGCGAGGGCCACCTCACCCGAGTAGTTGACGACACTGGTCGACCGGCGCATGTACGCGTGCCAAGCGTCCGAGCCGCACGCCCGGCCGCCCCCGGTCTCCTTCTCGCCACCGAAGGCGCCGCCGACCTCCGCCCCCGACGTGCCCAGGTTCACGTTCACCAGTCCGGTGTCCGCGCCGACGGCGGACAGGAAGATCTCGGCCTCCTGCTGGTCCCGCGTGAAGATGCTGGCGGACAGGCCCTGCGGGACGTCGTTCTGCAGGGCGATGGCTTCGTCGAGCGTGTCGTACGTGAGCACGTACAGCAGCGGCGCGAACGTCTCCTCCCGCACCACGGGGGAGTGCGCGTCGATCCGTACGACCGCAGGCCGCACGTACGCGGCGGACCCGGCGGTCGTCTCGACTCGGTCGCCGCCGACCAGCAGCTTTCCGCCGTCGTCCGTGACCCGGGCGATCGCCTCCCGCATCCTTTCGAGCGGAGCCCGGGAGATCAGCGGGCCGACGAGCGTGTCCTTGTCGAACGGGTCGCCGACGGGAAGCCGCTCGAAGGCGGCGGTCAGCCGCGGCAGCAGCACGTCCACGACGTCCCGGTGCACGATGAGCCGGCGCAGCGAGGTGCAACGCTGCCCCGCGGTGCCGGCGGCGGCGAAGAGGACCGCGGGCAGAGCCAGTTCGAGGTCGGCGCTCGGGGCGATGACGGCCGCGTTGTTGCCGCCGAGCTCCAGCAGGGAGCGCCCGAAGCGCGCGGCCACCCGGGCGCCGACGGCCCGGCCCATCGGCACCGAGCCGGTGGCGCTGACCAGCGCCACCCGTGGATCGTCCACGAGTGTCTCGCCGGTCTCCCGTCCACCGAGCAGCAGGTGGTGGATGCCGGCCGGGGCACCGGACTCCTCGGCGGCCCGGGCCAGCAGGTGGTCGCAGGCCAGCGCGATCAGTGACGCCTGCTCGGACGGCTTCCACACGACGGTGTCCCCGCAGACCAGCGCGACCGTGGTGTTCCAACTCCAGACGGCGGCCGGGAAATTGAACGCGGAGATGATGCCGACGACACCCAGCGGGTGCCAGGACTCGACCATTCGGTGCTCGGCCCGCTCGGACGCGATGACCCGCCCGTACAGCTGACGGGAGAGGCCGACCGCGTAGTCCGCGATGTCGATCATCTCCTGGACCTCGCCGTACGCCTCGGCCTCGATCTTGCCGACCTCCAGGGTGATCAGCTCGGCCAGGTCGTCGTGGTGCTCGCGCACCAGCTCGCCGAAGCGGCGCACGACCTGACCGCGGCGCGGAGCCGGCGTGGAACGCCAGGCGAGGAACGTTTCGTGGGCGGCGGCCACCGCCGCTTCCGTCTCCGACGTGCCACTGCCCTTCAGCCCGAACAGGTCCTCTCCGGTGATCGGCGTCCGGGCGTACAGGTCGTCGCCTTCCGGCACCGTTGCACCGATGCGGTCCAAGCACGCGCGGGCACGCGCGCGGAGGTCTTCCGTGGCGGGCAGGGCAAGGGTGGTCATGCATGGCTCCCGAAAAGGTGAGGCGGGCCGCGGTCCGGCGGACTTCCTGGCGTTCGGCAGCCCCTAGCACATGTCGGGACGGACCGTCCCGGCAGCCCCCGGTTCGCGTGACAGGACAGATGGCCGTCCGCGTCGTAGGTTCCTGACGCAGGGCGCAGGGGGCCCTGTTCGTACCGGCGATGGAGTCGTATAGATGCACACCGACAGCTCGGCCAGGCAGGACAGCGTGATCGATGCGGTGGATCGGCCTGTCTATGACCCGTTCTCCTGGGAGTTGCACGAGGACCCCTACCCGGTCTACGCCTGGATGCGGGAGAACGAGCCGGTCTACCGCAACGAGGAACGTGACTTCTGGGCCCTGTCCCGGCACGAGGACGTGCTCTCGGCGCTGCGCAGCCCCAAGCTGTTCTCCAACCGCAACGGCATCTCCCTGGAAACCGAACTGTGGGGACCCGAGGCGTACAAGACCAGCTTCTTCCTCGCCATGGACCCGCCGGAACACGGCAGGCTGCGCACCTTGGTGTCCAGCGGATTCACCGCCCGGCACGTCACCGGGCAAGAGGCCCGTATCCGCAGGATGGCGCGTGACCGGCTGCTGCCGCTGCTGGAGCAGGGCGAGTTCGACTTCGCCAGTGACTACGCGGCGGCCCTGCCCAACGACATCGTGTGCGACATGGTCGGTATCCCCGCCGCCGACTGGGACCTCATCCGCGCCGACACCGACATGCTGAACCTGCGGGGCGACGGCGAGGAGGACCGCCCGGCGGGCTCCGTCCAGGCCGCCCTGCGCCTCGCCTCGTACTTCGTCGCGCACGTCACCGAGTTGCGGCGCAAGCCCGGCCACGACCTCACCTCGCACCTTCTGGACGTGCGGGTCAAGGACCGGCCGTTGAGCGACTCGGAGATCGTCGCCTTCCTCTTCCTGCTGATCACCGCAGGAAACGAGTCAACGGGCAAGGTCATCGGGAACGCCTGGTACCACGGCGGTCTGCACCCCGACGTGAAGCGGGCCGGACTGGAACACCGTCCCGACGACTGGACGATGGAGACCCTGCGCTACGACTCGGCCAGCCAGATGGTCGCTCGGACCGTCACCGAGGACACGGTGCTGCACGACGTCCTGCTGCCGGCGGGCAGCCGCGTCGCCGTCCTGCCCGCCTCCGGCAACCGCGACCGCCGCGTCTTCTCCGACCCCGACCGCTTCGATCTGGACCGGGACACCAGCCAGCTCATCAGCTTCGGACACGGTCCGCACTACTGCCTGGGTGCCGCCCTCGCCAAGCTGGAGATCAAGATCGCCCTGGAGGAGATCGGGGCGCGCATCTCCGACTACGACATCGACATGACGTACGCCCGGCGCGTGCACTCTCCGCACCAGCGCGGCTATGCCGTGCTGCCCACCTCCGTGACCTTGCGCGACAAGCCCCGCGACCTGCCGGACGTGCCCGCCCTCTAGGCGTACTGCTCCGCAGCGTGGTCGACGCGGCTGATCGGCCGTCGGAGGACCGTCGGCCCCTGGCTCCTGGCCCCGCCGACAGACGTCAACGACCGGGCCGCTCGGCAGGCCGCTCGCGCGGAGCACCCCTGCCGGGCAGCGGCTCGTTCGGTACGGCGTCCACCCCGAGCGCGGGCACGTCCCCGCCCGTGCGGGTCCCCCTGAGCCCCCTCACCGCTGCCTTCGCCGGCAGGATGTCCGCGAGCATGATCAGCCCTCCTGGACGGGAAGCACCTGGCGGGCACCCGGGTAGTCACCACGGGCGATCCACTCGCGCGGATAGCCGACCGAGACCTCCATGAACTGCACTCCGTCGTACCACGTGGTCCGGCGAATGTGCAGGTGGCCGTAGACGACGGCCGCGACGTTGAAGCGGGTGTGCCAGTCCGCGGTCCGGTCCGTACCGCACCACAGGGCGAACTGCGGACGGCGCAGGACCAGGGTCGGCTCCCGGACGAGCGGGAAGTGGTTGACGAGCACCAGCCGGAGGTCCGGGTCCAGTGCGGCCAGGCGGCGCTCGGTCAGTTCGACGCGGGCGTGGCACCAGGCGACGCGGTCGGGGTAGGGGTCCGGGTGCAGCAGCGCCTCGTCGGTGCAGACCACCCCGGACTCCCACGCCTCGTCCAGCGCCTGTTCCATGGTGACGTCGGCGGGGCGGAAGCTGTAGTCGTACAGCAGGAACAACGGCGCGACGGTCACCGGGCCGCCGGGGCCCTCCCAGACGGGGAAGGGATCCTCCGGCGTGTCGACACCCAGCTCCCGCGCAGTCTCCACCAGTTGTCGGTAACGGATGTCCCCGCGCTGGGTGTCACCCCCGCCCCGGGTGGTCCACAGCTCGTGATTGCCGGGGGTCCAGATCACCCGCGCGAAGCGCTCGCGCAGCAGTCCGAGCGCCCAAGCCAGATCGTCGATGCGCTCGGCCACGTCGCCCGCCACGATCAGCCAGTCGTCGGGCGACACGGGCTCCACGCGCTTGATCAGGTCACGGTTCCTGCCGTGGGAGACGTGCAGATCACTGATCGCGAGGAGTCTGCCGCTCATGGTCCCCCGTCCCCAACCTCGCCGCGATGACAGCGGCGAGGATCTCCGGCTGCTGTTGCAGGAAGTAGTGGCCGCCTCCCGGAACGGTCGCCAGGTCGACGGAGGAGCCGAAGCGCTCCCACACCCGGTGCTTGCGCTCGTAGCGGGGGGTCTCCGGGTCGTCCGTGCCGATGACCACGGTGATCGGGGCCGCCAGCGGCGCGGTGCGGCCGCGGCGCGGCCAGTGCTCGCCGAAGTAGGCCTGTGCGGCCCCCGCGTCGTGCCGGAACGCCCGCATGACGAAGGCGAGCTCGTCCTCCTGGACCACCCCGTCGAATCCGCCGAGCGACTGCAGATAGCGCATTTCCGCCCGGTCGGAGTCGGGCCCCTCGCGGCGCCGCCGCGCGAACCGGCTCCCGTAGTAGGGGTACGAGGCCCCGAGGAAGAGCCGTTCGACGTCGCGTCCGGCCGTCTCCAGGCGACGCACCACCTCGACGGCGAGCGCCACCCCGACGCAGTGCCCGTAAACGGAGACCGGCCCCTCCACGTTCTTCAGGATCTCGTCCACGACGCTCTGCGCCACCTCGTCGAGGGGCCGCAGCTCCGGGTCGCCGCCGAGTTCATGACCGGGCAGTGCCACGGCCAGCAGGCCGATCGCGGGGTCGAGACGGCCCGAGAGGGGCTGGTAGCCGATGGCGCTGCCGCCGCCGAACGGCACGCACACCAGGGTGTGCGTGGCCGTCCGGTTCCGCGGGGTCATCCGGAGCAGCGGTCCGGGCTCGTCGGCCGCTTCGAGGGCCGCCGCGAGCTCGCGGACGCTGGGACAGGCGGCGAGCAGTCCCACGGTGGCGCCCTCGATCCGGCGCACCGCGCGGACGGCGGTGAAGGAGTCGCCGCCCAGGTCGAAGAAGCTCGCGGTGACGTTGACGGCGGGCAGGCCGAGCAGGTCCCGGAAGACTTCGGCGATGGTCTCCTCGCGCGGCGATGCGGGCGCCTCGACGGCGGCCGCCTCCACGGCCGGCGCGGGATCGGGCAGCGCCTGCCGGTCCAGCTTCCCGTTGTGGGTGAGCGGCATCGCGGGCAGGACGGTGACCGTGGCCGGAACCATGTAGCGGGGCAGAGCCGCCCGCAGGGCGTCGTGCAGGGCGGCCGGGTCGGGGCTGTCGCCGGTGACGTACCCGGCGAGGCGCGTCCCGTCCCGGACGGTCACCACCGCTTCGCGGACCGACGGCTGGTCGAGCAGCACCTGCTCCACCTCGCCCAGCTCGATCCGGTAGCCGTGGATCTTCACCTGGTGGTCCATCCGCCCGAGGAACTCCAGCGTTCCGTCCCGGAGCCGGCGGACCTTGTCGCCGGTGCGGTACAGCCGTCCGCCGGGGCCCGCCAGATCGTGCGCGATGAACCGTTCGGCGGTCAGCGCCGGACGGTTCACGTAGCCGCGTGCCAACTGCACGCCGCTGAGGAAGAGTTCGCCCGGAACGCCGGGGTAGGAGGGCGCCAGGCGCTCGTCCAGTACGTGCGTCCCGGTGTTCGCGACGGCGTCGCCGATCGGGACGGTGCCGGCCGGCGCGGGGCGGGCGCAGTCCCACCAGGTGACGTCGACGGCCGCCTCGGTCGGTCCGTACAGATTGTGCAGCTCCACGTGCGGGAGAACACCGCGGAAGCGCTCCACCAGGGGGCGGGGGAGCGCCTCGCCGCTGCACACCACCCTGCGCAGGGCAGGCGCGTCGACGGGCTCGTCGAGGAAGAGCTGGAGCATCGACGGCACGAAGTGCGCGACGGTGACGTGCTGTTCGGTCAGGACGCGGGCCAGATAGGTGCTGTCCTGGTGCCCGCCGGGCCGGGCGAGAACCATGGTGGCCCCGTTCACGAGCGGCCAGAACAGCTCCCACACCGACACGTCGAAGCTCAGCGGAGTCTTCTGCAGCACCCGGTCGGCGGCGCCGAGCGGGAACGTCTCCTGCATCCACAGCAGTCGGTTGACGATCGCGCGATGGGTGACGACCACGCCCTTGGGGCGGCCGGTGGAGCCGGACGTGAACAGCACGTAGGCGGCGTCGCCGGGGCGGCCCGGACCGGCCGCGCGCGGCAGCTCGGCCCGGTCCGCCGGAGTCAGGACCTGTTCCGCCCCGGCTCGTACGGCCGTCTCCACGCAGTCCGGCGAGGCGAAGGCCACCGTCACACCCGCTTCGCCCGCCATGAAGGCGAGGCGCGCGGGCGGCAGCGAGGGCTCCAGGGGCAGATAGGCGGCGCCCGTGAGCAGGGTGCCGAGCACGCCCGTGACCATGTCCAGGCCGCGTTCGGCGCAGACCCCGACGAACCGGCCGGGGCCGGCCCCGGCCGCCGCGAGCGCGCCGGCCGCCCGGCGGGAGCGTTCGAGCAACTGCGCGTAGGTCAGGGTGCCGTCGTCGGCGCGGACGGCGACCGCGTCGGGGGTCGCCGCCGCCTGCCGCTCGATCAGCGCGGCAAGCGTCTGTTCCGCGTCCGGGTACCGCACGCTGACCGCCGGACGGCTCTCCTCGGGCCCGGCGGCGGCCGTCATGACGCCGTCGACCGTCTCGGCGTCGGTGAGGGCCCCGAGGACGCGGTAGAGGTACCCCATCATGTCGTCGACCGTGCCCGGCTCGAACCGTTCGCGGTGGAAGACGAGCCGGATCACCGAGGCGGGTGCGGGTGTCACGATCAGGGTCAGCGCCTCGCTGGTCTTCTCGAAGTCGTTGACCGAGCGGACCGAGAACTGCTCGGCCAGCTTCCCGTCGCCGATGGCGAGCGGGTAGTTGTCGAGGACGACGACGCTCTCGAACAGCGGCTCGTTCCCGGGCAGGTTCGCCCAGGACCGGATCTGCGCCAGGGGCGTGTACTCGTACCGCCTGGCCGTGGAGTGCGCCGTCTGGATCTTCCGCAGCCAGTCGGAGAGCCCGCCGTCGTCGGGGACGGTGATCCGGATCGGCAGGGTGTTGATGAACGATCCGACCATCTCGTCGACGCCCCGCAGTTCGGCGGGGCGTCCCGAACTGGTGCAGCCGTAGGTGACCTCCGCGTCCCCGCTGAAGCGGCGGAGCACCAGCGCCCAGGCAGCCTGCATCAAGGTGCTGAGGGTGACTTGGTTGCGGGCGGCGATCGTGCGCAGCCGCTCGTCGAGGGCGGCCGGCAGCGCCCTGCGGACCTCCTCGACGGCGCCGGGACCGCGACGCGGGTCGAGCCGCAGCAGTGGGCCGAGGCGACCGCTGCCGGCGGAATCCGCGAGGGCCCCAGTCCACCAGTCCTGGGCCGCCTGCATGTCCTGGGACTGCAACCAGGCGATGTAGTCCCGGTAAGGGGCGGGCGCGGGCGGTGCCGGAGCGCCCGCGAGCAGGCACTGGTACCGCCGGATGAAGTCGCCGAGGACGATCGGCACCGACCAGCCGTCGAGCAGCAGCATGTGATGGGTCCAGACGAACCCGTGGCGGCGGTCCCCGAGCCGGATCAGGTGCAGCCGCTGCAGCGGCGGCCGCTCCGGGTCGAAGCCCACGGCCCGGTCCTCGGCGAGCAGCCGCTCGAACCCGTCCTGCTGCTCGTCGGTGTCTGCTGCCGACCAGTCGTGCCGCGTCAGCGCGCCGGGCGGATTGCGGTGCACCACCTGGAGCGGCTTGTCGAGGCCCTCCCAGTGGAAGGAGGTCCGCAGCGCGGGATGCGCGACCACCACCTGCTGCCAGGCCAGCTCCAGGAGGTCGGGGTCGAGCGTGCCCGTGATCTCGAAGCTGCGCTGCGCGACGTAGGTGTCCGCGTCGCCGCCGTACAGGGTGTGCAGCAGCATGCCCTGCTGGAGCGGTGACAATTCGTAGACGTCCGCGATGTCGGCTCGGCTCACGGGGTCTCCTGACCGGTCTGGAGACGACTGAGCAGCCCGTCGAGCTGCGATCGATCGACGCGGGCGAGCGGGAAGTCCGACGGGACGTGCGTGGCGTCCCCGTCGGCCGTCAGAGCCCGCAGCTCCGTCAGGAACCGCTCCGACAGCCGGTCCACGGTCTCGTGATGGTGCAGCCTGGCGCTGTACTCCCAGGTGACGGTCAGTCGGCCGCCGGTGACCGAGGCGCGGACCGCGAGGGGGTACGGGCGTCGGCCGCGCGGACTCGTCGCGGGGCCGGCGGGTCCGAGCGCGGTGAAACCGTCCGTGGCCGGTGACGGCTCGTGGAGCTGGCCGGTGTACTCGAAGAGCAGCTGCGCCGGGGAGGCCGGCACCGGGTCGTTGCCCTGGCGCAGCAACTGCCAGCCGAGCCCGCCTTCGGGGACGGCCCGCAGGGCTTCCTTGACCGATTTCACTGTGGTCTCGGGCGTGCCGCTGGGTTCGCTGACGAGGCCGACCGGGTGGACGGTGTCCAGCCAGCCGATGGTGCGTGCCAGGGCGATGTCCCCGAAGGTCTGGTCGCGGGTGTGCCGCCGCAGGTCGATCAGGGTGCGCGTCGAGCCCGTCCAGTCGCCGAGGGTGCGGCTCAAGGCCGCCAGCAGAAGGTCGTCGATCCGGCAGTTGTGCGCCGCCGGGACGGTGTGCAGCAGCTCGGTCGTCTCCTCGGCGCCCAGTCGCGCGACGACCTCGCGGGCGTCGGCGGCAGTGTCGGCGCCCGGGAGCTGCGCCGTGTCGAAGGGCACCGTGCCGGACGCGTCCTCGATCAGGTCCGTCCAGTACGGCCGCTGCGACTGCACCGGCTGCGTACCGGCGTACGACGCGAGGCGGCGCGCCCAGGACTGCCAGGACGTCGTCTTGGCCGGCAGCGCGACGGTCCGGCCCGCACCGAGCGCGAGCAGCGCGGTCCGCAGGTCCTCCACGAGGATGCGCAGGGAGATGGCGTCGGCGACCAGGTGGTGTGCGATCACCGCCAGCTGGTCGGGGCGTCCCTCGCCGAGCCGGAAGAACTCGAACCGGACCAGCGGGCCGACGGAGGGCTTGAGACCCGCCGCCGCCTCGGCGGTCAGCTCCGTGATCCGGCGCTCCCGTTCCTCACCGTCCAGGTCGGACAGGTCGTGCACCGTGAACGGCGTACGCGAGTCGGGCAGGGCGATCCGGACGCGCGTCTGGACGCCGTTGAGCTGGAAGCGCTGTCGCAGGCCGTCGTGGTGGATGAGCAGCTGGACGACCGCCTCGCGCAGCATGTCCTGCGGGTAGGACTCACGCAGTTCGAGCAGCGTGGAGACGTTCCAGTGGTGCGGGTCGGCGATGTCCGAGCCGCAGAACCAGCGCTGCCGCGCCGTGAGCGGCGACGGTCCGCTGACCACGCCCTGCTCGGCGTCGATGACCGGGGCCGCCGTCGTCACCGCGGCGAGCATGGCGACCGTGGGGTGCTCGAAGAGGTCCAGAGGGGAGATCCGGATGCCGATGTCCTGCGCCTGTGCGACGACCTGGATGGCCAGGATCGAGTCGCCCCCCAGCTCGAAGAAGTTGTCGTGCACGCTGATGCCCTCGGCGCCGATGACGCCGGCGACGATCTCGGCGAGCTGCTGCTCGACGGGGTTCTGCGGAGCGACGAACTCTGCCGCCCCGGCCGGGCGTTCGGCGGTGGCCGCAGGCAGCGCCGCGTGGTCGATCTTGCCGTTCGGGGTCAGCGGCAGGGCCTGCAGCTCGACGAACGCCGCGGGCACCATGTACGGCGGCAGTTCCTTCTCCAGGAACTCGCGCAGGGCACCCGCGGCGGGCGCGGGGGAGGTACGCGGCACGATGTAGGCGACGAGCCGCTTGTCCCCGGGCTCCGGCTCGTGCACGACGACCACCGACTCGGTGATGTCGGGGTGCAGGCTGAGGTTCGCCTCGATCTCCGCGGGCTCCACCCGGAAACCGCGGATCTTGACCTGCGTGTCGGAGCGGGACACGAACTCCATGTTGCCGTCGGGCCGTTGGCGCACCAGGTCACCGGTGCGGTACAGCCGCGCGCCCGGGTGCGCCGGGTCCGGGTCGGGGACGAACCGCGCGGCGGTCAGACCGGGGCGGCCGTAGTAGCCGCGGGCCAGGCTGATGCCACCGATGTACAGGTCACCGATACTGCCCACGGGGACGGGGCGCAGCCGGTGGTCCAGGATGCGCAGATCGGCCGAGGGCAGAGGTGTGCCGATCGGCAGGTTGGGCCAGTCGCGGCTCTGGTCGACCGGGTCGACGCGGAAGAAGGTCGAGCTGACCGTCGTCTCCGTCAGGCCGTACACGTGCATCAGCGGCACGCCGAGCGGCTCCCACATCGTGATGCGGTCGGGCAGCACCCGCTCGCCGCCGATGATCACGAGGCGGAGCCACTCCGGGAGTTCGCGGTCCTCGCGCCGCAGCGACCGGGTCCACTCGTGCCAGTACGCGGTGGGCAGTTCCATCACCGTGATGCGCTCGCGCTCGGCCAGCTCCGCGAGATCGGCGCCGCCGCCGAGTAGCTGCTCGGCGGGGATGACCACCGCGCCGCCGGCCAGCCAGATGGGGAACAGCTCCTCCACGAGGACGTCGAAGCTGGGCGAGGCGAACTGCAGGAACCGGTCCCCGCTGCCGAGCCCGAAACGGTCCACGACGTCACGGGCGAAGGTCGCCAGGGAGCGGTGCTCGATCTGGGCGCCCTTGGGGCGGCCGGTCGAACCCGACGTGTACACCATGTACGCCGTCGAGGCGGGGTCGGGCAGCGTGGGCAGATCGTGTGCGGGCTGACCCAGGGGCGGTTCCACCAGGACGACTTCGCCCGGCCATGCGTCGCCCGCGGCGGCCAGCGCGCCGTCCGCCTCCTTCTCGACGATCAGTACCCGCAGGTCGGAGTCGGTCAGCATGAACGTCAGGCGCTCCGCCGGGTAGGACGGGTCGAGGGGAACGTAGTAGCCGCCGGCCTTGAGCACCGCGAGGATCGCCACGGCCATGCGGGGCGAGCGATCGAGCAGGATGCCGACCGGCACCTCCCTTCCGACACCGCGTTCGCGCAGCTCGTGCGCGAGCCGGTTGGCGCTGCGGTTCAACTCCGCGTAGCTGAGGGCGGTTCCGCCGTGGACCACCGCCGTGGTGTGCGGGGCGAGGGCCGCGCGCCGCTGGAAGAGCTCTACGAAGCCCGGGCCGTGGTCCGCCACCGCGGCGGGGACCGGGGCTGTTGCCGCCGCGACCGGGCTGACGATGAACTCGACGTCGCCGACCGTCGTGTCGGGCGCCGTCACCAGCTGACGGAGCACCTGGGTGAACTGTGCGGCCAGCAACTCCACCGTCCCGGTGTCGAACAGCTCGGTGGAGTACTGCCACTGCAAGGAGACGGTGTCGCCGCGCGGCATCG
This sequence comes from Streptomyces sp. NPDC005955, assembly GCF_042871255.1. NCBI lineage: Bacteria > Bacillati > Actinomycetota > Actinomycetes > Kitasatosporales > Streptomycetaceae > Streptomyces > Streptomyces sp. NPDC005955. The sequence continues at coordinate 277,064 of NZ_JBIAIF010000005.1, read as the reverse complement.
CGAACAGGGTCAGGTCGATGGAGACCGGTCCGATGTCCATCGGCTCCGGGGCGATGGTGAGGTCCGGCACTTCGAGGGTGCTGGCCGGGGCGGTCAGGACGTTGATCATCACCTGGATCAGCGGGGTCTGCGACGCCTCCCGGCCGATGCCCAGCTGTTCCAGGAGCCGCTCGAAGGGCAGGTCCTGGTGGTCGTAGCCGGCGGTGGTGGTGTCCCGGGCGGCGTGTACGAGGTCGCGCAGCGTCTGGTCCTGGGCGAGCGACATCCGCAGGGGCAGCAGGTTGGCGAAGCAGCCGATGAGCTCCTCGGTCTCCACCCGGTTGCGCCCGGAGATGGCCGAGCCGATCACCAGGTCGTCCTGGCCCGAGTACCGGTGGAGCAGTACGGAGAAGGTGGCGAGCAGCACCATGAACAGCGAGGCGTTCTCCCGCTCGCTGAACACCTTGAGGTCGCTGCTCAGCTCGGGCGAGAGGTCGATGTGGTACTGGGCGCCCGCGAAGGTCGGCCGGGCGGGGTAGGGCCGGTCGACGGGCAGGGAGAGGCGGGTCGGCACACCGTCCAGCGCCTGCTTCCAGTAGGCGAGCTCGGCGCTGATCCGCTCGTCCGTGAACTCCCGCGCCTGTGCGGCGGCGAAGTCACCGAACTGGATCTCCAGTTGCGGGAGCGCGCTCGTGCCGCCCATGCGGTGGGAGCCGTACAGAGCCACGAACTCCCGTACGAGGATGGCCATCGACCACGCGTCGGAGGCCGCATGGTCGGTCGTGAACAGTGCCACATGTGTGTCCGGGGCCAGCCGCAGCAGCTTGATGCGCAGGCGCTGGGGGTCCTCCGGGGCGAAGGGGCGCTCCAGCTCGGCGTCCGCGCGCCGCCGCACCTCGGCCGGCTGCTCCTCGGCCGGCAGGTCGGACAGGTCGATGAGCGGGATCGGCACCGGAGTGACCGGCTGGACCACCTGTACGGGGATGCGGCCGTTCAGTTCGACCGTGGACCGCAGCGCCTCGTGACGGTCGACGATCTCCGTCAGTGCCCGGCCGAGCAGGGAGAGATCGAGGTCGCCGACGAGCCGCAGCGCTCCGCCGATGTTGTTGGAGCCGCGGATCCGGCCGGTGGTCCACTCCCGCAGCTGGGCGAAGGACAGCGGGGTCGGCGTGTCTCGGTCGCGCGGCTCGATTCGGCCGGCGGCGGGCTCGCGCGCGGCCGCCATTTCCGCGAGCCGCCGCTCCAGCAGTTCTCGCTTGTCCGGGGAGAGGGCGGCGATACGGGATTGCAGGTCCTCAGTCATGGGGCAGCCACCGTTCGGGAGTCTTCGCGCAGCACCTGTTCGAGGGAGGAGAGTCCTGCCGTCAGCTCGGCGGTGGTGCCGCCGAAGCCGAGCCGGGCGTAGGAGCGGAAGTCGTCGCCGAAGCACATGCCCGGAACCAGCAGCACACGGTGCTCCTCCGCGAGCCGTCGGCAGGAGCGCTCCACGTCGGGGAGGCGGGGGAACGCGACGAAGGTCGTCACACCGCCGTCCGGCGGGGTGAGCCGGACCAGTTCGGGCAGGCCCGCCGCCCATTCCCGCAGCAGCTTGAGGTTGGCGTTCGCGTGGTCGCGCTGGAACGCCACGATCCGGTCCGCGTTGCGGATCGCCTTCTCGGCGAAGAACTCCAGGACGGGGGAGACGTACAGCGCGATGTAGTCACGCAGCACCGCCATCTCCTCGTGCAGTTCCCGCGGCGCCAGACACCAGCCCACCCGCATGCCGGCCAGCCCGTAGCTCTTGGAGAGGGTGCCGAAGGAGATGACCTTGTCGTAGCGGTCGTGCGGCAGACGCAGGGGGTCTTGGGTGTACGTCATCTCGCCGAACGCGTTGTCCCAGACCAGCCAGGCGCCCGACGCGGCCGCGATGGCGATGAGCTCGTCCTGCTCCTCGGCGGTGATCGACACCCCGGTCGGGTTGTGCGGGAAGTTCACCACGATCATCCGGGGGCCGGACGCGGCGAGTTCACGCAGCAGCGCCATGTCGGGACGGAAGCCCCGGTCGGCGCGGAGCGGCCAGCGGGTGATCCGGCACCCCATCGACCCGGCTATGTCGTACAGCTGCTGGTAGGCCGGGTCGACGACGATCACCTCGTCGCCCGCTTCGAGCAACGTGTGCATGACGATGTAGATCGCCTCGCTGGACCCGTGCGTGACCATGACCGGGTCGACGTCGCCGCCGGTCCAGCGGTCCGCGAGCGCGGCCCGCAGTCCGGGTCCGCCGTACGCCTCGCTGTCGTGCAGCACCAGCGAATCCAGTTCGGACAGCTCGAAGTCGCAGAGCGTGCGCAGCTCCGCCATGGACAGGTCGCGCACCCCGCTGCTGCCGATGTCGTGATCGACCTTGTGGTAATAGTCGCGCATCCAGGCTTCCAGCTTGGCAACGGCAATGCCCATACGTATTTCCACTCTGTTCGCGGCCACTTCGAACGGGAACTGCGGAGCCGAAAGTTCGACAGATTCCCCAGTCTCGGCCAGCCTCTTTCACCGGCTCCGCGCCCGCACGTCGTCCTTTCATGTGACACCGCCGCGCCGAGTCACTGCCGGTAGCTTCTGGTCTACATCAGGGCCTCACACCCCCGAGTTCAACGAGGAAGCAGGTGGTCAGCCGGTGGACTTCGAGATACACACCAGTGACCGACCGATGCCGGACCGGGAGCGCGAGGCGGTCCTCGGCTCACCCGGCTTCGGCCGGACCTTCACCGACCACATGGTGACCGTGCGCTTCGACGAGGAGCGCGGCTGGTACGACGGGCGGCTCGAAGCGTACGCCCCCCTCAGTCTCGACCCCTCCGCCTCCGTGTTCCACTACGGACAGGAGTGCTTCGAGGGCATGAAGGCGTACCGGCAGGACGGCGGCGGCATCGCGCTGTTCCGGCCGTCGGTCAACGCGCGCCGGTTCAACCGCTCCGCGGAACGCCTCGCCATGCCCGCCATTCCCGAGGCGACCTTCCTGGAGGCTCTGGAGCTGCTGGTCGCCCAGGACGCGGCCTGGGTCCCCTCCAGGGAGGGCGAGAGCCTCTACCTGCGACCCCTGATGATCGCCACTCAGCACGAGCTGGGTTTCACGCTTCCCTCGCGCAGCTACCTGTTCGTGGTGTTCGCCTCGCCCGCCACCGCCTACTTCGGCGCCGGCGAACGGCTCCGGCCGCTGACGGTGTGGCTGTCGGAGGAGTACACCCGGGCCGCGCCCGGCGGCACCGGCGCCGCCAAGGTTGGCGGCAACTACGCCGCGGCCTTCGCCGCCCAGCGCCAGGGCGTGGCCGAGGGCTGCGACCAGGTGGTGTGGCTGGACGCGGCCGAGCACACCTGGGTCGAGGAGATGGGCGGCATGAACGTCTTCTTCGTCCTGCGCGAGGAGGGCGGGAGCAGGTCGCGGATCGTCACGCCCCCGCTGACCGACACGCTGCTGCCCGGCGTGACCCGCGACTCCCTGCTCCGCCTCGCCCCCGACCTCGACCTCGACGCCGAGGAACGGCCCATGTCGGTGCCGCAGTGGGAGGAGCTGTGCGCGTCCGGGAGGATGACCGAGGCCTTCGCCTGCGGGACGGCGGCCGTCATCGCCCCGATCGGCCGGGTCAAGGGAGCGGGCGGCAAGGGGTGGACCATCGGGGACGGCGAGCCCGGCCCCGTCACCCGACGGCTGCGCAAGGAGCTGCTCGACATCCAGTACGGGCGGCTGCCCGACCCGCACTCCTGGGTGTACAAGGTGGGCTGAGTCCGTGCCCCGCCCCCGGATGTCGTCCTTTCATGTGACACCACGCGGGAGTTCCCTGCGGATAGCGTCGGCTCGACGTCCCACGACAAAGTGGCGATCCGTTCGCGCAGTTCGTCGATGTTTCCCGGCAGCGCCGGCGCTCCCTCCGAAGAACACGGTGCGGCATTCCCGTCCGGCCCGCACCCATTCCAGCTGCCCATTCAAGGAGCCCATGCAATGAATCCCTTCGACGATTCCAACGGGACCTTCGCCGTCCTCGTCAATGCCGAGGAACAGCACTCGCTCTGGCCGGTCAAGCTGGACGTTCCGGCCGGCTGGACGGCCGTCCACGAAGGCACCCGGCAGTCCTGCCTGGACTACATCGACGAGAACTGGACCGATCTCCGCCCCCTCAGCGCGCGCCAGGACCCCGCGGCGGTCTCCGCCTCCCGTTGAACCCGCCCGGCATCGGTGACGCAGAGCCGAGCAGAGAAGAACAAGGTAGGGAATCAGTGATGGGCAGCCTTCAGTCAGCTCGCTCGCCGCGCTGTGTGCACGACATGGTCGCCGAGCAGGCCGCGCGGACCCCCGAGGCGACCGCGATCAGCCACGGCGACCGCAGCCTCAGCTACCGGCGACTCGACGCCGACGCCGACGCCGTGGCGCGGCGGCTGCGCGCGGCCGGGGTCGGCGGCGGCAGCGTCGTCGCCGTCATGCTCGACCGGTCGATGGACCTCATGGTCGTGCTGACCGCGATCCTCAAGGCAGGCGGCGCCTACCTGTACCTCGACCCGGCCGAGCCGGCCGAGCAGCGCGCCCGCATTCTCGACGACGCGCGGGCCCGCTTCGCCGTCGTCGACTCCGGCACCGCGCCGCTGGCCCACGGCATCGAGCACGTGCTGTCCATCGACGACCCCGCCGAGCCCGCCGCCGAGCCCGGCCTGCTGCCCGCCGCCGAGATCGGACCGGACAGCCCCGCCTACGTCTGCTACACCTCGGGTTCCACCGGGTCGCCCAAGGGCGTCGTGGTCTCGCACCGCGCGATCTTCCGGCTCATCGACACCCCCGACTGGATCGACGTACGCCCCGACGACGTCTTCCTGCAGATCACCCGTGTCGGCTTCGACGTGTCGACCTTCGAGATCTGGACCTCGCTGGTCAAGGGGTGCCGCCTCGCCCTCGCCCCGTCCGGCCGGGCGGACCTGGAAGAGATCGTCAAGACCATCCAGGACGAGGGCGTCACCATCCTGTGGCTGACCTCGGGTCTCTTCCACAAGATGGTCGCCCACCACCTGGACGGCCTGGGCACCGTACGGCACCTCCTCGCGGGCGGTGACGTCCTCTCCCCGGACCACGTCCGCCGGGTCCTCGCCGCGCACCCGGACCTGACGTTCACCAACGGGTACGGCCCCACCGAGAACACCACGTACACCACCTGCTGGACCACCCGCACCAGCAGTGACGAGGAACGCGTCCCGATCGGCACCCCCATCCACGGCACCGCCGCCGCCATCCTCGACGACGCGATGCGCCCCGTCCCGCCCGGCGAATGGGGCGAACTGTGGGTCGGCGGCGACGGCGTGGCCACGGGATACCTCAACAAGCCGAGCGCCACCGCCGAGAAGTTCGTCGCCGACATCTTCGGAGCCGAACCCGGCCGCCGCATGTACCGCACCGGCGACATCGTTCGCGAACTGCCCGACGGCAACCTGGACTTCCTGTGCCGCGTCGACCGCCAGGTCAAGATCCGCGGCTACCGGGTCGAGCCCAGTACGGTCGAGACGGAACTCCTCAAGGACCCCCGGGTCGAGGAGGCGGCCGCGCTCACGCACACCGACGGAGCCGGTGACACCCGGCTGATCGCGTACGTCGCCGCGGGCGAGCTGTCCGAGGAGGAGTCCGCGGCGCTCGGCGTGAACCTCCGCGAGACGCTCGGGGCCGCCCTGCCCGCCCACCTGGTCCCCTGGGCGATCCTCGTCCTGCCGGAGATCCCGCTCAACGCGAACGGCAAGGTGGACCGCGGCGCCCTGCCCTCGGCCAAGATCCCGCGCAACGTGTGGAACGAGTACGTCGAACCGGCCGACGACCTTGAGCGCCGCCTGGCCGAGATCTGGAGCGAGGCACTCGACGTCGAGCCGATCGGCTCCACCGACAACTTCTTCGAGCTCGGCGGGCACTCGCTGATGGCCGCCGAACTGCTCGCCGCTCTGCAACACGAATTCAACGTCGATCTGCCTGCCCGGACGCTGTACCTGCGCCCGACGATCGCCGACCTCGTCGAGGGCCTGCGGCAGAGCCAGGGGCTGGGCTCACCCGAGTCAACACAGGAGGCCGAGCATGCTGCCGCTGGATGAATCAGCAGCCGGAGCCATCGCCCCGGTCGGCGGGTGCCCCGTCGTACCCGCCCAGCCGGCGCCCGGCTGCCCGGTCGGAAAGGCCGCCATGGGCCTGGCCGACCCCATGCTCTACAGCCACGGCGACTACCATCCACTCTGGGCCGAGCTGCGCGAGAAGGACCACCTCACCTGGCAGCAGGTCGACGAGGCGAACGGCTTCTGGTCGGTGGCCAACTACCACGACGCCGACCAGGTGCTGCGCGACTCCCACACCTTCACCTCCGAGCGCGGCACACTGCTGAACATCCTCGGCGTCGAGGACCCGGCCGGCGGGCGGCAGATCGCGGCCACCGACCCCCCTCGGCACACGATCATGCGCGCCCGGCTGCAGAAGGCCATGGCCATCAAGGCCATCGAGCGCCAGGACCAGATGATCCGTGAACTCGTCCTGGAGGTCCTGCGCCCTCTTGAGGACGGCGGTCCGTTCGACTTCGCCGAGGCCATGCTGGCCCTGCCGGTCGCCGTCGGCGGCACGTCCATGGGCCTGCCCCGGGAGGACTGGCCCCGGCTGGCCAAGCTGCTCAACTCCTCCATAGCCGCCGACGACCCCGAGTACCGGCTGGAAGGCGGCACCCAGGCGACCCTCGACAACGCGCACCGCCAGCTGTTCGCCTACTTCCAGGACATCTACGGCGAGCGTCGCCGCAATCTGGGCGACGACCTCATCAGTGTCCTGATCACGACCGAGGTGGACGGCCGGCGCATGACGCCCGGCGAGGTGATGTCCAACTGCTACAGCGTCCTCCTCGGCGCCGTGGTCACCACGCCGCACTCACCGAACTACCTGATGGCCGAGCACGTGGAGGACGGGCTGCTCGACACCTGGGCCTCCGACCTCAGCGTGACGTCCACCGCCGTGGAGGAGGCCCTGCGCGTGGCGTCCCCGGTCAGCCACTTCATGCGCTACGCCGTCAACGACGTCGTGATCCGCGGCACCCGGATCCGGGCCGGCGACGCCGTGGTGGTCTGGCTCGGGTCCGCCAACCGGGACCGCGAGGTGTTCCCCGACCCGGACACCTTCGATCTGCGGCGCCGGCCGAACAAGCACGTGGCGTTCGGCATCGGCCCGCACTACTGCGTCGGCCACACCGTGGCCCGGGTCACCCTGAGGATCCTCTTCACCGAACTCCTCAGCCGGTTCACCGACTTCGCGTACGCGGGGGAGAAGTCCAGGCTCCGGTCGAACTTCATCTCCGGGTACAAGCACCTGCCGATCACCGCCCGTCTGCGCTGACCCCCGCGCTTCCCGACCCTGGAGACCTGCCGATGAACCACCGCCCCTCCGGCCGGAACCCGTGGCTGCCCCACAGGCCGTCGGCCGACGCCGTAGCGCGGGTGTTCCTCATCCCCTACTCGGGATGTGGTGCCAGCATGTACCGCCAGTGGCCCCGCCACCGCGACGGGGTGGACTTCATCCCGGTCGAGCTCCCGGGCCACGAGACGCGGTTCGCCGAGCCCAACTTCACCACCTACCAGGAGCTCGCCCAGGCCATGATCCCCGGCCTGGAGGACTACCTGGACCTGCCGTTCGCCTTCTTCGGCCACTGCGGGTCCGCGCTCGCCGCGTACGAGGTCTCCGCCGAGCTGGCTCGCACGGGCAAGCCCGCCGCGTCACAGCTCTACGTGTCCTCCGAGGTCGCTCCCCAGGACGGACCCGCCGGCCGCTTCCTGTCGCTGGACGACACGGAACTGAAGGCCGAACTCGAAGGGCTGATGCGCAAGCTCGGCGGCAACCCCAACCCGGAACTCCTCTCCTTCTACCTGGAGATCCTGCGCGCCGACGTCGACACCAACAAGCGATACGTCGTGCCCGACCCGTTCCGGCTGCCCGGCCCGATCACCGCCATCGGCTGGACCGAGGACGACGAGATCCCCTACGCCGACATGACGGGCTGGAAGGAGTGCGGCGAGACCACCGCCGTCCTGCTCGAAGGCCACCACCACAAGTTCATGGAGGCCCCCGACAGCCTCCTCGACCTGATGACCGGCAACCTGCTGACGGCGGCCGGACGATGACCGGCACCGCGACGCCGGGTACGAACATGGACCGCCGCTGGTTCAAGCGGTTCGGCCGCACCGGCCCTGCCGAGACCCGCCTGTTCTGCTTCCACTTCGCGGGCGGCAACACCTCGCTGTTCCGCCAGTGGCCACAGGAACTGCCGTGGTACGTCGAGCCGGTGGCGGTGCAACTCCCCGGTCGTGCCGACCGGTTCATCGAGACGCCCTACGAGCGCATGGCCCCCCTTGTCGACGACCTGATCGAGGTCATGGAGCCGCACCTCGACAGGCCGTTCGCCCTCTACGGCGTCAGCATGGGAGCCAGGGTCTCCTGGGCGCTGGCCCACGCCCTGCGCGAACGTGGACTGCCGGGACCGAACGCGCTGTTCGTGGCCGCCAGTGTGGCCCCCGCGTGCGACAACGGCCAGTGGGAGTGGGACGGACGGGAGGACGGCCTCGTCGGGTACGTGCGCGACATGGGCGGCACGCCCGTCGCAGTCCTGGAACAGCCCGAACTGCTCGCCGGGCTGCTCCCGACACTGCGAGCCGACCTGACGGTGCTCAGTACCCACGGCTTCCACCCCGAGACGCCACTGGACATCCCTGTCCACGCGTTCGCGGGCACCGAGGACCCCGAAGCACATCCCGAGCGGATGACGGACTGGTCCCGGGAGACACGTGACCGGTTCAGTCTGACGCCGATCCCGGGCGGCCACTTCTTCGACGAGGAAGGCCAGCAGCAGGTCATCCGCGTGATCGTGGACCAACTCGGGTGAGCCCCGAACACGCCCGGGTACGTCAGGTGAGTGGTCGCAGCGTGACCAGCGTGATCGTCGGGGTGGCGACCGAGGGGGAACACCCCCTTGCGGACCGTGTGGACCACGCCCTTGACAGTCCCCGCTGACCTGCGCGAACGGCGTGCCGCGACCGCTCACCCGCCCGTCAGCCCGCCTGCGGCAGGCGTATCACCACCGCACCGGCAGGTCCCGCACCCCCCGGATCAGCATCCCCGGGATCCACTCCCCCTGCTCCCCGTCCGCCGCCAGGTCCGGGCAGCGCTCCAGCAACGTGCGCAGCGCCACCTTGCCTTCGAGGCGGGCGAGCGGGGCGCCGAGGCAGTGGTGGATCCCGTACCCGAAGGCGGCATGGCCCCGGGTCTCACGGCGGACGTCGAAGTCCGTCGGATCGGGGAAACGCGCCGGGTCGTGGTCCGCGGCGGCCATGGCGATCAGCACGATGGCCCCGCGCGGCACCCGTACGCCGTCGATCTCGGTCTCCTCCAGGGCGATGCGCGGCGTGGTGGTCTCCACCGGCCCGTCGTAGCGCAGCGTCTCCTCCACCAGCCCCTCCACCAGGCCCGCCGGATCGGCCCGTACGGCCGCCAGCTGCTCGGGGTGTGCGAGGAGCGCGCGCACCGCGTTGCTGATCAGGTTGACCGTCGTCTCGTGCCCGGCGACGAGGAGCAGGAAGGCCAGCGAGATCAGCTCCTCCTCGGTGAGCCGGTCACCGCCCTCGTCGGCCGTGTGGATCAGGGCGCTGAGTAAGTCCTCCCCGGGGCTCTCGCGCTTGGCGGCGATGAGCTCCCGGAGGTACGGCATGACCTGCTCGTACGCCTCCTTCTCCGCCTCGGGGCTGGTGGGCGCCAGGGTCTCGTTGGTCCAGGCGTGGAAGGCGGTGCGGTCCAGGCCGGGCACGCCGAGCAGTTCGCAGATGACGGTCATGGGGAGCGGGAAGGCGAACGCGTCGATGAGGTCGGCGCGGCGCGCGCCCTCCGCCGTCATGCGGTCCAGCAGCTCGTCGGTGATCTCCTGGATGCGTTCCCGCATGGCCTCGACCCGCCGGGCCGTGAACTCCCGCGACACCAGCTTCCGCAGCCGGGTGTGGTGGGGCGGGTCGCTGAGCAGCATGTTGGCGTTGCCGAGCATGTCCAGGGCGTACGGCGGGCGCCACCCGGTCTGTCTCCACTCGCGCTGCCAGTCCCGGCTGAGCTTCGGGGAGCTGAAGGCCTCGCGCGCGGCCTCGTACCCGACCACGAGCCACACCAGGCCCCGGTCGGGCACCACCACCTGGTGCACCGGACCGCGCTCGCGCAGCCGTGCGTAGGCGGTGTAGGGGTCGGCGTCGAAGTCGGGGCTGAGCGAGGCGAGCACCTCGATCCCGTCGGGGACGTCGGGGATGTCGGGCCGGTCGGTTCGGTCGGGTATCGCGGGATCGGAGGCGGCCTTCTCGGTCTCGGGCACGACGGAATTCCCTTCCCTCAGGCCCGGGTTACCGGCCCCCCGCCGACCACTCCGAGCGCGGCCGCTCACTCTAATCCCGCACCCCCACCCGCACAACTACCCGCACCTCGTGCTATGGACGGTGAATGCGTGGCCCCGGGACGGTGGGTCGGGGAGCCTGGTGCCGGTGCGGGGGCGGCGCTCAAGACGTGGACGGACCAGTGGAGTTGCGCGTTCGCGGAGGCGGGTCTTGGGTCTCGGGCAGGGCGTGCAGCTTGCTGCCGTTCTTGCCGCGGTCGACCGTCCCGGCGTCGACCGGACGGGGTCGACCGGATGCGGCCCGATCAGCGTGTCCCCCCTTTCGCCCGCATCGACGCCGCATCGACGATCGCGGACGGCCACTCCCGCTCGCCCCTGGCGCCGTGCTCGTCCAGCACGGCCCGGTGCAGTCTGCGCCACAGCCCGTCCTCGGTCCACGCGGTGAACCGACGGTGCGCAGTGGCCGGCGAGACCCCGAACGACTCCGGTAGGTACCGCCACGCGCATCCGCTCGTCAGCACGTACACCACGGCCGTGAACACGGCCCGCTCGTCTACCGGAGCGGTGCCCCCGCCCTGCGGACGGGACGTGAACGTCGGTAACAACGGGGCGGTCAGCGCCCACAGTTCGTCCGGGACCAGTCGGCGCGACAGATCAACCCTCACGGTTCACCATCATGCCGCACCGCCGAAGCGCCACGTGAGACATCCTCGAAGTCGGCCGCGTGGCCGACCCGTTCGGACGGCTAGCGCACTTGGACGTAACTGTTCCCCTTCACGGGTGCCAGCCCGTAACCTTCCAGCAAAACAAAGGCCGTCAGCCCGCGTTCACCAAACCGGTAAAAGACATCAACGGAATTCGCCTACCAGAACCGCCTGCACGAGTGCGTCGGCAACACGCCCGTGCGGACGGGGCAACTCCGTTCCTGTGCTTCGGCGGGGGGCGTCGCATCGTCTGCGCTGTTCACAGGGGGACAGGGCCACCGCCGTGCTCATGGCCGGATTCAAGCGCCGACCACTTCCCTGGAAGGTGTCTCACGTGGCGAGCCTTGCGAGGCTCTCGTGGCAGGTCAGGACTGCGGTGAGGCCGGGGAAGGCGAGGAGAGGGCCGCCCTTTCGTTCGTACCGGCCGCGGTGAGGCGGCGGGAGCCGAGGGGTCGGGAGGGCTCGGCGGCAGGTCACGGCCGTGAACGCCGCCTGCTCGTCTGTCGGAGCGGCGTCCCCGCCGTGCGGGCGGGACGTGTGCGTCGGCGACAACGGGGCCGTCGGCGATCTTAGTTCGCCATCATGCCGCGGCATCGGAGCGCCACGTGAGATATCCCCTTATGCGCCATTTTTTGTAGACGTCGTCTCGGTCCCGTCGCCGCCAAGGTCATCCAGGGGGATGAACTCTGCCTGTTTTTAGGCCAGTTGGAACTCCTGCACCCCCTCCGCTCTGAGCGAACGGGTTCTCAACTCCCCCTGGATAGGGGGAGGGTGCGTGTTAGCTTCGTTAAGCGCGAGGGGGCGAGTGGAGTACTGCTTCCGGCTCGAATTGGCCGGATAGCAGCTGAATGAACTCAGTCCAGGCCCTTAGCGGACACGCAAGGACAGAGGAGTGGAATCGCATGAGCTCTCGGCAGTTGCCTCTCGAAGCAGGACAGATGATGCCTTACGCCCGCGGTGCCGGTGACGGGGTCAGCACGGATGCGGTTTACAACCGTCTTCTCGATGACCGCATCATTTTCCTCGGCAAGGAAGTTGACGATGACATCGCCAACCGCGTCACTGCGCAGTTGCTGATGCTCGCCACGGATCCGACCCGTGACATTTACCTGTACATCAACTCACCGGGCGGCTCGATCACCGCCGGCATGGCGGTCTACGACACCATGCAGTACATCAAGAATGACGTCGTGACCATTGCCATGGGATTCTGTGCCTCCATGGGACAGTTCCTTCTCACCGCCGGTGCGAAGGGAAAGCGGTTCGCCTTGCCGCACACCAAGATCCTGATGCACCAGCCCTCGGCCGGTCTCGCCGGCTCGACCTCGGACATCAAGATCTACGTGGAGCAGCTCCTCCGCACCAAGCAGGAAATGGCTGCGCTCATCGGGCAACACTCCGGCCAGGACATCGAGACGATCACCCGTGACTCTGACCGGGATCGCTGGTTCACCGCCCAGGAGGCCAAGGAGTACGGCCTGATCGACGAGGTGATGACCGTGGACCACCCGGGCCTCGGCGCTGTCGGCTAGTCCACAGCCCGACGGGCCAGCACATCCATCCACCTCGGGAGGACCACGCCCAGTGAGCACTTCTCCGCCCACATCTGCCTCGCCCCCGTCCGGGTCTGGTCACTTACGTCCGGAAAGCCGTTATGTCGTACCCCGCTTCGTGGAACGCACGTCGCAGGGCACCAGGGAGTACGACCCCTACGCGAAGCTCTTCGAGGAGCGCGTAGTCTTCCTCGGCACCCCGGTCGATGACGTCGTGGCGAACGACATCATGGCCCAGCTCTTGTGTCTCGAGTCGCAGGACCCTGACCGGGACATTTCTCTGTACATCAATTCGCCCGGCGGTGACCTCACTCCGCTCACCGCTGTCTACGACACCATGCAGTTCGTGCGGCCCGACATCCAGACGGTCTGTCTCGGGCAGGCCAGTTCGGTGGCCGCCGTGATCCTGGCCGCGGGCACCCCCGGGAAGCGTCTGGCCCTGCCGAGCGCCCGGATCCTCCTCCAGCAGCCGCACAGCGACGGAACCCAGGGCCAAGTGTCCGACCTGGAGATCCAGGCCCGTGAGGTCCAGCGTCAGCGGGAGTTGATCGAAGGGCTTCTCGCCAAGCACACCGGCCGGGACGTCGCGCAGATCAACAAGGACATCGACCGGGCCCAGGTCCTCACCGCCGAACAGGCGCTGGATTTCGGCCTCGTCGACCAGGTGATCACTCCTCGCACCATCGCCGGTGTGCGTTGATGCAGCAGGATGCAGGGGCCTGAGGTGCGACGGTGAGGGCCGGCCCGGGAGAGTGCTGACGTCGAGGTGATCAGCTTCCGCAGCTGATTCTCCGCGGAGGATTCTCCAGGGCTGCCTGCGGCGAGCGCGGCAAGTCGTGACAACGACCGTTGCGAGGTCAACAGCGGCCCGTACTCCATGCCGGTGACATGCCGGAGTCGAGATCGGCGACCTGTCGGCCGTCGTCGCACTTCAGAGAGGTGCCAGCACGGTCCGGTCGGCTCGGTCGGTCGATCGTCCCGGCCCGGAGATCGCTAGGGTTCGTTCCCGTGATCACGGTTACCACACGCTCGGTCGCCTACCCGGCCGATGGTCTGACGATGGTCGGACATCTGGCGCTCCCGGCCGGCGCCGACCGTCGGCCCGCAGTTCTGGTCGGGCCCGAGGGGACCGGACTGAACGACTTCCAGCGCAGCAGGGTCGACGCCCTGGCCGAGTTGGGGTACGTGGCGTTCGCCTTCGACATCCATGGCGGACGGTGGTTCACCGACCCCGAAGAGATGATGGCCCGAGTAGTGCCCCTGCTCGCAGATCCCGACCGGATGCGGAGCATCGGTCACGCCGCGCTCGACGTGTTGCGTGCCGAACCGCGGACCGATCCCGACCGGATCGCCGTCATCGGCTACGGCACCGGGGGCGCCATCGGGCTGGAACTCGGGCGCGACGGTGTCGACCTGCGGGCCATCGGGACGGTCAACGCCCTGACCACGGGCCGACCGGGTGAGGCGGCGCGCATCCGCTGTCCGGTGTGGGCCGGGGTCGGGTCGGAGGACCCGATCATGCCGCCCGCGCAACGGGACGCCTTCGTCGCCGAAATACAGGCCGCGGGAGTCGACTGGCGTCTCGTGGTCTACGGCGGTGCTTTGCACGCCTTCCACCACCCCCCGGTGGCCCAGCGCGTGCGCCCCGGAGTGGGCCACCACCCTCGACACGCGCAACGTGCCTGGAACGACGTCGTCGGTCTGCTCGACGAGTGTCTACCCGTAGTGGAGTGATGCTCCCCGGAATGCCGGTCGGGGGCTGAACCGGCAGGCGCTTCGTCCCGTGGCCGGGCCGGCAGGGGCGGCCCCCCCCCGCGAGGTCGACGTCGTCCGGCCCCGGAGCGGCGACGTCCGTGCCGTCCCGCGTGGGCCGCGTCGCCTCGGGCTTCCGGCGCAACCCGTTCGTCACGTTCCGGTGCAGGTGCGAGGAGCATCCGTAGCCGGTGGCGCAGTCCGTCAGCGCTGCGGCGTGCGACTCGACGCGTGGGACCGGGACCACGAAGCGCGCTGCCGGGCCGCGAGGGGGCGTCGTGGGCGGGATCTTTGAACGGTGCGTCGGCATCAAGAAATGCAGGACCCCCCAGGGTCGGCCACATGCGTATTGGTCTTATTCGATGCTTGCGCCTTTTGCCAACACATTCCGGAGCGGATCCGCGACCGAAATCGACGAAATGGGGCGTCGCGATTCCGGCGGTCTGTCCGTTTTTGGAAAGATGATCTAGCCGTCCGACCCCCCTAATTGCTGGGCAATTTTCAGCCCCTTGATCATTTTTGCTGGGGCCGGAATCGGAGCTCCTTCGGCCGAAAGTGAAGGGGTGTGGAGGTGGAATCGATCGGTTCGCGCCATCAGCGAGGGGGGTTAGGGGTGCTAACGGTCTTGTGTGGTTCTCGGGCTTAGTGTTACCTCCATGGGGAGGGAATTTTTGATGATGCAGGTGAAGGTGACGATCTAGCCCTGCCCGCTTGGTGTCACGTCCCCGGGGCAGGGTGCAGCACGCTGCGGAGATCTCGCTTCCACCGTCCGTCTCCATGTCGCCAATCGGTAAAACCGGACGTTGCTGGATTTCACCACGACACGGCCGAGGGTGTCCGCCCGAGGCGCGTAGCACCGTGAAGGAGATCATCATGGCCGCACCGTCAGTGACCGCCCTGGACGAGCTGTGGAAGCTGGTTTACACGAGCTTTCGCTTTCCCTTCCTGCACGCCGCGCTGCGCCTGAAGTTGTTCGCTCTGCTCAAGGAGCGGCCAGGCAGCACCCTCGAAGAGATAACCCAGGCGCTGGAGTTGGAGGAACGTGCGGGTCACGTGCTGCTGCTGGGGTGCAGCTCGTTCGAGCTCGTGCGCAAGGAAGACGGTGGGTATCACAACACTGCCGCGACCGACATCCTCGCGGGTGACCCGGACGAATTCATGCCGGTCATCATCCGCTACACCCACGAGATGTTGTACCGCCCGATGAGTTGGCTCTACGAATCGCTGGCGGAGAACGAAAACCTGGGGCTGGACCGTGAGCTGCTTGCCGGCTCGTCGGCGACGACGCTCTACGAGCTGCTGGGTGAGGACAAGAACCTCGAAAAGATATTCACCGCGATGATGGAGCATCAGAGCCGCTCGGTGGTCGAGGACTTCGTCAACTCCGTGGACTTCTCCTCCTACCAGCACGTACTGGACGTCGGCGGCGGCACGGGAACGAATGCCATCGCCTTCGCCCGGCGGTGGCCGCACCTCCAGGCGACCATCCTGGAACTCCCCAACGTGGCGCAGATGGCGCAAGAGCAGATCGCCGAGGCGGGTCTCGTCGACCGCGTGCACGCGGTCGGAGTCGACATCTGGCAGGAGGAGTTCCCCGCTTCCCACGACTGCGTCGTCTTCTCTCGGTTCCTTGAGATCTGGTCGCCGGAGCAGGTTCGCGACCTCTTCGCGAAGACCTACCGGGCGCTGAAGCCGGGAGGGCACCTGGTGATCGTCGCCTGTGCCCAGGACGACGACGAAACCGGTCCCGCCCACGCCGCGTTCATGTCGGCGTACGTGCACACGATCGCGTCGCCCGAGGGCCGCATCTACACGCCGCAGGAATTCGAGCAGTGGTACACCGAAGCGGGGTTCGAGCCGATGGACCGGCAGTACCCCGGGAGGTTCGACGTGATCCTGCGCGCCCGTAAGCCCGAGGTCGCCTGAGCCGTCCCGCAACTGCGGGCACGTGTCGCCTTGTCCGGTGGGGGCGTGCGCCAGGCGTGCGGCGGATTCGTCGCCGACCCCTGTCCGGTGCCGTCCCCGTGTCCTGTCGCGGCCCCACCGGCGCGAGCCGTGTCGGCGCCCTGGCGATCGGCGGTCCGTTCGGCGGGGTGCGCCTCCCCGGCCGCCGCTGTGATGTCGCCGCGGCAGGGGAAAGAACGAACGACCCACTACGCGGAGCGTGAATGAAATCGCCTGACAAACTGGCTGTAGTCACCGGTGGAACCAAGGGAATTGGGCTTGAATTCAGTCGCAGGCTCACTCGGATGGGATATCGGGTAGTCGCAACTTTTCGCAGTGACGAGGATTCGGCGAACCGGGCCGCGCAGGAGATGGAGAAGGACCTCTCGGTCATCCGGTCCGATGTGTCGGATCCCGATGCCGTGGCGCGGCTGGCCGACCTGGTGCATGCCGGTCACGGAACTCCCCGGGTGCTGGTCAACAATGCTGGACTGAACATAGACCGGCCGGTGCTGGAGATCTCCGACACGGACTGGCGCCAGGTGCTGGACACCAATCTTTCGGGGCCCTTCTATATGACTCGGGCATTTGCCCCGAGCATGTTGGAGGCCGGCGGTGGTTCCATCGTCAACATCGGTGCGACCACGGCGATCCGCCCCCGGCTGAACGGCGCCAACTACTGTGCGAGCAAAGCGGGGCTGCTCCACCTGACCAAGTGCCTGGCCATGGAGCTGGCCCCGAGCATCCGAGTGAATTGCCTCATTCCAGGAATGATCGACACGGAGGAGATGCGGACCCGGTTCCGCATCGCCGAGCCGGAGCGCATGAGCTCGCTCCTGGATGAGATTCCGCAGCGGAGGATCGGCTCCACCGAGGAGATGGCGGACGCTCTGGAATTCCTGGTGAGCTCAGGAGCCACCTATGTGACGGGCCAGAAGCTCATCGTGGATGGTGGCCAGTTCATGTGGTAGGGGTCTCGACCGCCGACCGAGGTTCGTGAATCCATCGCTGACGTGAGAAACCACAGAGAAAGAAGAGGTCATGCGACCGCGCCTTGAACGCTATCAAGAATTCCTGGAGCAGGAGTACCGCTCCGGTTTCACGAAGTCGGACGAGTATGACATCTCCGGGATATCGGACGATCTCGCGAAGAAGATGGGGAGCGGTCATTTCACCCGCATCGTCTTCAGCGGCATGGGCTGCTCGGCCATCGTGTCGGACGTGATCAAGGTCTTCTTCAGCTCGATCAGAAGCGACCTCGAAGTGCATGTCTTCAATGACTACGACTTCGAGTACCTGGTACCGCGCTCAGTGATCGAGGACAGCCGGACCCTCATCATCCTGAGTTCGTACAGCGGCCACTCCAACGAGCCCGTCCGGGCCTTCCACGCGCTGAGCCCGATGCACGACCGGGTTCTGCTGCTCACCTCGGGCGGTCGACTCGGTGAGCTGGGGGAGGAGCACGGGGTGTCCATCGCGCGCTGGACCCTGAGCAAGCCGGACCGCGAGTACCCGCTGTTCCACGTCGGCCAGTACTTCTCGATCCTGGTTGACATGTTCCTGAAGCTCGGGCTCCTGGGTGAGGACCACGGTCCGGAAGTCCGCTCCCTGGCCCAGACCCTGGAGACCGACTTCACGCCTTCTCTGCGCGCGTTGGCGGCCGATGCCGCTGCCCGGAGCGAGGACTCCAACATCATCATGCTCGGCTCGCCCAAATGGCACGAGAGCCTGTTGAAGCTCGCCAAGATGCACTTCAACGAGATCGCCATGGTGCCCGCGACGCGGAACTACTTCCACGAGTTCTGCCACAGCGAGGTGGCCACGCTGTCGGATCCCGTACGTCGTCACAGCATCCTCGTCTTCGCCGGCCCGGAGGAGGACGACTACACCCGCGCCAAGCGCAAGAACCTGGTGTCGTTGCTGACCGCGCCGATCGCCCAGAACGCGCACGTCACGGTCACCGAGGTCGAGCTGGACCAGCCGACCTTCATACGTCAGTACTTCACCGCCCTGGAGTTCGTCCAGTACCTGACCCTGGACCTCGGCAAGGCGCGGGAGACGGCTTCGCGGAATCTCATTTCGGAGGCAGCGGGGAACCCCTGGTACCACGGCACCACGATCGACGCGGAGAACGCCGGCTGACGTATCCGCACGGCCCAGGGATCGAAAGCAGCAGCCGAGGAGAATGGATCGATCGTGGATTTCCGGGGGCGTAGCACTCTCACGGCCTATCAGCAGGACATCTGGGCGGCGAATTCCCTCTTCCCCGACCTCCCGCAGTTCAACTGTTTCATCGCGGACCGATTAACCGGCGAGGTCGACGTCGATCTGCTCAAGGAGTGCTTGCGCCGTGCGGTCGACCGCAACGACGCGTTCCAGCTCCGGATCGACCCCGAGGACGGGACTCCGCGCCAGTGGGTCGAACACGAGACGTTCGACATCCCGACGATCGACCTGTCCGGAACCGCCGCGCCGCGTGCGGCCTGTGAGGCGTGGATCAGGGAGGCGTTCGACGTCGCGTTCGAGGTGGAACGCCGCCGGTTGTTCACGATCGCGGTGCTCAAAGAGGGCGAGGACACCGTCCATGCCTACGTCAAGGTGCATCACATCGTTGCGGACGCCTGGGGCCTGAACCTCTTCATGTCCCAGGTGCGTGCCGAGTACGACCAGGTGCGGCGGACCGGGAGGTTCGACGACCGGCCCGTGCCCTCCTACGTGGACTTCGCCGCCGACGAGCGCCGCTACCGGGATTCGGCCGACCACGGTGAGGATCGCGCGTTCTTCCAGGAGCAGTTGAAGGGCGTCGCACCGGCCTTCTTCCACCGCGCCGCACCGGCCGGGGCGCGGGGGAGCGCCCGTCACAGCTTCCTGATCGAGCGCTCCCTCATCGAACGCATACGTGAGCGGGGGCATTCGGTCTTCGCGTTCGTCGCGAGCGCCTTCTCCGTCTACCTCTCCCGGATCCACGGCAGCGACGAGGTCGTGCTGGGCGTACCGCTGCTGAACCGGCCCGCTGACGGGCAGAAGCGGACCGTCGGGCACTTCGCCAATACGCTGCCCCTGCGGGTGAACCCGCGCCAGGACCTCTCGATGGGCGAGCTGGTCGCCGAGGTGCGGTCCGCCACCCGGGCGCTCAAACCCCACGAGCGATTCTCCCTGGGCGACCTGTTGCGCGCGGTTCCGCTCCAGGACAGCGGCCGCAAGCGGCTGTTCGACACCACCATCGCCTATCTGCGCTGGCCGAGCCCGGTCGACGTACGGGGCGTGACGTACGAAACCGTCGTGCAGGCCCGGGCCCATGACGATGACGTACTCGCAGTCGTCGTGAACGAGCTGGACGACGTCGGTGACGTCCTGGTCGACATGGACTACGCCGTCGACGTCTTCGACGCGGACTTCCCCATCGAGTCGGTGGCCGCCCACCTGGAGGCGATCCTCAAGGGGGCGCTCGACCGGCCGGACCGTCCCCTGTCGGAGATATCCATGGTCGGCGCCGCAGAGCGCGCCGCCCTGGTCGCCCTGGGCAGCGGTCCGGTGACCGATCACCCGCGGGACTCCACGGTCCACGCCCTCTTCGAGGAGCAGGCGGCCAGGACGCCGGACGCGGTGGCCGTCACGGCGGAGGATCCCGCCGATTCGCTCACCTTCGCCCAACTGGACGTCTGGGCCGACCACGTCGCACACCAGTTGCGGAGCGACGGCGTGGCCACCGGTGACCGGGTGGCCGTGGCGGTCGAGCGCGGCCCGCACCTGGTCGTCGCGGTGCTGGGGGCGCTCAAGGCGGGCGCCGCGTACGTACCGGTCGACCCGAGCCATCCCGCGGAACGGGTCAGGTTCCTGCTGACCGACAGCGGGGCCAAGGCCGTACTGCTGGGCGCCACCGTCTCCGCACGCGTGGTGGGCGACGCCCTCCCCGTGCACCGTCTGGAAGCCGCCCCGAGCGCTGACCCCGCCCCGCTCGTGCCGGCCGGCGGGCCGCACGACCTCGCCTACGTCATCTACACCTCGGGGTCCACGGGGCAGCCCAAGGGCGTGCAGGTCGAGCACCGGTCCGTGGTGAACCGGCTGGAGTGGATGCAGCGCGGCTATCCGGTCGGATCGGGCGACGTCCTGCTCCAGAAGACACCGGCGACCTTCGACGTTTCGGTGTGGGAGCTGTTCTGGTGGGCGATCACCGGCGCCGGACTCGCCCTGCTGCCGCCCCGGGAGGAACGCGATCCCGGCGCCATCCTCCAGACGATGCGGGCGCGCCGGGTGAGCGTGGCCCACTTCGTGCCCTCGATGCTCGGTCCCTTTCTCGAACTGCTCGAAGATGCCCCGGCGCTGCTGGACTCGATCGCCTCCCTGCGCCTGGTCTTCTGCAGCGGTGAGGCGCTGACGCCCGCGCACGTGCACCGGTTCAACCAGGTCTTCGCGGCGGCCGACGCCCCGGCGCCACGGCTCGTCAATCTCTACGGCCCGACCGAGGGGACGGTCGACGTCACGTACTACGACTGTCCGGCGGACCCGGGCGACGCACCGCGGCGCGTACCGATCGGACGGCCCATCGACAACATCCGGCTCTACGTGGTCGGTGCGCACGGCGACCTCCAACCCGCCGGGGTCGCCGGTGAGTTGTGCATATCGGGCATCGGCGTGGCGCGCGGCTACCTGGGCCGGCCCGATCTGGACGCCGCGGCGTTCGTCGACGACCCGTTCACTGCGGGCGAGCGGATGTACCGTACCGGGGACCGCGCGCGGTGGCTCGCGGACGGCACCCTCGCCTACCTGGGCAGGCTCGACGACCAGGTCAAGATCCGCGGGAACCGGGTGGAACTCGGCGAGGTCCGCAATCACCTGACGGCCTTGCCCGGCGTCCGGGACGCCCTCGTGGTGGACCGGACCACACCCTCCCGAGGCGCCCATCTGGTGGGCTACTACGTGGCGGACGAGGGAGTGCAGCTCACCGATCTCCGTCCCCAACTGTTGAATTCCCTACCGGAGTTCATGGTTCCCGCATTCTTCGTGCGGATGGACTCGATCCCCCTCACGGCGAACGGGAAGGCCGACCGCAGCAGGCTGCCCGCCCCCGCCGTCGAAGCGGGCGCCCGAGCCGCCGCACCCGCCAACGAGATCGAGGCGAAGATCGCGGCGGCGTGGGCGGCGGTGCTGGGCACCGAGGAGATCGGCGTCGACCAGGACTACTACTCCCTGGGCGGCGACTCGATCCTGATGCTCCGCATCCAGGCCGAGGCGCGCCGCGCGGGCATCCGCTTCACCCTGGCCGACCTGGTTCGCAACCCCACCGTGGCGGCGCTCGCCGCCCGTGCGACCACGTCGTCCCCGCAGGTGCGGGACGCCCCGCTGGAGCCGTTCGCGCTGGTGTCCGGAGTCGACCGCGCCCGGCTGACGGACCTGGCGGACGCCTACCCGGCGACCCGGCTGCACCTCGGCCTGCTCTACCACAGCCGGGAGCACGAGAGGACGGCCGTGTACCACGACGTCTTCCGCTACTCCCTCAAGACGGCCTGGAACGAGAAGGCGCTCCGCAGCGCCTTCGACGACCTGGTGCGACGCCACCCCGTGCTGCGCTCCGCGTTCGACCTCGGCGGGTACTCCGAGCCCCTGCAACTCGTGCACCGGGGGGCCGTCGGTGGGCTGGAGACCGCGGACCTGCGCAACCTCGGCGACCAGGAGGCGCAGGCCGAGATCGCCCGGCACGTCGAGGAACGCAGGTACCACGCGTACCGGTTGGACGAGCCCCCGCTCTACCTCTTCCGCGCGCACGTCCTGGACGACGACACCGTGGAGCTGGTGTTCAGCTTCCACCACGCGATACTGGACGGCTGGAGCGTGGCCACCCTCGTCCGCGAACTGTTGCAGGACTACCTCCACCACGCCGGCCGCCCCGTGGCAGCCGTCCCGTCCGGACCACTGCCCTCTCCCGCCCTCCACGTACGCGAGGAACGGCGGGCCCTCGCCTCCGACGAGAGCAAGCGGTACTGGCAACGGCTGCTCACCGGCGTCGAACTGGCCCAGATCGACGGACTGCGGCCCCACGAACCCGCCGGCAGCGAAGGCGTCATCCACCACCAGGTGGAACTGCCGGACGGCCTCGGCACGGAGCTGCGCCACCTGGCGCGCACCCACGGCCTGCCCGTCAAGTCCCTGCTGCTCGCCGCCCACTGCCTGACCCTGCGGCTGTTCTCCGACACACCGGACGTCACCACCGGTCTCGTCACCGGCGGGCGGCCCGAGGAGACCGACGCCGAGCGGATCACCGGGCTCTTCCTCGAAACGCTGCCGCTGCGCCTCGACCCCCGGCCGCGCAGCTGGATCGACTCGGCGCGCGAGGTCCACCGGCAGGAGCAGGACGGTCACCCCCACCGTCACTACCCGCTCAGCGCGATCCAGGAGGACCGCGGGGGCGACGTCATCTTCGAGACGGCCTTCAACTACGTCAACCCGCACGTCCTCAGCTCGCTCTTCGAGGGCACCGACATGGAGTTGACCGACTTCAGGACGTGGGAGGAGACGAACTTCACGCTCCTGGTGAACGCGGTCACCGACCCGGTGGACGAACGCCTCTGGCTGCGCATGGACGGTGACGGGCGCACCTTCTCCGCGTCGCAGATGGAGAGCATCGGTGAGACGTACCTGGCCGTCCTCCGGCGGATGACCGCACACCCGCAGGAGCCGGCCGACTTCGCCTTCCTGTGCGTGGCGCCGACCGGGGCGGGCTCGCGGACCGGCACTGAGTCCCGCACCGCCGGGGAGCCGCCCAAGAACGTCGTCCGGCGCATCGACGAGCACGTGGCGGCGACTCCGGACGCGATCGCAGTCTCCTGGGGAACACGGCACTGGACGTACGCCCAGCTCGACGAGGCGGCGCAGCGCATCGCCCAGGGCCTGATCGGCGCCGGAGCACGGCCCGGATCGACCGTCGGCATCGCCATGGACCGCTCGCCCGAGGCACTGGCCACCGTCCTGGGCGTCGGAAAGGCGGGCGCCACCTGTGTCCCGCTCGACGTGAGCTATCCGCCGGCCAGGCTCGCGGCGATGGTCGCGCAGGCCGATCCGGTACGGATCCTCACGCACGAGGCGCACGCGCACCTCTTCGAGGAGTCCTCCCGGCTGGTGTACGTCGCCGACCTGCTCGCCGCGGAGCCGGCGCCCGGGGGCGGGCCGGAACTGCCGGACATCACCGGCGAGACCGTCGCCTACCTGCTCTTCACCTCCGGATCCAGCGGCGAACCCAAGGGGGTCGAACTCCCGCACCGCGTGCTCGCCAACTACCAGGAGTGGCAGATCCCCTCGGCCAGCGGAGCGGCCGGGGGCAAGACCCTCCAGTTCGCACCGCTCAGCTTCGACGTGGCGTTCCAGGAGATCTACTCCACGCTGTGCGGCGGCGGCACCCTGCAACTGCTCGCCGAGGACGAACGGAAGGACATGCCGGCCCTGCTGCGGCTTCTGGACCGCGAGCAGGTGGAGCGGGTCTTCATGCCCTACGTCGCGCTCCAGCAACTGGCGGAGACCTCCCAGGCGCTGGGCATCCGCCCCGCTGCCCTGCGGGTGGTCATCTCCTCCGGGGAGCAGCTGAGGATCACCGACGAGATCCGCCGGTTCTGTGCGGCGCGGCCGGACACGGTCCTGGAGAACCAGTACGGACCCACCGAGACGCACCTGCTGACCCATCACACGATGACCGGAGACCCGGCCCTCTTCCCCGACCTGCCGCCCGTCGGAGTGCCCGTGGACGGCATCGAGCTGCACCTGCTCGACGGCCTGATGCGGCCGGTGCCGCCGGGCGCGAGGGGCGAGATCTACGTCGGAGGGGTGTGCCTGGCCCACGGCTACCGCAACCGCCCCGACCTGACCGAGCAGCGGTTCGTACCGGACCCGTCCGGTGAGCCGGGCGCCCGGCTGTACCGCACGGGCGACCTGGCCAGGGTCATGCCCGACGGCAACCTCGTCTGGCTCGGCCGCGCCGACTCCCAGGTGAAGGTGCGCGGCTTCCGGGTCGAGCTGGCCGAGGTGGAACTCGCGATCGTCAAGCTCGCCGAGGAGCAGGCCGCGTCCGGCATCCGCGAGGTGGCGGTGGTGTCCCGGAGCCGGGAGAACAACGACGCGTTCCTCGCGGCGTTCCTCGTCGGCGACACCGACGCCGTGGACCTGGACGAGGTGCGCGGCCGACTGCGCGCGGTGTTGCCGGACCACATGGTGCCCGCGCACCTGGAGTGGCTGGCGGGACTGCCCCTGACGCCCAGCGGCAAGCGGGACGACGCGCTGCTGCGCCGCATGCCGCTGGCCGCGCCGTCGTCGGACGCCACCCCGCCAGCCGACGAGCACGAGAGGGCACTGGTGGGCATCCTGGCGGAACTGCTGGAACTGCCCGCGGTGGGCGTGCGGGACAACTTCTTCGACGTCGGAGGCACCTCACTGACCGCGATGCGGCTGGTGATGACGATCGAGAAGCGCTACGGCGTCAACGTCCCGCTCTCCGCGTTCGTCGCCGCCCCGACCGTCGCCGGTCTGGCACAGCACCTGCGGGGCAGCGGCTCCGCGGCCCGCTTCGACCCGGTCGTGCCGATCCGCACCGGGGGCGAGGGACCGCCGCTGTTCCTGGTCCACCCGCTGGGCGGCCATGTGCTGTGTTACGTACGCCTCGCCCGTCACCTGCCGCAGGACCAGCCGGTCTACGCGCTCCAGGCGTCGGGGACCGTGCCGGGCAGCGAGCCCCTCGACTCGATCCCCGAGATGGCGGCGGGCTACCTGGACGCCGTGCGGCGCGTGTGCCCCGAAGGGCCCTACGTGATCGGAGGGTGGTCGTTCGGCGGCTTCGTCGCCTTCGAGATGGCGCGACAACTGCGGCGCAGCGACCCGGACGCCCTGCACGGCACCGTGCTGATCGACCCGATCGCCGTCAAACAGGGGGAGCGGCCCGACGTCGCCGACCACTCGCTGCTGGAGTGGTTCTTCTGGGAGCTGCTGTGGATGGAGCGCGGCGGCACCGCACCGGTGGTCGCGCTGCCGGACGGTCTGACGCAGGAGGCGAAGTTCGACTTCATCGTCGGGCACGCCACTCAGGCGGGCGTCCTGCCGGCGGGCAGCTCCCGCACCACCGTGCGCCGCCTGTTCGAGATGTTCCGGGCGCACTGGCGGGCGATCCTCACCTACCGTCCCGAACCGGGCGACGGGGACGTGGTGCTGCTCCGTGCGACCTCGGAACTGCCGGAGGTCCTCCAGCCGATGCACGGGGCCGCGCAGAGCCTGCACACGGACCCCACCAACGGCTGGGGCGACCTGATCACGGGAGGGCTCCAGGTGGTCGACGTCCCCGGTGACCACCTGGTGCTCCTGGAAGAACCGCACGTGAACGTCGTCGCCGAGAAGGTGGCCCAGGTGATGACGGCCGGCCGACCGGGCCGGAAGCGACCGTCGAAGAGGAGTGGGACATGACGACGCACCTCCCGCGCAAGGCCCTCGTCATCGGAGCGGGCATCGGTGGCCTCGCAGCCGCCGCGACACTGCGCCGCGCAGGCGTCGAGGTGCAGGTCTTCGAGCGGGCTCCCGAGCTGCGACCGGGCACCACGGCCGTGTCGTTGATGTGCAACGCGGTCCTGGCGCTGCGCACCCTCGACATCGACATCGCCCCGGGGCTCGACAAGCGCGCCGAGGTCTTCGACGAGCTCAAGTTCCTCACCCGGCGCGGCCGTCCGATCAGGACCCTTCCCTTCCGTGAGCTCTCGCACCGGCTGGGGGCCTCGAACTACGCCGTGCACCGGGCCGACCTCCAACAGACGCTGCTGGACGCGCTCGGGGACGGGAGCGTCATCGAATTCGGCGCCGCGGCAACGGAGTTCGTCGACGGTGAGGACGGGGTCGAGGTCACCTTCGAGGACGGCAGGACCGCCTCGGGCGACGTCCTGATCGGGGCGGACGGCTTCCACTCGGCGATGCGCAGGCAACTGGCGGGCGCCGAGGAACCGCGGCCCGGCAACTACGCGTGCTGGCTGGCCACGGTGCCCTTCACGCACCCGCGGATGAGCAAGGGCTACGCAGCGCACTACTGGGGGCGCGGACAGCGTTTCGGTCTCGCCGACATCGGCCGTGGCCGCGCCTACTGGTGGGCGACGAAGAACGTGCCCCCGGGTGCCTCCGGACACCTGCGGCGCGGCAAGGAAGGGCTCGCGGGCCTGTTCGCGGGCTGGGCCGACGAGGTGCGGGAGGCGATCCGCACCACCCCCGAGGAATCGATCGTCCGCATCACCGCCCAGGACCGCCCGTTCCTCCAGCAGTGGGGCACCGGGCGCACGACCCTGCTCGGCGACGCGGCCCACCCGATGCTCGTGAGTCTGGGCCAGGGGGCGGCGCTGGCCATCGAGGACGCCGTCGTCCTCGCCCAGCACCTGCGCACGACAGCGGACCCGGTCGCGGCGCTGCGCGGCTACGAGGACGAGCGCAGGCCGCGGACGGAGGCACTGGTCGCCGCGGCCCGTGCGTTGAGCGGGACCGAGCAGCTGGAGGGCTTCGTTCCCGCCCTGGCGCGCGACCTCTACCTCCGGTTCACCCCGCTGTCCAAGCTCACCGGTCAGAACGAAGCGGTGCTCACCTGGCCCCCACGGGGCTGACCGCGCCCCAGGACCGCTGACGGCCGACCCGCGGGCGGGCACGCGCGCGCCCACCCGCGGGGGCACCCGTCTCCGCACTCTTCCTAGGAGCACTTCATGGACCTGTCCCGTCCGCTGTTCGCCCTCGACCCGTTCGCCGCCGACGCCAAAGCGGAAGCCAAGAGACTGCTGGAGGCCGGGCCCGTCGTACCGGTCGACGTGATCGGGGTGCCCGTCTGGGCGGTCAGTCACCACGCCGTCGCCCAACGGATCTTCGAGGACCCGAGCTTCTCGATGAACAGCAGCAACTGGGGAGCGCTCCAGCGCGGTGAAGTCCCGGCGGGCTGGCCCCTGATGAAGATCATCACCGGCCAGTACATGGGCACCGCTGACGGGGAGGAGCACCGGCGGCTGCGCAGCCTGGTGTCCCGGGCGTTCACGGCGCGCCGGGTCGAGGCCCTGCGGCCGCAGATCCAGCGGATCGTCGACGACCTGCTGGAACAACTCGCCGCCGCGCCCGCGGACGAGGCGACCGACCTCAAGACGGCGTTCGCCGTCCCCTTGCCGATGGGGGTGATATGCGAGCTGTTCGGAGTCCCCGACGAGCAGCACGACCTGCTGCACTCCCTGTGCCACGCGCTCTTCGACACCACCGAACAGCCGACGGAGGTGACCGCCACCGAGGAGGCGCTCTACCGCTTCATGGCCGAACTGGCCGCGAGCAAGGACGCCGACCCCGGCGACGACCTCACCTCCCTGCTGGCCGAGCAGCGCACCAGCGGTTCCATCACCACCGACGAACTCGTCGACACCCTCATCCTGGTGCTGACCGCCGGACACCAGACGACCATCAACTTCTTCACCAACGCCTTCCTCGCCCTGATGACCCACCCCGAACAGCTGGCGCGGGCGCGCGCCGGCGAGGTGTCGTGGGAGTCGGTGACCGAATCGGTGCTGGCCTGGGACTCCCCGGTCAGCCAGGGCGCGTTCCGCTACCCGGCACAGGACGTCGAGATCGGGGGAGTCCTGATCCGAGCCGGCGAGCCGATGATGATGTCGTACGCGTCGCTGGGTCGCGACCCCGCGCAGCACGGCCCGCTGGCCGGGGTGTTCGACGCCGGGCGCGCCACCCGTCACCTGTCCTTCGGGCACGGCCCCCACTTCTGCGTGGGCGCTCCCCTGGCCCGCCTGGAGGCGCACATCGCGCTCCCGGCGTTCTTCGACCGCTTCGACCCCGTACTGGCCGTCCCCCGGGGCGCGATCGAACCGGTCGCCTCGCTGGCGCTCAACGGAGTCCGTACCGTGCCCGCCCTCGTCCGGCCGCGCCCGAAGGCCGTGGCCGGTGGCTGACGTCGATCCGCAGCCGGTCGCCCTCATCACCCCCGAGGGCACGCCGGTCGACCACCCGCAGTACGACGTCACCCTGTCAGCGGAGGAACTGACCGAACTGTACGCATGGATGGTCGTCACCCGCGCCGTGGACGCGGAGTTCGTCAACCTCCAGCGGCAGGGACAGCTGGCCCTGTACCCCTCGTGCAGGGGACAGGAAGCGGCGCAGGTCGGCTGCGCCGCCGCCCTGCGCCACGACGACTGGCTCTTCCCGCAGTACCGCGAGCTCGGCGTGTTCCTGAAGCGCGGGATCCCCGCCTCCGCGGTCGGTGCGGTGTGGCGCGGCACCTGGCACGGCGGCTGGGGCTTTCCCGAGCACGCCTGCGCGGCGATGTCCATCCCCATCGGCACGCACGCCCTGCACGCCGTCGGCGCGGCCATGGCGGCGCCCAGACTCGGGGAGGACTCCCTGACCGTCGCCTTCATCGGGGACGGCGCGACGAGTGAGGGGGACGTGCACGAGGCGCTGAACTTCGCCGCGGTGAAGGCGGCACCGTGCGTGTTCTACATCCAGAACAACCAGTGGGCGATCTCCGTGCCCCTCTCCGAGCAGACCCGGGCCCCCTCCCTCGCGCACAAGGCCGTCGGTTACGGCATGCCGGGGGTACGGGTCGACGGGAACGACGTCCTCGCCTGCCGGGCGGTGACCGAACGGGCCGCCGCCCGGGCCAGGTCGGGCGGCGGCCCGACGCTCATCGAGGCGGTCACCTACCGGCTCGCGCCCCACACCACCTCCGACGACCCGACCCGGTACCGCACCCAGGACGAGGTCGACCACTGGGAGCGGCTCGACCCGCTGCCCCGCTACCGGCGCTACCTCGCCCACCGGGGCCTGTGGCACGAGCAGGTCGAGGACCGTGCACGGGACCGGGCGGCCCGGATGTGCGCCGAACTGCGGGACGGCGTGTTCGACGCTCCCGACGTGCCGCCCACCGAGTTGTTCGCCCACGTGCTGCACGAACCGACGAAGGACCTGCTGGAGCAGTCCGGACAGCTGCTCGCCGAACTGTCCCGGAAGGAGTGAGCCGTGGCGGCGACCATGGTGGAAGCGATCAACACGGCGCTGCGCGAGGCCATGACCGAGGACGAGCGGGTCGTCGTCTTCGGCCAGGACGTGGCCCGCCAGGGCGGGGTGTTCCGGGTCACCGAGGGGCTCGCCGAGCGGTTCGGCCCCCAGCGCTGCTTCGACACGCCGCTCGCCGAGTCGGCGATCGTCGGAGTGGCCCTGGGCATGGCGATGCGGGGACTGCGTCCGGTGCCCGAGATCCAGTTCGACGGGTTCACCTATCCCGCTCTGGACCAGATCGTCAGCCACGTGGCCAAGTACCGCAACCGCACGCGCGGCCAGCTCTCGGTGCCCGTGACGCTGCGCGTCCCGTCCTTCGGCGGCATCGGCGCGGTGGAACACCACTCGGAGTCCACCGAGACGTTCTGGGCGCACACGGCGGGGCTGCGGGTGGTGACGCCCGCCACGGCTGCGGACGCCCACGCCCTGCTCCGGCAGTCCATCGACTGCGACGACCCGGTGATCTTCCTTGAGCCCAAGCGGCGTTACTGGCAGAGCGGCGACGCGACGACCGAGGTGCCCGCGGCGCGCTTGGAGCAGGCCCTGGTCCGCCGCAGCGGTACGGACGTCACGGTGGTCGCCTACGGCGGCACCGTCGGCACCGCGCTCGACGCCGCGGAGACCGCCCGGCGCGCCTACGGCTGGGAGCTAGAAGTGGTCGACCTGCGTTCCCTGGCCCCCCTCGACTTCCCCACGATCGCCGCCTCGGTGTCCCGCACCGGACGCTGCGTCGTCCTGCACGAGGGCCCGCGCACCCTGGGACTGGGAGCGGAGATCGCGGCCAGGGTGCAGGAGGAACTGTTCTGGGACCTGGAGGCCCCCGTGCTGCGGGTCACGGGGTTCGACACTCCGTATCCACCCGCACGATGGGAGCAGGCATGGCTGCCGGGCGTGGACCGGTTGCTCGACGGCATCGACCGGTCCTTCGGGTACGGCCGTGACTGACGCCGCGGACCGCACGATCCGGGAGTTCCTCGTACCCGACCTGGGGGAGGGACTGCTCGACGCGACCATCGTCGCATGGCTGGTCGGGCCGGGGGACACCGTCACCGTCAACCAGCCGCTGTGCGTCCTGGAGACGGCCAAGGCCGAGGTGGAGATCCCGTCCCCGTACGCCGGGACCGTCGTGGAACGGCGCGGCGAGCCGGGACAGACCCTGCCGGTGGGCACACCGCTGACCCTCATCGACAGCGGGGCGCCCGCGGGCACCGGCCGGGACCCGGACGTCGCCGGGGACCCGGGGCCGGCCACGAGCGCCGGGCCGGACACGGCCGTCGGTGCGGTCGGCGCCGACCGCACCGACGGCGCCGATTCGGGACCGGTGCTCGTCGGATACGGCACGCGGGCGGGGACGGACACCGGGCGGCGAGAGGTCCGCAGACGCCCCGCTCCCCGCCGCTCGCCGTCCACGGCGTTGACCGACACCGGGCGCCCCCGCGCCAAGCCGCCCGTACGGCACCTCGCCCGCCGGCTCGGGGTGGACCTGGCCGCGCTGGGCACCGGATCGGGTCCGGAGGGCACCATCACCCGCACGGACGTCCAGGCGGCAGCGGCTTCCCCCACCACGGGGACCGCCGGGGACGGCGCCAGCGGCTCCGGGACGCGATCGATCCCCGTACGCGGCGTCCGCGCACGCACGGCAGCACACATGGAGCGTGCACGCCGGGAGATCCCCGACGCCCACTGCTCCCTCGTCGTCGACTTCTCCCGCCTGCTCGTCCTGCGCGACAGGCTGCGCGCGCAGGACGCCGAGCACCCCGCCACGCCCTTCGCCCTCCTGCTGCGCCTCCTGACGCTCACTCTGCGCGAACACCCCAGGCTCAACGCCACGTACGTCCCGGGCGGCCCCGAGGTCCGTACGTACGACGCGGTGCACTTGGGCATCGGCGCGGCCACCCCGCGCGGCCTGGTCGTGCCCGTGGTGCGCGACGCCCAGGACCTGTCGACCGTGCGGCTCGCCCAGGAGGCGGCGCGGCTGGCGGACGGGGCGCGCGGGGGCACCCTCGCCCCCCGCGAGCTGACCGGCTCCACCTTCACGGTCTCCAACTTCGGTGCGCTCGGCCTGGACGAGGGCGTGCCGGTCGTCAACCACCCCGAGGCGGCGATCCTCGGCGTGGGGTCGATCCGTCCCCGCCCCCACGTCGTGGACGGTGACCGGCTCGTCGTACGGCCCACGGCGAAGCTCACCTGCGCGTTCGACCACCGGGTGTGTGACGGCGCCGAGGCCGCGGCCTTCCTCACCGCGCTGGGCGCGCTGGTGGAGGACCCCGACACCCTCCTGCTGCGGCTGTGATCCGATGCGGACGTGATGCGCGAACCGCCTCCCGACCGACCGGTGAGCGGCAGGACCGACCCGCCGGCTCTCCCCGTGTACGGACCCCCTCACCTAAGGACCGTGGAAGACATGGACCATCGCCTCACCCACGAGCACGAGGAACTGCGCCGCACCGTCGCGGAGTTCGCGCGAGACGTGGTGGCCCCGAAGATCGGGGACCTGTACGAGCACCATGAGTTCCCGTACGAGATCGTGCGGGAGATGGGACGGATGGGGCTGTTCGGGCTGCCGTTCCCGGAGGAGTACGGAGGGATGGGCGGGGACTACCTGGCCCTGGGGCTCGTGTTGGAGGAACTGGCCCGGGTGGACTCCTCGGTGGCGATCACGCTGGAGGCGGGTGTCTCGCTGGGGGCGATGCCGGTGTTCCGTTTCGGCACGGAGGAGCAGAAGCGGCAGTGGCTGCCGAAGTTGTGTGCCGGGGAAGTGCTGGGGGCGTTCGGGCTGACGGAGCCGGAGTGCGGTTCTGATGCGGGCGGGACGCGGACGACGGCGGTGCGGGACGAGGCGACGGGCGAGTGGGTGATCAACGGGTCGAAGTGCTTCATCACCAACTCGGGCACGGACATCACGGGACTGGTGACGGTGACGGCGGTGACGGGTCGCAAGCCGGACGGGAAGCCGCTGATCTCGTCGATCATCGTGCCGTCGGGGACGCCGGGCTTCACGGTGGCGGCGCCGTACTCCAAGGTGGGCTGGAACGCCTCCGACACGCGTGGGCTGTCGTTCTCGGACGTGCGGGTGCCCGGCGGGAACCTGCTGGGTGAGGAGGGGCGTGGGTACGCGCAGTCCCTGCGGATCCTGGACGAGGGGCGGGTGGCGATCGCGGCGCTGGCCACGGGGTTGGCGCAGGGGTGTGTGGACGAGTCGGTGAAGTACGCGCGTGAGCGCCGCGCGTTCGGGCGCCCGATCGGTGACTACCAGGCGATCCAGTTCAAGATCGCGGACATGGGGATGCGGGCCCACATGGCGCGGGTGGGCTGGCGGGACGCGGCGTCGCGGCTGGTGCGGGGGGAGCCGTTCAAGAAGGAGGCGGCGGTGGCGAAGTTGTACTCCTCGACGGTGGCGGTGGACAACGCGCGGGAGGCGACGCAGATCCACGGTGGCTACGGGTTCATGAACGAGTACCCGGTGGCGCGGATGTGGCGGGACTCCAAGATCCTGGAGATCGGCGAGGGCACGAGCGAGGTGCAGCGCATACTGATCGCGAGGGAACTGGGCCTCCCGGCCTGAGTTTCCGCAGGCCGCAGCGCGCGGTCACCGCCACGCGCTCCGGCACCTCGGCGACGTACGGAGCGAGGACGCCGCCGAGGGTGTTGACCTCGACGACGGAGAGTCCCGGTCCGCGTTCACCGAAACGGTCGGCTCACCGCGCCGCTCGGCCCGCGGGGCGCAGCAGGACGGGCAGGGCGAGGACGTCATTGCCGATGAACGACGGCTGCGGGTCCGGCGCGTTCCCCTCGTCGGCGAGCACGATGTCGGGGAACCGGTCGAAGAGGGCGGGCAGCGCGACGGCGGCCTCCAGCCGGGCGAGCGGGGCGCCGAGGCAGTAGTGGATGCCGTACCCGAAGGCCAGGTGCTCCCTGTCCACGCGGTCGATCGTGAAGCTGTGTGCGGCGTCGTGGAACGACGGGTCCCGGCCGTGCGCCCCGAACCCGATGAGGATGGCGTCCCCGGCCGCTATGGTGACGCCCTCGCCGAGGTCGATGTCACGGAACGCGAACCGCAGCGGAAGATGCACGACCGGCGGATGGAGCCGCAGCGTCTCCTCGACGACATCGGCCCAGCGCGCCGGCTCGGCCCGGGCCGCCTGCAACTGCTGACGGTGGGTGAGGAGCGCCCGGACGGC
The DNA here is from genome assembly GCF_042871255.1 of Streptomyces sp. NPDC005955. Classification (NCBI taxonomy): domain Bacteria; kingdom Bacillati; phylum Actinomycetota; class Actinomycetes; order Kitasatosporales; family Streptomycetaceae; genus Streptomyces; species Streptomyces sp. NPDC005955. The sequence continues at coordinate 243,519 of NZ_JBIAIF010000005.1, read as the reverse complement.
GTTCCCGATCAGCGCGATCGTGGTCTGGCTCCCGGCCCCGATCATCAGGAGCAGGGTGGAGATCAGCTCCGTCTCGGTGAGCCGGTCCCCTTCATGGGCGGTGAGCAGCAGACTGGTCATGTCATCGCCGGGCTCCCGTCGCTTCGCCTCCACGAGACGGCCCATGACGGTGATCAGCCCGCTCGCGACCCGCTCCGACTCCTCCTGGGGGACATCGGTGGCCAGGATCGCGTCGGCGACGGCGAGCACGTCGGGGCGCTGGTCCTCCGGAACGCCGAAGAGATCGCAGATCACACGGGTCGGCACACCGTGCGCGAAGTGCGCCCGCAGATCCACTGCCGCGCCGTCATCCAGGGCCTCCAGGGCCTCCAGACCGTCCAGGAGGTCGGTGACGACGGACTCGATCGCGGGCCGCAGCGACGCCATGCGCCGCGGTGTGAAGGCGGGGCCGATCAGCCTCCGCAACCGGGTGTGTTCGGCCCCCTCGGCGGTGGCCATGGAGTGGACGTCGAGCCAGGGGGAGAGCCAGGGGACGGCGCCCGGCTGGTAACCGGGCCAGGCGCCGCGGGCGTTCCTGGTGACATCGGGATGGGTGACGAGCCGCTTGACGACGTCGCCGCGCGTGACGGACCAAGCGATGACGTTCTGGGGCAGCCGGACCCGCACGGCGGGCCCGGTGGCGCGCAGTTCTTCGATCTGCTCGTACAGCCGGTCACCTCCGTCGCTGTCGAGGACCGGGAGGGAAACCTCGTGGCTGGTGGTCATGAGACACCTCCGGTCACGCGGGGGCGGCCCGTCGACGGGAGCGGCCACGAGGATGCGGTCTCGCTCCCGGGCGCCGGGTCGCGCCGGTGCGTGGATCAATGAACTCCGCGGCGACGGCGGGGAATCGGTACCGGGGATTGTGCTGGGCCCACTCGGGTTCGCATAGAGGGAAATCAGCCTCTTGTGTCTGGATTCTGAGCCGATTTCGGGATTGCTCGGATGTTTGCACGTCCATCCGTTGGGTGCGGTTCACGGAGACGGTGTGCGGGGAGCCGCCGCCGGGCCGCCAAGACCGGGCCGGAACAGGCGACTTGTCGGCACTCCACCCTCGCTCGGCTTGGCCGTGCAAGACTCTCCCGCGGGTCCGTCCGTACCGTGTACGGCCCTTCGGAGGTGAGCTCGTGAGTGACCGCCCCGTCGAGCGGCCGGCGCAACCGGAGACGTCGGTCGCGCCGGAGACCGCAGGCGCACCGGAACCCTTGACCCATCGGGTGTTCGGCGCGTGGCACGACTGGAGCACCGCCCGCGGGCAGTTGGCGGTGCTCGCTCCGGAGGTTTCGGTGCAGCGCCTCGGCGAGGCCGTCGCGTTCGCCGAAGAGGCCCACGGGGATCAGAAGAGGCCCGCCGGTGAGCCGTACGTGGAGCACCTCCTGGAGGTGGTGGAGATCCTCGTCTCCGGCGCCGGCGTCCGCGACGAGGACCTGTTGGTCGCGGCCGTCCTCCACGACGTCGTGGAGGACACCGACCGCACGGCCGGGGAGGTCCGCGAGCGGTTCGGGCCGCGGGTCGAGGAGTGGGTGGGCTGGGTGACGAAGCCTGACCCCGAGGCCCACGAGGACCCTGCGCAAGTGCGGGACCGCTACCTGCTGAGCCTGCGCTCCGCCCCGCCGGAGGTCCTGCTGCTCAAGCTGGCGGACCGGTTCAGCAACGTGCAGCGACTCGACACGCACCCGCGTCCCGAGAAGCGGCGTTCCTACTACCGTGAGACGCGACGCCATCTGATGCCCCTCGCCGCAGGGGTCCCGTGGTTCGAGGCGGCCTTCGAGGAGTGGCGCGAGGCCTACCGCTACCTGGAGGACGGGGCGCCCGCAGCAACGGATTGACGCCGGACTGCGGTTGAGCGCGTACGGGTGGGCCCGGCAGATCCTGGGAAGCCGGGCCGGGCCGGGTGGATGCGGCCGGTGCGCGCCGCCCGCCCGGCGGCGGCGGATACCGGGCAGAACGGGACGGTACGGGGCCCCGGAGAGCAGGGCATCTTGACGCCACCGAGGCCGGCGGGTAATCAGGGCGGGCGCCATTGGTATGGGCCAAAGCGTGTCACGTGTTCCGCCCCGAACGGCATCCCCACTCGTTCCCCCTCCACCGGGAGACAGCCTTGCGAAGACCACGGACAGCCCTGATCACCGCGCTCGTCCTCGTCGTGCTCGCCCTCCTGCCCGTTCCGACCGCCGCCGCGCAGACACCGGCGCCACCAGCCGCGGCGTCCACCGGATCGCCGCTGCTCGTGGCGGACTTCCGGAAGACCTCCGTCTGGGACACCGGCCACCAGGGCTCGTTCACCATCAAGAACATCGGCACCGCGCCGGTCACCGGCTGGACCCTCACCCTGCGCCTGCCCGCGGACACCGTCATCAGCAGCGTCTGGGACGCCCGCTTCAGCCGTGAGGGTGCCGTCCACACCTTCCGCAGCCACGACTACAACGCCACCCTCGCACCCGGCGGGTCGACCAGCTTCGGCTGGGTGGCGAGCGGTGCCGGGTACCCGGGCACCTGCACCGTCAACGGTTTCGCCTGCGGCTTCGACCCGGACGTCACCCCTCCGACGGTGCCGACGGGCATCACCTTCACCGAGGTCGGCGAGAGCGCCCTGACCGTCGGCTGGCGCCATTCGAGCGACGACCGCAGCTCGGTCCTCGACTACGAGGTCTCCGTCGACGGCGCGGCCCCGGTCACCGTACGGGGGACGAACGCGTACCGGGCGACCGGACTCAGCCCGAGCACGCCGTACCTGTTCCGCATCCGCGCCCGGGACCAGGCCGGGAACGTCTCCGAGTACAGTCCGCCCGTCCGCGCCCTGACCGGGTACGTCCGTCCGGGCCCGGGGACAATGGCCACCGCGCCGTACGTCGACATGGGGGCCTGGCCGACCCCGAGCCTCACCGAACTCGCGGCGGGCAGCGGGCTGAAGGCCTTCAGCCTGGGCTTCATCACCGCCACCACCTGCCGGGCGATGTGGTTCAACCAGTTCGATCCGCGCTCTGGCTGGGCCTCGGACGACATCGCCGCGCTGAGGGCCCTGGGCGGTGAGGTGAAGGTGTCCTTCGGCGGCGCGGGCGGTCGCGAACTCGCCCAGACCTGCGATTCGGTCGATGCCCTCTTCACCGAGTACGACGCCTTGGTCAGGCAGTACGGCCTCACCTACGCCGACTTCGACATCGAGGGCTCCGCGACCACCGACCCGGTCTCGATAGAGCGCCGCTCGGCGGCCCTCGCCCGGCTCCAGCGCGCCCACCCCGCGCTGCGCATCTCGCTGACCCTCCCGGTCACGCCGAACGGGCTGACCCCGACCGGCCTGTCGGTGGTGCGCTCCGCCCGGGACGCGGGCGTCACGCTCGATGTCGTCAACATCATGACCATGGACTACTTCACGGACGTCGACTACGGCGACGCCGCGGTCCAGGCCGCGCAGGGCGTCTTCGACCAGCTCCGGACGCTCTTTCCCGCAGTCTCCGCGACCGGTCTGTGGCGCATGATCGGCGTCACGCCGATGCTCGGCGAGAACGACGACCACCGGATCTACGACCAGCAGGACGCACGCCAGTTGGTCGAGTTCGCACGGACCCGGAAGCTCGGCATGCTCTCCTTCTGGGACGTCACCCGCGACCGCAACGCCTGCACCGGCGGCCACCTCTCCCTGTGCACCAACATCCCGCAGACTCCGTACGAGTTCTCCCGGATCTTCGGCGGCTACCGGGGCTGAACCGCCGTGGCTGTCCCTCCTGTTCGGGGCCCGGGCCACGGGTCCCGAACAGGAGGCCGGACGTCAGGCGGCGCTGCCCGACCAGACGCCCCAGTCCTGCGTCGTGATCCAGTCGACCGTGGACGTCATCCGTACGCCGAACAGGCGCTCCGTCGCCGCGGGGTCGGCCGCCAGCAGTTCCTGGTCGCCGGCTGCCACGTGGTGGTAGACGCCGGCCACCCCGGCCGCCGACTCCGCGCCGAGCGACTGCCCGAGGCCCGCCTCGAAGTCCGCGACGCCGAGGGGGAGGTAGCGCACCTCGCGCCCCAGCGCCTCGGCGAACGCCGCCGCCAGTTCGGTGCCGGTCAGTACCGCGGCGCCGCCGACGTCCACCGCCCGGCCCACGAGCTCCTCGGCCTCCGTCGCCGAGGCGAGCACCCGTGCCAGGTCCACGTGCGACATCCAGGCCACCCGCTGCGCGGCGGGCAACGGGTAGGCCAGTACACCGTCGTTGACGAGCGCCGGACCGTTCCACGGGCTGAAGAGGTTGTCGAGGTAGACGGGCGGTCGGACCGACACCGCGGGCACCCCGCCGTCGAGGAACACCTGCTCGGCCAGGCGCCGGGTCTCGAATCCCGCCCGCCCGGTGCGCTCCTGCGGCAGTGGCGTGTTGACGTTGTAGACCAGGCGGCTCACCCCGGCCTCGCGGGCGGCCCCGACGAGGTTGCGCGCATGGGTGAGCACGGTGTCCGCGTCGTAGACGAGCGGCAGGGTGACCACCGTGTGCGTGACGCCCTCGAAGGCGCGGCGCAGGTCCTCGGCGCTGCCGAGGTCGCCCCGGACCGGGGTCCAGGCGCGTCCCCCGTCCCCCGCCGGCCGGTCGGCGTCGCGTACCAGACCGCGCACCTCGTGCCCGCGCCCGGCGAGCAGCCGGGCCACGGCCCCGCCCTGGAAGCCGTTGGCACCGGTGACCAGGTACCGCTTGGGCCGGTCCTCACTCATATGCCGGTCCTCACTCATATGACGTCTGCCTCTCTGCGTTCACGGCGGGGTCGGCCGGGATGCGGTCGGTGCTGCGGGTCGTCACAGCGGCGGGCGCGACCGGTACGACCAGCCGCAGCGTGAGCAGGGCCGCCACCAGTGCGAGGGCGGCGCCGGCCAGGAACGCGGCGCTGAACCCCTCGGTCAGTGCGACGTCCCGCGGCCCGGGGACCGCTGAGGTCCGGGCGGCCGCCACGCCGGACAGCAGGGCCAGCCCGATCACGGAGCCGAACTGCTGGCTGGTGTTGACCAGACCGGAGGCGAGCCCCGTCCCGTCGCGTTCCGTGCCGAGGGTCGCCGCGACGGCCGTGGTGACGGAGACCAGCGGCAGGGCGACACCGAGCAGCAGACTCGGCGGCAGCACGTCGGCGACGAACGAACCCGACGGCGAGAGCGTCGACTGCCACACCAGTCCGACCGCGACCAGGACGAACCCGGTGCACATCACCGCCCGGAGACCGAACCGGCCGATCAGCCGGTCGGTGCCGGACGCGACCAGGACGACCACGACCGACAGCGGGAGCAGCCCCAGGCCGCTCGTCACGGGCTCGTGCCCCAGGACCGACTGGAGGTAGAGGCTCACCAGGAAGAACATGGGGAACAGGGCCATCTGCCACATCCCTGCCAGCACGTTGGCCAGCCGCAGCGTGCGCCGGCGGAAGAGGGCGGGCGGGACGAGCGGATGCCGTACCCGGCGTTCGACGAGGACGAACGCCGTCAACAGGCCGATGGCGAGGGACCCGGTCAGCAGCGTCACCGGATCTGGATCCCGCCACCCGGACTCGCCCGCGTCGAGCACGGCGTACGCCAGCAGCGCCAGCCCGCCGGTGACGGACAGGGCGCCGGGCAGGTCGAAGCCGCCCGCGTTCCCGCTGCGGTTCCCGGCGGGCAGCAGCCGACGGGCCGGCAGGATCAGTCCGATCCCCACGACGACGTTGAGCGCGAAGGTGGACTCCCAGCCGAGCCAACTGGTGAGCGCACCGCCGAGGACCGTGCCCGCGGCGCCCCCGGCCCCGGCCGTCGCGGCGAAGATGCCGAGCGCCCGGTGGCGTTCCGGTCCGTCGTCGAACAGCGACAGCAGCAGCGCGAGCGCGGCGGCCGCCGCCATCGCGGCGCCCGTGCCCTGGACGACGCGTGCCGTGATCAGGAGCGGGGCGCTGTCGACCAGTGCGCCGAGCAGCGAGGCGGCGGCGAGTGTGCCCAGCCCCGCGATGAAGAGTCTGCGCCGGCCGAGCAGGTCCGCTGCCCGGCCGCTGAGGAGCAGCAGCCCCCCGAAGGAGACCAGGTAGGCGTTGGCCACCCAGGAGAGTGCGGCGGGCGAGATGCCGAGGTCCCTGCCGATCGACGGCGCCGCGACGTTGATGATCGAGGTGTCGAGGATCAGGACGAACTGGGTGCAGGCGAGCAGCGCGAGCGCCCTCCAGCGGTCAGGCGCCGCCATCTGCGGTCCCCCGCTCGGAGCGCCGCGGTGCTGTGGCCGGCCCGCCGGTACGCCCTCCGGCGATCAGGGTGTTCATCGAAAGTACCCCCTCGGTCGGTGTGCTGGGCCGTCCCGTCCCGGGGACGGCTCGGCACCACTGTCCGACACGCAGGGACTACGATCAATTAACGAAGAGCCGTCCTGGTTTAAGGATCGTCCATGACTGATGACGTGCTGAGCGAGTTGCTGCGGCCGCTACGGCTCAGCGACATCTTCTACAGCCGGTGGCAGGCCGGCGGCGCATGGGGGGTGCAGGGGGAGGAGGACTCCTGCGCGGTCCTCCACTACATGCTCAGCAACGAGTGTTTCGTCGGCTTCCACGACGACTCGCCGCCCGTCCACCTGGGTACGGGAGACCTCGCGGTCTTCCCCTACGGCACCGCCCACACCTTCGCCGGCCGGCCGGACGCGGTGGCCACCCAACCGCTGCAATCGGTACTGCCGGAACGCGTACCCGGTTCCTCGGACGTGGTGACGGTCGGCAGCGGACCGATCGACACCGACATGCTCTGCGCGAGCCTGCACTACGACGGAACGACCGAGCCCGCGCTCTACCGGGCCCTGCCCCGGGTGATCGTCCTGCGCCGGGACGTGCTCATCGGCGAACCGTTGCTGCACGGCACCCTGTGCTCCCTCGCACCGGAGATCGCGCGCACGTCCCCCGGCTCCGGACTGGTCGCCCTGCGCGCCTTCGAAATGGTCTTCGTCCTGGCGCTGCGCACCGCCCTGGAACGGCTCACGGAACTCTCCCCCGCCCTCCGGGCCCTGCGCCATCCCGGCATCAGCGCGTCCCTGGTGGCGATCTACCGCGACTACGCCCACCCCTGGACGGTCGAGACCCTCGCGCGCCGGGCGGGCATGTCACGCTCCGCCTTCTCCGAGACCTTCCGGGCGCTCGTCGGTGATTCACCCGCCCGTCATCTGACGGTACGCCGGCTCCAGGAAGCCCGGGCGCTGCTCGCGGACGGATCGGTGGCCCTCGGCGACATCCCGGCCCGGATCGGCTACCAGAGCAACGTCGGCTTCCACCTGGCCTTCCGCCGCGAGTTCGACACCACTCCGGGGGCCTACCGCAAGGCGCTCAGGCCGGCCTGAACCCTTCTACCCCGGACGAACCGGCCCCGTCCCGCGGCGCGTTCGTCGTGTTCTCCCTCGATCCGTGGGCGTCACCGCCCGTGCCGATGGGTGTCGCGGGCATTGGGCGGGGCAATTCCCACACTCCCAGCCATTGCTGCCGGGCGGGTCATGTTCGCGCGCTCTTGCCTTCTGCGAGAAGGCGTCACGGAAAGGAACACCTGCTGTTTCCCCGCCGGGCCGTGCGCGGTGCCACCTTCCCGTGGAGGATGCCAGTCCGTGCGACGAGCCCAGCGCCACCGACCGATCACATCGGACCCGACCCGCGGGCGCGGCTCGGTGCGGCGGGCCTACACCGACGGGGGCGCCGTGGCCGACCCCTCCGAGGGGGCCCGGGGTCCGAGCTGCTCGACGCGTACCGGAACCCTGGGGAGGAACGGTCCGGTGAGCGCAGTCGTGAACAACGCCATCACGACCATCATCGTGAACATCCGGCCGTCCAGGACGCCGAGGCTCACGCCGGCGTTCAGGATGATCAGTTCGGTCAGGCCGCGCGTGTTCATCAGGATGCCGAGGGTGCCGGCCTCCCGCCACGGCATTCCGGCGAGTCTCCCGGGAACCGAGGCCCCGATCAGCTTGCCGGCGCAGGCGACGGTGATGATGGCGACCAGTTCGAGCAGGTCACGTCCGGACAGCGCGCCGATGTCCACGTTCAGTCCGGTGACGATGAAGAAGACCGGCAACAGCACCAGGCTGATCCCGTCGAACGGCCGTTTCACTCCTTCGCCGAGCACACCGAGCGGCTCCCTCGGCATGACGAAGCCGAAGGCGAACGCGCCGAATATCGCGTGGATTCCGATCCATGTCGTCGCATAGGAAGACAGGAACAGGCCGGCGACGAACACCACGAAGAGCTGCGGCGGCACCCGGTCCCGGACCCAGCGACGCACGAGGAACGACAGGAGCGGGCGTACGAGGAACAGCATCACCGTGATGTAGAGCACGGAAAGGACCACCGTTTGCGCGAACTGCCCCGAGCCGCCGGACGCGGTCACGATCGCCGCCACCAGCGCCAGCAGGCACCAGGCGAGGACGTCGTCGATGGCCGCGCTGGCCAGTGCCAGTGCGCCGACGCGCGTTCCCATCATCCGGTGTTCGGTCAACATCCGGGCCAGGACCGGAAAGGCGGTGATCGACATCGCCGCGCCCATGAAGAGGGCGAACGCGGTGAACGAGATGTGCTTTCCGTTGACGCTGTCGTGCCGGTCGTACAGCAACGCCGCGAGCCCGATGGCCAGGCCGAAGGAGACCACGACCGAGGCGATCGAGACGGCGGCCGCGGTGCCGTGTCGGCCTTGCAGCAACCTCTTGTCGAATCCCCAGCCCACGCCGAACATGAAGATGAGCAGCCCGACTTGAGCTATGGCCGACAGGTGCGGCCGGACCTCGCTCGGGAAGATGTGGGAAGGGACATCGCCGGGAAGCAGACCGAGGAGGCTCGGACCCAAGGCGATGCCGGCGATGATCTCCCCGACGACGGACGGCTGGCGCACGTACCGGACCAGCCAACCCAGGAGCGAGCCGGCGACCAGGATGATGGCGATATCGGCCATCGTGACGGCGATGAGCAGTTCTGAATTCTGAGCGGATAAATCCGCCATGACCGGCCTCCGTGAAGAGGGGCTCGAGTTTCCTGGGACTCTGCCTGAGGGCACCCATCATTCGGGGCCGGGGCGACTCGCGGAGAACTCCAGCTGGAACGCGATGGGAGGTGCGTGGTGGAGGGAAACGTTGGGGATACGGAGAACCATGTGGACGTTCGCAGGTGATATCGCGCCGCTTCCCGCTCAGGTGTCCGGTCCTCGACGCTGGAACTCCCCTGTCGTGATCTCCTCGAATCCCCCACAAAGAGACGATTAAAGTCGAAACAAATATCACAAGAGCCGCCCGGATGCGCAAGCCCTCACCATTGCTCCTTCGACCGTGCGTCAACCCACTCCATTCCGACCGGCCTTGCCACACGTCGGAGTCCTGTCGCCCGGGTGGGACGCGGAGGTCCAAGAAGCAGGTAAAGGTTCCAGATGCAGCCGGTTTGCCGGTTGTGGCGCCGGGCCATACACACCCTCAAGGGGAGCGGGGGGCACGTGATGGCATGGCTGATCAGACGGCAGCAACGGCAGCAACGGCAGCGAGGACAGCAACGGCAGGGCGGGCGAAGGCGATTACGGCGGCCTCCGCGACAACAGGGGGCCGCGCCGGCGCCGCAACAGTCGCCATGGGTCAAGTACGGGATTCCGGCCGCGGTGGTCGCGGCCCTGGCGGGGATCGCGGTCACGGACATCGCGGACGTCGGTCGGAGGGCCATCAAGGACGTGTGGGATCCGCCGCCGCCCAACACGCTGAAGGTTTTGACCGGTTGGCCCGCAGCGAGCGCGTGCGACCAGGGGTCGCGCGTGGCCATGCCGAAGGGCGGCCCCCCGGTCACCGCCATCGACCTCGACGACTTCCAGAAGGAGCCGCGCAACATCGCCGCGGAGAAGGGCGCCGCGTCCTGGGCCCGCGGCGTGCTGAACCTGACCCTGAGCACCGAGGGAAAGGACAAGATCTCCGTCGAATCCGTGGTCCCGCACGTCAAGGGCCGCAACCGGACGACCGCGTACGACTGGGTGCTCCAGAAGACCCAGTCGTGCGGGGGCGGTGGCGGTGGGCCGAGCCACCTCCACCTGGACCTCGAACGTCAGAAACTGTTCGACGTCGTCGACGGCAAGCCGGCGGCCCATCCCGTACCCGGCAACTCGATGATCACCGGTAAGACCGTGACCCGGGACGAACCGGCTTACGTCACCGTCGACGTGAGCTCCTGCACGGCGTCGTACGAGTGGAGCCTGACCGTCACCTACCTGCTCGGCGGCAAGCGGAAGCAGACGGAACTGGGTCCGTTCCGGTCGACCGGCCAAGTGGCCGGAGTGCCGGTCTACGACATCCGTCCCGAAAGCAACGGGACGGGACGCGTACTCGTGGACACCAAGGAGACGACCAGGACCACCTGCACGAAGCGGACCGCGCAATGATCGGCCACCCGGTGCGGCGACGGACGGCCGTGGGGATCGTTCTGGTGCTCGCCGTGGTGCTCGCGGCGGGAGCGTGGTGGTTCACCGGGCACGGTGACGACGATGACCGTGCCGACGTCTCGACCACCTGGTCGTTCACCCAGGGCGGGGACGTTCCGGTCGCGGCGGGCGACGGGTTCCGTCCGGAGGCCGTGGTCGAGGGCGACGGTCTGCTGGTCGCGGCGGGCGACGCGCCGGAGCCGTCCGGCGACGGCTACGACCTCGACGCCTGGTACTCGACCGACGCCGCCACCTGGACCAGGAGCGATCTGCGGTCGGTGGGCCGCGGCGCCGGCTGGTACAGCGAGTTCACGGACCTCCTGGGCTGGGACGGCGGCTTCCTGGTCACGGGCAAGGGCATCGACTCCTCCGGCGGCCTCCCCGTCACCGCGTCCGTCCCGACCTTCTTCTCCGCCGACGGCCGCACCTGGCGGCTCCTGGACCCGCCCCCCGGCACCGAGGGCCGCAATCCCGGCTACTTCGCTGACGGCGCGCACGCCTACGCCTCGCCGGACGGGGTCTCCCTATGGCGCCTGGACGAGGACGGAAAGCGCTGGAAGGCCGTGGCGGCGCGGGCCCCGAAGGGCTGCACCTTCGGTATCCGGAGCGCCGCCTCCGACGCAGGGGAGGCCCTGATCACCGGGGGCTGCGGCGCGAACGACGCGAAGCGTCTCAGCCTCTACCGGGTGACCGACGACGGGGCGCGGCTGCGTGACCTGTCCGCTCCGCTGCCGGGTGACCTGGTCGGCGTCCCGAGCGTTGCCGTGCGCGACGACACGCTCCTGTTGAGCGCCCGGCAGCAGGAGCCCCCGTCGAAGACCGCGTCCCCGTCGACCGGCGGCGACGGTGCCTCGGAAGACGGCACCGTCGGCCCGGTGCCGGATGCGCGACCCGTGGTCCTGCGGTCCTCGGACGGCGGCGCCCACTGGTCGAAGGTCACCCTCCCGGCACCGGGTGACGCCAAGCCCGGCTCCGGTGTCGTGGACGACCTCTTCCGGTCCGGCGACACCTTCGTGGCCGCCGGCAGCGTGACCCTCAACGAGGTGGCCCACCCGGCGGCCTGGGTCTCCGCCGACGGCTCCCGCTGGACGGCGGTCCGGCTACGGGCCTTCGCCGCGGACGAGTCCCTGGGCGAGGGCGCAGCGCTGGACGGGCACGTGGTCGTGCCGGCTCTCGTGGCCGGCGGCGTCTACACGTCCGGGCAGAAGGCAGCCACCGCCCCGTCCCGAGCAGTTCCGGACCCGTCCGGGCCGACCACCGCCCCGTCCGGGCGAGCCTCGACTCCGGCGGGCACCTCCGCGGCTCCGCCGGCTTCGGCTTCCACTCCGGCCCCGACGTCCCCACCGGCCTCCTCGGTCCCGTCCCTGGGGCCGGAGGACGTGTACGCGCTGACGGCCCCCTTCAGCGGGGAGATCTCCGGCGGATCGAGCCCCGCCGCCCGTTACGACGTCCTGGTCACGCTCTCGACCGGCCGTGCTGCCGAGCCCACCGTGGAGGACCTCACCGGCACGCTCCGGATCAAGGGGGACACCGGGTGCACGGCGACGCTCACGCACGACAGGACCCGCGCGGACGGCACCTTGGTCTTCCGTACGAGCGATCGACGGGCACCGTTGCCCGGCATGGTCCTGGAGGGGAGCTTCTACTGCCCGCGCCTGGTGGAACTGCGCCGCACGGGCATGTGGGAGGTGGCGTGGAACAGCGAGGGCGGCTACACGGGCACGCTCGCGGCGGGCCAGGTCGACTGAGCTGCTCCCCTACGGGTGCTGCTGCCCCTGGGCGACCGGGCCCGTCCCGCGGTGGTGACCGGCTCCGGTCGGGAGGTGCCGTCTTGAGTTCCGGGGGAGTCGGCTCGTACCGGATCGAACGCGGTCCGGCGCCATGGGCACTCCTCGGCCACGGTCGCGGCGTCCCCGTCCGAGGCCCTGCGTCATGCGGAAGACTGGGCGGTCGCACGGACGACAGGGGCCTCTCCGGTGGGGACGGGACGCCCGGGAAGAGGGGGAGCAGATGAGCTTTCGGGGCTCGGAACCACCAGCGGAGGGCGCCTTCAGGGAGACCCGGCAGAAGTGGCTGGAAGCCCGGGTCCAGGACCTCACCAAGGTCCTGGAGAGGGACGGAGCCCAGCTGTACGGCCTGCTGCCCGCCGATCTCGGCGATCAGTGGTGCGTCGCGGCGGCCACCACCGCCCGTGTGGCGGCGGACCACGCACGGGCCCGGCCCGTGGGCGACACGGTGCGCTGGCTCGAACGGCTGATCCCCGGGAGCCGTCCCCGGGATCTGACGGCCGCGGTGCAGGAGCTGCGCGGCCGGCTCGTTCCCGGGGACGAGCCGGCACTGTGGTCCTGGAACGCGGGACCGTGGGCGGACCTGCTGCTGTGGTGGTGGGGGCGCAACCAACCCGGCACCGCGCAGCGGGAGCGGGACGTCGCCGAGTGGGGTGCGCGGTGGTCGGTGGACGTCCGGTGGGACGGCCCCCACGACGACCCCGAGCGGGCGCCGCGTCGCCACGGCCGGGAACTCCTCACCCTGGCGGGGTTCTTCGGCCAGGAGCCCGAACCGCTCGGCCTGCTCGCGCGGGCCGTGCTCGACGCGCCGGAGACGACCGCCGAGGTCCAGGACGCCGTCCTGCTGCGTGAGGAACACCTGCGGGGCGCCGGGCACCTGACGTGGATCGCCCAGCAGCAGGCGTGCGTCGAACAGCTCGAAGCCTGGCGACGCGTCCAGCAGGCGGCGGGGTCGGACGCGACGCGCGGCTTCCTCGCCGAACTGTCCGAGGCCGTCAAGAGGTACGTGTCCGTCGTCCTCCAGCCCGTGATCGACGCACTGTCCGACTGCGAGCGCGCCCTCCTGAGCGACAGCCGGCACGGACCACGACGTTCCGCCGCCGACTACCTGGACGCCTTCCTCGACTTCCTCGACTGGCAGGGCGAAGCCCCGGACGAGGAGGGGGCCGTGTCCCGGGCGGCGGAGTTCGTGGCACGCGGCAGGACCACCTGGCACGGGATGGCGGGTTCCCTGCCGGTCTGGTACCACGTCGTCACCTCCCCGCAGGAGAGAGCGGCGGCGAAGGCGTACTCGGGAGCGCCGTCGCCCTCCGTCCTGCGCGTGAGGACCGGTACCGGACCCGCGCAGGAGTCCTCCGGCCCCGTGCACGAAGGGTGGGGCGGGTCGGCGGAGTCCGCGCCCGAGCCCGAGTGGTACCCGGAACCCGGCATCGACGTCCCCTACGACGGCGGCAGCGCGTTCGACCTCGGTGCGCTGCTGGCCGTCGCCCGACTCGGGTACGCCCGACTGGAGTTCCTCACCGTGGGGGCCGACGGCGGAGTCCGGCGACTGCGTACGGTCCTCGCTCGGGTCCGGGAGGAGGACCGCCTCGGCTGGCGGCGCTGGGCACTGGCGGCCCTCGCCGTCCTCGCCCCCGAGCCCGAGGACCTCGCCGACGCGATCACCCGGCAGGGTGACGACGGTGGCGCGGATCGGGGGCCGGACGGCGACGAGGGTCCCCAGGAGCGCGGGACGCCCGAGGACCGCACCGCGGCGCGCCCCGCCGCCTCCGGTGGCCTGCCGCCCGCGCTCCTCAGCCGGGTCAGGGCGCTGTTGCGGCAGGCCGAGGACCCGGGCGTCACCGAGCAGGAGGCGCGCACGTTCCTGGACAAGGCCACCGAGCTGATGGCCAAGTACGGCATCGAACAGGCCATGCTCGACGACGAGGTGAAGCCGGACCGGCCGGTGGACAGGGTCGTGGACGTGCACCCTCCGTACGTCAAGGAGGGCCGCCGACTGCTCAGTTGGATCGCGAACGAGATGCGGTGCCGTGCCGTGTACCCCGGCGGCAAGGAGCATCGGCACCGGGTGCACCTGTTCGGTTTCGAGGCGGACCTCCACGCGACCGCGGTCCTCTTCACGAGTCTTCGCCTCCAGATGCTGAGCGGGGCGGACGCGGCCGACGCGCGGCACCGGCCGCAGGGCGAGGACGCGCGGGCGTACAAGCGGTCCTGGATGCTCGGGTTCATCCGTGAGGTCACCACCCGCATCGGTGCGGCCCAGGGGGCGGCGCGGGCGGCCGCCGACGCCGAGCGGCAGGCCGATCCGCTGCGGACGGGACCGGGCGGCCGCAGTGTGGCCCTGGTCCTCGCGGACCGCTCCGTCGTCGTCGAGAACCGGGTCTCGGCCCGCTACCCGCAGCTCGCCAAGGCGCGTCCGACGAAGTTCAAGGGCACGGGATACTGGCAGGGGGTGGCCGACGGGAAGCACGCGGAGATCGGCGGGCCGACCCTCGCCGAAGAGGAGGACGTGGCGCAACTCGCCCACTGAGTGCGGTCGGTGGGGCGAGAGTCGGCGAGACCGCGGCCCACGTCGGCTTGTGCAGCGAGAGGGGTGGCGCGTGGTGAAGACGGACGGTACTCCCGTCACGGTCGCGGAGTTGCGGCAGGAACGTCGGCAGGGGCGGTGGATCGTCGCCGCGGTCATCGGCGTGTTCCTCGCTTGCGCCGGCGCCGTGCTCGGCGCGGCCGTCTGGATGGTCGACGACGTGTCGTCGGACCTGGTGGACAAGGAGATGACCTGTTGCTGGGAGGAGGGCGCCACTCCGGCCTGGCTGAGCGAGCAGATGGGCATCCGCATCCCCGGGTCGGCCACGGACCGGCGGGCGGGGTACAAGGTCGGAGAGCGGTACGACTCCGCGCTGTTGGCCTTCGTCATGCCCAGCAAGGCGGCGGACGCGTACACGGAGCAGTTCGTCGAGGAGGGCACCGAGATGATCGGGAACCACCACCCGGAGGAGAAGGACTACCGGCCCGCCGCCGCGTTCGGCCGTCTCGGGTTGGCGGAGCCGGAGACGATCGTCCGGGGCATGCGGATGACCGGGCTCTGCCGCGGTGACGTGGACACTCCCGAAGGTCGGCACGTGCAGCGCTGCGTCGACCTGTTCGTCCACGAGTTCGCGCCCGGCACCACGCGCATCTACTTCCGGTCGACCATCGAACCGTCCCTGACCCCGCCTCCGGCGAGCCCGGGCGGCTGAGGTCGCGAGGGCCCTCAGCCGTGCGGGTCCATGGACCGCAGCAGTTCGAGGAGTCCCTGCGCGGGGAGCAACTGGTCGTCGGTGACGGGGTCCGGGCTGAAGTGCATCAGGTCGTTGCGGAACTGGCGGCACTCCTCCAGCGCGGTCAGGAAGTGCTGCTGGTCGATGGCCCAGTCCAGGGAAGCCCAGTTGTCCGCGTCCTTGAACAGGTGGCCGTACGCTCCGAAGGTCAGGTTCGCGGCCGAGTTCACCCGGGTGGCGCGCCGCCCGGGGACCACGGCGCGGATGCGGTCGAGCGGAATGCACCGGTCGACCACACGACGCAGCCGCTGCTCGATCTCCTCGACGAGGACGAACGGGCGCACCCGCGTGCCGAACTGCACGGTGAGGTCGGAGGCGGTGACCAGACCACAGACCTTGTGGTCGTGATCGCGTACGAGGACGTAGCCGGATTCCTGGATGGCGCCGATCCAGTTGAGCAGGTCGTCCGACCGGTCGGCTTCCAGCCCTCTGACCGTGGCGGCCTTCAGGTCGGCCCGGGGGTCGGCCAGGTGTGCTCGCCCGACGGATTCCCAGCTGACGACGCCGCGCAAGCGTCCGTCCGGGTCCAGCACGGGGAGTTGGCTGTATCCGCGCAGCACCATCAGCGTCATGGCGGTCTTGACGCTGTCCCCGACCCGTACGCACTCGGGCATGCGGTTGGCCGATTCCAGGTTGCTCACCCGGTAGGCGACGGTCTGCGCGGGGGATTCGGCGTCCGGCAGGTGGCCCGCCGCGTGCACCGCGCTCTGGACCGCGGACGTCAGGCTGCCGGTGCCCGTGAGTCGGGTCACGGCGCTGGTTCCCGCCTCGTCGGGTTCGGCGCCGCCCGCCAGGACCGCGATCTTGCTTTCGATGCTCCCCTCGGTGAAGGGCGGGACGGTCACCAGGCCCCGCTCGTCGAGGTCGCTCTTGATCTGCTCGACCGCGGCCGGGTAGCGGCGCTGCGCCCCCCAGACGGCGAGGAAGTCCCGGATCGACAGGGTCAGCGGCTCGTCGGCGGCGCGCCGACGCACCTCCTCGTACAGCTTGGTGGGCTCGGTCAGACCGGCGGCGAACTCATCGGCATCCGGGCGCCCCGGGTCGGGCTTGCCCTCCGCGAGCGTAGCCACCCGCTCCGCGGCCCCGAACCTGCTGAGCTCGAACACGGTCAGCAGCGATCCCATGCTGTTCTGGAGGTCGGGTTGGATCGACTGCCGGTCGATGCCCTTGATCAGCCACTGCACCCGCCGGACGTGATGCGGACCGTCCGTGACCTCCCCCCGGTACTCGTAGCCGCCGGTGACACGGCCGATGGCGACCAGCCAGGACTTCAGCGGGAGCACCACGAGGTCCCCGGGCTGGATCTCGTGGACGAAACGGTAGAGCTGCCCCGTCCAGTTCCCGACGGTGTAAGGACCCTCGTCGGGGTACGCGGCGGCCACCGCGGCCTTCACGTCCTCCCGCGTGGTGACGTCCGTCAGGTCTCCCAGCCCCTGCCACCCGACGAGGAGCACCCCTTCCTCCAGCGCCGTCTGCTCCCGCTCACCGTTCTCTCCGGCCCGAACCACCCAGGTCCGCATAACGGCCCCCTCCCCGAACAACGCCATGACGCCCGAATCGCGAAGCGCGAACATACGTGCCCCGCCCACCCTCATGCTCGCATTCCAGCCACGCGGAGAATGTGTGCCTCCGTTCCCGCACGACCGTTTACGTCGTGATCCGTTTCCGTAGACTGAACGGCAGCAGTGCGGCCGGGGACCGTGACGAGAGCGTGGGGGTACGAGAGCGCCGATGGAACCATTGGACTCCGAGAGGGACCCGCGTGTGCTGGGACCGTTCGAACTGCTCGCCCGTCTCGGAGCGGGCGGCATGGGCGTGGCGTATCTGGCTCGTCGGATTCCGCTGGACGGTCTCTCGGACGAACTGACCGCGATGTACCACCTGATCGAGCCGGACGAGGGCGCCGACGCCGGTGAGTCCCGGCTCGCCGTGGTGAAGATGATCCTGCCGCACCTCCTGGACCGGCCGGGTGCGCGGGAGCGCTTCACCCGGGAGATCGATTCCGTTCGGGCCGTCGTCAGCGACCGCGTGCCCGCGCTGCGTGCCGCGGACACCGACGCGGTGGAGCCGTGGTTCGCCATGGACTACGTCCGCGGCCCGTCCCTCACCACGATGGTGCGGGAGGCCGGCCTGTTCTCCGTCGGTCCGTACGCCGCGCTCGGTCTCCACCTGGTGGACGCCCTGCGCGCCATCCACGGCACGGGCCTGCTGCACCGGGACCTCAAGCCGGACAACGTGGTGCTGGGACCCGACGGGCCGGTCGTCCTGGACTTCGGGCTCGCGACCCTCATCGAGCGGCGCACCAGCCAAGCCATCACCGCCCCGGGGGAAGCCTGGGGCACCAAGCCGTACATGTCCTACGAGCAGCTCCACGACTTCCCCAGCGCCGGGCAGCCGACCGATGTGTACGCGCTCGGGGCCACCCTGTTCTTCGCGTTGACGGGGAGGCCGCCGTACCCCCAGGAGCCCCTGCTCACCCCGCCGAACTGGCAGGGCGTCGCCGCGCCCTTCCGCCCGCTGCTCGCGCAGATACTGGTGGACGTCCCCGCGCGCCGTCCGGACCTGGCCGCCGTGGAGATGGGGTTGCGGGCCCTCCTCCACGAGGCGGAACTGACCCAGGAGCTGGCGTTCGCCCAGCTGCGGGCCCTGGTGGACCAGGCCGACCTGGCTCCCGAGCTGCCCGCCGCAGCGCTCCCGGACCGTGCCGACCCGCTGGTCAGGGACCTCGCCCAGCGGGCCGTCGACGCGGGCGCCGCCCCGGACCGGCCGTGGGCCGAGGAGCCCTCCGGGGGCCTGCCGAGCGAGAGCGCCGGTTTCTTCGGCATCGTCGACACCGACGAGATCGAGCGGGCGGAGGACGCCGCCGACCAGCAGGAAGCACCGGCCGCATACTCGCCGACGCTCGTCGACGAGCCACCGGCGCAGCCCGCGGCACGGCCGCCGGGCCCGGACCACGCACCCGACGACGCCCCGGCCGCGCCACGACCGGCCGCGGCAGCAGCCCCCGCCACCAGCTATCCGCTGCACCCCCCTCGACCCGCCGAGGAACCGCCCCCCGGCGTTCCGCGTGCCGCACGGCGCGTCGCCGAGCGGCTACGGACGACGTACGCCCACAGCGGAGAGCTGTAACCGAGGACGGAGCCCGGACCGGGGCGTGGCGCACCGCGCCCTCCCCGGCGGCCCCGGTGCACCCCGGAGCCGTCGGCCCGGCCGCGTGGCCCTCCCGGTCTATTTCCGCCCGGCCTCTCCGGAGCCCTAGGCTTCGGGGGCACGTGCCGCCGACGGCCACGCCCCCTGCTCCGTCCACACCGCACCAGCGCACTCCCGAACGCCCAGAGAGGACCCGCACGTCATGCCCGACACAGTGCCCGGCAGCACCGAGGCCTGCCCCGCCGCCCAGTCCACGGCGGCATTCGAGGGCGCCCCGCCGGCCGGCGCGATGATCGAGGTGCGGGACGAGGAGTGGATGGTCCGCTACAGCAAGCAGGTGCGGCCCGGTGAGTTCCTCGTCCGGGCGGTCGGCGCCTCCGACCTGGTGCGCGGGCAGGAGGCCAGGTTCCTGGTGCCGACGATGGACCGGCATCGCGTGCTGCGCCCCGAGGACACCGCACTCGTCGGCGACCGGTCGCCGCACTTCCGGCGCAGCCGACTCTTCCTGGAGGCCGTGCTCCGCAAGACGCCCCTGCCGCAGACCGAACGCCGTCTCGCCCTCGCCGACGGGTTCCTGCTCGACCGCATGGACTACCAGCTGCGGCCCGCCGCGAAGGCGCTGGCCAACCCGTTGCGGCCACGGCTGCTGATCGGTGACGTCGTGGGGCTCGGCAAGACCCTGGAGATCGGGGTGCTGCTCAGCGAGCTGATCCGGCGCGGCCGGGGCGAACGCATCCTCGTCGTCACGCCCGCTCCCGTGCTCGAACAGTTCCAGCACGAGATGTGGACCCGGTTCTCGCTGCCGCTGGTACGGCTCGACAGCGCTGGCATCGCCCGCATCGAGCGGAAGATCCCCGCCGGCCGCAACCCGTTCACGTACTTCAAGCGCGTGATCATCTCCATGGACACCCTCAAGAACCCCCGGCGCTACCGTCCCTGGTTGGAGAACATCCAGTGGGACGCGGTGGTCATCGACGAGTCCCACAACCTCATCAACCAGGGCAGCGACCGGCGGGCCCTCGCCGACCTGCTGGCCGAACGCACCGACGCCCTCGTCCTGGCCAGCGCGACCCCGCACAACGGGGAGATGCCCGCGTTCACCGGACTGATGCGCCTGCTGGACCCCATGGCGGTCAAGGACCCGAAGAACCCCAAGGCCGAAGAGCTGGACCACCTGATGTTGCGCCGCACCAAGGTGAGCGCCGAGGTCGCCGAGCAACTGGCGGACCAGTGGGCGCCCCGCGGCGGCTCCCACCCGGTGCGCTGCCCCGCGAACGCGCGGGAGGAAGAGGTCTTCCAGGAGCTCGCCCGGCAGTGGCTGAAGCGCCCCGACCTCCCCGTCACCAGCACCGAGGACCGCCTCTTCCCGTACGTCCTGCTCAAGTCGTTCCTCTCCTCGCACCGGGCCCTCTTCGCCACGGCCCGGCAACGGCTCCTGCGCTCCGGGCACCGCCTCCCCGACCACCACACGATCCACGACCCCGCTCCGGCCGACACCGAACCGCGGACCCCGGAAACCGCCTCCCTGCTGCGCCTCATGGAACTGGCCCGGTCCATCGAGCGCGCCTCCGCGGGGGACGCCGGGCTGGGCGCCACGTCCAAGCTGAAGGGGCTGGTCGAGGAGCTGACCCGGATCGGGGTGAAGGCGGGCAGCCCGGTCCGGGCGGTGGTCTTCTCCGAGCGCCGCGAGACCCTCGACTGGCTGGGGAAGGTGCTGCCCCCGCTGCTCGGCTGGCCGGACGAGACGGACGCCAAGGCGGCCGTCAAGGTGCTCCCCAGCACCGGGGTGTCGGACCGGGTGCAGATGGAGTACGTGGACGAGTTCGCGCGCGTCGCCGGCGACGTACGGCTGCTGCTCACCGGCGACGGCGCCTCCGAGGGCGTCAACCTGCACCGGCAGTGTCACCACCTGATCCACTGGGACCTCCCCTGGAGCCTGATCCGGGTCGAGCAGCGCAACGGCCGCATCGACCGGTACGGCCAGACCCGGCCGCCCGAGTTCCGCGCGATGATCCTCGAATCGGGCGTCGACGGCGCCCTCGACGACACCGACATCGCCGAGAAGGTCCTCGCCCGCGAGGAGAAGGTGCACACCATCCTCGGCGCGGTGGAGGCGGCGACGAAGGAGAACGACGGCGCCCTCGAAGAGAAGCGCGTGATGGAGGCGCTGCTGCGGGGCGAGGCGCCGCGCCAGGCCGTGGCGGACCTGGAAGCACTCTCCCCGGACGGCGACGACGACCCGGCGGACCTGCCGCTTCCGCAACGGCTGAACGCCGAGTTCGGCGCGGACGGCGACCCGTTCGACGACGCCGGCTTCGACTTCGACGCCGACGACGACGAGCCCTCCGGCTTCGACTTCGACACGGCACCGGACCCCGAGCCCGCCCCCGACGCCCCCGCGGAGCCGGCGCCCGGCGCGCGGACCGCCCCCGCACCCCTCCGCTTCGTCGAGGAGCTGCGCCTGTTCAAGGACCGCCGGGACTACGTCCTCGCCGGCCTCGACGAACTGTCCGACCTGAAGACCTTCCGCCTGGACACCACCGTCAACGGCACCGACCTCAGCTTCGACACCCCGGAGGACCTCGCCGACCGGCTCGACGTGCTGCCCGCCGGCTATCTGCGCGACCAGGGCATCACCAGCCGCATGAAGCTCACCTTCAGCAAGGCCGACGCCGCCGACTCCCTGAAGCGGGCCCGCGAGGCCGCCGACTCCTCCTCGCTGTGGCCGGACGCCCACTACGTCGGCGAGCTGCACCCCGTCCTGGAGTGGATCACCGACAAGGTCCTCGTCCAACTGGGCCGGCAACAGGCACTGGTGATCCAGGTCGACGGCAGCCGCGTCCCCGACCCGGTGTTCCTCACCCAGGGGGTGTGGTCCAACCAGGACGGCCGCCCGACGGTCGTCGCCTGGCTGGCGGTCGACCGGCTGGGCCGGCCCGGCGAGGAGCCCCGGATCAGGCAGCTCAGCCGCGCACTCCTCGCCGAGCTGGGGCTCGGCCCGGACATGCCCGACCACTTCGCCGAGGGTGATCCGACGGCGCTGCGGCGGCACGTCCCCGACGCCGTGGCGGCCACCCGTGCGGAGATGCTGCGGCGGTGCGCCGAGGCCGAGCAGCGGGTCGACCGCCCCCTGCGCGAGTACGAGGACCGGGTCGGCCTCTGGCGCCAACAGCGCCTCCCCGGCTTCAGCGGTGGTCACACCGCCCGCGAGCGGGCCGCCGAGCACCTGGAGGAGGCGGCCACTCGACTGCGCACGGCGGGCGACCCGATGGTCCGGCTGCTGGCCGTGCTGGAGCCCAGCGCATGACCACGACGTCCCGATCCACGACCGACGCGATCCGGCAGGAGCAGCACGCGTGAAGTTCGACGCTCTGACCAACGAAGGCGAGTACTTCCCGCCCTTCTACCTGGACGAGATCCTGCCCAAGCAGCTCAAGACCGGCCTGCTGAAGGAGTGGGCGGCCGAGGAGCGCCAGGGCCGCCCCACCCCGCGCCAGGGGTTGCGGGACCTCACCGGCCGCTACCTGGACGTACGCCTGACCGTGGGCGGCGAGGCCGGGAAGCGCAATCCCCTCACCGACCCGGCGGGGATCGCGGCCCAGCAGACCGCCACGGAGGCGCTGAAGACGCACCCCGGCTCCGACGAGCCGCCCGCCTTCCAGCCGGCGACCGCGCCGCGCGCGCACGGCGACGCCCCCGAGGACGTCTGGCGCGCGGACCTGGCCGCCTGGCACGCACGGGTGCTGAGCGCCCTCGGCTTCACCCCGAGCCCCGGACACCTGACCGCGCACGGCGCCGCCGGCCCGGTCGCGGTCCCCGTCGCCCACAGCGAACCGGGCATCGCCGTCCTCACCGGCGGTTTCGCCGACGAGGTCGACGCCACCCGCGCGGAGGGCTCCGCGAACCGGCTGGCCGTCCCCGTCCGGGTCGGCTCCGGCAAGACCCTCACCACGGTCACCGACCTGGCCGCCTGGCTGCTGTCCACCGAACACGCCCCCCGGTACGTCCTGCTCCTCTTCGGCGGCATGCTCGTCCTCGCCGACCGGGAGAACTACGCCCGCGGTCGTTTCCTGGCGGTCAGCCTGGAGGTGGCGCTGCCCCGCAAGGGGCTGAAGGGCGCGACGGCCGGCGAACTCGACGTGATCGCCGCACTGTTCGGGGCACGGTCGCTGCGCCCGGCCGAGGACGGCGGGGACGACGACATCGCCCGTCTGGTGGCGGAGTCCCGCGACCACTCGGTGGGCGTCACCTCGGACCTGCGCGAAGGCCTCAAGAAGTCGGTCCAGCTGATCGCCAACGAGGTCCTGGAGCTGGCCGGCCACCAGGGCGTACGCCCCGCCGACTTCCCCGAGTGGCTGCCGAACTCCCTCGCGGAGCCGGGCGCCCTGCCGCGGCTGCTGACCAAGGAGTCGCTGCGCTACCTGTACCGCATCCTCTTCCTCCTCTACGCGGAGGCCCGCCCCGAGCTGGACATCCTCCCGATGCGGAGCGAGGAGTACGCCTCCGGCTACAGCGTGGCCCGACTGCGTGAACTGGTCGTCCAGGAGAAGCTGTCCAGCACCTCGCGCGACCGCCACCACTTCCACGACTCGCTCGACCTGCTGTTCGAGAAGGTGTTCACCGGCCACCCGGTCGCCGACACGGTCAGCTCGCGCGAAGCGCTACCGACCGCGGACGACGACGAGTCGCCCGCACTCGCCGAGGACGACGGGTACGAGGGCGTACGCATCGAAGCGCTGCGCTCACGCCTCTTCGACCCGCGGTCGATAAGGCTCGTCGACCGCACGATCACCCATCCTGACGACCTCGCCGCCGACGGCACGCCGGTTCCCGGTGCGACGCGCCGCCTCGACCTGCGGTTGCGCAACAAGGTCCTGCACCAGGTGCTGCGCAACCTGACCTTGGTGGAGGGTCGGGGGCGCGGTGGACGCGGCGGCTTCATCTCCTACGCCAACCTCAGCATCAACCACCTGGGCGCGGTGTACGAGGGCCTGATGTCCTACACCGGGTTCATCGCGGACGAGCCGCTGTACGAGGTCGCCAAGGGCGGTGACCCGAGCGGCGGTTCCTGGCTGATCCGGGCTAGCCAGGTCAAGTCGGGGCGCTACCCGAACGACGTGTTCGTGACGACGGAGGTCAACCCGGAGACGGACGAACGGGTGCCGGTGCCCCGCAAGGTCGACTCCTACGTCTACCGTCTCGCCGGCCGCGACCGTCAGACCAGCGCCTCGTACTACACGCCCGAGTCACTCACCCAGGCCACCGTGGAGCAGACGCTCCGCTTCCGGTTGGACGAGAACGGCGAGGCCGACCCGAAGGACCCGGAGAAGGCCTGGGTCAACGCCGCCGACGTGCTGCGCTGGCGGGTGTGCGAACCGGCCCTGGGCTCCGGCGCGTTCCTCAACGAGGCCGTCAACCAGCTCGCCGAGTTGTACCTGAGGCTCGCCCAGCGGGAACGCGGCGTCGACATCGACCCCGAGGACTACCAGCGCGAGTTGCAGAAGGTGAAGGCGTACATCGCCCTGCACAACGCCTACGGGGTCGACCTCAACGAGACCGCCGTCGAACTCGCCGAGATCTCCCTCTGGCTCAACACCATGCACCGCGGCATGAAGGCCCCCTGGTACGGCCTCCACCTGCACCGCGGGAACTCCCTGATCGGCGCGGCCCGCAAGGTCTATCCCGGCAACTCCCTGAGCAAGGGCGGCTGGCTGACGGCGAAGGCTCCGCAACGGCCCCGGCACGCGCCCCTGGCGGAGAAGCTCCGGGCCCGGGAGGTGCACCAGTTCCTGTTGCCCGCGATGGGGTGGGGTTCCATCGGCGAGAAGGTCTCCCTGCGGACCGTCAAGAAGGGCACCCCCGACGAGACGGTCAAGGCCGTGGTCGACGGCGACGTCGTCGACTGGCTGGAACCGCAACTGGTCGACGCCCTGCGCAAGTGGCGGTCCGCGATCCGCCGCAACCCGAAGGGCGACCCCCGACGCGCGGCACCCAAACCGAAGGTGGCGCCGACCCAGGAACAGCAGGTCGAACGGGACGAGGCCCTGGGCCAGGGCGCGTTCGACCTCGGCCTGGACATCTGGGAACAGCCGACTCTCGGGATCTCGTCGGCGAGCAGTGGCAGTGACGCCGGCACGCCCCGGGCCAAGGCCCCGGCGGCGCCGGCTGCCGCCCCTTCCGACGACGAGGGCGAGCCCGGCCCCCGGACGCAGACGGGACGTCTCATCGGCCTCGCCCGCCGTGTCGAGTACCTGTGGGACCTCGTGGTGATGCGGCTGACGCTCTCCGAGCAGGAGATTTCCCGCTACGTGAATGTGTGGGGCGCGGCGGTGCCTCCTCAGGCCCTGGGGCCGGACGGCAAGCCCCGACCGCCCCGACCCCCGATGGACCGTGACGCGGTCCTGGAGGCGCTGCACCGCACGGGTACTCCCTACTGGCGCCTCAAGCAGGTCATGGACGCCTGGTGCGCGCTGTGGTTCTGGCCGCTGGAGGAGATCGGGCTCCTGGACGGCACCGACGAGTTCGAGTACCGGCCCGGTGGCGAGGACCGCCTCGCACTCCCCAAGGGCCACGCCCGGCGCCGGGTCGCCCTTCGTTCCCTGGACGACTGGCTTGAGTTCGCCGAAGCCGTACTCGGCCGGGTCGACGTGGACACGGGGGAGGGGCAGCAGGTGTCGCTGCTCTCCTTCGACGGCGTCGGCGACCTGAGCGAGCTGGACGAGAAGGAGACGGAACTCGACGACAAGATGAGCGAGGCCACGATCTGGGCCCGGCCCGTGGACCTCGGGGACAAGTTCCCCTGGTACGAGACGGTGGAACGGATCGCAGCGAACCGGGGCTTCTTCCACTGGGAACTGGACTTCGCCCACGTCTTCAAGGAGGGCGGCTTCGACCTGATGGTGGGCAACCCGCCGTGGGTCAAGCAGGAGTGGAAGGAAAGCGGGGTCCTCGCCGAGTTCGAGCCGTGGTTCGAGCTGGCGGAGAAGCCGAGCAACGCCGCCTGGGACGAACGCAAGGACGACGTCATGGGCTGGTCGGGGGCTCGGCCCGCGTTCCTGGGTGAGCTGTCGGACCATGCCGCGATGTCCGTGTTCCTGGCTTCCGTGGACACGTACCCGGAGCTGGTGGGGACGCAGCCGGACTTGTACCGCGCGTTCATGCTGCTGGGGTGGCGGGCTGTGGGGGAGCGGGGGACGGCCGGGCTGATCCATCCTTCTACGCATTTGACGGGGGCGAAGGAGGGGGCGCTGCGTGCAAAGGCGTATCGACACCAGCGCTTGCACGTCGACTTCGTCAACGAGCTGTACCTATTTGCGAAGCCCGTGGATCATAGCACTCATTTCAGTCTCAACGTGTATGGGAATGTGCGCGAGATCCAATTTCAGCACTTGAGCTGGGTAGTTCACCCGTCCATTGTGGGTGCTTCTTTGCGTCATGATGGAACGGGTGAGATTCCGGGCATTAAGTACAGGGGGACTTGGGACCGGAGGGCGCATAGGGATCGCGTGGTGGCAGTTAATCGCGCCGCTCTCGGAAAATGGCAAAAGCTCTCAGGTGGGCGCGACTATTCCTCTGTGGATGCAGCGAAGCTCTTGTTTCCGGTGACAGCTTCAGAGGAATCTGCTATCGCGGCGCTCGCGAATTGGTCTATCCGGCTCGGTGATCTGAGCCCACAGATTAGTCCCGGATTTCATGAGAAGAACGACCGTACAGCGGGATACTTCACTTGGGACTCCGGGTTGGCGGAAACTTGGGGTGATGTAATCCTTCAGGGGCCATTCTTCGGCATCGCTACCCCCTTCGCTAAGCATCCGATCGAGGGAGCACGCACTTCGCTTCAGATGGAGCCGTGGAGTCCGGGACAGCTTTCCCTAGAAACCGTGCCGCGTACCAACTACCGACCCGCTGGAGACCGTTCGCGGTTCGTAGCCGCTCAAGACCGGTGGGTGAACCATGGCAAGCTTGCGGAGCTGTGGGGCGACCCTGCTGCGGTCGCGGCTGCGGAGTCCGACATTAGGGCGGCTGGGCTTGAGTTGGGAGAGGGGGACTTCGCTAGAGCTGTCGAGGCGCGACTCCAGGCGGCGAGTATGCGGCCGTACTCGGAGTTTTACAGGGTTGCTTGGCGCGAGATGATCGCATCGAACACGGAGCGGAGCCTGTTTGCGGCACTCATCCCACCGGGTGCCAACCACATTCACGCAGTGCGTAGTGCCGCACTCGCTTCGCGGAGCCTCACAGCCCTCACCGCAGGTTTCTTCGCTTCACTGCCCCTCGATTACTTCCTGCGGAGTTCGGGTCGCGGTCACCTGGACACGTCCGACGCCAAGGTCATGCCAGCGCCTTCGCCAGGTCATCCCCTGGAGGCCGCCCTGCTCCTCCGCACTCTCCGGCTGAACTGCCAGACGAACGCGTACGCCCCGCTCTGGGAGGAGCTGTACGACTCCGCCTGGCAGCGGGACAGCTGGGCCGCGGCTGAGCGATGGCCAGAGGGGACGCCCCCGCTCGCCGACGGGGTGGGCACCGAATGGGTGTGGGGCACCCCCCTCCGCGCGGAGTTCGCCCGCCGGGCGGCCCTCGTCGAGATCGACGCCCTCGTTGCCGTCTGGCTAGGGATCAGCGCGGACGAGCTCGTCGCGATGTACGACGCCCGGTTCCCCGTGCTCCAGCAGTACGAGGACAACATGTGGTTCGACGCGACCGGGCGCCGTATCGCCAAGGCGCACCAGCAGCACGGCTACGGGCAGCCCAAGGACGCGTGGAAGCAACTGAGTGCGCCCGAGACGTTCCCGAACGAGTACGCGGTCCCGGAGGGCTACACGGGACCCCTCTACCGAGCCGACCGGAAGCAGGAGATGCGGGCCGCGCACGCGGAGTTCACCCGGCGGCTGCGCGAAGCCGGTTGGGAGCCCGGGGACACGAGCCCTCCGGAGCACACCGACGCCTGACCCGCAGTAGCGCAAGAGCCCTGCCGCCCGACGAGGACGGCAGGGCTCTTGCGTACGTACGACCGTCAGGCGTTCCGCTCGGACGAAGCGAGGTCGACGAAGCCCGCCCACGCCTGAGGTGACACACGGAGGATCGGCCCGGTCACGGCCTTGGAGTCCCGGACGTGCACGACTCCCGTACTGGCGGCGACCTCCACGCACTGCCCACCCTCGGTTCCGCTGTAGCTGCTTTTGAACCAGGCGAGGCCGGACGCAGCGGTCGAGGACTCAGCGATGTTCATAGCTCTCCCAGCAACCTCTCGATGAACGCCAGTGACTCTCGCGGAGCGAGAGCCTGCGAGCGGATGATCCCATAGCGCGCCCCTGCGAGGACCGTCTGTTCCGGGTCGGTCTCCAGTGTGCTGGTTCTGTGTGCCTCTGAATACACGAACTTCTTGCCGTCCTTGCGCGTGACCACGGTGAACGGCCCGTTTACTCCCGGGTTATCCTCGCAGGTGAGCGGCATGAGCTGGATTTCGACGTTCCCTCTGCTCCCGATCAGGAGCAGGTGTTCCAGCTGTCCGCGAAGGACGCCAACTCCGCCGTAGCGGTGCCGTAGTACCGCCTCGTCGATCACGAAGCTCAACAGCGGTGTAGGTCGCCGCTCGAAGATGTCCTGCCGTGCCAGCCGAGCGGTCACCCGTTGCTCGATCGTCTCCTGGTCCAGGAGCGGGCGTCGCATAGCCAGCAATGCGCGCATGTACTCCTCTGTCTGAAGCAGCCCGTTGACCACGAGGGCGTCGTACGCGAGGAGTTCGACGCACTCCTTCTCCAGCGCCGCCATGCCCTGGAAGAACACCGGGTACTGGGCGCGTTCCACCTGGTCCTTCCACAGGGTCAGCAGGCCGCCCGCGCCCAAGACCTCGTCCGCCTTGTCGATCGTCCTGGGGGACGGAATGCGTCGGCCCTGCTCGAAGGACGCGACGCTGGACGCCGAGTACCCCAGGCGCCGGCCGAACTCCTCGCGTTCCAGGCCGGCCCGTAGCCGTAGGGTCTTCATGCTCTGCCCGAAGGCCAGGACCACCCCCTGGCCGGAACCGTCCGCCGCGCGACCGCCCGCTCCGTCGTTTCCGTCCCAACCGTCCCCGAGGGGCGTCCTCTTCTCGTCCGTCGTCATCGCGGCTCCGCCCTCGTCGTCCGTGCACCCGGTCATACCGCACCCCCGTTCACTGGTATCGCCCTCGCCTGCACAACGCCGTTGCCGGGGACGACGTCACGCCGGGCGGCAGGGGCGGACTCGCCGTCACCGCCGAACTGAACCCCGGGTCAGAGCTCGGGAGCGAGGACCGTGAGACGGAGCAGGGCGGCGACGGCCAGCGCGACCGGGAACGCGTACCACCAGCTGCGCAGCCACTCGGCCTTCACGCACGCCCACGAGAGCAGTGCGGTCACGACGGAGAGGGCCAAGCCGATGCCGGCCGCGAAACCGGCGTTGGTGACGGCCTGGTCGTCCCAGGGGCCGTCCGGTTCGACGAGGTAGGCGGTGAGGACGACGTAGCCCGTCACCACGTGCCCGAGAGCGAGGAGGACGGCGCACACGGCAGTGCCCACCCGGCTCGGTGGTCGGGGCGGACGGCTCCCGCGCACGTCGATCGCCGGGCCGCCCGTGCTGCCGCTCATCCAAGGGCCTCCTTCGCCTGGTCCAGCTTCTGGTCGAAGCCGCGACCGTACGCCTGCGCGGCCTCGTTCTCGTAGTGGGGGCCACCGTTGTAGCGAGCGGCGAGTTCCTGCATCTGGGCGCGGGTCATCTGCTCCGGCGGCACGTCGGCGAAGCCGCTCTCGGCCTTGAGCTGTGCCAGGTACTCGGAGGCGATGAAGATGTTCTTCGCCGGGTCCTTGGCCGCGGACACCACCTGGTCACGCTGCATGTCGGTGAGGTGGTGCGGGTCGTACCCGAGCACTTCGGCGGCACGCCGGACCTGGATGGCCAGGGGACCCATCGAGGTCAGGTCGGGGTCCTCGCTGCCGGGCAGGACCTTGCGGCCCTCGTAGGCTGCATCGTCGAGCCAGCCGGGATCGCCCTCGACCTCGTTCCAGGCGATGCCCGCAACCATCTCCGGCGGCAGGCCCGAGTCCGCTGCGGCGGCCCTGATCAGCTCCTTGTTCGCGGAGACGTACTCACGGCGCCCGTCGTCCGAGTCGGACCACAGCCAGTAGTTGTTGCCCTGCCCCTCCGGAAGCCCGTCGACCCGACGTGCGATGCGCATCAGCGTTTCGGAGACCACGACATCGGAACGGACCGTCGGGATGGTGTCCACCTTCGTCCCCGAGCCCGGCAGTTGGACATGCGGATTCCCACGCGCCTGGCTCGCCTCCTGCCGAAGGGGCCCGAGGTCCTTGAGGAACTGCTCCGGGTCGGGGACGCCGCCCTTGAACTCCGGGATGCGCCGGTACGCCGCCTTGATGTCGGCGACGCACTGCTCGCGGGCCGCGGACTCGACGCGGAGGGCGTCTCCGTAGTGGCCCTTGGTCTGCCCGTGATAGCGCTCGGCCTCTTCCCGGATCGCGTCGATGTCGATCGTCAGCTCGGCGAAGAAGTCCATCACTCCCGTGGTGCCGCGCAGGTCCTCCCACTGCTGCAAGGGCTCCGCCGCGCGCGCGGTCGGGGTGACCGCTTCGGCCTCACGGGACATCACCGCGGCGAGCATGGCCTCCGTCTCCTTGCCGTTGGCGTAGTGCCCCTGGGCCGTGGTGACGGCATCGGCGTACCAGGCGAGGGCTGACGCAACGGTACGGAAGGCCTCTGACAGGGCATCGGCGAGGCTCTTGCTCTCCGTGAGGCGCTTGGCGTAGAGGTCGCGGCCCTCACTCTCCCACGCGACCCGAGTCGCCTTGTGGAACGCGCCGTCGGTCGACTCGATCAGGGTGTGGAGGCGCCTGAACTCGGCGGCGTTGCGCTCGATGAGCGCCGGGTTCGCATCGTCGAGGAACTCAACGTCCGCACGGTAGGTCATCGTCGCTCACCTGTCCTCAGGGGCGATGTAGCGTCCGCGGTCGAGTATCGCGTTCAGTTGCTTCTGCACGTCCTGGTCGACCGTCGTGTAGACGTTGCCGGCGGACTTCAGCTTGGTGGACAGCGCGGCGAGCAGGGCGACCAGGTCGGTGTACTGGTCCTTGGCGAACCGGGCGAAGACGTCGACGTTCGACGCCACATCGACGTGCGCGCGCGGGGCGCGGCACATCGTCGCGTTCTCCCCGTCCATCCGGCCCTCGTGGAGAAGCCCCGCGATCTCCAGCAGCAGATGCGAACTTCCGTCGATCGAGGATGCGTTCGCTGAGAATCCGTCGCCGTGGCCGCCCGGTGCGCCCGGACGGCCACCGTCGGTCGGCAGCTGGTTCAGCCTCGTCCGAGCGGATTCCTGTTGGCGAGCGAGTGCGGCGGCCTTCAACTCGGCCCATTCCTCTGCGAATGACACGGATGCGTCTCCCCCCGTCGAGCCGTGACGTGAGCGAACGGGTGCGGCCCGTTCGTGCCCAGCCTGGCACAGTCCCCTCGCGGCGAGAGCGATCGTAGGCCGATGTGTGGACGCCGCTCCCGCACCCCGCCACCCGCACGTGTCGTCCTCGCCTGCACAACGCCGGCGTCGGGGACGACGTCACGCCGCACGCCGCGTACACGTGTCGCCGTCGCGCGTACAGAACGGTGCGTGAGAGCGGTGAAGCTGGTCACGCCGGGCGCGCGGCGGAACCGTTGGCGGCATGATCCATGAACCGGGCGAATTCCGCCGTGCTGACCGCTGCACCCGTGCCGTGCGCCCCTCGGCCCCTCGGTCCGTCCCCCTCCGGCTGGCGTTCGCGATGCGCTTCACCTCCACGGCGCGCGGCGCCCGTCTCGCCCGGCGGCTGGTCGGGCACCGACTGGACGCGTGGGGCGTCCCGTACGGGAGCGGGCCGCACGAGGCGATCGTGCTGGTGGTCGCCGAGCTGACCGCGAACGCCGTGCGGCACGGCCACGTCCCGGGCCGGGACTTCGACCTGTGCCTGCGCGTGGTCGACCCGGGACGGACCGTGCGGATCGAGGTCACGGACAACCGGTCCGGGCGGGTGCCGCCCCGGCCGGAAGAGCTGTGCGCGCCCGGCGACGAGGACACCGGCGGTCGGGGGCTGCTCCTCGTCGCCGGTCTTGCCACCCGCTGGGGCTGGCACCCGCGGCCCGACACCCCTGGCACAACGGTGTGGGCGGAGTGCGCGTTGCGGGAGGTCCGCACCGGCCGTCCGGCGGGGGAGGCCCGCGAGCACGGATGACGTGGGGCGCGGCCCGTCCCAGCGATCTTCGCAGCGCCGGGGTGCCCTGTCGGTGCCCGGTCGTAGAGTGGAGCGCGATCAGTCCCGGCCGTGAAGGGTGCGGCCGGGGCGGTCGGAGCGCACACGGGACACGGAAGACGGGGGCCACCGCGCGTCATGAGACCCACACTCGCCGCGCAGACACTGCGTGACACCACGGTCGAGTACCTGACGACGACGTTCGCGCTGGCCGAGCCCGACACCCAGGACGCGCTGGAGGAGTTCCTCACCGACCCGGCCGACGGGCTCTTCCGGGGGCCGTACCTGCGCATCCGACGGCCCTTCCGCCCCGCGGCGGAGGGCTGGGAACGCCACCTGGACTGGTATCCGGGCGGCTTCCAGCCCTACGCCCACCAGGCCGAGGCGTTCGCCCGGCTGACCAGCAAGGGCGGGCACCGCCCCGAGCCGACGCTGGTGACGACCGGTACCGGCTCCGGGAAGACGGAGTCCTTCCTCTTCCCCGTCCTGGACCACTGCCGTCGGGAGCGGGCGGCCGGCCGGGCCGGGATCAAGGCCGTCCTGCTGTACCCGATGAACGCGCTGGCCGGGGACCAGGCCGGCCGGCTCGGTGAGCTGCTGGACGAGGACGGTCGGCTCGACGAGGTCACGGCGGGGCTGTACATCGGTGAGGCGTCGGCGCGGGGGTCCGCGCCGCCGTACGGGCGGGTGATGGTGGACCGGGCCGAGATCCGCCGCAATCCGCCGGACATCCTGATCACCAACTACAAGATGCTCGACCTGCTGCTCCAGCGGCAGCAGGACGCCTCCCTGTGGCGGGATGCCGATCCGGCGTACGTCGTGATCGACGAGTTCCACACCTTCGACGGGGCGCAGGGCACCGATGTGGCGATGCTGCTGCGTCGCCTCGCCGATGTCGTCGGCGCCGCGCGGGAGGGCGCGCCGCTCGGCTCGATCTGCCCCGTGGCCACGTCGGCGACGCTAGGCTCCGGTGACGCGGCGGGCGGCGCGCGCGCCATGCTGGACGTGGCGTCGAAGGTGTTCGGCACGCATTTCGCGGACACGGCGGTCGTGGGGGAGGACCGGCGGGACGTCGACGAGTTCCTGTCCCCCGTCGATCATTCGTTGCCCCTGCCCACTCCGGAGGAACTGGCGGCGTTGCCGGACCCGGTGCGGACGCCCGGCGGCATGGACGCCGTGGCGCGGGCCACCGTGGGGTGCGACACGTCCGATCCGCGGGAGCTGGGGCGCCGCCTGCTGGCCCACCCGCTGACGCGGGCGCTGCTGCGGACGAAGGACGCGCCGCTGACGGCGGTGGAGATCCTGGAGGGGTTCGACGACGCCGCGGCGTGGCGGGACGCGGTCGCCCAGGAGCCCGAGCGGACGGCCAGCGCGCTGGCCCGCTTCGTCGCGCTGATCTCCGTGGCCCGCGACCCGCGGGCGCCCGTCGGCAAGGAACGGCCGCTGCTGCTGGTGGAGACCCACCTGTGGCTGCGGGCGTTGTCGCGGGTGCTGCGGTTCGTCGCACCGCAGCCGGTGTTCTCCTGGTCGGACGCCGACCAGGCCGCTCTCGCCGAGCGGGACCGCGCGGAGGCCGAGCGGCGGGCGGTGGCCACGGCCGCGGAGGCGGAGCGGCGGCGCACCCTCCGGAGCTCGGGGCGGCTGCCGGCCTCGTACTGCCGGCACTGCGGTCGCTCGGGATGGTCCGCGATCTGCCCCGACCGCGATCCGAAGAACCTGGTGCACGCCCCGGACGAGATCTACCGGGCCAGTGCGGCGGGCGGCGCGGCCAAGGGCCGGGTGCGGGCGATGATCGCGGCGACCCCCGCCGAGGCCGCCGAACAGGCGCGCGCCACGCTCGCGCAGCGGGCCCAGCGCGGTCGGCGGGGCGCCGCGCACGACGCGACCCTGATGGTCCTCGAAGACAACGGGAAGGCGTTGCGCAGGCTCGACCCCGACGAGGTCCTGCTCGACGGGGGCGAGATCGCACCGGCCCCCGACAACGGGGTGTACGTCTGGACCTGGTTCGAGAACCAGGAGCGGAGCGATTACTCCAAGCAGGACCGTTGCCCCGCCTGCGGGCAGGCCCAGGGCATCCGCTTCCTGGGTGCCGGTGTCGCGCCGCTCGCCTCGGTGGTGGTCACCCAACTCTTCACCGGCGGTGAACTGCCGGACCGGGACGAGGAGAACCGGGACCGTCGCAAGACGCTCCTCTTCAACGACTCGGTGCAGGACGCCGCGCACCGTGCGGGATTCGTGGCCAGTCGTGCGTGGAAGTTCTCGCTGCGCTCGCTCATCCACGAGCAACTGTCGGAACACGTCCGTACGGAGCCAGGGTTCGCCGCCGACGGGGTGCCGCTCAACGAGCTGATCGCCTCGATGGTGAGCCGCGCCGCCGTCCAGGACCAACGCATCCTGGCCTCCGTCATCCCGCCCGACCTGCACGACGTGGACCAGGTCAAGCGTCTGCTGGCGGGCCGGGGGCGCATCCCGGAGCGGACCTGGGAACTGGTCGGCCAGCGCCTCGCCTTCAACACCCTGCTGGAGTTCGGGCTGTACTCCAGGTTGGGCCGCACCCTGGAACTGACGCGTACGGTCGCGGCCGAGGTGCACCTGCCGGAGCCGGAGAAGGCCGCCGAGGCCGCCGCGGCACTGTTCCTCGTGGTCAAGGGGCGGATGCTGCCCGGCACGGCCGACGACGGCGCGGGCCCGGCGGTGGGAGCCGGGCCGCCCGGCGCGGGGGACCCCGAGCGGTTGCGCTACTTCGAGGGGTACGTCCGCGGACTCCTGGAACACGTGCGGCAGATCGGTGGCATCCACCACACGTGGTTGAACCGTTTCATCGACGAGGAGGGCCGCAGCCGCCACCCGGTCTCCACCGGCCGCCCCCCGGGCATGCCGCCGTTCGGTCGGCACTCCGAAGCCCCGGCGTTCGTCCTGGTCGGCGCCCGCAGCGGACGCACCGAGTTCGAGCGGGTGGACACCCGGGAGAGCTGGTACGTCGACTTCACCCAGCGCTGCCTGGGGCTCGACCGCGAGTCGGCCGGCGCCTATCTGGCCGAACTGTTCGAGGTGTTGGCCGGCAAGGACATCGGCGCCCTGGCCCGGCGCCGGACCAACCCGGCCGACAAGCAGCAGGGCCACGGCGTGTACGGGCTCACCCCGGGGCACGTGCGGGTGCGCCCGCTGGACGACGAGCAGACGGCGTTCGCCGTGCTGACCTGCCCCGAGTGCGGCTGGACGCAGACCGTGCCCCCGGAACGCGCCGCGGTGTGGCAGGGCACCCGCTGCCCGCTCAAGCGGTGCGAGGGCGCCATGACCAAGCCGTCCCTGGCGGCCGGCGGCCGGGCGGCGCGTGACCACCGGTCCGACTACTACCGGCGCCTGTACCGCGAGGCCAAGCCGTACAGCGTGGTCGCCGCCGAGCACACCGGGGTCCTCAAGCGCAAGGAACGCGAGGAGGTGGAGAAGGGGTTCCGCCGGGGCACCATGCACACCGACCCCAATGTGTTGTCCTGCACCCCGACGCTCGAACTCGGCATCGACATCGGACAGTTGGAGGCCGTGATCCTGGCCTCCCTGCCGCCGTCGACGGCCGGTTACGTCCAGCGGGTGGGCCGTGCGGGACGTGCCACCGGGAACGCCTTCATGGTGTCCCTGGCCGACACCAGCCCCCGCGCGCTGTACCACCTCGCCGAACCGCGGCACCTGATCGCCGGACCGATCCTGCCTCCGGGCTGCTTCCTGTCCGCGGGCGAACTGCTCTGCCGCCAGTACACGGCGTTCCTGATCGACCGGGCCGCCCGCGGCGCCCTGGACGGCGTACCGCCCCTGCCGGACCGGATCACCCAACTCGTCGGCCGCACCGGCTGGCTGCGACAGTTCCGCCAGGCCACCACCGGACGGATAGATCTGGCGGACGCGTTCCTGCGCCTGTTCCCCGAGATCGACGGGGTCCCCGACTCCGGAGCCTCCAGGGACGCCCGCAAGGCGCTGCGGCGGTTCGCGCAGTCCAAGCTGGCCGACGACCTGACGGCCGCGGAGCAGACGTGGGAAGCCGAGCGCGCCGAACTCGCCCGACGCCGCGTCATGATCAACGAGGCTGCGGACGCCCTCCAGGAATCCGTGGACGACGAGGCCCGCGAGAAACGCACCCTCGTCCGGGAGGCGCGCGGCGTCGCCAAGCGGCTCCAGCAGCTGGCCCAGTCGGACGCCCAGGGTTTCCTCGTCGAACACGGCCTGCTCCCCAACTACACCCTGGTGGAGGACGGCGTACGACTGGAGGCGATGCTCAGCTACAAGGAGCCCGCACGCCCCACCCGCACGGCGGACCGGAGGGCGGACGCCGCCGACCAGCCCAAGGCCAAGTGGAGCAGCGACCCGCGGGTGTACGACCGCCCGGCGGAGAGTGCCCTCACCGAACTCGCCCCTGGCAACGCCTACTACGTGCGCGGCTACCGGCACACCGTCGACGGCTTCGACCTCGGGCCCAGCCCGACGGGCGAGCCGAACGGGACGCCCGCCGGGCTGCGGACCTGGCGGGTGTGCAAGGAGTGCGGCCACGTCCGCACCGGTGAACGCGCCGAGGCGGACAACGCGCCCTGCCCGCGCTGCGGCGGCCCCGGCATCGGGGGACGCAACGCCCTCTTCCGGGTGGTCGTCCCGCGCAAGGTCACCGCCCACGACAAGCGGGACGACGCCCGGATCGTCGACGACCACGAGAACCGCATCCGGACCACGTACACCACCGTCACCGCTGTGGACGTCGACCCGAAGCACATCAAGGACACCTGGCGGCACCAGAAGACGACCTTCGGCGTGGACCACGTGCGCGAGGCCGTCATCCGTCGTTTCAACCTCGGCAAGTCGAGGCACGGCCGACGCAACGACACCTACTTCGCCGGGACCGAGGTGGCGACACCCACCGGGTTCACGGTGTGCCCGCGGTGCGGCGGCGCCACCGACCGGGAGCCCGGCCACAGCCCCACCCAGGACTCGCTCAGCCAGTCCCTGTTGGGACGCATCGACCTGGCACACCACCGGCCCTGGTGCCCCACCCGGCGCCGCGACCAGCAGGCGACCCCCGAGGACGTGCAGGTGATCACCGCCACCGAGCACCGTACGGAGGCGCTGCGCATCCTGCTGCCTGCCGCCACCCTGAACGTGCCCGAGCGGCTCGCCTCCTTCTCCGCGGCGCTGCACCTGGGCCTCGCCCTGAGCTACGGCGGGGACCCCGCGCACATCCGTTCCGCGCCCGCGACCGAGCCGGACCGGGAGACCGACCTCACCCGCAACTACCTGGTGCTGTACGACGCGCTGCCCGGCGGGACCGGCTACCTCCAGCGGCTGGTGGACCGCGACGGCGAGGAGTTCCGCACCGTGCTCGCCGAGGCGCAGCGCGCCCTGCGGGCCTGCCCTTGCGGAGACACCCCGCGCCGCGCCTGCCACCGCTGCCTCCTCGGTTACGCCCCCGAGCGGGACTACAAGGACCTCGACCGGCAGGAGGCCCTGTGGATGCTGGACAACCTGCTCGGGACCGACGGTCACAGCGGATGGGACGTCCGCAAGGAGTCGGTCGACTCCCCGGTCCGATTCGTCGACCAGGCGGAGAGCGACCTCGAACGACGCTTCATCGACTGCCTGTTCCGCTGGATCGCGGCGCACGAGGTCGACGGCGCGGCGGGCCACGAACAGACCCCGACGGGCCGCCAGGGCCGACAGTTCACCCTGACCGGGACCGACGGCGGCCCGGCCCGCTGGGAGGTCGTCGCACAGAAGGACCTGCACGGCTACCGCACCCGCCCGGACCTGCTGTTCCGACCGGTCGCCGGGGACACCACGAGCGACGGGGCGCCGCCGTCATCGATCGCCGTCTACCTCGACGGCTACCGCTGGCACGCCTCCTCCCACACCAACCGGATCGCCGCCGACGCGGCCAAGCGCGCCCTGCTGCGGGCCGAAGGGATGCTCGTCTGGCAGATCACCTGGGACGACGTCGTCGCCTGGGAGAAGGAGCTGAAGGGCGCACCGGCCGAGGAAGCCGACGACGTGCGTGACCCCTTGGCACCCGTCCTCGCCGGCCCCGCGGCCGACGCGGCCTGGCCCCCGTACGACGTGACCTCCCCCGGCGGCCCGGGCGCCATGGTGCGCAAACAGTGGGGCAAGCTGCGCCGCGACCCCGTCGAGGTCGACGACCTGCTGTTCCGCGGAGCGATCCCGTCCCTGCTGGGCTTCCTGCGCGACCCGCGCCTGAACAAGTGGCAGCACCTCGCCCAACTCGCGGTGAGCGCACCCGCGTTCGTGCGCCGGAAGGACATCGTCGAAGCGGACCCGGTCACCGCCACCGGATGGATCGAGGCCGCCGTCCGCGAGCAGCCCGCCCCGGCGGTCACGGGATCGGGCATCAAACTGCTCGCCCTGCCGGACGACTCGGGGCTGTCCCTGGTCCTCATCGGAGCCCAGCGCGCCGATGCCCAGGCGCTGCGCTGGAGCGCGCTCGCCGTGCTCGACGACCGGCCCGGCGCGGTCGAAGGCGATCGGCCCGCACACAAGCGTCGTT
Source organism: Streptomyces sp. NPDC005955 (assembly GCF_042871255.1). NCBI lineage: Bacteria > Bacillati > Actinomycetota > Actinomycetes > Kitasatosporales > Streptomycetaceae > Streptomyces > Streptomyces sp. NPDC005955. Next base: position 205,048 of record NZ_JBIAIF010000005.1, on the reverse strand, counting down.
GGAAGGCCTGGCTGAGCTGGGGCAACGTCATCCAGTTCCTCGACCCCACCGGATCGGGACGGGCCGACGGACTCGTCCTCGCCCGCTCCACCCTCGACTCCTTCGACGGCTCCCTGCTCGCCGCCACCGCTGGCCCCGGCACCGGACTTCTCCCCGCGCTGCGCGGCGACCACCCCGGCACCGGCCTGGGCCTGCCCGAGGCCCCCGAGGCTGCCGACGAGCACGCCCCGGTCGTGGCAGCGGTCGACCCTGAGGAACGGACACCGGCACGGCCCCCGGTCGAGGGCGACGACATGACTCCGGTGGAACGCGCTACCTGGCACGCGGTCGTCGGAGAGCTCTCCAGGTACGGCGATCCCCAGGTGGCCGCCCTCGCCGAGCAGTTGTCGGCCCGCGGGGACGTTCCCGCCGGCACGCCCGGCTGGGACGTCCACGGCGTGTCGCGCACCGTCGAACTCGCCTGGCCCGCCCATAAGATCGGCATCGTCCTGGTGGAGGACACCGAGGACGCGGAGTACATGGCCCAGTGCGCATCCGCCGGCTGGCAGGTGCGTGCGCCGGGCGACTGGGAAGCCGACGAACTCGCCCGGCTGCTGGGCGAGGAGGGGGTTGCACGATGAACCACGGGGCGGGCCGTCCGGAGGGTCGGGGCAGGACCAGGGTGCAGGTGGGGCAGCAAGCCCACGAGGACATCCGACGTCAGGGCGGTGCCGCGGGGGACGCGGTCGCCACCTTCGTCCACCGACTACGCGCCGACCGGACCAACCGTGCCCTGCGCCTGACCTTCCTACGGGCCGCCGGGGACAACGGAGACCTGCACCTGGCGCACGCCGACACCCACCGCGTGGTCCTGCTCCTGTCCACGGACGGCGGGGACGAGATGCGCATCCTCGCGGTCCGCGAGGGGGCGCAGGCCCGGGAGGAACTGAGCAGGCTCACGGTCGAGATCAACCCGGTGTCGGGGGCGATCGAAGTCGTCGACCAGAGCGAGGTCAGTGCCAACGTCGTCGCCTTGCCCGACCGGACGGAAGCGACCCCCGTCGACGTCCTGCAGGACGAGGACGTGCCCGAGGCCCCGGCGCAGACGTCGACGGCCCACTCGGTACCCACCACCGACCTGCGGGCGCCGCTCTTCGCCCGCCACGAGGACGCGGTGCTCCTCGACCTCGGTGTCATCCCCTCCCTGCTGCCGACACTGCGGAAGGTCCGCACGGAGGAGCAGTTCGACGCGCTCCTCACCCACAACCTCCCCGAACTGACCCGTGACGTGCTCCTCGCCCTGCGCGACCGCGTGGAGCCGCAGGACGTACGACGACACATCACCGACAAGTGGCGTCCCGAGGACGAGGTCAATCCCCGCGACTGGTCACGGGCCGCTCAACGGGCCGTCTCCCAGGCCGAGACGGACGACGACGCCGTCCTCACGGCACTCGGCAAGGGCTTCGACGCCTGGCGGCTGTTCCTCCACCCGGAACAGAAGCGCCTCGCCGTCGGTGACTTCAAGGGCTCGGCGAAGGTGACGGGCGGCCCCGGCACCGGCAAGACGGTCGTGGCGCTCCACCGGGTGCGCCACCTGGTGGAGCGGTTGGCGCCCGGCCACTCCCGTCCCGTGCTGCTCACCACGTACAACACCAACCTGGCACTGGACCTCAAGGAGCGGCTGGGCCAGCTGGGCGGCGAAGAGCTGCTGCGCCGCGTCGACGTCAAGTCGGTCGACGCGCTCGCCCGTGAGATCGTCGAGGAGGCCCGCCTGGCACTGGGCCGACCGATGGACGACGAAGCGGCCATGAACCTCTGGCACACCGTCCTCGGCGAGGCGGGCACCTTTGTGTACGACGCCGACTTCCTGAACGACGAGTTCACCCATGTGATCGTGGCGGGCCGGTGCGGCTCGTGGAACGGCTACCGCCGCATCGGCCGCGCCGGGCGCCCGCGCATCAGCAGCGCCCAACGGCACGAGATCTGGCAGCTCGTCCTCGCCTACCAGGCCCATCTGGAGTCCCCGCCGCGACGGACGACGTACGCGCTGATCGCCGACCGGGCCGCCGTCGTGGAACAGCAGCGGATGGCGAGGGCCGAGGAGCTGGCCCGCTACAAGGAAGAGCAGCAGGGCCGCGACCTGATCCACCGCGAGGCCGGCAGCGGCATGTGGCTCAAGCCGCGCTACCAACACGTCGTCGTCGACGAGGCGCAGGACCTGTCCGCCTCGCACTGGCGCCTGCTGCGCGCCATGGTCGCCAAGGGCCCCAACGACGTGTTCCTCGTCGGAGACGCCCATCAGCGCATCTACAGCCCGCACGTCGTCCTCAGCCACCACGGCATCGAGATCCGGGGCCGGGCCTCACGACGCCTCACCCTCAACTACCGGACCACCCGGCAGATCCTCGGCAGCGCGAACGGCCTGATCACCGGTGCCACCTTCGACGACCTCGACACGGGGACCGACTCCCTCGACGGTTACCGCTCCGTCCTCAGCGGGCTGGCCCCGCAGCTCTGGCGGGCGCCCGACCGGCTGACCGAGATGCGGGCCGTGGCCACCCTCATCAAGGAGCGCCACGACACCCACGGCACGCCGTACTCCGCGATGGCGGTGAGCGTGCCCGACGGGAGTTCCGCCCAGGAGTTCGCCAACGTCCTGGCCCGCGAGCCCTTCCAGATCCCGGTGGTCGAACTGGGCAAGGGCGGCGTTCCTGCCGACCGGGACGCCGTGCGCATCGGCACCATGTACCGCTTCAAAGGGTTGGAGTTCCAGCGCGTCTTCCTCACCTCGGTCGGTGAGGGCCAGGTGCCGCACCAGCGCATCGAGCAGTACCGGAGCACCCATCCCGACCGTTACCGCCAGGAGGAACAGCGGGCCCGTTCCCTGGTGTTCGTCGCCGCCACGCGCGCCCGGGACGAACTCGTCATCACGTGGAGCGGCAGGGCCAGCAGGTTCCTCCCGCAGGACGCCGATGCGACCGCCCTCCGGGCGGCGGACCTGCTGAGGCGGGACGCTCCCCCGTCCGGCTCGTCGCGGTCCGCCGCGGCCTGAACGCACCTGCCGCGGGCACGGCGTCCGTCACTCGGTGTGCAGGAGGAAGGCGGCCTGTTGGTGGGGGCGGCCGTTGACCTGGATCTGCACGAGGTGGCCGCCCGAGTGGTAGCGCCGGGTGGTGATCGGCTTGAAGGAGTGCCGGCGGGTGGTCCGCCAGGTCTCGCCCGGGGCGAGGGAGCGGGTGGTCAGCTTGAACACCTTCGGGGTGAGGCTGCCGTTGGCCTTGCGGTGGTGGATGACGTAGTCGATGACCACCTCGGCGGACCGGTCGGAGGCGTTGGTCACCGCGCACTCGAACACCAGGTGGTCGCCGACCCGGATCTCGGGCGTCGTGACGTGCGGGCCCTCGACGGTGACGGGGAGGTCGGGGGAGTGGCCCAGCAGGGTGAGCGCACCGGGGTCGCCCGCCTTGATCAGGGTGCGCAGGCCGTGGCGCACCACCCGGTCGGTGGTGGGCACGGGCGCGTCCAGCCAGCGGGCCGCCACCTCGACGGCGAGTGCGGGGTGGTCACGGCTGATGTCGTTGAGGTGGTTGGCCACGGATCTGCGCACGTACTCCGACTCGTCCCGGTACAGGGCGTCCAGGAGGGGGACGGTGGGGGTCGGGTCCTGGATGAGCGCGGGGATCTGCGGCGCCCAGGGCAGCCGTGGCCGGGTGCCCTCGCTCGCCAGCCGCCGGACGTGCGGATCGGGGTGCCCGGTCCAGGGCGTCATGGCCGTGAGCGCCCGTTCCAGATCGGCGAGGAGGAAGGGGCGCACCCCGGTCTCCGCGGTGAGCCGCGGGGTCAGGTCCGCCTGGAGGGCGAGGGCGGGTTCGAAGGCGTCCAGACCGCGCACGGCGACCGCTTCGGCCACCGGGTAGATCATCCAGCCGGTGAAGTCCTCGTCCCCGAGGGCGGTGTGCAGGACCCGGGCGAAGGCCGGGTAGTCGGCGGGCAGGTCGGCCAGTACGGCGTCCCTGATCGCGGTGACCCGGCCGGTGAAGCTCAGCCCGTCCAGTTCGTCGCCGCAGGCGCGGGTCCGCGGGGCGGTGACGCCCTCGCCCCGGCCCGCCCGGACGAGGCACCGGGCCAGGGCGGCGGTGGTGTCGGTGTTCAGTAGTCGTTCTGCCAGGGACACGGCCTGGGGTCTCCTCGCGATACGGGCGTACGGACGTACGGGTACAGGGGCCTGCACCGGCACCGACAGTGCCGGTGCAGGCCACCATGTCACCCACCACTGACATCGACGCCCGAGGAGCGCTGGAACCCTCGCTCAGCGCGGGGCGGGGGCCTGTGCCCTCGTCGTCCCGGGCTCGACGCCGCAGAACTCGGCCTCCAGGGCGTCGAGCATCCCCGTCTCGCTCCAGTCCCCGTTGAGGTTGAACGCGAACGCGTGGCGACCGTCCTCGGTCGTCGCCGCGAACGAGACCGAACCGATCCAGCCGCCCCCGTGCCCCCAGGTGTTTGTGCCGCAGCTCCACGTGTGCCGTTCGAGCCCCAGGCCGTAGTCCGAGCCGGGCGGCGTGGTCTTCATGGCCTTCAGCTGCCGCGGGGAGAGCAGCTTGCCCTTCATGAGGGCGCTGTAGAAGCGGTTGAGGTCGCCCGCGCTGGAGATCATGTCGCCCTCGGCCCAGCTCTGGGACGCGTTCTGCGAGGTGACGTCGTAGATCTTGGTCGCGGCCGGGTCACGGCTCACCGTCGAGTACGCCCGGCTGCTCGGCTGCGGCATCAGCGAGCTGTTCCCGGGCATGACCGTGGCGCGCAGCTTCAGGGGCTTGATGATGCGGTCGCGCACCTCGCGTTCGTAGGTGCGGCCGGTGACCTTCTCCATGATCAGCGCGGCCAGCACGTAGTTGGTGTTCGAGTACGCGTAGTCCGTGCCGGGCTTGAACGTGGGCGGATTCGCCATCGCGGCGTCGACCGCCTCCTGCGGCGTCCTGGTCTTGAAGCGGTTCACGTGGAAGCCGGGGTCGAGGTACTTCCGTGCGTAGGCCGGGTCGTTGAGGAAGTCGAAGACCCCGCTGGTGTGGTTGAGCAACTGCCGTACGGTCATCTTCCGCCCGTCGTGCCCGTGGCCGCGCACCGCGCCCGGCAGCCAGGTCTCGACCGTGTCGTCGAGGTCCAGGCGACCCTCGGACTCCAACTGGAGCATGACGGTGGCGACGAACGTCTTGGTGATGCTGGCGATGCGGAACCGGTCGTCGGCCTTGCGCGGGGCGCCGGTCTTGCGGTTGCCGACGCCCGCGGTGCCCCGCCAGACGCCGGCTTCGGTCAGGGCCTGTCCCGTGACGCCGGGGATGCCGCCCCGGACGATGCCCTCCAGGGCCCGTTGGGTGGCCCGGTGATCGCGTTCGGCGCCGTCCGGGTGGGTCGCCGCTTGTGCCGGTGCCGTGAAGGCGGATGCGGTCAGTGCCGCCGCCACCAGTCCCACCGCACCCGTACGCGCCCTGCTCCGCCGTGCTCGCATTTCTACGACTCCCTACCGTTCCGCCGTGCCGATAACCGGCATCCGGCATTCCGCGACAACACCCGGAAGGACCCTGCGTGGTGGCGCAGGGTTGAGTGTTGAGTGTTCGGGTCTTCCCGCGCACGCGCCGGGTGTTCAGACGGAGGCGGTGGTCAGGACGTCCGACGGAGCCCCTGCGGCTTCGACCCGGCCGTCGCGCAGCACCAGGCAGTGGTGCCCGGCGCGGGCCGAGGACAGGTCGTGCGTGGCCTGGACCACGGTGATGTCGTCGGCGGTGAGGTCGGTCAGCAGCCGTTCGATGCCGTGCCGCGCCTCGGGGTCGAGCCCCGTACCGGGTTCGTCCAGGAGGAGCAGGTCGGAGCGCTGGGCGATGCCCTGGGCGATGAAGGCGCGTTGACGTTGCCCGCCCGACAGTTCGCCCAGCTGTCGGGGTGCGAGGTGGGCGATGCCCAGCCGCTCCAGCGCCTCGTCGACCGTGGCGTGATCGCTCTTCGTCAGGCGTCGCCACGGGCCCCGGCTGCGCCAGCGGGCCATCTCCACGGTCTGCCGCACGGTGAGCGGCAGCGCATCGCTGACGGTGCTGCGCTGCGGGACGAAGGCGGGGGCGGGGCTGCCCGCGTAGTGGACGGTTCCGGATGTCGGCTGGATCACACCGGCGACGACGCCGAGCAAGGTCGACTTGCCGCTGCCGTTCGGGCCGATCAAGGAGGTGATGCCCAACGCCGGTATGTCCAGGGTGACTTGGTGGAGCACCGGTCGGTCGGCGTATCCCGCGTCGATCGCCGTCAGGCGGATGCGGGGAGGGCGGGGCGAAGGGTGCACGGCGAAACCTATCTGTAGTGATAATCGTTTTCATTATAGTGTTGCGACATGGAATGGTTGACGGGTCCCTTCGAGGTGACCTTCGTGCAAAGGGCGCTGTTCGGCGGGCTCCTGGTGTCCGCGATCACGGCGCTGGCCGGGACCTGGGTGGTGCTCCGGGGGATGGCCTTCCTCGGTGACGCGATGTCCCACGGGCTGCTGCCGGGGGTCGCCGTCGCGGCCCTGCTCGGCGGCAATCTGCTGGTCGGCGCCGCGGCGAGCGCGGTGGTGATGGCCGCCGGGGTCAGCGTCCTCGGGCGCACCCCGCGCCTCAGCCAGGACACCGGCATCGGGCTGCTCTTCGTCGGGATGCTCTCGCTCGGCGTGATCATCGTGTCCCGTTCGCAGTCCTTCGCCGTCGACCTGACCGGGTTCCTCTTCGGGGACGTCCTGGCCGTCGGGGAAGGGGACCTGGTCGCCCTGGCCGTCGCCCTCGCCGTGGCGTCGGCCGTCGCCGTACTGGGCCACCGGGCCTTCGTCGCGCTGGCCTTCGACGAGCGCAAGGCCCACACCCTGGGACTGCGTCCGCGCTGGGCCCACGCACTGCTGCTGGGCCTGCTCACGCTGGCGATCGTCGCCTCGTTCCACATCGTCGGGACCCTGCTGGTGCTCGGTCTGCTCATCGCCCCGCCCGCGTCGGTGCTGCCGTGGGCGCGCAGCGTGCCCGCGGTGATGGCGGGGGCAGCGGCGCTGGGCGCGAGTGCCACGTTCCTGGGCCTGCTGCTGTCCTGGCACCTGGACACCGCCGCGGGGGCGACCATCGCCGCGGTCGCCGTGGCCCAGTTCTTCCTCTCCCGCACGGCCGCCGATGCCCTCCGGCGACTGAACGCCCCGGCCGCGCCGGTCGCGCCCCCGCCCGCACCAGCCCCGTCCACGCCCGCACCGCAGTCGACCCACCCGACCCCGTAGACAAGGGAGTTCACCGCTCGTGACGATTCACCGGGACCCGGCCCGCCGCCGCGCCCCCCTGCCCCGCGCGCTCACCACCGTTCTCGTGGCCGTCCTCGCCGTCGGATGCACGACGGGCGGTGGGTCCGGGAACGAACCGGAAGCGTCGGGCTCCCCGCCGCACGGTCACGTGGAAGGCGCCCGGGAGTCCGCCGAACAGCAGGCACGCCTCGTACTGAGCGACCCCGTCACCGGCGATGCGCGGGTGCTGGACCTGATCACCGAGAAGGTGCACCGGGTCGAGGGGGTCGCGGGCGCCACCGCCCTCACCACCGACGGCCGGTTCGGGTACGTCCACGCCCCCGCCGGCGTCTCGGTGATCGACACCGGTGCCTGGATGGTGGACCACGGCGACCACGTCCACTACTACCGGGCCGACCTGCGCACCCTCGGCCGGCTGACCCCCCACGGTGACGCCCGGGTCAGCTCGGGCGACGGCACGCACGTCGCCGTGACGACCGGGCGCCGGGGCACGGTGCTCCACCGGCGCGGCGATCTGGAGCAGGGGCGCATCGGCGCCGGGCGACCCCTCGCGGGCCGGCACGCCGCCGTGATCCCGTTCCGCGCACACGTGGTGGCCGTGCCGCGCGCCGCGGGGGCCGGGGTCACGGTCCTGGACCGGGCGGGCAAGGAGACGGCGTCGCTGAAGGCGGAGTGCCGTGACCCGCGGGGGGAGGCGGTGACCCGGCGCGGTGTCGTCCTGGGCTGTGCCGACGGAGCCCTGCTGGTCCGGGCCCGGGGCGAGGAGTTCACCGCGGTCAAGATCCCGTACCCGCAGGACGTGCCCCCGGGCGAGCGGGCCCGGGACTTCCGGCTCCGGCCCGGCAGCGACACGCTCACGGCGCTCGCCGGTGACACCTCCGTCTGGGTGCTGGACGTCACGGACCGCGTGTGGAAGCGGGTGGAGACGGGACCCGTGCTCGCCGCCAACACCGCGGGCGAGGGCGCGCCCTTGCTCGCCCTGGGCACCGACGGCACGCTGCGCGGCTTCGACGTCGACACGGGCGAGCGCACCGCCCAAGCCGCTCTGCGCGCCCTCCCCGCCCGGGACGGCATCCGGGACGGCATCCGTGACGGCGTCCGTGACGGCGTCCGTGCCGGGGACGCCGGTGCGCCGGACATCGCCGTCGACCAGAGCCGTGCCTACGTCAGCAACCCCGCGGCGAAACGGGTCGACGAGATCGACTACAACGACTCGCTGCGCGTCGCCCGCTCCTTCGACCTGGACATCCGGCCGGGCCTGATGGTGGAGACCGGCCGATGACCCCGAGCAACGGGCGCCCGCAGCTGCGCCGTTCGGCCCGGTTCCTGCTCGGCCTCCTCATCGTGTGGGGTGCGGTGCCGGCCTGTGCCGCCGGGAACGCCGACCGGCCGCAGATCGTGGTGACGACCAACATCCTCGGCGACATCACCCGGGAGGTCGCCGGCGGCGAAGCCGAGGTCGCCGTCCTGATGAAGCCGAACGCCGACCCGCACTCCTTCGGGCTGTCGGCGGCCGAGGCGGCCACCCTCGAACGGGCCGACCTGGTGGTGTTCAACGGGCTCGGCCTGGAGGAGAACGTCCTGAGGCACGTCGACAACGCCCGCCGGGCCGGCGTGGCCACCTTCGAGGTCGGCAAGGCGGTCGAACCGCTCGCCTACCGGTTTGAGGACGGCGGCCCCGAGGCCGACGACGGGCAGCCCGATCCGCACTTCTGGACCGACCCCGACCGGGTGCGGAAGGCCGTCGACCTCCTCGCCGACCAGATCACCGCGCACGTGGACGGCGTCGACCGGAGCGCCGTGCACCGCAACGCCCAGCGCTACGCACAGGAGTTGACGGACCTCACGTCCTGGATGACGCGGTCCTTCGACCGCATCCCCGAGGACCGCCGGGCGCTGGTGACCAACCACCACGTCTTCGGTTACCTTGCCGACCGCTTCGGCTTCCGGGTCGTCGGAGCCGTCATCCCCAGTGGCACCACGCTCGCCTCGCCCAGCTCATCCGACCTGCGCTCCCTCACCCGGGCGATGCGCGCGGCAGGCGTACGGACGATCTTCGCGGATTCCTCCCGCCCCCAGCGCCTGGCCGAGGTCCTGCGCCAGGAGACGGGGGACGAGGTGGGCGTCGTCGAGCTCTACTCCGAGTCGCTGACCGAAGCGGGAGGCGGCGCGGACACCTATCTGACGATGATGCGCGCCAACACCGAGGCCATGACCGCCGGCCTGAGCGGGAGTTGACCACCCCCGGGCGGTCCGCTCGACCGGACACCCCACCTCCATACCCACCCCCATCCCCGTCCCCGTCCCCATGGACGACCGTGCCGCACCCGCGGCGAAGAAAGGAAACTCCCCCGTGAACACCTCGGCGAACACACCCGTGAAGAACCCGGCCAAGAACCCCGTGCGCAGTCGTGCCGTCACCGGCGCCGCACTCGCCCTCGCTGTGTCCGTAGCCCTCACCGCCTGCGGCGCGGAGAAGGACAAGGCGGACTCCGCGCAGGCAGGAACACGAGCGGATGCCGCGAAGGCGGCGCCGAGCAGCCCGTCCGCCGCCGCACTGCGGGAGCCGCTGGTCGCGACCTTCGACGGCGGCCTCCACCTGCTGGACGGCGAGTCGTTGAAGCTCGGCAAGACCATCGACCTGCCCGGCTTCAACCGCGTCAACCCCGCCGGTGACAACACCCATGTGATGCTCTCCACCGACAGCGGCTTCCGGGTCCTCGACGCCGCCGCGCAGACCCTCACCGACATCGAGTTCAAGGGCGCCAAGCCCGGCCACGTCGTCCGCCACGCGGGCAGGACCGTGCTCTTCACCGACGGCACCGGCGAGGTCCACGTCTTCGACCCGGCCGACCTCGCCACCGGCAAGAAGCCGAAGGGACGCACCCACACCACCGAGGAGCCGCACCACGGAGTCGCCGTCGAGCTGGCGAACGGCGAACTGCTCACCACCCTCGGCGACGAGGAGAAGCGGGTCGGCGCCGTCGTCCTGGACGAGGACGACAAGGAGGTCGCCCGTAGCGAGGACTGCCCCGGCGTCCACGGGGAGGCCGCGGCCAAGGGCGAGGCGATCGCCCTCGGGTGCGAGGACGGGGTCCTGATCTACCGGGACGGCGAGTTCACCAAGGTCACGTCCCCCGACGCCTACGGCCGGATAGGCAACCAGGCCGGGAGCGACCGGTCGCCGATCCTGCTCGGCGACTACAAGACCGACCCCGAAGCGGAACTCGAACGACCCGAGCGGGTGTCCCTGATCGACACCCGGACCGGCAAGCTGCGCCTGGTCGACCTCGGCACCAGCTACTCGTTCCGCTCCCTGGCCCGCGGACCGCACGGCGAGGCGCTCGTCCTGGGCACGGACGGCGCCGTCCACGTCATCGACCCGGAGAAGGGCGAGGTCACCCGGACCGTTCCGGCGGTCGGCGCGTGGAAGGAACCGCTGGACTGGCAGCAGCCCCGGCCGGTGCTCTTCGTCCGTGACCACACCGCGTACGTCAGCGAACCGGGCAAGCGGAAGCTGCACGCCTTCGACATCGAGTCCGGCGAGAAGAAGGCGTCCGTCACGCTGCCGGACGCGCCGAACGAGCTGACCGGCGTCGTCGCGGGCCACTGACGGTCGGCACCCGACCGGCACCGTGGCGCGCCGGGGTCACTACCGTGGCCCCGGCGCGCCCGCTCAGCGCAGAGCGAGCGGGACCTCGGACGCGATGCGGGACAGCTTCGCCGGGTTGCGGATGTAGTAGATGCCGGTGATGCGGGCGCCCTCGACCCGCACCGCCATGACACCGTCGACCTCGCCGTCCAGCCGGACGAGGAGCGCGGGGCTGCCGTTGACCACGGTGGGGACCCCGGTGAGCCTGCTGCCCACCTTGCCCGTGCCGCCGATGATGAGGCGCCCCACCTTCCAGGCGCCGGCGATCGGCCGCAGCGCCGCCTGCTTGACGCCCCCGCCGTCACTCACCAGCACCACGTCAGGGGCGAGCACGTCCAGAACGGCTTGCAGGTCGCCGTTCTCGAAAGCCCGCTGGAGCGCCTCCACGGCCGCCCGGACCTCCCCCGGGGAGACGGTCGTCCGCGGGCGGCGGGCATGGACGTGCCCCCGGGCGCGGTGCGCGATCTGCCGGACGGCCGCGGGGCTCTTGTCGAGGGCGGTCGCGATCTCGTCGTAGCTGACGTCGAACGCCTCGCGCAGCACGAAGACGGCGCGTTCGGTCGGCGACAGCGTTTCGAGGACGAGCAGGAGCGCCAGCGACACGCTCTCGGTGAGCTCCACGTCCTCGGCGACGTCCGGCGCGGTCAGCATCGGCTCCGGCAGCCAGGGACCGACGTACGCCTCCCGGCGGCGCTTCCTCGCCCGCAGTCGGTTGAGTGCCTGCCGGGTCGTGATCCTCACCAGGTACGCACGCGGGTCGCGCACCTGCGGCAAGTCGACCCCGACCCACCGCAGCCACGTCTCCTGGAGGACGTCTTCGGCGTCGACCGCCGAGCCGAGCATCTCGTACGCGACGGTGAAGAGCAGGTTGCGGTGGGCGACGAAGGCATCGGTCGCCGGGTCGGTGGTGTGGTCGCTCGTCATCGGGGTGCCCGCGCCGCCCGTTCCGGGTCGGCTGGCGCCGCGCTCCGTTGGTCCTCCAGCAGTTGCCGGCGCTTGGCGTCCTTGGCCCACCAGGTGCGCGTACCGGGACGGCGCGCCTCGTACGACAACTGCCAGACCGTGCCCTTGCAGACGAACTCCTTCAGCCCGGCGCCCGTCCGGCCGCCGAGGTGGTGCCTGCGCGCGGTGTCGTCCCTGCCGGAGAGCTGGAAGACGCCGGCGCGCCGCCCCAGACTGACGCACTGGCTGAAGAAGCCCACGTCGACGGGGGCGGGATGCTCACCGGCGATCCGGCTGAGTACCGTCTCGGCGGCCTGCGGGCCCAACTGCACCGCGGCCTGGCAGCTCATCCGGAACGGTAGGTCCGAGGGGGCCGCCGCGTCCCCGGCCGCGACGACCCGTACGTCGTCCACGCTCGTCAGCGTCTCGTCCGTGCGGAGGCGGCCCAGCCCGTCCGTGCTGAACCCGCTGCGGTCGGCCAGGTCGGGCACGCCGAATCCGGTGGCCCACACGGTCACCGCGCTCGGCAGTTCGCGACCGTCCTCCAGCCGTACCGCCTCGCGCGTCACCTCGGTCACCCGCGCACCGGGGCCTTCGAGGACGCTGACACCGAGCGCGGCCAGTCGCCGGGTCACCGAACGTCGGCCCCGGGGGTGCAGGCTCGGGCCGAGCACCCCACCGCACACCAGGGTCACGGTGCGGCCTTGCTCCGCCAGCTCGGCGGCGGTCTCGATCCCGGTCGAACCGCCCCCGACCACCGTCACCGCGGCCGCCGGGAGAGCGGTGTCCAGGGCCGCCCGCAGCCGCTGGGCCTCGTCCAGGGCGGCGATCGGGTGGGCGAACTCGGCCGCTCCGGGCACCCGCGGTACGGTGCTGGCGCTGCCCACCGCGTAGATCAGGTAGTCGTAGCCGACCGTGCCGCCGGCCGCCAACGTCACGCTGCGCTCGGCCGCGTCGATCCGCTGCACGCTGTCGACCACCAGACCGACGCCGTCGGCCAGCACCTTGCGGTAGTCGACGACCGCTGCGTGGGAGCCGCCCACCAACTGGTGCAGACGGATCCGCTCGACGAAGTGCGGGCGCGGGTTGACCAGCGTCACCGTCACGTCCGGGCGCTGCGTCAGCCGGTTGGCGGCCATGACGCCGGCGTATCCGCCGCCGATCACGACCACTTCGACGTTCTGGGGCATGGTGTCTCCTTCGCCTCAAGGGGGTTCGGCCTCAAGACACCGCCCGGTCCGTCGTTGTGACAACCTCGCACATCGTCCGGGCCGGGGTGCGCGAACACGCCCCCTTCGCGTCCTGCCGTGCACGGGGCCGTCACCGTCCTCGGGGCGTCGCGACCGGGCGCCCACGGGCACGTCATGACATCGTGACGTCATGACCATCGCCGTGCGCCCCGCCTCGACCTTCGAGGACGTCCGTACCCTGATCGGCCCGAGGTCGCCGACCGCGAACGTCTGTTGGTGTCTGAGCTACCGGATTTCGTCGAGGCTCAACAACGAGCTGCGCGGGCCGGCCCGTGGTGAGTACGTCGCCGGGCTGTGCCGTGCGGAACCCCCGCCGGGAGTGCTCGCGTACGACGGCGACGAGCCGGTGGGCTGGGCGGCCGTGGCGCCGCGCGCGCACACCTCCTTCGCGCGCAGCCGCAAGGTCCCGTACGTCGACGACCTGCCGGTCTGGTCGCTGTGGTGCATCCGGGTCCGGCCGGGTCACCGCAAGAAGGGGATCTCGCACGCCCTGATCGCCGGTGGCGTCGAGTTTGCCCGTGCCCACGGTGCACCGGCGATCGAGGCGTACCCGCTCGACAACGGTGACGCCCGGGTCGACCTGACGATGGCGTACGCCGGGATCCGGAAGAACTTCGAACGCGCCGGGTTCACGCACGCGGCCGACACCACCTCCGTGCTCGCCGGTCACCCCCGCGTCCTGATGCGGCTCGACCTGCGCTGACGGGTCGGTGAGCGTCGCTACGGGAGGAGCCGTCCGCGGTCCAGGGTCAGGATCTCGTCGGCGGCGGCGAGGCCGGCCCGCTCGTGGGTGACCAGGAGGGTGGTACGGCCGTGGGTGGCGTCGAGGACGTCGGCGAGCACGGCGGCGGCGGAGTCGGGGTCGAGCCCTTCGGTGGGTTCGTCCAGGACGAGGACCGGCGGGTCGGCCAACAACGCACGTGCCAGCAGCAGGCGTTGACGCTGGCCGCCGGACATCGCGGTGCCGTCCTCGCCGAGGAGCGTGTCCCAGCCGTCGGGCAGCGACTCGATCCAGTCCAGGAGGCGGGCCCGGTCGGCCACCGCCCGCAGTTCGGTGTCCGTGGCACCGGGGCGGGCCAGCAGCAGGTTCGCGCGGATCGTGGTGTGGAAGACGTGCGCGGACTCGGTCACCCCGGTGACCACCCGCCGGACCTCGGCGCCCGCGCAGTCCCGCAGTTCGCGCCCGCCGACCCGGACGCTCCCCGCCTCGTACGGGACGAACCGCATCAGCGTCGCGATCAGCGTCGACTTGCCGGAGCCGCTGGCGCCGAGCAGCACGACCCGGCGGCCGGCCGGAATCCGCAGGGTCAGCCCGTCGAGGGCGGGCGGGGCGGCGGGGTCGTGGCGTACCCGTAGGTCGGTGATCTCGACGTCGAGCGGACCCGTGGCCGGGAGCGGGACCGGCGAGGTCGGCTCGGTGACCGGGGGCGGGGTGTCGAACAGAGCGGCCAACCGGTGTGCCGAGGCCCGTACTTCGGTGAACCGTTGGGCCGCGGCGGGCAGTGGGGCCAGGGCGTCGAAGGCGACCAGTGCGAGGACGGCGAGGACGGTGAGGTGCACGGCGGGCAGCGCACCCGTGGCGTGGGAGCGCAGCGCGAGCCAGGTGACGCCGACCACGGCCGCGCCCTGGAGCAGCAGTACCGCGGTGGACGCCAGGGTGGTGGTCAGGGCCGCCCGGCGCTCCAGGGCGGCGATGCGGGCGGCGGCGCTACGGGCCCGTCCCTCGGCGCGGCCCAGTGCACCGTACGCGGCGAGGTCTGCGGCTCCCCGCGTCAAGTCCAGGGTGTGCGTGGTGAGTTCGGCGCGGGCGGACTTCGTTGCACGGCCGGTGCGGTGGGACGCGGTGAGGACCAGGGTGGGTACCGCGAGGCCGGCCAGGGTCAGCAGCACCCCGAGGAGGACGCCCGCCTCCGGTAGGAGCACCGCGGTCGTGGCGATGGCGGCGGTCGCCACGGCGAGGGCGGCCGACGCCGGGACCAGGACCCGTAGCAGGAGGTCCTGGGCGGCGTCGACGTCGTCGACGAGGCGGGTCAGGAGGTCGCCGCTGCGGAAGGCCGGGGTGCCCGCCGGAGCCAGCGGCACCAGGGCCTCGTACACCAGGGTGCGGAATCCGGCGACGGCCCGTAGCGCACCGTCGTGGCCGAGCAGCCGGTCGGCGTAGCGCAGCACCCCGCGGCCCAGGGCCAGGGCGCGCACGGCGACGATGGCGAGGCTGACCGCGGCGAGCGGGGGCTGTTCGGCGGCGCGGGTGATGAGCCAGGCGGCGGTGGCCATCAGTGCGGCGCCGGCGAGGTCGCTGGCGGCCGCGGCGAGGGCGGCCGGCAACAGGCGCCGCCAGTAGGGGAGGAGGTGGCGCAGGAGTCGGACGGTGGGGCGCGGGACGGGTGGTGCGAGCCGGGCGGCCGTGGTCATGTGGTCACCCACGTCGGTTCGGGGGCGACGAGGCGGCCCGCGCGTACGGTGACGATCCGGTCGGCGTGCGGAAGCAGGCTCGTGCGGTGGGCGACCACGACGGAGGTCCGGCCGCGCATCAGTCGGACCGTGGCACGGGTCACGGCGGCCTCGCTCTCCGGGTCGAGGTGGGCGGTCGGTTCGTCCAGCAGCAGGATCGGCGCGTCGACGAGGAACGCCCGTGCCAGGGCGATGCGTTGGCGTTGTCCGGCGGACAGTCCGGCACCGGCTTCGCCGAGCGGGGTGTCGTACCCCCGGGGCAGTGCCCGGACGAAGGAGTCCGCGGAGGCGGCGCGGGCCGCTCGGCGTACCTCGGCGTCGGTCGCGTCGGGGCGGCCGAGCCGGATGTTGTCCACGACGGACGCCGCGAACAGGTGCGGGCGCTGCGGCACCCACGCCACCCGGGTGCGCCAGGCGTCGGGGTCCAGGCGGGCGAGGTCGGTGCCGCCCACCGTGACCCGGCCCGACTCCGGGGCCACGAACCCGAGGAGCAGCGCCAGGAGCGTCGACTTGCCGGCACCGCTCGGGCCGACCAGGGCGAGCCGTTCCCCGGGGCGGACGGTGAGGCGGACGTGGTGGAGGGCGGGCGCGGCGCGGTCCGGGTACCGGACGGTGACCCCGTCCAGGTGCAGGGGCGCGGTACGGGCGTCGGGGACCGGGGTGCGGGCGGCGGGGCCGGCGGTGGGCGTCTCCTCGGCGTCGAGGAGGGCGAACACCCGCTCGGCGACGGCGATGCCCTCGGCGCTGGTGTGGAAGGCCGCGCCCGCCGCGCGCAACGGTGCGTACGCCTCGGGCGCGAGGAAGAGGACGACGAGCGCGGTCCGCAGGTCGGTGCTGCCGCCCAGGAGCCGTAGGCCGACCGGGACGGCGACCAGGGCGACGGAGAAGGTGGCGACGGTCTCCAGGACCAGGGAGGACAGGAAGGCCACGCGCAGGGTCCGCAGGGTGGTGCGGCGGTGGGCGTCGGCCATCTCGCCGACCACCCGCCTCTGGTGCCGCTCCCGGCCGAACGCCCGCAGCGTCGGCAGACCGGCCACCACGTCCAGGAAGTGGCCGCCCAGCCGGGCCAGCAACTGCCACTGGCGGGCGGTGCGTTGCGCGGTGTGCAGGCCGACCAGTGCGCCGAAAACGGGGATCAGCGGCAGGGTGACGAGGACGACGAGCGCCGAGGTCCAGTCGGTCCACGCCAGCCAGCCGACGATCGTCAGCGGCACCACCGCGGTGGCCGCTCGGGTGGGCAGGTAGCCGATGACGTAGGGGTCCAGGGCGTCGAGGCCACGGGTGAGCAGGGTGGCCGTCTCGCCGTGGCGGTGGGCCGTCAGCCGTAGCGGGCCGGTGTGCCGCAGTCGGCCGGTGATCCGGTCGCGCAGGGTGCGCTTGGCGTCGGCCGCGGCGCGGTGCGCGAGCACCGACCGGCACCAGCTCAGCAGGGCGCGCAGGCCCAGGACGGTGCCCAGGAGGGCGAGCGGTGCGAGCGGGGAAGCAGGTCCGGAGAGGGCCCCCGAGAAGGCCCCCGAGAAGGCGTCGGCGAGGGCTGTGGCCAGGAGGTTCGCTTGGGTGACGATGAGTGCCGCGCTCAGGAGCGCCAGCACCGTGGCGTACGCCGTGTGGCGCCGTAGTACGGGTAGTTCCTTCAGCAGTCGGCGTTCCACCGGTTTCATTCCGGAGCCCTCTCGTGTGCCTGGACGGCTCAGAAGTAGTGGGGGTGGCGGCGGCCGGTGCGACCCCGGAAGGCCCACCAACTCCAGCTCTGGTAGGCGAGGATCAGCGGGATCACGAAGACGCCGAACGCGGTCAGGATCTTCAGCGTGGCTCCGTCGGCCGCGCCCTGACTGACCGTCATGCCGGAGCCGGCGGAGCTGATCAGGACGTACGGGTAGTGGCCGGCGCCGACGAGGAGGACCGGGAGCAGGGTCGCGCAGCAGGTGGCGGTGAACGCCCGGCCGAGGTGTCCGCGGGACAGGTACCGGTGGGCGGCGAGGAGCGCGGCGGCGAGGAGGGCGGCGATGACCGCCGCGGTGGTGCGGTTCGTCATCGAGGCGCCCGCGCCGAACAGCGTCAGCATCAGGGCGAGGGAGCCCGCGGCGCCGACTGCGCCCAGGAGCTGCGCGCCCGTCCGCCGGGCCCTGGCGGCGAGGGCGGGGGAGGAGCGCAGGGCGACGAAGGCCGCTCCGTGCGCGGCGAAGAGCAGGGCGGTGGTCACCCCGCAGACCAGCACGAACGGGGTGAGGACCGTGCCGGTGTCGAGGTGGAAGGTCCCGTCGGCGCGGCGGGGCACCCCGTGCAGCAGGAGGCCCAGGACGAGTCCCCAGCCCAGGGCGGGGAGCGCACCGCCGCACACGATCAGGGCGCCCCCGTACCGTCGGGCACGGGCGTTGCGGGTGCGTCCGCGGAGCTGGATCGCGGCGTTGCCGAGGACCAGGCCGACGAGGATCGCCACGATCAGCGGGTACAGGGCGGACAGCAGGGTGCCTTCGAGGTAGGGGAAGGCGCCGAAGAGCACACCGGTGAAGGCGACCAGCCAGACCTCGTTGCCGAGGAAGAACGGTGCGATGGCGGCCAGGGCGTCGTTCCGGTCGGTGGGCCCGGCCCGGTGGGGTGTCCGGTCGCCGAGGAGGGGGTGCAGCATCTGCACGCCGTAGTCGTAGCCGCCGAGCACGAAGTACCCGGCGAGCAGCAGGCCCAGTAGGGCCAGCCACAGGGTCTCCAGACTCATGTCGCTCAGCCTTCCTCGCTCCAGCAGGAGGGGTCAGGGGGTTACGGGGGAAGGGTCCGGTACGGGGGAGGGTCCGGCTTCAGAAGGTCGGGGCCGGTCGTTTCGCTCCGGTGCCTCCGGGCGGGTCGCCGAGCGGTTCGGTGGCGCCGAGCTGGGTGGCGTCCGGGCCCCGGCGGGCGAAGCGGGCGATCAGCGTCCAGTTCGTCACCGCCAGGGCGACGAAGACCGCGATGAAGACGGTGCAGGACACCAGCAGGGAGACCCTGCTGACCGGGGAGAGCGCGTCTTCCACCGTCAACTCGCCGTAGACGATCCAGGGTTGGCGGCCCATTTCGCGTAGGGCCCAACCGGCCAGGGAGGCGAGGAAGGGGAACGGGATCATGGCGGTCAGTAGGTGGGCGAAGGGGCGCCAGCGCCAGAGGCGGCCCTTCCACAGCAGGAGCACGGCGATGAGGGTGACGGTGGAGACGGCGTAGCCGATGAGGGTCATGCTCTCCATCGAGAACCGCAGCCAGTCGTGTGCGAAGACGTAGTCGTCGGGCCCGTGCTCGTGGACCAGCTCGGCTTGCACCCGGGCGACGTCACCGTCCTCCAGGGCCGCCGCCTTCATCGGTTGGCTGCGGCGGATCAGGGGGAGCTGCATCTCGCCGACGGTGGCGACGAACCAGGCGGCGGGGGTGCCCACCAGCAGCGCCAGGCGCAGCGAGCCGCGGAAGAGTTCGGCGTCCGCGGTGCCCCGGGCCAGGTGGTGGGCGCTGATCCCCAGGACGAGCACGGTGCCCGTCGTGAGCGCGGCGAGCGTGATGTGGGCGAGCGCGACCAGGGCGTTCGGGTTGGTGAGCAGCGCCTCGAAGTCCGTCAAGTAGGCGACGCCGTCGCGCACTTCGTGGCCGACGGGGTGTTGCATGAACCCATTGGCCACCATGATCCAGTAGCCCGATGCATAGGCGGTCAGCGTCACCAGCCAGATGAGGGTGACGTGGACTCCGCGGCGCAGCCGTCCCCACCCGAAGATCCACATCCCGAGGAAGGTGGACTCGGCGAAGAAGGCGATGAGGGTTTCGAGGGCCAGCGGGGCGCCGAAGACGTTGCCCGCGAACTTGCTCAGGCCGCTCCAGCTCAACCCGAACTGGAACTCCATGACGAGGCCGGTGACGATGCCGACCGCGTAGTTGATGACGTAGAGCTGGGCCCAGAAGCGGGTCATGCGCTCCCGGACGGCCCTCTTCACGGGATCACGGGTGTAGGCGGCCCGGGTGTGCATGATCGCCACGAGGGGGACGAGCCCCATGGTGAGGATCACGAACAGCCAGTGGATCCCGGTGGTGGCCGCGAACTGGAGTCGGGCCAGCTCCGCAGCGCTCATGGTGCGACCTTCCTGGGCACGGGGGCGGGGGGATGTCGTGTGTCATGTCTTGTGGGTGGTGTGGGTGGTGTGGGTGGTGTGGGTGGTGTGGGTGGCGGGGGTGGCGTGGGTGGCGTGGGGTCACCGCTTCGCGTGTGCAGGTGCCGGACGCCGTTGTCCGTGGCACCCGTGCGGTGACCCCGATGACGACCGTAGGGAGAACCCCTCATGCATTTCCAAGACCGTTTTTGCCATGTGAAGATGACCCGGAAGGCATGAGTGGAGGTGGAACGTGGACCTGTTGCAGTTGCGCTACTTCCGGACCGTCGCCCGCTACGAGCACATGAGCCGGGCCGCGGAGGAACTGCGCGTCGCCCAGCCCTCGCTCAGCCGCAGCATCGCCCGGTTGGAGGCCGAGTTGGGCTCCCCGCTCTTCCACCGGCACGGCCGCCGCATCCGGCTCAACCAGTACGGGGCGATGTTCCTGCGCCATGTGGACCGGGCCCTGAGCGAACTCGACGACGGCCGCAGGGCCGTCCGCGAGGCCCGTGACACGGGGCTCGGCCGGGTCAGTGTCGCCTCCGAGACCCTGCTGACGATCACCCGGCTGCTCGGCAGCTTCCGGGACGCCCATCCCCGCGCCGACGTGCGGCTCTTCCAGTCGAACGCGGAGGAGATGGAACGCCAACTCCGCGTGCGGGACGTGGACTTCTGTGTGGCGTCGCAGCCGCTGACCGGGGCCAACCTCCAGTCCATCGAGCTGGCCCGGGAAGAGGTGCTGCTCGCGGTACCCCGCGGTCACTGGCTCGACGGGCGGGAGAGCGTGACGATTCCCGAGATCGCCGACCAGCCCTTCGTCACCACCCGCCCCGGTCACTGGCAGCGCGCCCTCCTCGACCGGCTGTTCTCGTCCGAAGGGCTGGCCCCGCTGGTGTCCTGCGAGGGCGACGAGCCGGGCGCCAGCCAGGACATGATCAGTGCGGGTCTGGGCATCGGTCTCATCCCGGCGATCTCCCGACGGATCGGCACGGACGCCCAGGTCCCGGTGGCCTGGGTCCACCTCGACGTGCCCGACTGCCACCGGGTGCTGACCCTGGTGTGGAACCGCGACACCTACCTGTCCGAAGCAGCCCTGAAGTTCCGTGAGTTCACCACCAGCCGGCCGTTCATGACCCACCGTCTGCCCGACCCCCACCGCGGACGCGGCCACGAGCTGCCGGAGCAGCACGACAGCTAGCCCGACCGGAACTCCTCTGGTACGGTTCACCGCGCTTGCCGCCGCATGCCGGGCCGAGGACGTCGCGTGTCCGAACGGCCGGCCGTCGCAGGCGGGTCGGCAGGGGTGTCGCTTCCCCCACCGGCCACCGAACGCCCCCTTACCACCACCCACTTGACCGGCGTCCGTGCCCCGGCGCACTCGCGTGCGGGCCGATGCCTCCGAGGAGTTCCGGCATGCCCGAAATCACCTATGTCGCCGTCGACGGGACGGCGCGCACGATCGACGTGCCGTCCGGCACCAGCGTCATGCGCGGGGCCGTCACCCACGACCTGGACGGCATCGTCGCCCAGTGCGGCGGCAACGCCCAGTGCGCCACCTGCCACGTCTACGTGGACGACACCTCCCTGGACCAGTTGGAGCCCGTGCAGCCCAAGGAGGAGCACATGCTCGACTTCACGGCCGCGCCGCGCCGGCCGGGCAGCCGGCTGAGCTGCCAACTCAAGGTCACCGCAACCCTGGACGGCCTGGTCGTCCACCTCCCCGAGCGGCAGTACTGATGGCGGCCGACGGGGTGGTACCCGAGTCCGTGGTCATCGTGGGGGCCGGTCAGGGCGGCTACCAGACGGCAGCGTCCCTGCGCGAACACGGCTACCCGGGGCGCATCACGCTCATCAGCGACGAGGACGCGCTGCCGTACGAGCGCCCGCCGCTGTCCAAGGCGTACCTCAAGGGCGAGGTGACCGAGGCCCACCTGTGGCTGCGACCCGCCACGTACTTCGTACGCCGGTCGATCGACCTGGTCAGGGGCACGGTCACGGCGATCGACCGGGCCGGCCGCACGGTGCGCCTCGCCGACGGTTCCGGGTACCCGTACGGGCATCTGGTGCTGGCCACCGGCGCCCGGCCGCGGACCCTCGCGGTGCCGGGGGCCGGGCTGCGCGGTGTGCACACCCTGCGCACCGCGCGGGACGCCGCCGCGCTGCGGGCTTCGCTCGACTCCGCGCGGCGCGTCGTGGTGGTGGGGGCCGGGTTCATCGGTCTCGAATGCGCCGCCGTGGCCCGTGCGTCGGGTCGTGAGGTGACCGTCCTGGAAGCGCTCGATCGGCCGCTGGCCCGGGTCGTGTCGGAGCGGACCGCCGCGCACGTCGCCCGGCTGCACCAGCGGGCGGGCACCCGGTTCCTGTACGGCCGGGGGGTGGCCGCCCTGCACGGTGACCGCCGGGGTCGGGTCGCGGAGGTGGAGTCGCCGGACGGCGGCCGGCTGCCCGCCGACCTGGTGCTGATCGGGGTCGGTGTCGGTCCGTGCACCGAACTGGCCGCGGCGGCGGGCCTCCCGGTGGACGACGGCATCACCGTCGACGCCCGGCTGCTGACCGGCGACCCCCATGTCTCGGCCGTCGGGGACTGCGCGGCGTTCCCCCAGGTGCGCTCGGCACGCCGGCAGCGGATCGAGTCGGTGCAGAACGCCGTCGGGCACGCCCGCTCGGTCGCCGCACGGCTCACCGGGTCGCCGGCCCCCTACGGCGAGGTGCCCTGGTTCTGGAGCGACCAGTTCACGACGACCGTGCAGATCGCGGGACTCGGCGGGGGGCACGACACGGAAGTGGTGCTGGGGGACGATGACCCCGAGGGGTTCTCCGTGCTCCTCTTCCGCGGGGGTTCGCTGCTGGCGGTCGAGTCGGTGAACCGGACCGTGGACCATCTGGCGGCACGTCAGATCCTGCAACGGAGGGTGGGACTCGGTCCGGAGGACGTCGGCGCGCAGGGATTCTCGCTCAGGGGGCACCTGGTCCAGCGTGCGGGAGGGTCCGCGGCCCCCGTCGTCGGCTGAGCGAGTGGCGGGCCCGTTTCCGTCCCGCTGATCCGCGGGACGGGAGGGGTGCGTCGAGGGGGTGGGGCAACACCCTTCGCACATAAGGGTGTTGCCTGGTCGTGCTGGGGGTGAGGGTTGCTGCGGTGGATCGACTACTGCGGTCTGAGGGCGGGGGTGAGGAGGCCGGTACGGGCGGCGAGGACACCCGCCTGGAAGCGGGACCGCGCACCTAACTCGTTCATGAGGGTGGCGACGTGGCGACGGTAGGTGCGTACGGACATCCCGGTCACCTTGGCCGCCGCGTCGTCCGTGAAGCCCTTGCTCATCAGGTCGAGGACCCGGACGAGGTTCCGGTGCCGTGCCGCGTCGGCCGTGGTGTCCAGGTAGGCGGGGTGCGACTCCTCCGGTTGCTCACCGATCGCCATGAGGTGGTGGAACGCGCCCGCCACGGTGGAGTCATGGATGACGATGCCCCCCGATGACCGGGGGTCGTCCGCGGTGCCGTGTCGGAACACGGCCATTTCCGAGTCGACTATGGCGATGTTGTACGGGGAACCGCCGACGATGAGGGCCTGGGGCTGCATGGCCTTCAACTGCTGGAGGATTCTGTTCTCGTTGAGGGCTTCCTGACGGCAGATCAGTTTGATCTGGACGCCCTGGTCACTGAGTTCGGTGACGGCCCGCCTGACGATGCGCAGTCGCTTGGTCACGCTTTCGTCGGGGACCGAGGGCAGGATGTCGCCCAAACACCACATCACGCTCTCTTCCGCGGTGAGGACGAGCCGCGCCATCCAGCGAATGGAGGCTTCCGCGTCGGTGGAGTCCACCGACCCGGTGATGTGTCGAGTGCTGCCTGCGGGGGTGCGGGGGGCGGGCTCCTGGCGTGTCAGGTTCTCGACGACGCTGTTTCTCCATGGTGAGCTTCGAGTTGCGAATCCGTCGACCGAATCTCTGTAATCCTTTAGCAACTTTCCATTCCCCCGCTCTTTGTGCCGCGCCACCCATGGGTCCAAGACCCGCAGTATGTCTTCACCCTGCTGTTGGAGGGTGTTTTGGTGGCGCGGTTCGGATGTGCTTTCAGATGCCGTCAGTGGGCTTCGGATAGCTTGTGGAAGAAGTGCTCGCTGGTTATATGTGAACCACCCGTGAGCGTAGCACGCAGCGGGAATGGTCTATGGAGGTCAGGGTCTTGGTTGCACCTTCAAGGAACTCTGTGTGATTGCTTGTGCGCGGTCGTTGCGGTGCGTGATCGCATTCCCCGGGCGTTCCCGATCGGGGGTCGGTCGGGCGTATCTGGCTATCCTGTCGCGGGTCGTGGGCGGGTCGTTGTCACCGGTCCTCCACTCGTGCCGAAGCGGGGGAGGCGCGTGGCCGACTGGCAGGTAGTTGTCAGAATTCCTGTGAATCTTGAACGCGGCCGGCGTCTCCACCCACACTTACTGCCAAGTAAGGGCTTGTTCGGGTGTCACGAGGCCCGTTGTTGTCACTTTCGGGTAGCAGGCATCCCCCGGACGACGTCGACGTCCACGCGGGAGCGCGCCGACGGCGCCCCCTTCTGAGGAACGGAACCCGTGAGCGCAAGAGATCGGACCATCGAAGGGCCGGCTGACCCGGCCCCCGCCTCCCCGACCCCACGGCAGTGGCTGGCCCTGTCCGTGCTGGTCCTCGCCCAGCTCGCGGTGTGGTTGGACAACACCATCCTCAACGTCGCGCTCAAGACCCTCGCCGACCCGGACGAGGGCCTGGGCGCCACCCCCAACGAACTCCAGTGGAGCATCAGCTCGTACACCCTGGTCTTCGCCGTACTGCTCTTCACCGGCGGAGTGCTGGCCGACCGCTACGGTCAACGCCGCGTCCTGCTGATCGGACTCGGCGTCTTCGGCGTCTGTTCCGCCTGGGCCGCCTGGGCCGACTCGCCGGGCGAACTGATCCTCGCCCGTGCGGTCATGGGCGTCGGCAGCGCGTTGATCATGCCCGCGACGCTCTCCCTGATCGCCGAGGTGTTCGACGCGCGACACCGCGCCAAGGCGATCGCGATCTGGTCCGGGTGCAGCGGGCTGGCCATCGCGGCCGGCCCCCTGCTCAGCGGCGCCCTGCTGGAGCACTTCTGGTGGGGGTCCGTCTTCCTGGTCAACGTGCCCCTGGTGCTCGTCTCGGTGATCGGCGGGTACCTGCTGCTGCCCGTCGCGCGCTCCCTGACCCGGCAGCGCTTCGACCCGGTGGGCGTGCTGTTGTCGACGCTGGGCGTCCTGGCCGTCGTCTACGGCGTCATCGAGGGCGGCCACCGCAACGAGTGGCTGGCCTGGGACGTCCTCGGCCTGATCGTGCTGGGCCTGCTGCTCCTGGTCGTCTTCGTGCTCGTGGAACTGCGCATCCCCCACCCGAGCTTCGACATCCGACTGTTCCGCAACCGGAGGTTCACCGGGGCGAGCGTGGCGGTCATGCTCACCTTCTTCGGGCTGACCGGCTCCCAGTACTACGCGACCTTCTACCTCCAGGGACCGCGCGGTCAGACCCCGTTCGAGGCGGGCATGACCCTGGCTCCGGTGGCGCTCGGCGTCCTCCTCGGCGCCCCCGTCTCGGCGGTCCTGGTCAAGCGCTGGGGGGCCCGCCTCGTGGTGGCCGGGGGCATGCTGATCGCCGCGGCCACCTTCTTCGGCTACGTCTTCTTCGACACCGACACCCCGTTGCCGTGGTTCTGGCTGCTGCTGGTGGTCCAGGGGCTCGGGCTCGGCGCCAGCGTCGCGCCCACCACCGAAGTGATCATCGCGGCGCTGCCCGCGGACCGCACCGGGGTCGGGTCGGCGGTCAACAACTCGATGCGCCAGATCGGCGGCGTGCTCGGGGTGGCGGTCCTGGGCACCGTGCTCGTCAGCGTCTACCGGGACCGGATCGGGCCGGACCTCGCCGGGCTGCCGCCCCGGGTGGTGGAACAGGCGGAGAACTCCCCCGAAGGCGCCCGGTACATGGCCGAGCAGGCCGGCCTGCCCCAGCTGGTCCAGGCGGCGAACGACAGCTTCCTGCACTCCATGCACGTCACCACCGTCATCGGCGGCGCCATGGCGGTGGCGGGTGCGCTGATCATCCTGTTCACCTTCGCCGGTGACCTCTCCCGGAGCCCCGGGGCCGACAACGACAGCGAACCCGCCGCCGAGGCCCACCCCCACCCCGACGTCCATGCCCACGCCCGTGCTGCCGGCGGCGGCCCGGGCACGGTGCCGAAGCCCACGCCGCCCACGGACGCACAGCCCCCCGCTGCCCGCTGACCCACGGGCGACCACCGCCCGTCCGACCCCGCACGCCTGACGCGGACCCCGACCGGCCCGCCCCCGCAGCACCTGCGCCCCCGCCCCACGGCGGGGGCGTACGCATGTTTCCCGTGCGCCCCTTGAGTGCTCGGGGCGTACGCCGGCGCAGCACCGAAGGGCCGTCACCACTGACCGCTTCACACTCCGGCGACCCGTGGCACCAAACGGCCTGGGGCGTGGGCGGTTGCGCCGTCGATTGGCAACTTCTGCGGTGATCGCGCGGCTCACGGCCACCCGCGGAGCGGGCACGGCAGTTAGAGGCCAACTGCCTTGATGGGATTCCCGCCCGGTCCTAACGTGGAGCGCGCTGGAAAGGAATTCCAGAAGCGGAGGTAGGAGACCTATGAGCACTGTGGTGGACGAGCGTCAGGCGAAGATCCGCGACATTGTCTGCGACATTCTCGAACTGGAACCGGAAGAGGTGACCCAGGAAAGCCTCTTCAAAGAGGACCACGACGCGGACTCGCTGCGCGCGATCGAGATCCTCGCGTCTTTGGAGAAGTCCTTCAACATCGTCATCGACCAGTCCGAGCTGGGTCGCATGGTGAACCTCAACGGCGTCTACGAGGTCGTTTCCGAAGCCGCCGGCTGGTAGTCGGAGAATCGGGGAGACCATGCTCCAGGAATCGGCCCGCAGGGTCGTCATCACCGGGCTCGGAACGGTGTCGAGTATCGGTATCGGAACTCAGGAGTTCCTGACCGGCCTGCGTGCCGGACGTAGTGCGGCGCGACCCATCACGGCCTTCGACACGACCGGCTTCGCGTACTCCATCGGCTGTGAGATCGAGGACTTCGACTCCAGCCGGTGGATACGCCGACTCGACCCAGAGAGCCTCGGTCGGGCGAGCCAGTTCTCCACCTCGGCCGCCCGGATGGCCGTCGCCGACGCGGGGCTGGACGAGGACGAACTGCGGCGACACCGCTGTCTGACGTCGATCGGCACCACCGACGGGGAGTCCCGCGACCTCGACCAGCTCGTCGAGTCCGAGGTCAGGCGGGGACCCGAGTCGATGGACGCCACGGTGGCCCGCCGGGTACCGGCCGGCCGGCTGTCCGGCGCCGTGGCCCAGGAGTTGGGGCTGTCCCGGGTGGAGGCCGTCACCCTGCCGACCGCGTGCGCCGCCGGCAACTACGCGATCGGCTACGGCTACGACGCGATCCGCAGCGGAGACGTCACGTACGCCCTGTGCGGCGGAGCGGACTCCCTGTGCCGCAAGACGTTCACCGGGTTCTACCGGCTGGGCACCATCGCCCCCGAGCGGTGCCAGCCGTTCGACCTGAACCGCAAGGGCATCCTCACCGGTGAGGGCGCCGGCGTCCTGCTGATGGAGAGCCTGGAGTCCGCCCTGGCGCGCGGGGCGCGGATCTACGCCGAGGTGCTCGGCTACGGACTGAACTGCGACGCCCACCACCCGGTGGCGCCCAACCAGGACAGCGTCGCCCGGTGCATGCAACTCGCCCTGGACGACGCCGGGGTGAAGCCGTCCGAGGTCGACTTCATCTCCGCCCACGGCACCGGCACCCGGGCGAACGACGTGACCGAGGCCGCCGCGATCCGCCAGGTCTTCGGACAGCAGCCGCCGCGCACGGTCTCCATCAAGTCGATGATCGGGCACAGCATGGGCGCCGCCAGCGCACTGGCCTCCATCGCCTGCGCGCTCTCCCTCACCGAGGGGTTCATCCCGCCGACCATCAACCACGTCGAGACGGACCCGGAGTGCGCCGTGGACTGCGTACCCAACCAGGCGGTCGAAGCCGACCTGCGGGTGGTGCAGAACAACGGACTCGCCTTCGGCGGCAACAACTCCGTCGTGATCTACGGCAGGTACGAGGGCAAGTGATGCGGGTCCGCCTGACGTGCCCGGGAGGGGCGAGATGAGCGTGTTGGTGACCGGCGCCGGTGCGAAGGCCAGCATCGGCGGTGACGTGGACGAGGTCTTCGATTCCCTGTGCGCGGGACGGAGCGGACTGGCAGAACTGCGCGGCTTCGACGCCGCCCGGTACCGGACCCGGCACGCGTACGAGATCGACGACCGGCCCCCGGGCCGCCGGGACCGGCCCTACCGGGCCACCGACTGGCTGCTCTCGGCGGTCGCCGAGGCCACGCGGCAGGCGGGCCTCGGCGAGGACCTCGGTGACGTGCCGGTGCTCGTCGGCACCGGACTGCGGGAACTGCGCTCCGCGGAACTGGCCTGGCGCGACGGCGCCGCCTTCGGCGTCGACCGGCTGCACTTCGGTACCGCGCTGCGCGAGCGGTTCGGCGCGGTGCAGAGCCACACCTTCTCCAACGCCTGCTCCGCCTCGCTCCACGCCCTCGCCCTGGGCGCGGACCTGATCGAGGCGGGCGAGAGCGACACGGTGGTCGTGGCCGGCGTCGACACGCTGACCGAGAGCATGTACGGCCTGCTCGACCGGGTCCACATGGAACCGCCGCAGCGCGTGCAACCCTTCGACCGGGCGCGCAAGGGCGTGCTGATGGGCGAGGGCGCGGTCGCCGTGGTGCTCCGCCGTGAGGACGGCCCCGCGACCGGGTCCCTCGGCCGACTGCGGTCGGTCAGCATGAACTGCGACGCGCACCACGTCACCGCCCCCGACCCGGCCGGCATCACCGAAGCGGTCCGGGAGGCCCACGACCGGGCGGGCGTGAAACCCGCGGGCATCGACCTGGTGATGCTGCACGGCACCGGCACCCTGCTGAACGACGAGGCGGAGGCCGCGGCGGTCGCCACGGTCTTCGGCGAGGACGTCACCCGCCCCCTGATGACCGCACTGAAGTCCATGACCGGGCACACCTCCGGCGGCTCCGGGCTGCTCAGCCTGATCGTGGCGCTGCGGGCGATGGCCACCGGACGCGTCCCGGCGACCCTCGGCCTGGACGAGCCGGTCGCGGAGGCCGACCGGTTCCGGTTCGTCCGCGAACGGGACCACCAGGCACCCGAACTGACGCTGGCCCAGGTCGACGCCTTCGGTTTCGGCGGAGTCAACACGGTGGCCGTCGTCGAGCGGACCCAGAAGGGCAGGACCGCGACATGAGCGACTTCCGCGTGGGCATCACCGGGGTCGGGCTCGCCCTGCCCGGCGTCGACGACCCCGCCGACCTGCTGCGGGCCACCACCACCGGCCCGGCCGGCGAGCCCGTCGTGCCCGCCGACCGCATCGGCCGCAAGGGCCTGCGCTACAAGGACCGGGCCACCCAACTCGCCCTGGTGGCCGTCCGTGACGCGCTACGGGACTCGCGGCTGATCCCCGCCGACGGCGAACGGTGCGGGCTCGGCGCCGGCACGGCCGTGGTCGCCAGCTCCAACCTGGGCAACCTCGACACCGTCTGCCGCACGGCCTCGGCCATCGCCACCGAATCGGTCGAGAGCATCAGCCCGATGGGCCTGCCCAACGCCTCCAGCAACGTGGTGGCCTCCTCGGTCGCCATCCGGTTCGGGCTGCGCGGCCCCAACCTGATGGTGTGCAACGGCGCCACCAGCGGCCTGGACACCGTCCGTTGGGCCGCCCGACTGATCCGTGCCGGACGCGCCGAACGCGCGGTGGTCATCGGGGTCGAGACCCACAACGAGGTCACCGAGGCACTCACCGGGCACCCCGCCGCGACCGCACTGGACGGTGCGGTGGCCCTGGTGCTGGAGGGCGTCACCGCGGCGGAGCGACGCGCGGTGCCCCTCGTCGCCGAGCTGGGCGACCAGACCCGCCGGGGATCGGTGGACGCCTGCGTCGCCGCGCTGCTGGCGACCCCCGGACCGACCCCCGGAGCGTGGTTCACCTCCGAGGGCTTCGACGGCGACCGGACGGTCCCCGGCACCGACGGCATGCCCCGCCACGCACTGGACGCCGTACTGGGCCACGCCTCCGGCGCGTTGGGCGTCGCCCAGTGCGCCGCGGCGGTCGGCCTGTTCACCGCGGACGGGCCCGGCACCGTCCTGCTCACCAACGGTGACGACGACGGCGACGCGGTCGCCGGACTGCTGCTGCGCCGAACGGGGGAGGGCGGCCGATGAGCGGTGCCCGGGGGCTCGCCGCCCAGCACGACACCCCCGTCCTGGTCACCCGGGCCCGGGCGGGGACCGGCGCCGACGGGCCGCGCGTGCTGCTGCTGCACGGGCTGGCCGCCAGCAGCGACACCTGGGCCCGGCTCGTCCCCCTGCTCGACCCGGTCTGCGAGGTGTGGACGGCGGAACTGCCCTGGCGCGGTTCCGGCACGCCCGACTGGTGGCGCACCCCGCCCGCCCGGTGGGTCCGGGAGGCCGCCGCCGCGGTACCCGGCGGCCCCACCCTCCTCGTCGCCCACTCCTTCGGCGCCGGAGCGGTGCTGAGCTGGCTCGACTCGGAGACCTCCGGCGCGCCGGACCCCGTCGACCCGTCGGCGCGCTCCGGACCCGGCACCGACCCGCGGACGCACGACCCGAGCGGACACGTCCCGAGCGGGCAGGACCCGAGCGGGTACGGCGCGCTGCGCGGGGTCGTGCTCGCCGCGCCGTTCTACCGCGCGGCGGCGGCCGACTTCGACTGGGACGCCCTCTCCTACTACCTCAACTCCTTCGAGGACATCCTCGAAGACGGCGTCCGGGTCCGCTCCGGCGGCCGGCTCCCCGCCGACGTGCAACGACGGATGGCCGTCAAGGTCCGGGACCGGGTCGGCTGCCACGGGTGGATGCGGTTCTTCGACACCTACCTGTCCACACCGGACCTGAGGACCTCGGCGATGCGCCTGCCGTTCCTGCTGATCAGCGGCAGCGAGGACTTCGCGGCCCGGACGGGCGACGCACACGCCCTGACCGGAAGGCTCCCCGACGCCGCCCTGCACGTCCTGGCGGGCGCCGGCCACTTCTCCATGGTCGAGCAGCCCGAGACCTTCGCGGCCCTCACCAACGGACTCGTCCACGACCTCACGGCCCGCAACCAGCCGGGCCCCGTCCAAGCCCTGGAGCACCCCCTGATGACCGAGACACTCGACGCCACGGTGGCCACCGGCGCGAAGGCCCTGCTGAACACCACCACCACGGTGACCGTGCGGCCCCGCTACGAGGGCTCCAACATCTGCACCTGGATCGGCTTCAAGCACGTCAACTACCTCGTGGAAGAGGCCGTCCTGGACCACTTCCGCAGCGCCGGGCTGTCCTCCCGCTCGCTGTACGAGGAGTTCGGACTCGGACTCGACATCGTCGACCTGGACACCCGCATCCTGCACGCCTTCCACCTCGACGACACCGCCGAAGCGAAGGTCGTCCCCGACACCAAGGACGGCGCCGACACCCTCGGCTTCCGGGTGACGCTCACCATCGAGCGGGACGGCGCCCCGGTCAAGGCCGTCGCCTCCAAGGTCCGGGTCTCGCTGCGCCCCGACGGCTACCTCCAGAGCGCGGAGCAGCCGCCCACCGAACTCTCGCCGTACGTGGTGCAGCGGCTCGGCGCCCACCTCGCGGGCACCGCCGCGGAGACCACCGCCCACGGGGTCGCCGTGGAGAGCGCCGACACCACCGCGCTCGGCGAGGGCCGCGGAACGCAGGCGGCCACCGACCCGGTGCTGGCCCGACTCGTCGGCGACACCAACGCCTTCGGCTGGAAGTGGCGCATCCCCTACCCCTACTGCCACTTCACGGAGCGCCTCCAGATGTCCGGCTACCTGCGGCAGATGGAAGAGGTCGTGGACCTCTTCCTCGCCGACCGGGGCATCTCCATCCGCACCCTGCTGGACGACCGCCGCTGGATCCCGGTCGTGCCGCACTCCCGCATCCAGATCCTCGAAGAGGCGCTGATGGAGGAGGACCTCTACACCGTCTACACGGTGGAGGACGTGTTCAAGGACCTCACCTACACCTCCCGGATGGACTGCTACGTCGTCCGTGACGGCGTCCTCGTGCAGACCGCGACCGGACGGATCACCCACGGCTACGCGGTGATCGAGAACCGCCGCGACTGGTCGCTGGTCAACTTCGACGACCACGTGATCCGGGCCCTGAAGGGCGAGGACGCCTCCGCCGCGGCCGGCTGAGGTCCGACCGGACGTCCGCACCCCACGCACTCCTCGGAGAGACGAATGGACGACGTACTCATCACCGGACTCGGTGTCCTCAGCTGCCTGGGCAGGGGCGTCGACGCCTTCCGGGACGGCATGGCGAAGGCCACCAGCGCACCGCGACCGACGACGGACCCGGCCGCCCGCATGGCCGTCCCGCTGATGTACTCCGTGCCCGCGGACAGCGTGCCCGCCGGCAGCGAGACGCTGGACGGGCAGCCGCTGGGCGACGGTTCGCGCTACGCCCTGGACGTCACCCGACAGGCCCTGGCCGACGCCGGGCTGACCGGCGACGGCTCGGACACCGTCGACGCCGACCCCCGGCGGGTGGCCGTGGTCATCGGCACGGGCATGGGCGACGCCGGTCTCCACGAGGAGTGGCGGGTGGGGTCCCGCCCGGAGCGCGACGCCTGGAGCCCGACCTTCTCGGTGGCCTCCGCCGTGGGCCGGCTCGTCGGCGCCGAAGGGCCCAACACCAGCGTCAGCAACGCCTGCGCGGCCAGCGGCTTCGCGGTGTCCCTGGCCGCGGACCTGATCCGCTCCGGCGAGGCCGACGTGGTGGTGGCCGGCGGCGCCGAAGCGTACTCCCGGGTCGCCCTCGGCTGCTTCAACCGGTTGGGCGCCGTCGATCCGCTGCGCTGCCGCCCCTTCGACGCCGACCGGGCCGGAACCGTGTTCGGCGAGGGCGCCGCCGCGCTGGTGCTGGAATCCGCCGCGCACGCCCGCCGCCGCTCCCCGGAGCGGGTGTACGCCCGGCTGGCCGGCGCGGGGTGGAGCTGCGACGCGCACCACACCACGGCCATCGAACCGGAGGGCACGCAGATCACCCGGGCCATGCGGCGCGCGGTCGCGGAAGCCGGGATCGGGGTGCAGGACCTCGGCTGCGTGGTGCCGCACGGCACCGGCACCCTGATCAACGACACGGTGGAGAGCCGTGCCCTGGCGGGCCTGCTCGGCCCCCTGGTGGACGAGCGCCCGCTGTACAGCCTCAAGTCGCTGATCGGCCACACCGGTGGCGCCGCGGGGGCGCTCGCCGCGCTGTCGGCGGCCCTCATCGTGCACCACCGCGAAGTGCCCCCGAACGTCGCCCGGCAGCACCCCGACCCCGAGTGCGGGGTGCTCCTCCCGGAGCGCACCAGCCCGCTGAAGGGCGGATCGGTGCTGGTCAACGCCTATGCCTTCGGCGGCAACAACGTCTCCCTCGTCCTCCAGGAGGTGGCCGCATGACCGGCTTCGACGCCACCGACGTGGCGGTGACCGGCATTGGGGTGGTGACCCCGCGCGGCGGCGACGCGTCCGCCGCCGACGCCCCCCGCCCGGACGCGCCGGGCGACTGGTTCGACTACCGGACCGAACTGGGGCGCCGGGGCTACAAGTACCTCCCCCCGGCCGCCCAGTACTACCTCGCCGCGGCCAACCGCGCGCTCGCGGCGGCCGGCGGACCGACGGTGCCGACGGAGGACCGCGGCGCGGCGGTCGGCACGAACAGCGCCGCCGAGGCCCTGCACACCGCGATGGACGAGACGGTCGTCACGGCCGGCGCCTCGGATCTCAGCCCGGCCACCGCCCCGTACTTCTCGATCAACCTGTTCGGCAGCCGGATGGCCATGGAACACCGGCTCCAGGGCTTCAACCTCACCCTCACCACCCCGCGCATCGCCGGGTTGGAGGCCCTCCAGACGGGGCTGCGCTCGCTGCGGCTCGGCCGGGCCTCCTGGCTGCTGGCCGGCGCCACCGAAGAGGCCCTGGACCCGCGCGACCCGGGCGCCGCCCGGTCGGAGGTCGGCGCGGTCGCCCTGGTGCTGGAACGGACGGACCTGCTCCGCGCCCGGGGCGGCACCGCCCTGGGGCACCTGGCCGTGCGCTCCTGCTACGTACCGCCGGACGCGTCCCCGGACGAGGCCCGCGCCCGAGTGGCCCGACTGCTCGCCGACCGCCCCGCCGGGGCCGGTGCGACGGAACCCGGGGACGTGACCGCGGTGCTGGACGGATCGACGGTCGCCACGGCGGTGCACCAGGTCCTCGGTCCGGACGTCCGACGCGTGCCCGCGGGCTCCGGCGCCCTGGAACCGCTGCTCCAGGCCGTCGGAACGGTGGACCGGCACCCGGACCGCCCCGGGGCCGTTGTCACCGCGTCCGCCCAGGGCAACGTCGCCGTCTGCTGGGTCCTCCCGGCCCACGACGACCGCACGCACGACGACCGCGCCCACGACGACCGCGCCCACGACGAGCGCGCGGCGCAAGACGACCGCCCGGCGCACGGCGAGCGCACCGCCCCGGACCGGACCGCGCGCGCCGAACCGGCCCCTGCCGGCTCGGCCGCGTGACCCCCCGACCCGGCACCACGACACATGAGGAGTAGGGCAATGGCAACACCGCTCGAAGGATCCTGGGCGCTGGTGCTCGGAGTCTCCAGCGGCATGGGACTCGCCGTGGCACGACAACTGGCCCACGAGGGCGTCAACGTGCTCGGCGTGCACTTCGACACCGCCAGCGGCCAGGAGAAGGCCGCGACGGCCGCCGAGGAACTGCGGTCCCTGGGCGGCGAGGTGCACTTCCACAACGCCAACGCGGCCCGCGCCGCCACCCGCGCCGAACTGGTCCCCCTCTTCCGGGAGCTCACCGGTGACCGGGGCATCCGCATCCTGGTCCACTCGCTGGCCTTCGGCACCCTGGTCCCCTTCATCGCCAAGGACGGACGGCCCGGGCTGTCCGAACGGCAGATGAACATGACCCTCGACGTGATGGCCCACTCCCTCGTGTACTGGACCCAGGACCTCCACGCGGCCGGGCTGCTGCGCACCGGCTCCAAGGTCTACGCCATGACCAGCGCCGGCAACGCCAAGGTGACCTCCAACTACGGCGCCGTGTCCGCCGCCAAGTGCGCACTGGAGGCCCATGTCCGGCAACTCGCCGTCGAGTTGGCGCCCAGCGGGGTCGCCGTCAACGCCCTGCGCGCCGGGGTGACCGTCACCCCCTCCCTGGAGCGCATCCCGGAGAGCGCGGAACTCGTCGAGCGGGCCACCCGCACCAACCCGCACGGCCGCCTCACCCGACCCGAAGACGTCGGGGAAGCGGTGGCCCTGCTCTCCCGCGCCGACACCTCGTGGATCACCGGCAACGTCATCGGGGTCGACGGCGGGGAAGTCCTGACCGCCTGATGGAGAACACCGAGACGAAGGAGACCGGCCGCCGCCGGACCGGCGGCCCGCTCGGGGCCGCCCGCCGGACCCTGACGGTGCCGTGGCGACTGCTGCGGGCCGTCGGGCTCGGCGCCCGCCACGCCCACCGGCTCTACCACCCCGAGAACAGCAAGGTGGGGCGCACCCCGGAGCACAAGAAGCTGCCGATGCGCCGGATGCAGGTGACCACCCGGATGGACGGGGTCACCCTGGAAGCCTGGGTGGTGCCGAGCACCGGCCCGCACACGGTGGTGGTCTGCCACGGCGTGGAACGGTCCAAGTCCAGCACCCTCAGCCACATCGCCCTCCTCCACGGGGCCGGCTACCACGTCGTCGCCTACGACATGCGCAACCACGGCGAGAGCACCGGCGACCGCCGACTGGGCCGGATGGCCCGGCGCTACACCAGCGACCTGCGGGACGTGCTGCGCCAGGTGGCCGCCGATCCCGAACTGGGCCGCGGCAAGCTCGCCCTGCTGGGCTTCTCCTTCTCGGCCTGGCCCTCCCTCCGGGTGCTCACCACCCCGGGCGCGCCCCCGGTGTGCGCGGTGGTCGCGGACAGCGGACCGCTCTACGACATCGGCGCCGGGCTGGCCAACTTCGCCACGCTGCGCCGCGCCAGCCTGCCCGCCTGGGTACGGGGCGGACCCGCGTTCGCCTGCTACCGGCACACGTTCCGGCTGGTCGCGCTGCGGATGCTGGCACTGCGCCGCTGGCCGCCCGACCTCACCGGAGTGCCCACCCGGCTGATGTTCGTCGCCGGCGCCGCGGACCCGCTGGTGACCGAGGACCAGGTGCGCCGCGTCGCCCGCGCGCTGCCCGGGGCGCACCTGTGGGTCGCGCCGACCGCGATGCACATGAACGCCATCCGCTTCGACCGACGGGAGTACGAGTCACAGGTGCTGACCTTCCTGGCCGAGTCCTTCGCCGGCCCGGACCAGCACCCGACCCCCCGCCCCACCACGGAGGCCCACCGTGCCTGAACACCTCCTGATCGAGAGCGAGGGCCCCGCCTACGGGCCCGGTGCCACCCGGTTCGTGACCGATGCCGCGCACCTGGTCCGCGCCGGCGCGACCACCGCACTGCTGCTGGTGGACAACGCCGTCTTCGCCGCGCTCCCCGGAGCGTGTGACGAGGTCGCCGACTTCACCGGCAGCGGCGGGGAACTGCTGGTCGACGCGTACGCCTTCCACCAGCGCGCCCTCGCTCCTGACCACCTGCTGCCGGG
This sequence comes from Streptomyces sp. NPDC005955, assembly GCF_042871255.1. Classification (NCBI taxonomy): domain Bacteria; kingdom Bacillati; phylum Actinomycetota; class Actinomycetes; order Kitasatosporales; family Streptomycetaceae; genus Streptomyces; species Streptomyces sp. NPDC005955. The sequence continues at coordinate 168,643 of NZ_JBIAIF010000005.1, read as the reverse complement.
CGCGCGACTGGTGGAGATGGACGAGGTCGCCGCCCTGCTCCTGGACCACGGCACCCGGGTGGTGTGGCACTGATGGCCCCGAAGATCGCCCGCAGCGACGTGCTGCTCGCCCTGTTCGGCGGCCCGCACCGCACGGAGTTGGTGACCACCGCGTTCCGGATGACGCACGCCCTGCTCGGCCGCGGCGCCACCGTACAGATCTGGACCTGCGGGGACGCCACCGGCCTCACCCGCCTCAGCCTCGGCGACAGCAAACCGCGCAACGTCGTGGACTGGGCCGGGGACTACCCCTCGACGCCCACCCTGGCCCGCGGACTGCTCGCCGAGCACCCGGACCGACTGCGCTGGTACGTCTGCCGCTTCTGTTCCGACGAGCGGGGCACGGCCGAGCAGATCCCCGAGGTGCGCCGGCGTCCCCCGTTCACCTTCTGGGAGCACGCCGTGGCCGCCGACAAGACGTTGTCCCTGGGGGTGTGCTGAGGTGGAGACCGCCGCCCACCCCGCCCTGGTCATGATCGACCGCGCCTACCGCGGCTCGGTGGAGACCCAGTTCGCCGACGTCCTCTACTTCATCCGGGAGCTCAACCGCCAGGTCGGCGGGCTGCACCTGGCGCTGCGCGGCGACGCCGTGACGTACGCCCTCACCGCCCCCGAGCACACGCCCTCGGTGCAGTTGGGCAGCCGCGAGCTGGACACCCTGCCCGACCCGCGCCGTTCGGTGCGCACCCTGCTGGAGGAGGGCACGACGGTCTGGGTCGAGCGGACGGACCTGGAGAGGCTGGGCCCGGGTGCGGCGGACCGGCTGCTGCCGGGCGCCCGCCTCGCCGGCCCCGGCGAACTGGCCCGCAGCTGGTCCTCGTACCACCGGGTGTGGTTCATGTGACGCCGCCCACCACGACCGAAGGAGCACCGCCCATGACCACCCTTGCCGAGCGGGGACCGCTGATCTCCGCCTGGGCCGCCGTCTCGCCGTGGGGACGCGACGCCACCGGGTTCCGCGCCGGACTGCACGGGGCGCGGGCCACCGAAGCGGCGGTCGACACCGACCGCTGGTCCGTGCCGCAGCCCTCGGCGTGCCTGGTCCCGGACTTCGACATCCGGGAGAGCCTGGGCCGCAAGGGCACCCGCTCGATGGACCGGGTCACCGGTCTCGCGGTGACCGCGCTCGGCCAACTGGTCGGCGGCGAGGACCGGTTGCCCGGCATCGGACCGGACACCGGGCTGGCCCTGGGCACCAGCACGGGCAGCGCCCAGAGCATCATGGACTTCACCCGCGACTCCCTGGTGGGGGAGAAGCCGTTCTTCGTGGACCCGGCGCGCTTCCCCAACACCGTGATGAACTGCGCGGCCGGACAGTCCGCGATCTGGCACGGACTGAAGGGGCCCAACACCACCATCGCCGGCGGTCGGGCCACCGGGCTGCTCGCCCTCCAGTACGCGCTGCGGCTCCAGCGGGCCGAGCGGGCCTCCACCGTGCTGTGCGGCGCGGTGGAGGAGTACTCCACCGCCCGGGCGTGGCTGGACTGGCACAGCCGCGGCGGTGTCACGGGCGGCGCGCCGCTCGGCGAGGGCGCCGCGGTGTGGCTGATGGAGACCGCGGAGACGGCCCGGGAACACGGCCGCAGCGGACTGGCGACCGTTGAGGGCCTGGAGTTCGGCTTCGCCACCGGGCCCGAGGAGATCCGGTCGGTGTTGGCCGGGTGCCTGCGGGCCCTCGGGGAGCGCGGCGGCCTCGGCCCCGACGCACTGTGGGCGGTGGCCACCTCCCAGCTGCCCGGCCCCGAGGGCGAGGCCGAACGGGCCGCCCTGGACGAGGTGTTGGGAGACGCGCAGCCCCGCACCCTGCCCTGCGCCGAGCTGATCGGCGACACCTACGCCGCCTCGGCCGCCTTCCAGATCACCACCGTGCTCGCCGAGGCCGAACGGGACGCGTCGTCGGCGGGCCGCACCGCACTGGTCACCTCCGTCGAACGGGACGGCGTGGTCGCCGCCGGGGTCTTCCGGCTGCTGGGCGGGGAGGAGCGGTGAGCGGGGCACCGCCGACGGCGCTGCTGTTCCCCGGGCAGGGCGCCCAACGCGCGGCCATGGGGGAGCCGTGGCGGGACGTCGAGGCGTGGCGCCTCGCCGAGGAGATCTCCGCGCACACCGGGACCGACGTCGAGGAACTGCTGCTCAAGGCCGATGACGCGACCCTGCGCGAGACCGATCTGGCGCAGTTGGCGGTCTTCTCCCTCTCCGTGATCGTGCTGCACCACGTGCGCAGCTGGGAGGATCCGGAGGAGCCGTCAGGGGTCGTCGCGTACGCCGGGCACAGCCTGGGCGAGTACGTGGCCCTGTACGCGGCGGGTGCGCTGACCCTGCCGGACGCCGCCCGGCTGGTCGCCGTCCGGGGCCGGGCCATGCGGCAGGCCGCGCAGCGGGACCCGGGCACGATGGCCGTCCTGGTGCGGGCCGACGCCGACACCGCCCGGACGATGGTGGAGGCGGCCCGGACGGCCGGACACCGGGTGTGGGTGGCGAACCTGAACGCCCCCGGGCAGGTCGTGGTCTCCGGCAGCCACGAGGGCATCGACCACGTGGAGTCCCGCGCCGGTGACTACGACGCGAAGGTCCTGCGGGTCGCCGTGGGCGGGGCCTTCCACACCCCGTTGATGGCCCCGGCGGGCGAGGAACTGGCGCGGGCCCTGCTGGCGGTCCCGTTCGCCGCGTCGCACGAACCGGTCGTCGCCAACGTCGACGCCCGGGCCTACCGGGGCGGGGACGTGGACTGGCCGGAACTGGAGGTGCGCCAACTCACCAGCCCCGTCCTGTGGGAACGCGGGGTGCGCACGCTCCACGACACGGTGGGCTGCGTGCGCTTCCTGGAGCTGGGGCCCGGGCGCGCACTGACGGGAATGGTCCGCCGCACGCTGTCCGACGCGACCGTCATCACGGTCAACACTCCCACCACACCGCTCCGTTAGGCCGGCCCACCCCTCGACCGGGCCGACCGGACCGTACCGCCGAAGTAGCACGAGCCGAAGCAGTGGACACAGAAGGAGAGACACGACGATGTCCGAGAACACCCGGGTGCTGGACCTCGAAGACCTGCGGCAGACCGTCGCCGACATCCTCGACGTCGAGGAGGAGGAACTGACCGACGACGCCCACTTCGTGGAGACGCTCGGCGTCGACTCGCTGATGGCGCTGGAGGTCATGGTCGTGCTGGAGAAGAAGTACGACGTCAAGCTCGGCGAGGACGAGCTCAAGGAGGTCACCACCCTGAAGAAGGCGTACGACCTGCTCGGCGGGAAGCTCGGGGTCAGCTGATGCCCGCCGCCTGCACCCCCGTCATCGGCACCCCGAAGCCGCTCGACTCCTCGCAGTCCGCCACCGTCGTCACGGTGGCGGCCGAGGAGCGGGTCTTCGCCGGTCACTACCCCGGGTTCCCGATCTTCCCCGGCGTCTGCATCGTCGAGCACGTCCACCGCAGCGCACGGGACACGCTGCCGGACCGGGAGGGCGCCGCCGGAGGAGTCTGGGAGCTGGCCGCGGTGGAGAGCACCCGGTTCCTCTCGCCGGTCTTCCCCGGGGACACCCTGACCATCGAGCTGACCTGGTCCAGGGTCGGCGACGCCTGGCGCTGCAAGGCGGTCGCCGCCTCGCAGCGCGGCACCGCCGCCCAGGTCAGACTGCGCTACGAAGCCGCCACAGCCACAGCCACAGCCACCGCCACAGCCCCCGGCACCGTGCCCCCGACCGCCGCGGCCCGCGCGCAGGCGCCGACCCGACCGGACGGGGCCACCGCGATGGGGGCCGCCGCCATCAAGCAGGTGCTCCCGCACCGCTACCCGATGCTGCTGGTGGACCGGGTCCTGCGACGGGTGCCCGGCGAACACCTCGTCGCGCACAAGGCGGTGACCTGCAACGAACCCTGGTACCAGGACCTGCCCCCGCAGGCCACCGAGGACGACCACGCCTATCCGCACGTCCTGCTGGTCGAGTCCTGGTGCCAGTCGGCCGGCATCCTCATCGCCGCCGAACGCCCCAACCCGGACGTGCTCAGCGGCCAGGTGATGCTCTTCGGCAGCATCTCCGACATCCGGTTCACCGGACGGGTGCGGCCCGGCCAGGTGATGGAGCACCACGTGCGGCTGTCCCGCGCGCTGTCCGACACCGTCGTCTTCGAGGGCGAATGCCTGGTGGACGGCGAGGTGGTGGCGGAGATCGGCCGGGTCGTCATGGCGATGCGCCCGGCCTCCGAACTGACCGCACACGCGCCCGCGCGCGCCGAAGAGAGCAGCTAGGGGATCACATGTCCGACAGCTCGTCCCGCACCGCACTGATCACCGGCGGCTCGCGCGGCCTGGGCCGGGCGACCGCACTGCGGCTCGCCGACGACGGCTACGACGTGGCGTTCTGCTACACCGCGAACGCCGACGCCGCCCGGGAGTTGGAGAAGGAGATCACCGAACGCGGGGTGCGGGTGCTGGCCCTCCAAGCCGACGTCTCCGACGCCGCCTCGGCCAAGTCCCTGGTCACCACCGCCCAGGAGGAGTTCGGCGCGCTGGACGTGCTGGTCACCTCCGCCGGCATCGTCCGGGACAACCCGCTGCTGATGATGAAGGACGACGACTGGAACCGCGTCATCGACGTCAACCTCAACGGGACCTACTACGTGTGCCGTTACGCGATCTTCGAGATGATGAAGCGCAAATCGGGGTGCATCGTCAACGTGTCCTCGGTGGCCGGCGTCCACGGCAACCCGACGCAGAGCAACTACTCCGCGTCCAAGGCCGGCATCATCGGCTTCACCAAGGCCGTCGCCAAGGAGGTCGGCCCCTACGGCATCCGCGCCAACGTGGTCGCCCCCGGCTTCATCGAGACCGACATGACGGCGGGCCTCACCGACAAGGTGCGCGAACAGGCCGTGGGACAGATCCCGCTGCGTCGCCTGGGACGCCCCGAGGAGGTCGCCGAGCTGATCTCGTACCTCACCCGGGCCACCTACGTGACCGGTTCGGTGTTCCAGATCGACGGCGGCATCGTCCTGTGAGCGGCGCTGCGGACGGCCGCAAGCGCCGCGGGACGAAGCCGCCGCGGTTCTACTTCTCGCTGCGCAGCCCGTACTCCTGGCTCGCCCACCACGACCTGATGCGGCACCATCCGGACGTGGCGGCATTGGTGGAGTGGCGCCCGTTCTGGGAGCCGGACGAACGGTCGCGGAAGCTGCTGACGGACGCCGGCGGCGACTTCCCCTACGTGGCCATGTCCCGCGCCAAGCACCTGTACGTCCTCCAGGACGTACGTCGACTGGTGCGGGAACGCGGTCTGGAGTCGACCTGGCCGGTGGACCGCGACCCCTGCTGGGAGGTCCCGCACCTCGCGTACCTGGCGGCCGTGGACGCCGGCCGGGGACCGGACTTCGTCCAACTCGCCTACCGCAAGCGGTGGATCGAAGGCGAGGACATCTGCGACTCGGCTACGATCTCTGCAATGGCAAAGGAGTTGGGGGTGGCCGAGGAACCGCTGGTCGAAGCGGTCGACGATCCCGAGATGCGGCGCAGGGGAGCGGCAGCCCTCCTCGACGTCGACCGGGACGGCGTCTTCGGCGTTCCGTTCCTCGTCCACGGCTTCGACAAGTTCTGGGGGGTGGACCGACTGGAGGCGTTCGCCGCGTCGGTCCGCGGGAGCACCGCAACGGCCCCCGCGTCAAAGGACGTTGAGCCGCGGACGATCGAGCCGCCGACCACGGGCCAGGGCGGGGACCAGGGGCACGCCGGCGGCTGCGGGTGACCGCCCCTGCGCCGCGGGCCCCCCGATGAGGGGGCGCCCGGGCCGATCGGGTCGCGCAGCCGGCACCGGAGGGCGCCGTCCGGGCGTCGGACTCCCCGCGTAGCAGCGAGGAACGTTCACGTGGGTGAAGGAGAGAGACATGCCACGAGCCGTAGGTGAGAGCACCACCCGCTTCTCACCGTTGACCCATGCCCTGTCGGCGCTCGCGTTGCCGCTGGCGCCCCTGGGCGGACTGGCGCTGGCCTATGCGCTCTTCCACCCGCCGCGCCGCACGCACCACAAGCGCCCGGTGGACGTGGGGCTCCCCGAACCGGAGGTGCTACGGGTCCCGGTCGGCGGCGGCAAACACGTCCACGCCTGGCTCTGTCCCGGCGACCCCGAACGCGTCGTGGTGATCGGACACGGCATGGGGCTGAGCAAGTCGGCCACCCTCGGCCACGCCAAGTTCCTGCACGACGCGGGGTACACGGTGTGCCTCTTCGATCACCGCAACCACGGCAGCAGCAGCCAGGACCGCTCGGTCACCGGTCTCAGCGACCGCTTCACCACCGACGTGCTGGCGATCGTGAAACTGCTGCGGTCCCGCGAGGTGCACCGGACGGCGAAGGTGGCCGTCTACGGCTTCTCCTTCTCCACCTTTCCGATGTTCTACGCGCTCAGGGACGCCGACACCGAGGTCAACGCGGTGATCTGCGACAGCGGCCCCGGTGAGGAACTCGGCCCGCTCTTCGCGAACTTCCTCGACGCCGGGGTCCTCCCGGTGCCCGCCCCGCTGCGCGCCAAGCCCGCCCGCTACGCACTGGAGGGCACCCTGTGCCGCGCGGGCAAGGCCATGCTCCGCTCCCAGTGGCCCCCGCCGGCCGAGGGGCGGTACACCACCACCCCGCTGCTGTTCATCGCCGGCGAGGAGGACCGCATCCTGCCGGCCTCCTCGGTGGACGCGCTGGCCAGCCGCTACTCGCACGCCGAGGCGCACATCCTGCCCGGGGTCGGACACCTCCTCGGGCTGAAGGAAGCACGGGAACAGTACGTCGACGCGGTGCTGGAGTTCCTCCAGCGCGCCCTGAAGTGACGGGGGTGCGCATGAGCGGAATGCCCCGGGTGTGGGGCGCGCGCGAGGCGGAGGTCCGTGCGTCCTACCCCTGCGACACCCTGTTGGCCAGGCCCCGGGAGCACTGGGTCCGGGCGGTGACCGTCCGGGCCGAGCCCGGAGCCGTCTTCCGCTGGCTGTGCCAACTCAAGGTCGCCCCCTACAGCTACGACCTGCTGGACAACCTGGGGCGGCGCAGCCCGCGCCGGCTCACCCCCGGCGCGGAACGGCTGGAGGTCGGCCAGCGCGTCATGACGATCTTCCGGCTGGTCGACTACGAGCCGGACCGCCACCTCACCGTGCTGCTCGACAAGGAGCGCGCGCTCAAGCTGTTCGGGGGCTTCGCCCTGACCTACCGGGTCACCGAGGAGTCGCCCGGGGTGAGCCGGCTGGTGGCCAAACTCGTGGTGGGCGACGACGACGGCGTGCTGCGCCGGCTGCGCAGGCCCCTGATGGCCTGGGGCGACCTCCTGATGATGCAACGCCAGCTCCATGTGCTGCGCAAGCTGGCCGAAGGGCGCTGACCGGGCCTGGACGTCACGCCCCGCCCGGCGGGACACTCCTCGTACGGACCGCGGCCGCCCGCATCGGCCGGGCGGACGCGGGCGAACGGTGGCCCGCCCCACGGGAGTGATCGCATGACGCACCGCCCCGCCGGACCCTGGGACATCTCCGAACTGTCCGACCCCGACCCTGTCGAGGGGCGGTTCGACCTCGGCGGGCTGCTCGTCCCGGTGCCGGACGAGGGGGAGTTGCGCGTCGAGGTCGCGGCTGAGGTGATCGTCGCCGCGACCGTCGTCCTGAAGGGCAGCGCCGTTCAGCTCCAGGCGTTCGCCGCGCCGGAGGACGGCGCCTGGGAGGGGTTCCGCGCCAGGCTGGTGCGAGGCGTCGTCGCCGAGGGCGGTACCGCGGTCGTGGTGCCGGGGACCTTCGGGCCGGAAGTGCGGGCGCGGGTCCACCAGGAAGAGCCCGACGGCACCCGGTACGGGCAGGAGGTCCGCTTCGTCGGGGTGGACGGCCCGGGCTGGACGCTGCGCGGAGTCTTCTCCGGCTTGATCGCCCGGCGTCCGGGGCGGCTGGCCGGCCCGCTGGCGGAGACCTTCCGCCGGACCGTGGTGGTGCCCCCCGGGTATCCGATGCAGCCCGAGGAGACGATCCCCCTGTACCTGCCGGACGCCACGCTGGAACCGCTCGACGGTCCCGAGCCGGAGCCGCCGGTCCGGCGCCCGAGGACCGGGCGCTCCCGGCTGCGGCTGCGGCGGCGACGGGCATGAGGACGCACGGGGGCCGGTGCACACCCGTACGGTGCGCACCGGCCCCCGGTGGTGCGGGTGTCAGCCGGCGAGGCTGAACTCGCCGCCACCGGCGATCAACGAGATGCTGCTGAGGCTGTTCACCGGGGTGACCAGGGCGGTCCGGTTGGTGGCGCTGCCGTCACCGAGCTGCCCGTTGTTGTTGTAGCCGACGGCGCTGACCTTGCCGTCCCGGTCGAGCAGCAGGGTGTGGTACCCACCGGCCGAGATCGCGCGGACGTTGGCGGCGCCGTCCAGGGTGATGGGGGCGGGGCGGTTGGTGGTGGTGCCGTCGCCCTGCTGGCCCTGGACGTTGTAGCCCCAGGTCTTCACGGTCCCGTCGGCGAGCCGGGCGACGCTGTGGTAGACGCCCGCGCTGATCTCCCGGGCGGTGGTGATGCCGTCGACCTTCACCGGCGCGGTGCGCTGGGTGCTGGTGTTGTCACCGAGCTGCCCCTCGGAACCGCGGCCCCAGGACCAGACGGTGCCGTCCGCGAGCCGGGCCAGGCTGTGGTAGTGACCGCCCGCGACGCTGCGGACGCCGGACAGGCCCGGCACGGTGACCGGGGTGAGGCGGTTGGTGACGGTGCTGTCGCCGATCTGGCCGTTGCTGTTGTAGCCCCAGGTCTTGACCGTGCCGTCGGAGAGGACGGCCAGGCTGTGGAAGGCGCCGGCGGCGATCGCCTCGACGTTGGTGAGCCCGGAGACGGTCACCGGGGTGTTGCGCTGGGCCGTGCTGTTGTCACCGAGCTGGCCCTCCGTGTTGCGGCCCCAGGAGCGCACCGTGCCGTCGGCGAGCAGGGCCAGGCTGTGCTGGTAACCCGCGGCGACGGCGACCACGCCGCGCAGCCCGGTGACGGTGGACGCCTGGTCCTGGGCGGCGGTGCTGCCGATGCCGAGCTGCCCCTCCGCGTTGCGGCCCCAGCTCTCCACGGTGCCGTTGGAGAGCAGGGCGAGGCTGTGGAAGTAGCCGGCGGCGAGACTGTCGACGTCGCCCCCGGTCACTCCGGGCACGGTCACCGGCTTGTACTTGGCGCCGGTGACCGTGCCGCCGAGCTGGTAGTTGTCATTGGCGCCCCAGCCCTTGACGCGGCCCTCCTGGGCGGTGGCGGTCGCCGTGGGCAGCAGGGCCCAGGCGGCGAGGACCGCGAGGAGCGCCAGCAGTGTCGACAGCGCGCGGGCGCCGCGTCCCCGGCCGTGGGGGTGTGCGTTCATGTCGTTCCTCACCTGAATGGCGTGGCGCAGGGGGCCATCCGGACCTCCCCTGTCACCCACCCGTGCACAGATACCGTTATCGGGCACCCGCGACGCGTCGGAGCGCCGTCCTGGGGGTCGGATTCACCGGAACGACGAGCGTGTCGTCCCCGAAGCTGACGGCGCGGGGTGAGGCCGCACCGGTCGCCCCCCTGCCGTCCGCTGCGGATCGGGTCAGTCGTTCACGACCGTGGCCAGGCCGTCCAACACCCGCTGGAGCTGCCAGGCGAAGTCCGCTTCGAGGTCGGGGTGCGGGGTCGCCTCGTTCACCATGGCGCTGAAGTACGGGTAGGTGCCGCTGTCGAGGACGTGGCGCAGGTACGGCAGGGTGCGCGCCCGCCAGTCGTCCGCCGGGTCGCCGCCCGCGTCGGTCGTTCCGTCCGCGGGGCGGCGCCAGGTGCGCTCCTCCCACTCGGTCTGGACGAACCCGTTGACGAAGGAGTGCAGGGTGTTGATCACCCGCACCCGGTCGTCCATGGTCAGTCCCAGGTCCGCCACCACCCGCAGGGCGAACTCGGTGGAGGCGAGCGCGCGGGGCCCCACCAGGGGACGACCCGCGATGAGTCGCGCCAGCCAGGGGTGGGCGAGCAGGACCGTGCGCTTGGCCACCGCCAACTGCCGCAGGTCCGCCAGCCAGTCGCCGGAGGGCGCGGCCGGCTGCTCCACCTCGCCCAGAGCCGTGTCCACGATCAGGTCGAACACCTCCTCCTTGGTGCGGACGTGGCGGTACAGCGACATCGTGCCGCAGCCCAGGTCCTGCGCGATGCGCCGCATGGTCAGCGCATCGGTGCCCTCGGCGTCCGCGATCGCCAGCGCGACCCGGGCGATCTCGTCCTGGGAGAGGGCCACATGGGGCTGTCGCCGGGCGCGCTGCGGTCGTAGCCACAGGACGTCGGACGCGTCGGACGCCCCGGTGTTCGATGTGCTCCCGGACATGACCACTTCCGTCTCCTCGTTCCCCGTGCGCCTGGTGAGGACATCGTACGCATGGGTATGGTGTACGCAGGCGTACGTTGTACGCTCCGACGAGTGGGAGGGCAGTGTCGTGACACGGCAGGACGTCATAGTGGTGATCGGGGCGACCGGGAACGTCGGACGGCAGGTCGTCCGGGGGCTCCTGGACGAGGGGCGGACCGTCCGGGCCCTGGTGCGCACGCCGGAGACGGCTCGACTCCCGGAACCGGTCGAGGTGTTCCGGGGCGACCTGACCTCGCCCGAGACCCTGCGGCCCGCCCTGGACGGTGCCCGGTCGGTCTTCCTGGTCTGGCCGTCCCTGCCGCTCGCCGCCGCACCCGCGGTGGTGGACGCGCTCGCCGAGGGCGACCGACGGATCGTGTACCTGTCGTCCGCGGGCATCGACGACGACCGGGACGAGCAGGCCGACCCGATCAACCACTTCCACGCCGGCCTGGAACGGCTGATCGAGGGGTCCGGTGCGCGCTGGACCTTCCTCAGGTGCACCAGCTTCGCCACGTCGGTCCTGGAGTGGGGCGACCAGGTCCGGGAGGGCGTGGTGCGCGAGGCGTTCGGGGGGTCCAGCAGGACGCTCATCCACGAACGGGACATCGCCGCCGTCGCGGTGCGCGCCCTCACCGGCGACGGGTACGGAGGCCGGCGGTTGATGCTCAGCGGCCCCGCCCCGATCAGCCAGGTGGAGCAGGTGCGGGTGATCGGCGAGGTGCTCGGGCGCCCGGTCCGGTTCGAGGAGGTCCCCTTGGACGTGCTCCGGGAGAGGATGCGCGCCGAGGGGTGGTCGGACCCCGGCATCGACGGGATGTTCACCGCCTACGCCGCGATGGCCGCGCTGGACCAGCCCGTGTGGAACACCGTCGAGGAGGTCACCGGCCGACCGGCCCGCACGTTCCGCCAGTGGGTCGACGACCACGCCCCGGCGTTCAGTTGAGCCATCCAGCGGGCCCCGCCGACCCGTGCGGGTCGGCGGGGCCGGCCGTCAGACCCGTTCGCGCTCCACCGCGGGCACGGCGCTGAGCACGCTCACCGGGCGCGGGCTCCGCAGCTGCCGCAGCTCGGGCAGGAGGGTGGCGAGGGCCAGTACGGCGAGGACCGCGCCGACCCACAGGGGCGCGGTGAGCCCGAAGGCGTTGATCCCGAGACCGCCGACCCAGGAGCCGATGACCACGCCGAGGGTGATGCACGAGGAGTGCACGGTGTTGAGCAGCGGCCGGGCGTTGGCGATCTGCTGCACCCGGCTGATCATGGCGGGGTTCATGGTCACCCCGACGAAGCCCACGCCCAACATGGCCAGCACCGTGGGCGTCTTGAGCTCCACCACCAGGGCGAAGACCACCAGGAAGACCAGATTGAGGGCGAGTCCGGTGACCAGCACCCGCACGGCGTGCGCATCGGCCAGCCGGGCCACCACGACGTTGCCGATCACCGTGGCCGCGCCGTAGGCGAGCAGCAGCAACGGGATCATGCTGCGGGAGAAACCGGTGACTTCGGTGAGGATCGGGGTGAAGTAGGAGAACGCCGCGAAGGTCGCCCCGATGATGAGCATGGACGTGGCCAGGGCCAACCACAGCTTCGCCGAACGGAACACCCTGACCTCCTCGGCGAAGTCGACGGTGTCCGCCGAGTGGTCGAGCGCGGGGACGGCCACCGCCGTGGCGATCGCGGCGATGACGGCGATCACGCCGACCGCGCCGAACCCGGCGCGCCAGCCCCACTGTTCGCCGACCAGGATGGAGATCGGCAGGCCGAGCAGGGTGCCCACCATCAGCCCCTGCATGGCCACTCCGGTGGCCCGTCCGCGCATCTCCGGCTTGGTGATCTGCGCGACCACCGACAGGGAGACGCCGAAGAAGGCGGAGGAGGCCGCGCCGGTGATCACCCGGGCCACCACCATCACCCCGTACGAGGTCGACAGGCCGGCGAGCGCGTTGCCCGCGAGGAACACGGCGAACAGGGTGAGCAGTGCCGTCTTCGGGCGCAGCTTCAGCAGGGCCATGGTCGCCAGGGGCCCGCCGATCGTCATGGCGAGGGCGAACGCGGTGATGAGGTAGCCGACTTGGGGGATGGTGACATCGAGGTCCTCGGCGATCTGCGGCATGAGTCCACCGACGAGGAACTCGCTGGTGACCATGGCGAAGATGCCTAGGGCCATGAGGTACACGGGAACGGGCACGGAACTCTCCGTCTCATTTTTTTGTAACGCGCAGAACAAAACAAACCCGAAAAGCGGCCCCCGGTGTGTCCGGGGGCGGTGGGGACGATGAAGTGGGTGGTGCAGGTGGTGTAGTGCAGGAGGGGGCGGGGGTCAGGGGGCCAGGGCGACCGCTCCGGTGGCGACGATCCGCCGCAGGATGTCCTCCGGCGCGCCCGACTGGGCCGCGACCCGCATGCCGTAGATCGTGGACGCCACGTACCAGGCGAGGGCGTGGGGGTCCTCGGGCGAGGTGATGGAGCCGTCCCGTTGCCCGCCCTGGATGACGGACCGCAGGGCGAGGAGTCGCCGTTCCTTGTCCCGGTCCAGGATCGTGGCCGTCTCGGGGTCGTCGTACGCCAGCGCGGTGATGGTGTTCACCGTGAAGCAGCCGGACCCGTACCCCTCGCGTCGACCCTCCAACTCCGCCTCGACGATGGCCTCCAGGAGTGCCTGGACCCGGCCGAGTCCGTCCGGGCCGGCGTTCTCCATGATGCTGACCTGGCGGGCGCCCGTGGTGTCCATGTAGTGGCTGAGGCAGCGGCGGAACAGGTGTGACTTGGAGATGAAGGTGTTGTACACGCTGCTGCGTCCGAGCCCGGTGGCCTGACACAGGTCCTCCGTCGTCGCCCCCTCGTACCCCTTGAGCCAGAAGACCCGGCACGCGGCCTCCACGGCCCGGCCCTCGTCGAATGTCCGCGGTCTGCCCACATCGGTGACTCTACTGTTTTGGGACGCCTGGAACAATACTTGGTCGGATGCGGCTCCCGTCACTCCCGCGGCCCGTCGCCGGGGCGGGCTGACCGGTTTCCGCCACGACTGCCGCGCGATGGGACAGAATGATCGGCAATGACCGTGAGCACCGCCGGCGCCGGACCCCGTCCGCACGGCTACAGCCCCTTCGCCCACCTGACCGTCCAGAACACCGTGCTCTACCGTCAGGTGATGCGGGTGTTCGTCGAGGCCAAGCAACGCTACGCGGTGCACCTCAGGCCGGAGGACGTGCACGCCGCACTGCCGGTCGACGAACGGCCCGCCGATCCGGACGCCGTCGTCAAAGCACTGGACAGCCTGGTCGGTTGGGGCAACCTCCGCGCGGACGCCGACACCGGACGCGTCACCGCCGTCGAGGACTTCTACCGGAAGCGGTTCATCTACCAACTCACCCGGGCGGGCGAGGCCGCCGAAGAGGCGCTGACCGGCTACGACGAGGCGCTGGGCCGGCGCGGCGCGCTCCAGGCCGTCGCCCTGCACGACATCGTCACCCAACTCCGGGCCCTGCTGGTGCTCGCCTCGGACGAGCCGCCCGACCCGGCCCGGGTGCACCTCGCGCTCGACACCCTGGCCAGCCGGTTCGGCGCGCTCGCCGACAACGCCCGGGCGTTCATGGGGTCGCTGCAACGCACCATCGACCTGCACGACGTGACGGAGGAGGCGTTCCTCGCCTACAAGGACCGGCTCATCCAGTACCTGGAGCGCTTCATCCAGGACCTGATCACCCTCGGCGGCCGGATCGCCCAACTGATCCAGGAACTGGAGCGGGACGGCCGGATGGACGGGCTGCTGCGGGCCGCCGCCGCCCGTGAAGCCCTGGACGCCGCCCCCGGCGAAGGCGTCGAGACGGAACGCGCGACCCGGGAGGCGTACCACCGCTGGGCCGCGCGCTGGAACGGACTCGGGTCCTGGTTCATCACCCGCGACGGCCGGGAGGCGCAGGCCCGGCTGCTGCGCGGCCGGGCGCTGGGCGCGGTACCCCAACTGCTCGCCGTGGTGCGGGTGCTCGGGGAGCGCCGGGCCGGTCGCTCCGACCGCTCGGCCGACTTCCGGACCCTGGCCCGCTGGTTCGCCGAGGCCCCCGACGACGCCTCCCGGCACCGGCTCTGGCGCACCGCCTTCGGCCTCTACCCCGCCCGCCACCTCACCGTCGACGCCGACACCCTCGCCGCCCGTGCCGACCGACCGGTACCCGCCGCCACCGGCTGGGCGGCGGCCGAGCCCCTGCGGATCAGTCCGCAACTGCGCCGCACCGGCAGCTACGAACGGCGCGGCAAACCCCGCAAGGTGGAGGACCGGCGGGAGCAACGCCGCCACCTGGCCGAGGTCGCGGCCCGACAGACCGCCGAAACCGCCGCGGCCCGGGCCCGGCTCACCGCCCGGGGCGCCGGCCGGCTGTCCGAACTCGGCGAGCTCGACCCCGCCGCCTTCGGGCTCTTCCTGCGCCTCCTCGGCGACGCCCTGGCCACCTGGCGACCCGGCCTCCGGCACACCGTAGCCACCAGCAACGACGGCTCCCTACAGATCCGCCTCAGCCTCCTCGACGACGGCGGCACCGCCGAGGTCCGCACCCCGGGCGGCGTTTTCCGGGGGCCCGACCACCGCATCGAGATCACCGACCGCACCGCCGGTCCGGGAGGCCCGTTGCTCCCGGGCGCCCCCGAACCGCCCGGTGACACGGACGAGGGAAGGGCAGAACGGTGACCACGCCGCTCGCAGAAGTGCTCGACGGGCAGCGCGCCGCCGAACTGCGCAGGGCGGCCCGCGCCCTGCTGAAACAGCCCCTGCTCCTCGCCGACGGCCGGTACGCCGACGAGCTCCGACTGGTCCGCCGGCACGCCGCCGAACTCAGGCAGTGGTTCGACCGCAACACCGGCTGGCACCTCCAGGTCGACGCCCAGGCCGCCCGGCTGCGCAAGATACCCGGGGTCCGTAGCGACCCCACCCACCCGGCGCGCGAGGCCACCCGTACCGGCGCGCCCTTCACCCGGCGACGCTACGTCCTGCTGTGCCTCGCCCTCGCCGCCCTGGAACGGGGCGAGTCGCAGATCGCCCTCGGCCGTCTCGCCGATCAGGTCGTCCTCGATGCCGCCGATCCCGAACTCGCCGCCCACGGAATCGAGTTCACCCTCGACCGGCGCGACGAACGGCTCGACCTCGCCGCCGTCGTCCGTCTCCTGCTGCACCTGGGCGTCCTGCGCCGGGTCTCCGGCGACGAGGACGCCTACGTCAGCGGAGCGGGCGACGTGCTGTACGACGTCGAGCGGCGGGTGCTCGCCGGACTGCTCGCCGGCCACCGCGGGCCCTCCACCGTGCAGGCCGACACCCTGGAGGGGCGGATCGACGAACTCGCCGCGGAGACCTTCCTCGACA
The DNA here is from genome assembly GCF_042871255.1 of Streptomyces sp. NPDC005955. NCBI lineage: Bacteria > Bacillati > Actinomycetota > Actinomycetes > Kitasatosporales > Streptomycetaceae > Streptomyces > Streptomyces sp. NPDC005955. Next base: position 152,922 of record NZ_JBIAIF010000005.1, on the reverse strand, counting down.
GCGACGAACTGCGGTTCCGGGCGATGCGCCACACGCTCACCCGCCGCCTCCTGGACGACCCCGTCCTCTACTACGACGAGCTGACCGACGCCGAGCTCGGCTACCTCACCCGGCAACGCGGCTTCCTCACCACCCGCATCACCGAACTCACCGGCCTGGTCCCCGAGATCCGCGCCGAAGGCATCGCCATGGTCGACCCCGAGGACGACCTCACCGACCTCCGGATGCCGGAACAGGGCACCCACGGCCATGTGACCCTGCTCCTCGCCGAACACCTCTCCCGCGCCGCCGGCCCCGTCACTCCTGCGGAACTCGCCCGCCGGGTGCGCGAACTGGCGGCCGAACACGGCGGGTTCTGGGCGAAGTCGGCCCGCGAACCGGGCACCGAGAACGAACTCGTCGCCCACGCCGTCACCCGCCTCACCGCACTCGGGCTGGTCACCTCCACCGACCGCGGGGTGGAACCGCGTCCCGCCCTGGCCCGCTACGCGGTCGGAGCACCCGTCGTACTCGAACCCGGCAGCCACCGCCCGCCGGCCCAGCGAAAGGCCCGCCGGCCGTGACCACCGCCCTGCCCACCCCGGACCGGACGCGCTGGCAACCCCTGCGCATCGGACTCGTCGACCTCTTCCACTACGACGTCGAGGAGTTCCACTTCCGCGCCGGCCGGCTGCTGCTGCGCGGGAACAACGGCACCGGCAAGTCCAAGGTGCTCGCCCTCACCCTGCCGTTCCTGCTCGACGGGGACCTCAGCCCCCGGCGGGTCGAGCCCGACGGCGACCCCGGCAAACGGATGGAGTGGAACCTGCTGCTCGGCGGGGAGCACCCGCACTCCGAACGCCTCGGCTACACCTGGATCGAGTTCGGCAGGCGCGACGAGGCCACCGGCGAAGACCACTTCCGCACCCTGCTGTGCGGACTCAAGGCCGTCAGCGGACGCGGCATCGCCCGGCACTGGTACGCCCTCACCAGCCAGCGCGTCGACCACCGCGGCACCGGGCCCGGCGAGGGCACCCTGAGCCTGCTGGACGCCACCGGCACCGCCCTGTCCCGGGACCGGCTGGCCGAGGCGGTGGCCGACCACGGCATGGTGTACGACCAGGCCGGAACCTACCGCCGGGCGGTGGACGAAACGCTCTTCGGCCTGGGACCCCGGCGCTACGCGGCCCTGGTCGACCTCCTGATCCAACTGCGCCAACCCCAACTCTCCAAGCGCCCCAACGAGAAGGCGCTGTCGCGGGCCCTCACCGAGGCGCTGCCGCCCATGGACCAGGCCGTCATCGCCGACGTGGCCGAGGCGTTCCGCTCCCTGGACGAGGAGAAGGACGAACTGACGGCCGCGACCTCCGCCGAGCGGGCGGCCGCCGCGTTCCTGGAGCACTACCGACGGTACGCCCGGATCGCCGCCCGGCGCCGGGCCCGGCTGCCGCGCACCGAACACTCCCGTTACGAGCAACTGCACCGCGACCTCTCCGACGCCCAGACCCGCCGCGCCGAAGCGGAGGAGGCCAGGGCCGCGGCCGACACCCGCATCACCGACCTGGAGGACACCCACACCCGACTGTCGGCGCAGGACGCGGCGCTGCGCGAAGGACCCGAGATGCGCAGCGCCAAGGAACTCGACCGGGCGGCGCTCGCCGTGCGCGGCACCGGGGAGGCCCGCAGCCGCGCCCTGGAGGACCGGCAGCAGGCCGTCGCCCACCTCACTCGGGCCGTCGGGCGGCTCGGCGCCGCCGAGGTGCGACTCGACGGCGCGGCGCGGCTCGCCGCGGAGACCTTCCGGCAGGCCCGCGACACGGCGTCGACGGCCAGGACCGAACTGCCCGCCGACGACCGGCTCCCGGTCCCGGAGCTGCGCCGGGCCGCGGACGCCGCCCGGGAACGGGGCCACCGGGCCGTGGACCACCTCGACGCCCTCGCGAAGGTCGCCGACGAGGCCGCCGAGGACCGCCGGCGCGACGCCGTCCGGCTGGACGAGGCCGCAGCCGACCTCGACCACGCGGCCCGGGCCCAACAGGAAGCGGAGCAGGGCGTCGAGACGGCGGGCCGCGCCCTGCTGGACGAGGTCAGGGAACGGGCCCGGCGCTGGACCGAACTGGCCCTGCCCGATCTGCCCGGCGTGCTGGACGACCTCCAGGAGTGGGTGCGCCGACTGGACGGGCCCTACCCGGTACGCGTCGGGGCCGCCCGGGCCCACACCGCCGCATCGGCCGGGCTCGCCGCCCGCACCGCCGGCGCCGAACGCCGCCGCACCGAACTCGGCGACGGCACGGACCGGGCCCGGCGGGAGGTGGCCGCCCTGGAGGCGGGCGGACCTCGGGCACCCGGCGCACCGGCCACCAGGACACCCGGCCTGCGCGACCGGATGCCGGGCGCCCCGCTGTGGCGGCTGGTGGACTTCCACGACGGGCTCGGCCCGCCGGAACGCGCCGGACTGGAAGCCGCGTTGGAGGCGTCCGGACTGCTGGACGCCTGGGTCCTCCCCGACGGCGCCGTCCTGGCCGCCGACGGTCATGACGTCCTGCTCGCCCCGACGACCGGCCCCCTGCCCGGGGGCTCCCTCGCCGGACTGCTGCGGGTGGCCGTCGACCCGGCGGACACCCGGGCCGCCGCCGTGGCCGAGGACACGGTGACCCTGCTGCTGTCCACCATCGGCGCCGGACCGGACAGCGGCGCGGGCACCTGGGCCGCCGTCGACGGGCGCTTCCGGGTGGGGACCCTGACCGGCCGGTGGGCCAAGACGGCGGCCGAGTACCTCGGCGCGGGGGCCCGGGAGGCGGCCCGACGCGCCCGCCTGACCGTGCTGCACACCGAACTCGCCGCCCTGCGGGCGCAAGCGGAAGCCGTCGAGGCCGAACTGGCGGCCCTGACCGCCCGACGCCGCACCCTGGACGACGAACTGGCCGACGTACCCGACGAACACGCCCTCACCCGGGCCCACGCCGCCGTGGCCGCCGCGGCCGAGCTGGTGCGCCGGACCCGCCTGCGGCACACGGAACGCGCAACGGCCCTGGAGCGGACCACGGAACGCGCCGAGGCGTCCGCCGCCGAACTCACCAGCACCGCCGCCGACCTCGCACTCCCCGCCGACCCCACGGGCCGGGCCGCCCTGCGCCGGGCCCTGGGCACCCTCGCCGAGGTACTGGCCGCCCTGTGGCCGGCGCTGCGGGCCCGCGAGGAGGCCGCCGACCAGGTCGGAGAGGAACGCGGGGAACGCGACCGGGCCCAGGAGCGGGTCGACCACCTCACGGCGCGGGCGCACGAGGCCGCCCGGGACGCCGCCGCGGCGGACGAGCGGTACGCCACCCTCCGGGCCACGGTCGGCGCCGCCGTCGCCGACCTGCAACGACGACTGGCCGAGAACGCCGCCGCCCGCACCGACTGCGCGGCGCAGCAGCGCCGCGCGCGCACGGAGCACACGGAGGCCGACCGGGCGGCCAGCCGGGCGGAGGGCCAGATCGAGCAGCTGGACGAAGGGCTCGCCAGGGCGACCGAGGCCCGCACCGCGGCCATCGCCGCACTCCAGCGGTTCACCGGCACCGGGCTGGTCGCGGTCGCCCTGCCGGACCTCCCGGTGCCCGCAGCGGACGCCGGCCCCTGGGCCGCCACCCCCGCCGTCGCGTTCGCCCGGGCCGTCGAAGCCGGACTGTCCGCGACCGACGACTCCGACGCCGCCTGGGAACGCGTCCAGGGCCATCTGAGCAGGGAACTCAAGAGCCTCCAGGACACCCTGTCCCGGCACGGCCACTCGGCGTCCGCCCGGATGGTCGAGGACGGCATGGTGGTCGACATCGTCTACCAGGGACGCGAGCGGGCCGTCCCGGAACTGGCCGGGGCGCTGGCCCTGGAGGTCGCCGAACTCACCCGCATCCTCTCGGCACGGGAACGCGAGGTCCTGGAAACCCACCTGATCACCGAAGTGGCCGGCACCCTTCAGGAGCTGATCGGTGCAGCCGAACGCCAAGTGCGCGACATGAACGCCGAGTTGGAGGAACGGCCCACCTCCACCGGCATGCGACTGCGGCTGGTCTGGCGGGCCTCGCGCACGGCCCCCGCCGGTCTGGCCGAGGCCGGCCGGCGCCTGCGCCAGTCGGCCGACGCCTGGAGCGCCGAGGACCGGGTGGCGGTGGGGGAGTTCCTCCAGGCGCAGATCGCCCGCCAGCACACCGAGGACGCTTCGGGTAGCTGGCTCGAACACCTCTCCGCGGCACTCGACTACCGGTCCTGGCACGAGTTCGCCGTGGAACGCCACCAACACGGCCGGTGGGTCACCGCGACCGGTCCCGCCTCGGGCGGCGAGCGGGTCCTCGCCGTCTCCGTCCCCCTGTTCGCCGCGGCCTCCTCGCACTACGCGACCGCGGGCAGCCCGTACGCCCCGCGCCTGGTCACCCTGGACGAGGCGTTCGCCGGGGTGGACGACGACTCGCGCGCCAAGTGCCTGGGACTGCTGCACGCCTTCGACCTCGATGTGGTCATGACCAGCGAACGGGAATGGGCCTGCTACCCGCAGGTGCCCGGCATCGCCATCGCCCAACTGTCGCGGATCGACGAGGTGGCCGCGGTCCTCGTCACCCGCTGGGAATGGGACGGCCACCAGGTCCACCCCGGCAGCGAACCCGCACGCACGCCGATCACCCTGCCCGAGCACCGCACGGTCCAAGCGACGCAGTCCCCCGAAGGGCCGGAGCCCCTGTGGACATGACCCCCGGACCCGCCGGCGACGCACCTCGCCTGCGCCGACTGCTCGGCGACCCCGATCTCGCCTGGTTCGTCACCCGAGCGCGCCGCCGCCTCGAACGCGGCCGACCGCTCACCGGAACCGTCTCCCTGAGCGCCCCCACCCCCGCACAGCGCGCGGCCGCCGAACGGCTGCTGGGCCGCACCCCCGGCACCGGACACTCGGTGTCGATCCGCTGGGAATCGGTGGACGCCCTGCTGCGCCGCTCCGGCACCAGCCCGGACGGCCTGGCCGCCGCCGTCGCCCTGCTCACCGGTCCGGTCGTCCCCCGGGACGCCGCCCGAGCCGCCGAGGAACGGGCCTGGCAGGAGGCGTACGCCCCGCTCGACCAGCTCGCGGCGGAGGTCCCCGGCTGCGCCGCATGGGCCGCACGGGTCCGCGGCGACGGCCTGGTGCGCCGCCTCGCGGGCACGCCCGACGCGGCCCGCGCCCTCCTGGAACGGACGGTCGCCGCCCTGCGCCACCTCCCCGCCGATCCACCGCTGTCCCTGGCCGCCTTCGCGGCCCGGACCTTCGGCAGCGCCCACGCCCTGGACGACGGCACCCCGCTGGCCACCCTCACCCTCTCCGGCGCCCGGGCGCTCACCGGGTTCGAGGACGGCACCGGCGCCGAGTGGCGGCGCAACGCCTGGGCGTCGGCCGGACTGCTGCGCGACGCGCTGTCCTCGACCGTGCTCACCCTCAACCTCCGGGGCACCCCCGGCCTCGACTGGCAGGCCGACCAGGGCGAGCCCGCCGTACTGACCCTGCGCCAACTCGTCCGCCACCCGCCCGCCGGACGCACCGCGCTCGTCCGGGTCTGCGAGAACCCGGCCGTGCTCGCCGCCGCGGCCGACGCCCACGGCCCGGCCGCCGCACCCCTGGTGTGCCTCCAGGGGCAGCCGTCCGCGGCGGCCCTGACCCTGCTGGGTCACCTCACCGACGGGGGGACGACCCTCATGTACCACGGTGACTTCGACTGGGGCGGCCTGCGCATCGCGTCCGTCCTGCGGCGACGCGTGCCGTGGCGGCCCTGGCGCTACACCGCAGCCGACTACCGGGCCGCGGTGCTCGCCCGCCCCGAACGGCCAGGGCTCACCGGCACGCCCGCCGACGCCCCCTGGGACCCCGAACTGCCCTTGGCCCTGGCCGAGTCGGGCGTCCGGGTGGAGGAGGAGACGGTACTGGAGGACCTGCTGTCCGACCTGCTCTGAGCCCGCCGTCGACGCAGTCGGTCACCGACCGGCGCTCGGGTCGGGGGTGAGCGGGGGAGGGGCCCAGCGGTCCAGCCGGGGCCGGGCGGAGGTGACGCCGTACTCGCCCTTGAGCCGCTCCGGGATGGCGTACTGCATCACCCGACCACGCGTCAGCGAGCTGAGTTCGAACACACTGGTGTGGTGGCCCAACCGGTCCAACGCCCAGGCGGCGAGCGGAGACCGGTCCTCCAGGGCCTCCAGGACCCCGAGCAGCGCGGGAGCGGTCCGGATCGCGGAATCCCACAGCGGCGAACGGGGCACCTCCAGCCAGTCGGCGCAGGTGTCCCCGACCAGGTAGCGGATCATGGCGGGCACCACCGGGTCGAAGACGGTCCCCGGCACGACCTCCTCGTACAGGTCGATGAGTTGACGGGTCAGCCGGGCGCCCTCCGGCGAGGGGCCCATGTGGCGGCTCATGTACAGGTCGGAGAAGTGCCGGGCCTGCTCCAGGTTCTCGGGCATGTGGGCGAGGTCGATGCCGAGCATGGCGCCGACCACCCGCCAGGCGTAGAAGTAGGCGTCGGCGCCCTCGTTGGAGAGGTGGATGCCCAGCCGGTGCAGGGCGTCGAGGACCTGGATGGAGAACATCATCTGACCGCCGATCATGTCCTCCTGGCAGATCGGCGTGCCCAGGCGTTCGACGTCCCAGAGGTTCTCCCGCTCCAGGTGGTGGCGGATCGAGGCGTGCAGCAGCCGGACCTTCTGGGCGGCCGGGATGAACCTGCTTCCGGCTTCGAAGGCGCCGGGCTGCATCAGGTAGACCGTGAACTGTCCGGTCTCCGCCATCCTCCGCGAGGGGTACTCCAGGGAATGGGTCGCGCTGAGCAGCTTCGCGATGTGCGGGACGACGTAACAGGCGGGCATCGACGCGAAGGACAGCGCGGTCGAGACGTGCACGTTGTTGTCGATGAAGAACAGCCGCGCCTTCTCCATCTCGCCCCAGTCCACCCAGGACGGCGGCATCGCCGTCGCCTCCAGGTACTCCCGGGCCACGTCGGGCAGTCCCGGGGGCAGGTCCTGCCCCGCGGTGGAGAACCAGCGCATCAGCGTGTTGAACCGGCCCGTCTCCCCACGGGCGAAGAGTTCCGCGACCGTGGCGTCCGCCAGCTCGTCGCCGACCTGCCGCAGGGCGTCGAGCGAACGCTCGGTGTACGGGGGAGGGGGCGACCCGGCCGGTGCGTCCGCAGCAGTGGGGTTCATGGGGTGCTTCCTCTCGGGAACGGAAGGGTGGTGCACGGGAGGGGCGCCGTGGTCAGGACGCGCGGCTCAGACAGTGGTGGGCCAGGTGGTGCAGGGCCTCGGCGGCGTGCGCGGGCAGGAGCCCGGCCCGTTCGCCGGCGGCCAGGGCCTCCGTGGCCGCCGTCGCCCGCGCGGTGATCAGTTCCTCGACCCCGCGGCGGGCCCCGGTGCGTTCCGCGATCGCCCGGAACCGGTCGAGGTCCTCGGGCCCGGTCTCCTCGCGCCGCGTCAACAGGGCCTGGATCTCCTGCTGTTCGGCGTCCGTCGCCGTCCGTCGCATCAACGCCAGCAGGACCGTCGGCTTGCCGCCGCTGAGGTCGTCCAGATTGGACTTGCCCGTGCTGTCGGGCGCGCCGAACACGCCCAGGAGGTCGTCCCGCAACTGGAACGCCTCACCGAGCGGGACACCGTAGGCGCTGAACACCTCCCGCAGCGCGGGGGGCGCACCGCCGAGCAGGGCACCGATGTGCAGCGGGTGCTCGACGGTGTACTTGGCGGTCTTGTACCGGACGATCTTCAGCGAGCCGTCCGGATCGGCGGCGCCGGCGCGGCCCGGGCCACTGCGCAGGACCTCCAGGCACTCCCCGGCGACCAACTCCCGGGCGAGCGTCGCCCACAGGGGGCGGGCCCGGTTGAGATACGCGCTCGGCAGCCCGCAGTCGGTGAACAGCTGGCCCGACCAGGAGATCAGCAGATCACCGGCGAGCAGGGCCAGGGCCCGCCCGGTGGCGCCCCGCCCGGTGCCGCGCGTGAGGCGGTTCCGCGGCGGGGCCAGGGCCCGGTGCGCGGTGGGCACCCCGTGGCGCAGGGCGCTGCGGTCGATGAGGTCGTCGTGGACGACGGCCGCCGCGTGCACCAGTTCCACGCCCGCCGCGGCCCGCACGACGTCGTCCCCGTCCGCGCGCCCCGCCGCCCGCCAACCCCAGTAGCAGAACGCCGCCCGTAGCCGCTTGCCGTGGCCGACGATCGCCCGGAGCTGTTCCCCGAACGGCTTCAACTCCGGGTCCACCGCCTCCAGGAGGGCCGTCTCGCGCCGGGCGAACGTCTCCAACTCGTGGTCGACCCTGGCCTTGAGCGCGCTCAGCGGCACGGACGGGGCGTCCGGGGCGCGCTGCTGCGCACCGGTGGCCCGCCCGGTCGCGGTGACCGTCACCGGCTCGGATGCCCGGGTGCGCGGAACGCGGCGCCCGTCGGTGCGGGCTCCTGCGCCGCCGCACCCGGGTCGTCGGGACCGGTACCGCCTCCACCGGCGCCGTCCGGGCCGGTGCGTTGCCGGGCCCGGAGCGCCAGGAGCTCCAGATGTGCCGGGGCGGACGCGGTGCGCACCGGGTCCAGTCCGCTGTTGCGGCCCCGCGCGAGGAGGTCCCGCCGCACCTCGGCCGTCAGCTCACCCAGATCGGACCTGCCCAGCAGGGCGCGCACCCGACGGAGCGCGTCCTCGGCGCTTTCCAGCACCAGGTCCACCGCTCCCGCCACCAACAGGACCGCCTCGTCGGTGCGCCGTTCAGCGCCGCCCGGCCCACTCCCGTGTTCCTGTGCCATGGTCTCCCCACCCGTGCCTTCGGCCCCGTCGCCCGTTCTCACCGGGCCTCCCCGGGGCTGTTCGGGGACGAGCTTCCCGCGGGCCGTGCCGCTAAGCCGGAAGTCATCCGATCTGCTGTGGAACACCTCAACTCCCGTACACGGCAAGGAATATCTGCTACCAAGCGACCCGCCCCGTACCCCCGGCGCCCCCTCCTGCGTGGCGCACACCACAACGAGCTGCGGGAACTCGGACGCCCGTGCGCACGACTACTGCTCGATGGGCCATTCGGCTACGGGGTCGACCTCGGGGAGGCAGGCGGACATGGGGGCGCTCAGCGCGCAACGGGCGCAGGACGGCGGGACGGACGACCGCGGCGGGGGCAGGGCACTGACCGCCCTGCTGACCGTGGCCATGGCACTGTCCATGCTGCAACTGTTCCTGCTCGGCGTCCTCGGCCCGCGCCTCATGGACGACCTGGGCGTCTCGGCGACGGTGCTGGGCCTCACCACGACGATCGGCTTCGGGACGGCCGCCGTGCTGTCCCCGGTCGGCGGCCGGGTGGTGGACCGCATCGGCCCGCGCCGGGCGTTGGTGGCGCTCCCCCTGATCACCGCCCTCGCCCTCGCCCTGATCGCCTCCGCCCCCGGCGCGGGGCTCCTGCTCGCGGCGGTCGCCCTGGGCGGACTGCCGCAGGCGTTGGCCAACCCGGCGACGAACAAGGCCATCCTCGCGGTCGTGCCGCCCGCCCGACGGGGCGCCACCACCGGACTGAAACAGTCGGGCGTCCAACTCGGCGCCTTCGCCGCCGGGTTGCCGCTCGCCGCGCTGGCCGCTTCGGTGGGCTGGCGCGGCGCGGTGTGGGCCGCGGCCGGCCTGGCCGTGCTCGTCGCCGGCTGGGCGGCGCGCGTCCTGCCGCCCGACCCCCCGCCGCCGACCACGGCGGCGGCCGGACCCGCCCGGTTCCTCCCGCGCGGACACGTCGCCTGGCTCGCGGTGTTCTCGCTCTTCCTCGGCGGCGGCATCGCCTCGGTCAACACCTATGTGACCCTCTTCGGGGACGAGCGGCTCGACCTGGGGCCGACGGCCGCCGGGGCGCTGGTCGCGGTCCTCGGGGTCGCCGGCATCGCGGGCCGCATCGGCTGGTCCAAGGCCGCCCGGCCGGACCGCGCACACTGGCTGCCGGGCGGGCTCGCCCTCGGGTCCGTCGGCGCGGCGCTGCTCCTGGCGGCGTCGGTGCACGCGATGCCCCTGGCGTGGGTGGCGGCGGTGGCCGTCGGAGTGTTCGCGGTCTCCGGCAACGCGGTGTCCATGGTGCTGGTGATGCAGCGCGCCGCTCCGGGACGCGCCGGGCAGGACTCCGCGCTGGTCGCCGCGGGCTTCTTCGCCGGCTTCGCGGTCGGCCCCCCGCTGTTCGGGCCGCTCGCGGAGGCCGGCCACTACGGAGCGGGCTGGCTGCTGGTGGCCGCGGAGTTCGCGATCGCCGCCGGGGTGGCGTACGCCTGGGCGGTGCGCGACGGTCGGACCGTCGCCGGGGCCACCTCGTGAGCGCCCCGGAGCAGGCCCTCGCCCAGGTGCTGGACCGGGTCCTGGTCACCCGGAAGGAAGTCGGGGAGCGCTTCCCGCTGTTCGCCGATCCGGACACCGGGCGGTGGACGACCACCGGCCGGGGATCGTGGACCGGAGGTTTCTGGGCCGGTCTCCTGTGGCTACGGTCCCGTTGGACCGGAGCCGAGGACGACCGTGTCGCGGCGTCGGCCGTCACCCGTCGACTGGCCCCTTGGGCGTCGGCCGACACCGTGACGCGAGGGCTCATCCTCTGGTACGGAACCGCGCTCGCCGCGGGGGACGCGGACGCGGCGGCACTGCGCGAGCGGGCCGCCGGGGCCTGCCTCGCCGCGGTGGACCCGCGGCTCGGGATCGTGCCCTGGGGGGCGGCCCTGGGCGGTGACCGGGAACAGGCCCGGGCGGACGGCGTGCCCGGTACGGTGCAACTGCTGGCGGCCGCGGGGCCCGGGGGCCGGGCGGCGGCCGCCGCGCACCTGCACCGGCACCTGGACCTCTGCGTCGGGGGTCACGGGGGCGCCTCCGGTGCGCTGCTCCGGCCCGCCTGGCGGCACACCGGGGCGGGGTGGGAGCCCTGCGCCGATCCACCGCCCGGGTGGAGCCGGGGCCGCGCCTGGCTCCTGCTGGCGGTCGCCGACGCCCTGGGCCGCCCCGGGGAGGCCGACTGGCGTCCGGACGGGCTGGCCGGGGCGCTGCGCCGACTCCTGACCGACGACGGCGGGCCGCTCGTGCCGCCGGCCGACGACGCCCTGCCCGACGGCCCGCGCGACACTTCGGCCGCGGCGATCACCGCGGTCGCGCTGCTCAAGTTGGCCCGGGTGCCGGGGCAGGAGGCCGAGGGGCACGGAGAGCGTGCCGCGGCGATCCTGGACCGGCTGGTGGCGGACCATCTGAGCGGGACGGGCGGGGAGCGTCCCGTGGGCATGCTGCTCGACGGGTGTTACGACGCGGAGCGCGGCACGGCGGTGCGGCACGAACTCGTCTGGGGCGACTTCTTCTTGGCGCTCGGGCTCGCGGGGCGGTGTGGGCTGGTCGACCTCGACGAGGTCTGAACGTCCCGTTCGCGGTGCGGGTGCGCGGTGGTTGCCCGCGCCGTTCCCCGCGCCCCTTCGGGGCGCTCATCGTGCGCTTTCGGGGCCCCTCTTCCGTTGCGTGGAACGGCGTTTTATGGCCTGCTCGACGGCTCTATACGGTCCGTTCATGGACTGGAGATTTCAGACGGCCGAAAGGCTTGCTGCTGCCCTGCGCGCCGGTGAAGTGACCTCGGCGGAACTGACCGAGGAGACGATCGCGCGGATCGAGCGGGAGGACGGGACGATCAATGCGATCTGCGTGCCCGACTTCGACCGTGCACGAGCCGCCGCCCGCGCTGCTGACCAGGCACGTGCCCGCGGTGCGGACCGGCCGCTGCTCGGCATTCCGGTGACGGTCAAGGAGTCGTACGACATCGCCGGGCTCCCCACGAGTTGGGGCATGCCCTTGCACCGGAACCACCGGCCGGCCGAGGACGCCGTACAGGTGTCGAGGCTCAAGGCCGCGGGCGCGGTGGTGCTCGGCAAGACCAATGTGCCCTTCGGGCTGCAAGACATCCAGAGCTTCAACGAGATCCACGGCACCACCAACAACCCGTGGAACCACGAGCGCACCCCGGGCGGATCCTCCGGGGGCTCGGCGGCGGCCCTGGCGTCCGGATTCGGTGCGCTGTCCATCGGTTCCGACCTCGCCGGTTCACTGCGCACCCCGGCGCACTTCTGCGGCGTCTACGGGCACAAGCCGACGCTCGGACTGGCGGCAACCCGCGGCATGAGCGTGCCGCCGGCACCGCCCCTGCCGACCGAACACGACCTGGCCGTCGTCGGCCCGATGGCGCGCAGTGCCCGCGACCTCGTGCTCCTGCTCGACGTCATGGCCGGACCCGACCCGCTGACGTTCGGCGTGGCGTACGACGTGACGCTGCCACCCCCGCGCCACGAACGACTCCGCGACCACCGGGTCCTGGTCCTCGACGACCATCCGCTGGTTCCGACCGGGGCCGCGGTGCGCGCGGGTGTGGACCGGGTGGCCGACGCGCTCGCCGACGGCGGCGCCCGCGTCGAACGGCACAGCGCGCTGTTGCCCGATCTGACCGAAGCCGCGTTGATCTACACGCAGTTGCTGTTCTCCAGCTCCGTCGCCCGCTTTCCCGTCGAAGCGTACGAGCAGTTGCGGACCCGCGCCGCCGGACTGGGTGCGGACGACCGGAGTCTCGATGCGACGCGGCTGCGCGCCATGGTCTTCAGCCATCACGACTGGATCGAGGCGAACGCACGTCGCGAGCTCCACCGCCACGGCTGGCGGCAGTTCTTCGCCGAGTTCGACGCCGTGGTGTGTCCCGTCACGCCCACTCCCGCGTTCCCGCACGACCACGCACCCGATCCGAGGCAACGCCGGATCGACATCGACGGCGTGGACCACCCGTACTTCGACCAACTCGCCTGGGCCGGTCTGGCCACCATGCCCGGTCTGCCCGCCACCGCCGTGCCCGCGGGCCGGTCCTCCGAGGGCCTGCCGGTGGGGGTGCAGCTCATCGGTCCGATGTTCGAGGACCGAACCCCGCTGCGGCTGGCCGAACTGCTGGAACAGCGGATGGGCGGCTTCCAAGCGCCGGAGTAGGGCCGTCCCCGTCCTCCAGGCGCCGTGGTCCCGTCAGGGAGCGGGTTCGGCTCGGCGGAGGGCGCGGAACACCTCCGGGGTCGTCCATCCGCGCAACGTGGCGTGAACCGTCGAGTGGAAGGCGGCCTCGGCCCTGACGGCGTCCAGGGCCCCGGCCAGTTCGAGGGTCACGAGCCCGTGCAGGGTCCCCCAGATCGACACCGCGATCGACGTCCTTTCCCCGGCGAGGACGGACGCGGCCACGGCCCGGTCGATCGCCGCGAGGAGCGGACGGATCGGGTCCGCGGCACCCACCGCCCCCGACGGGTCGAAGGACTGCACACCACCGAACAGCACCGTGTACAGGTGGCTGTGTCCGCGCCCCCAACGACGGTAGGCGACGGCCAGTGCGTACAGGTCGGCGAGGGGATCCGCGGAGGGGCGCACCGTCGCCAGGTCCTGGAACAGGCCGGCGACGGCCCGGTCGCGCACCGCACCGATCAGTCCGTCCTTGCCGCCGAACAACGAGTACACCGCCGTCGTTGACGCCTCGGCAGCAGCGGCCACGGCGCGGACCGTGACCGACTCCCGCGGACGGGTGGCGAGCAACTCGGTCGCGCACGCCACGAGCCGCTCCCTGACTGCCTCGTCGTTCGTCCTGGGCCTACCCACGACCCGCAGCCTACCGTCTTTGGTAACGTCGTTTTGAAACGGCGTTCTGAAACTGTCGGAGGTTCACCATGCCCACGTCCGCCATGCGTCCGGTCCGCTTCGCCGGACGCTTACTGCTGGCCCTGGTCGCCGTCGCGGCGCTCGTCCTCGTCTTCCTCGCACTGATCGCCCTCACGGACGGGGCGGGCTCGGGGCTCGCCGCATGGCTGACGACCCTCGGCGTGGGGTCCGCACTCGCCGTGTGGCGGGGGCGGCACCGCGCTCGGCCGGCGCGGCTGGTGCCGTTCCTGCCGGTGCTGGTCGCGGCGGCGTTGACGGCATCCGTCTGCGTCCCGACCGTGCCGACGACCCGGCGGTACCCGCCCGCCCTGCCCTTCGTCACCACACAGCACTGGGACCTGGCCACCGGCAGCCGGGTCGCGGTGTACCACTACCCGCCCGCGAACGCCGGCGCCCGGCACCCCGTCCCCCTGGTGTACCTCAACGGCGGACCGGTCCGCGGCATCCCGGTCATCGACCACCGGTTCCTCCAACTCCTGGCGCGCCAGGGCCACGACGTCTACGCCTACGAACAGGCCGGCGGTGGACGGAGCGAGCTGCTCCCCATGGGGCAGTACACGGTCTCCCGGTCGGTCCGTGACCTCGCCGCCTTCGTTGACCGCCTGGACCGGGGCAAGGTGGACGTCCTCGGATTCTCCGCGGGCGGGGTCGTGCTCACCCGGGCCCTGGCCGACCCGCGGGTGGCCGCACGTCTGCACCGGGCGATCATCGCCGAGCCCGGCCCCATGGACGGTCCCACCGCGCGCATCAACGGGCACAAGGGCCGCACCTCCGCACGTGACCTGGCGCCCGCCGTGTCCGGACCGCGCTCGACACGCGTTCCCCGCTACGCCGTGGCGTTCGGCTTCATGCGACTCGGTCTCCTCACCCCCGACACCGGGCTGATCGGACAGGCCGAAGGCGACAACGCGTTCACCGCCGCGGACCTCGGCAGCGACACCGCGTCCGCCTACTGCGCGCGCGACGCGCACCGCATCCCCGTGGAGGACACCGCAGGGAACTTCTCCTTCAGCGCCGCGGCCAGCCTCCGCGTCCAGCAGACGATCAGGGACTCGCCGTCGGTCGCCCCGGGGTTGGGGCGCTCCCGGGTCCCGGCGATGCTGATGATCGCGGAGTGCTCCTCCCAGGTCCGTCAGTGGGCGACCGCGGTCCTCGCCGGTGCTCCCGGCGTCCGGCGCACGCAGTTCATGCCCGGAGTCGGGCACCGCATCTGGAACGGCCTGGACGACAACGACGAACGGGCCGCCTCCGTGGTCACGGCGTTCCTCCGGGACGAGCCGGCGCCCCTGCCGAACCGCCCGACCCGCGAGGAGATCCCCACGTTCCTGCGTGACCGCGAATGATCACTCCGTGCGGGTGCGCGTCGGTTGCCCGCGCAGTTCCCCGCGCCCCTACGGTGCGCTTCCGCCCGCGTGCGCGGCTCCGCACAGGTGCGTCCCGCTGTCGCGCAGTTCCCCGCGCCCCTATCGGGGCACCCCAGCCAGCCCCCGTAGGGGGCAGCCCCCGTAGGGGCGCGAGGAACTGCGCGAGCAACCAGCGCGCACCCGCACGCGACAGCGCACCGCAGGGGGCAGCCCCCGTAGGGGGCGCGGGGAACTGCGCGAGCAACCCCCGCCGCACCCGCAGGGACACCGCGAGCACCCGCTACGGGCCCGCCGGCAGGGCGAACGCGCCGCCGGAACCGAAGGCGAGCCGCCCGAAGTTCGCAGCGATGCGCCCGTGCCCCGCCTCATCGGGATGCACCCGGTCGGGCAACGGCAACTCGACGTGGTCCGCCTCACCGTAGAGTTCACGACCGTCGAGGTAATGCAGGTGAGGATCCTCAGCGCCCCGCTCCGCGACGACCCGAGCGAGCACCTCACGGATGACACCGAGCGTCAACCGCCCCGCAGCGCGTTCGGCCGGGTCGCCCGAAGCCCGGAACCGCACCGTCCCGTCGGCCCCGAAGTCGTACACCAACGGCCCGGGCGTGTCCTCGTGGATCGGGCACAGGACGGGGGAGACGACCAACAGCGGTGTGGTCGGGTGCCCTTCGCGCAGGGTGTCCAGGAAACCGTGGACGGCCGGGGTGAAGGCGCGCAGGCGCATCGCATCGGTGTTGACGAGGTTGATGCCGATCTTGATGCTGATCAGGTCCGCGGGCGTGTCCCGCATCGCGCGGGCGGTGAACGGGTCGAGCAGCGCACTGCCGCCGAACCCCAGGTTGACGAGTTCCACGCCGCCCCGGGCGGCGGCCAGGGCCGGCCAGATGGCGGTCGGACGGGTCGCGTTCGAACCGTGGCTGATGGAGCTGCCGTGGTGCAGCCACACCCGGCGCCCAGCGGCCGGGGCCGGTTCGACGGGGGCGTCGGTGCGCAGCGCGATCAGCTCGGTGACCTCGTTGTGGGGGAGCCAGACCTCGATGTCCTTGGGTCCCGGGGGCAGCCCGGTGAACCGGGCGGTGCCGGGCGGCCCCTCGACCAGTGAGACGGACCCGGTGGCCGGGTCGACCGTGCGCACCCGGCCACCGGGCACCGTGGCCCGACCCGCGGGGCTCCCGTCGACCAGGAGGTCGTAGACGCCGTCCGCGGGCGTCGGGAGCCCCTGGTAGGCGCGTTTGGTGGGGAGGGCGTCCAGCTCGACGGTGGTGGCCCGGGTACGGAACACCAGCCGCACGCCGGACGGTTGGGCCTCGGCGACGGCCAGTTGTTCGTCGGGGATCTGCCGGCGGGCCGCGGCGGGCAGCCGGTGCGGCAACAGTCCGTGCACGGTGTGCTCCACGTCGAGGGCGCCGCGCAGCAGGTCCGCGGTGACGGGGGTGGTGATCAGGTGGTTCTCGTCGTCCATTGACTCGGTCAGCCCGTTCGGTCGCGGTGTCGGGTGAGGGGCGGGGAGCGGCGGCGGCTCAGCAGGCGGCCCGGCTGCGCAGCAGGGTGTCGAGGGAGTCCACGATCCAGGTCCAGGACTGCTGCGGGTCGACGGCGGTGTGGCTGAAGCCGCCACTGGCCTCCAGGCTGATGTAGCCGTGGAAGACGCTGCCCAGCATCCGTACCGCGTGGGTCTCGTCCTCTTCTGCCAGGTCGTAGCCCCGCAGGATCGCCCGTGTCATCTGCGCGTGCCGGACCCCGGCACTGGCCGCCGCCGTCTCGGGATCGAGCCTGAGACGGGCGGCGGCGTAACGGCCGGGGTGCTCCGCGGCGTAACCGCGGTAGGCGTCCGCGAACGCGGCGAGCGCGTCCTTGCCGGCCCGGCCGGCCAGGGCGGCGGCGACCCGGTCGGCGAGTTCTTCGAGTGCGAACAGGGCGATCCGGGTCTTGAGCTCCTGGGAGTTCTTCAGGTGTGAGTACAGACTCGCCACCTTGACGTCGAACTGGCGGGCGAGCGCGGAGACCGTCACCTGGTCGAAGCCGACCTCGTCGGCCAGTTCCGCCCCCGCACGCGTCAGTCGTTCCAGGGTGACCCCTGCTCGAACCATTACCATCCTCCCGTTTGGCGATTGCTCTTATGTATTTGCCTAAAAGGTGTAGGCAAATGAGCCTATCGCTAGGAGGCGGGTCACGCCAGCGGACGGCCTGTCGGGCGGTCCCGTCGTCGAGTGGCCCCGTCGTCCATCGGCGCCGTCGTCGAGCGGCGCCGTCTCAGACGGCTTCCGCGACCCCGACCGTGCCCGCGGTCCCGGCCCCTGTCTCGACCCCGACTGCGGCCTCGACGACGGCCGGTGTGGGCGCGTAGTCGCGCAGTACGCGACGGGCCACCGAGGTGATGTGCAGCTCGTCCGGGCCGTCCAGGATGCGGGCGGCGCGCCCGGTGCGCAGCAGCGCGGGCAGTGCGCTGTCCGGCCCGAGCCCCGCGGCGCCGTGCACCTGGATGGCGGCGTCCGTCACCTGCTGGAGCATCCGGGCCGCCGCCACCTTGGCGAGCCCGACCTCGGTGCGGGCGTCCCGCCCGGCGTCGATCAGCGCCACCGCCTCGTGCACCAGGGGGCGGGTCGTGCGCAGGGCGAGCAGGGCGTCGAACACGTGCTGCTGGACGAGTTGGTGCCCGGCGTGCGGACCCCGTGAGCCGGTCCGGGTGACGGCTCGCTCGCACATCAGGTCGAAGGCCCGCTGGGCTTGGCCCAGCCACCGCAAACATCGTAGGGTGCGCCCGAGTTGGAGCCGTTCACCCGCAATGGTCAGGGCCTGTCCCGGCGCCCCGATCAGATGGTCGGCGGGCACGACGACCCCGTCGAGGGCGATCTCCCCCTGTCCCGCCGCACCGAGCACGGTCAGCTCCCGCACCTTCCGGAAGCCCGGCGCGGTGGTGGGCACCAGGAGCAGTGAGAGGCCGTCGCGGTCGCCCGGTGCGCCGTCGGTGCGGGCGAGGACGGTGACCAGGTCCGCGTGCTGGACCCCGGTGACGAACCACTTGCGCCCGGTGACCCGCCAACTCCCGTCCCCCTGCTGCTCCGCACGCGTACCGGTGCCGAACGGGTCGGTTCCCGGGACCTCCGGCTCCGTCATCGCGTACGAACTGCGCAGTTCCCCGGCCACCAGTCGTTTCAGATAGCGGTCCCGGAGGGCGGGCGCCCCGTGCCGGGTCAGCATGCGCACGTCCAGCAGGGTGGAGGAGCCCAGAGCGGCCGGGCCGTGGTCGCTGGCGCCCTCCGCCTCCGCCCACTGTGCGTACCGGCCGAACGTCAGCCCGCCGCCGCCGAGTTCCTCCGGCAGGGGCAGCGCCCACAGTCCCGACTCCCGGGCCGCCTGGCGCAATTGCGCCAGTGCGGCCGTGGCGGCGGGCCCGCCCGTGTCCAGTACGGGTTCCTGGGGGATCACCTGCATGCGGACGAACCGGTCGATCTCCTCCCGCACGTGGGTCACATCACGGGGGGAATGCGGGTAATTGACGCTTGTACGGTCTTGACTCGCCATGTCTTTCCTCTACCTGCCGGGAACCTTGGGGAACGTCTGTCCGACTGTCTCTCCGTGGAACGGGTCGGGCGCGAGCCCCGCCGAGTTCCCCGCGATCGACACGACCTCGGGCGCGGCCGTCGCCGCGTCCGGAGAGGAGAGACATGGCGCCACGCGTCACCACGAGGGTGGGCAAGCCACTCGACGCGCTCCGCTTCGACACCTCGGGGCCGCCGCAGATCATGGACGTCGTCGCCGACCACCTGCGTCGCCTCGGTGCCCACGCCGACCCCTCCGGGCCGTGGGACACGGCGAGCGGCCGGGTGGTGCTGTCGGGCTCCGGCTTCACCCCGGTCCTCGCCCGCGCGCTGTGGGCCGCACCCGACAGCGGACTCGTCGACGAGGCCACCGTCCAGGCGGCCACCGGAGTGATGGCCGTGCACGGCCGTCGCGACGGGACCCCGCGCGGACTGGCCGTCGACTGGCTGGCCACGGTGACGGGCGTCCTCACCGTCCAAGGGCTCCTCGCCACGCTGCTCGGCCAGGTCCGGGGCGGCACGGCCGACCGGGTCACCACCCGCGCCGACCTGGCCGGCCTGCTCACCGTCTCCCAGTACCTCGCCGCGGCCGACGTGGAGGAGGAGGAAGCCACCGAACTCTCCCCGGGCGGACCCCCGTTCACCTCCGAGGACGGAGTCCTCTTCGAGCTGGAAACCCTGGACCCCGGTGCCTGGGCCACCTTCTGGCGGGCCCTCGAAGCCCCCGGTGACGCGATCCGCGCGGGCTGGCGGCCCTTCCAGTTCCGCTACGCCACCGCCTGCGCGCCCTTCCCGCAGGCCCTGCACGCCACCACCCGGGCCCACGGCTTCGACGGGATACGCAGGGCCGCCGCCCTCGCCGGAGCGGACGTCTGTCGGCTGCGCACCCTCAAGGAACGGGCCGCGGAACACGACGGGGCCGACCCGTGGAAGCTCACCCCGCTCGCAGCGGGCGACCCCCGGGACGGCGGGAGCCCCACCCCCGACCGACCGCTGGCCGGGCTCACCGTGCTGGAGGCGGGCCGCAGGATCCAAGCCCCCCTCACCGCGCACCTGTTGGGCCTCCTGGGCGCCGAGGTCATCCGGATCGAACCCCCGGGCGGCGACCCGCTGCGCGGCATGCCCCCGGCCTGCTCCGGGATCTCCGCCCGCTGGCTCGCCCTCAACCGGGGCAAGCAGGCCGTCGAGATCGACATCAAGGACCCCGCCGACCGGCTCCGGCTGCGGGACCTGGCGTCCCGGGCGGACGTCTTCCTGCACAACTGGGCCCCCGGCAAGGCGGCCCAACTCGGCCTGGAATCCGCCGACCTGAGCCGGGCCAACCCCGCGCTCGTGTACGCGTACACCGGTGGGTGGGCGGACCGCGTCGACGACCCGCCGATGGGCACCGACTTCATGGTCCAGGCCCGGACCGGGGTCGGCGAGGCGGTGCGGCCCCACGGTGAGGCTCCGGCCCCCAGCCTGATGACCCTGCTCGACGTGCTCGGCGGCCTCCAGGGCACCGAAGCGGTCCTCGCCGGACTGCTGATGCGCGAGCGCACCGGTCGGGGCGTGCGCGTGGACTCCTCCCTCCTCGGCGCGGCCGACACCCTGACCGCTCCCGCCCTGCGCCGGGCGGCCGAAGGCGGCGACCCCCGGCAGCCGGAGGGCTTCCGCCGTCCCCTGCCCACCGCGGACGGCTGGGTCGCCCCGAGCGACGACGGTGCAGCCGCCGCGGCCGACCACGACCTGACCGGTCTCACCACGGACGACGCCCTGAACCTGCTGCGCGCACACGGTCTGACCGCCGCGCGGGTCACCACCGACCTCGCCGACCTGCGCGACGACCCCCGCTTCCCCGGCTCGATCGGCCGAGACGCCCACGGTGCCCCCACCGTTCCCGAACCCTGGAGCTTCGCATGAGCATCGAAATGCACGATCTGCTGCCCGCCGAACTCCGCCGGTCCTGGGCGACCGACGGGACGACACCCGACCTCGATCTGTACAGCCTCTTCCGGGCCCGGATGATCGCCGACCCGCACCGCACCGCCGTCATCGACGGCAAGGGAAAGTTCTGTTACACCGCGCTGGACCGCAAGGTGCGATGTCTGGCCGCCGGCCTCAGAGACCTGGGCATAGGCCCGGGCGACGTGGTCGGCGTCCAGTTGCCCAACCACCGCACCGCGGTCATCGCCGACCTGGCGCTCGCCGCCCTCGGCGCGGTGGCCCTGCCCTTCCCGGTGGGCCGGGGCAGCCGTGAGGCGGAGTCCCTGCTGCGGCGCGCGCAGGCCGTGGCCGTGATCGCCGCCACCGAGCACCGGGGCGCCCGGCACGCCGCGGACCTGCACGCCCTCGCCGCCGAACTCCCCGGCCTGCGCCACGTCATCGCCGCGGGAACGGGCACCGCCCCCGAGGGGACGATCCCCCTGTCACAGCTGACCCGGTTCGACGCCACCGGCTTCGTCCCGTACCGGCCCGACCCCGACAGCGCGGCCCGCATCCTGGTCTCGTCCGGTTCCGAGGCCGAGCCCAAGATGATCGCCTACTCGGCCAACGCCCTCGCGGGCGGGCGCGGGAACTTCCTCGCCTCGCTCATCCCCGGTGACATCCCGCCGCGCTGCCTGTTCCTGGTGCCGCTGGCCTCCGCCTTCGGCTCCAACGGCACCGCCGTCACCCTCGCCCGCCACGGCGGCACCCTGGTCCTGATGGACCACTTCACCCCCGAGGCCGCCCTCGCGGCGATCCGGGAGCACCAGCCGACGCACGTGCTCGGCGTCCCCACCATCGTCCGGATGATGCTCGACCGCCTGGAGGGCGAGACGGCCGGGGACCCGCTGCCCGCGCCGACGGCGCTCATCCTCGGCGGCGCCCCGCTCGACGAGCCGACCGCCGCCGCGGCGGCCGAGGCGTTCGGCTGCGCGGTCGTCAACCTCTACGGTTCCGCGGACGGCGTCAACTGCCACACCGGTCTGGCGCAGCGCACCCCGCCCACCAACGCCTCGGGCGTGGTCGCCGGGCGCCCCGACCCCCGGGTCGCCGACATCCACGTCACGGACCCCGACACCCACGAGCCGCTGCCGGACGGCTCGACCGGGGAGATCGTCGCCCGTGGGCCGATGACCCCGCTGTGCTACGTGGGGTCGCCGGAGCTGAACGCCCGCTACCGCACCGCCGACGGCTGGGTGCGCACCGGTGACCTCGGCTTCCTGGACGAACAGGGCGTGCTGCACGTCGTCGGACGGCTGAAGGACGTCGTCATCCGGGGCGGCGCCAACATCAGCCCCGCCGAGGTCGAACGCGAACTGCACTCCCACCCGCAGGTGCGTGACGTGGTGTGCGTGGGCGTGCCCGATCCGCTGATGGGCGAGCGCCTCGCGGTGTGCGTGGTGCCCCGCCCGGGCCAGCACCCCACCCTCGACTCCCTCACCGACCACCTGGCCCGGTTGGACGTCGACAAGCGCAAGTTCCCCGAGCGGCTGCTCGTCGTCGAGGAACTGCCGCTGACCCCGGCCGGCAAACCCGACCGGGCGGCCCTGCGCGAGCGCGCCAGCATCGGCGCCTCGGCGGTCCGTTCGAGCCCGCCCCTGGTCCGCGCCGGCTGACCCGGACGGCTCCCCCCCTCCCCCCACTCCGCCGCACCCGGCCGCGCAGACGCGCGCGGCCGGGTGCGGCCGTTGCGGCTCAGGAGGCGTCCACGGCCTTCTTCCACTCGGCCGCCGCGTCCCGGTACACCTGCAACAGGTCGAGGTCCCCGTCCGGGTAGTTGGCGATGTCCACCTGACGCGCCCCCGAGCCGGGCAGCACCTCACCGCTGGACATGTGGGCGTTGCCGAGCACCAGATCGGGCTTCTCGGCCGACAGGGCGGCGAGCTGCTTCGGGGACACCGCCTCGGGCCCGTACGTGCCGACCGTGTCGGCGCCGGCCATCTTCGCCGCCCAGGTGGTGAACACCTGGCTGACCACGGTCGGCCGCTTCCCGCCCGGCCAGCCGGCCTT
Source organism: Streptomyces sp. NPDC005955 (assembly GCF_042871255.1). Lineage (NCBI taxonomy): Bacteria > Bacillati > Actinomycetota > Actinomycetes > Kitasatosporales > Streptomycetaceae > Streptomyces > Streptomyces sp. NPDC005955. The sequence goes on along the minus strand of NZ_JBIAIF010000005.1, from coordinate 130,378 downwards.
GAGGTCCTTGCCGAGCCGGGCGTACTCGGTGTCGAACTCCTTGTTCCAGGTGGCGCCCGCGCCCTCGGTGCCGAACAGCCCGGCCAGCCGCTCGACCTCGGCCCGCACCTTGGTCGCGTCGTTGTCGAGTCCCACCTCGATGAGCTTGGCCCCGGACCCCGCGGCCTCCTTGATCTTCTCCGCGTACGGCTCGAAGGCCGCGTACAGCACGAAGTCCGCCGAGGCGACCGTCGTCAGGTCCGAGGGCTTGGGGTCGTAGTCGGGCGCGTGGCCCACCGAGTGGGGCACCAGCACCTTGACGTCCTCGGCACCGGCCGCCTTGGCGAAGGCGCCCTCCCAGGTGGTGGTCGCCACCACCTTCACGCCGTCCCCACCGCCCCCACCGCTCCCGTCGGCCTCGGAGTCCTCGCCGCAGCCGGTGACCAGGGCGAGGACGGCACTCAGCGCGAGCAGGGGGCTCAGGACGCGGAAGGCCCTGCCGGAACGGACGGCACCGCCGACGCGTTCGGGGCTCCCGGCACCGGCAGCACCGACTTCTCGGGCGGCGAGGGCACCGGGGCCTGCGTGGCCTGCGGGGTCTGCGTGTGCTGCGGGGGTACGGACTCGGGTGAGCGCCATGAGCGGCTGCTCCGTTCGGGTAGGAGTTGGACGGCGAGGACGACGGCCCCCGCGGTCAGGACGAGGACGGGGCCGGGAGGCCAGTCCAGCCAGAGGGCCACGAGGAACCCCGTCACGTTGACGGTGACGCCGATCGCCATCGCCCACAGCACGATCGACTTCAGGGACCTGCCCAGCCGGTGCGCGGCGAGTGCGGGCAACAGGGTGAGCGCGTCGACCAGCAGGGCGCCGGTGAGGGTGATCGCGCCGGCGACCGACACCGCCACCAGGACCAGCAGGACCAAGGTCAGGGACCCCACCGGGACCCCCGAGCACTGGGCGAGTTCCCGGTCGTGGAGCAGCAGCGCCAGGTCCCTGCGGCGCCACCAGAACAGGGCGGGGACCACCACGGCGAGCGAGCCGAGGACGACCAGGTCGATCGTGCCCACGGACAGGATGGAACCCCAGAGCAGACTGAAGGCGCCGGAGGCGTTGACACCGGAGACGGAGAGCAGCAGCAGGGCCGCCGCGATCGCCAGGCTCATCAACAGGCCCATCGCCCCGGACAGCCCGCTCGGTGTGCGGGCCAGCGGGGTCACCGCCGCACCCGACAGGGCGCAGGCCACCAGGGCGCACACCAGGGGGTCGAGTCCGGTCATCAGCCCGACGGCGATGCCGAGCAGTGCGACGTGCATCATCGCGAACCGCACCGGCATGATGTCGAGGCCCACGATGACCACGCCGATCACCGGCAGCCCGACGGACGCCAACAACAGCGCGAACCCGGCCCGCTGCACGGGGACCAGTTGGAGCAGGGCGCCCACGTCGGCAGCGAGGTTCACCGGACCTCCCGCAGCTGTCCGGCCGCCATCTCCAACACCCGGTCGCAGCGCGCGGCCAGGGTCCGGTCATGGGTCACCACGACCAGCGTCACGGGCAGCGAGGTGAGGACCTCCGCGGCCTCTTCCTGACCGTCGAAGTCGAGGGCCGCGGTGGGTTCGTCGGCCAGCAGCACCTGGGCGCCGGCCGCCACGCATCCGATGGCCCGGGCCAGGTACATGCGCTGCAACTGACCGCCCGACAGGGTGTGCAGGGGGCGCCCGACGAGTGCGCCGACGCCGAGCCGACGGGCACCGTCCGCGGCGTCGGCGGGGGCTTCGCTGCTGGCCAGGAGTTCCTCGCCGAGCAGGGGGAAACGGCCGGCGGCGGGCTTCTGCGGGATCCAGGCGCAGGTGCGTCGACGCCAACTCCAGTCGGCCGCCGTCCGGGTGCTCCGCCCACCGACCAGGACCGTTCCGCTCACCTGGCGGTGCAGCCCGAGGACGGCCCGCAACAGGGTCGTCTTCCCCGAACCGTTCGTCCCGGTCAGTGCCACGCGTTCACCTGCCGCGATCTCCAGATCGACGCCCGTCACCGCCTCGACGCGGCCGTGACGGCATGTCACCTTTTGCATGCGCACATCAAGTCCGCCCATCCTCTGCCCTTTCACGTTCCCCACCCGGGGTGGGGAGGACTTCGCCACACTCACCCGCAGTAGTCGGATCGCCGGGGAGGGAAGTTCCCGCCAACCGGCGAAAAATCTCTTCGGTGATCGTCCAACGGCCCGTGCGCCGTTGGGTCACGCCCGCCCCCACCCGGCCGTTCGGGGGGCGCGCCGGGGCCTGAACGCGACCTCCGGATGTTCGTCACGCCCGGCCGGGCGCTACTGAACGTGATCACGCCCGATCCGAGAGCGACCTCGTCGACGGGCCCGTCGGCATGCCTTCCGGCGCCGCGGTGCACGGCCTCGGCCGTCCGCGGACACCAACGAGCCCCCCGCGCCGCCCGGTTCCGGGGCGGGTCGGACCCACGACGGCCGGCCGGCCCGGTCGACGGTCAGCGGGTCAGCGCGTCAGCGGGCGTCGGCTCCGGGTGTCGTGCGACAAGGGGGAAGCGCCCCGCAGCCGCATTCCGTTGCCCACCACCAGCAACGTGCTGACCGCCATCGCAGCCGTGGCGACCACCGGATGGAGCAGCCCCAACGCCGCCGCGGGCACCGTGGCGACCGTATGGCCGAACGCCCAGACCAGATTGGTCTGGATCGCGGCGTGCGCGTCCCGCACGAGGCGCACCGCGTCCGGCACCGTCTCGATCCCGCCGCCGGGCAGCGTGACGTGGGCGGGGCCGTCCGCGCCGGTGGAGGCCCCGGTCGAGGTCCCGGTGTCGCCCAGCGCGATGCCCAGGTCCGCCGCCCGCAACGCGTCCGCGTCCCGCGTCGGGTCACCGACGAAGGCGACCCGGCACCCGTCGGACCGGAGCCCTCGTACCAGTTCGGCCCTGTCCGCGGCGGAACACCCGGAGTGCACCGTGGTGATGCCGAGGTCCGCGGCCGTCCTGCGCGCGACCTCCGCGTCCTCCCCGGTGACCAGCACCGGTTCCATGCCGAGGCGCCGCAACCGGTCGACCGCCCGGAAGCTCCCCGACCGCACCGACGTCCCGGCGCCCTCCGCGGCCGGGCCCGGCTCGTCGGTGAGCACCCCGCTCGCGTCCAGGACGACCGTGTCCACGTCCCGCAGTGACTCCAGGTCGACCGGGTCCCGCAGGACGACCTCCAGACGGACCGCCCGGTCGGTCGCCGCCAACAGCGCCACCGGCCCCGCCAGGGCCAGCGCGGACGGGCAGCCCACCACCAACACCGCCACCGCCGCGGCGATCGCCTCCTCGGCGTCCGCCCCGCTCCCGAGCCAGAAGCCCAGCGTGCCCGTCGCCAGGGCCAGCACCACGGGCACCAGGACCCGGGCCACCCGTTCCGCCAGCCGCGGTACGGAGTCCGCTGCGTCCCCGCGGGGCGGCTGCGCCGCGCCGCCCCGGGCCCGCTCCTCCAGGAGCCGCCCGGACAGTGCGGCCAGCGGCACCCCCACGGTCACCGCGAGGTACAGCGCCGCGGTGCGCCCGTCCTCGGGGGGCGCGAGGGCGAACGGCACCCGGGTGTCCGGCCGTCCGGCACCGCCCAGGAACAGTGCGTACGCCGACCAGCCGAAGGAGGCGACCACGGCCAGCGACACCAGGGCGTCCAGCGCGGCCACCGACCGTCGCGACGCGCGCACCGCGGCCAGGTGGAACGGCGCGGCTCCCCAGGCGGCCACGGGTGCGGCGAGCACGAAGCACAGCCACTGCCAGTTCCGGAACTGGAGGACGGGCAGCATCGTCATGAGCAGGACCGGCACCGACAACCACACCGTGACCAACAGCCGTTGCTGCTCGACCTCCGCCGGGTCCGGCCGACCCGGACCGGCCGGACCGGACCGGTCACGGGGCAACTCGGCCGTGTACCCCAGGCGTTCGACGGCGGTCATCAGATCGGCGGGCGTGACCTCCGGGGGATGGGAGATCCGCGCCCGCCCGGTGGCCAGGTTCACCGTGGCACTGACCCCGTCCAGCTTCGCGAGGCGCTTCTCCACCCGGCCCACGCACGCGGCGCAGGTCATCCCGCCGACGATCAGGACGGTGGTGCCCGGCGCCGGGGCGGTGGTGCCCGCCGCCATCAGTGCCCGCCGGAGTGGGGGTCGCCGTACGGGTCGGAGCCGTCGTCGGTCGGGGTGGGCACCTCGCCGTAGGGGTCACCGCCGCCCGGACCGGTTTCGACCCCGCCGGAGCCGGCCGGCTCCTCGTCGTGCGTACCGGAGTCGTCGGAGTGGACCCAGGGAGCGACGGGGCCCACCACGGATCCGACGGCGTACGAGGCGGTGAACACCGCGCCGAGCAGCATCAGGAACGCGAGGAGCTTCCGTGGGGGCACCCAACCGCGGGGGCGCTCCGAGGAACGGGGGTCGGCCATCGCCACTCCAGGGACGGGACCGCACCCGGGTCGGCACGGTGCGGTGACAGGGACATGTGGGGGGAGAGAGCTGGGGACGTGCGGGGGAGAGGGGAACGGGGCCGGTGCGCCGTGCGCACGGACCGCCCGCACATGCTGGCACGGCCGGGGACCGGAAGCCGCCCGGTGCCGCCCTTTCCCGGGCGTGACGATTGTCGCCGGCCGCTCCGGGAACCCACGGGCCCGTCGCAGCGACCACCTGGAGATGGGGCCTGGTTCCCCGTCGCCTCCTGCGCACCCTCTCCCGCGTTCCTTCCCCGCTCCCTCTGCCCTCTCCGTGCGCGCCCTGTGATGGTGCCCGCGCTGCACCCGGAAACTCCGTCCCTTTCCGGTCGACTTGGCGCGAGCAATCCCGAAGCAATTGGTCTGTACCAGAGTGGTGTCGGAGTGTCAGGGCGCGGAGTGGTGGCCGGTGGGGGAGTCCGGGGCTCCGGTTCCGTTCCTCCGTGGGCGGTCGGCTTCGGTGCCCACTGGCCTGCCCGGAGGGTCGCGCGTCCGGGTCCGGGACTCCTTCCGGCCGTGGAGCTGACGGGGTGGTGGAATCGTCCGTTCCGTTTCGATCGGCCCGCGCCGCGCTGCGGTGGTGGGGGTACCCGACCGTCCGGGCGGGTGTGCGGGGGCGAACGGAGCGGGTCGGGGGTGGCCGGAACGGGCCGGTGTGCCCGAGGGGTCGTCACGAACCCTTCGCACGGTGTTCATCTAGTGGTGGACGTGTCGCCGGAGTCCAGGAATCGACACCGTGCCGACACGACTGGTTCGCACGCCCGCAGTGCTGGCGCTGTGTCATGTCCTCATGGAAAAAGGCGAGGTGGGCTCTCTGACGGTCCGTTCGACCCTGCGGTCACCGCGGTGCGGGGTGCGTGTGCGAGGGAGGGTGGTCCACCTTCCCGCACCCCTCGGACCGGACTGCGTGTCATATACATGAATAGGTGGGGGAGTGCCCGGTAATGCCGCGACTGTCCCGGTGCGGGGTGTGCCTTGCAGGGGCCCCGGACACTTGCGTGTGGGATGTGCCCCGCTGGTACAGTGTGTGATCTTCATAGTGGGCTGACGGCGCGTTGGAGCGCCAGGGGGAAAGTCAGCCGAACGGGCCCCGTCCCGGAGGAACGTTCTCCGGCCTGGACGGCACGGCCCGCAGCCCCATGGGCTGCGGGGGTGCCCCGGGCGGAGGAGAAGCGACCGCTTCCCCCGGGATGCCACTCGAAGAGAGTCTCATGACGTCATTTGTGCAGGACCCGTTCTTCTGGGTCCTGGTCGCCGTGGTACTGGCCGCCTTCGGCGGGGTGGTACGCGCACGGCAAACCAACATCGGTCTGCGCAGACGCAACGCGAACCTCGTTGCCGAGAACGAGGCGCTGCTCCAGCAGCGCAACGAACTCGGCGCGGCGCACAGCGGGCTGCGCAACCAGCACATCAGCGAACTCGCGGAGGTCCGCAAGGACGCGGAGGAGGAAACCAAGGCGGTACTGAAGGCGGCGATGCGCACCCTCCAGGGGCTCGCCGACGAACAGCAGATCGTCATCGACAAGGTCCAGAAGAAGTACGGCGACGACCCCGGGATGCTCGCCGACCTGATGGCGATCGACCACACCAACAGCCAGTTCGGGCGCCGCGCCCAGGGCATCGCCGTGCTCTGCGGAGGCTGGCTCGGACGCCGCGAGACGGTTGCTTCCGTCTATGACGTGGCCCGCAGCGCGCAGGGGCGAATACGCCAGTTCGACCGAGTGCAGATCCACGCCCAGGCGAACTTCTCACTGGTCAGCAAGGTCGTCGAGCCGGTGGCTGTCGTCCTCGCCGAACTGCTCGCCAACGCCACCAACTACTCCGCCCCGGGCGCCCCCGTCGAGATCAACATCCAAGCGGTGCCCAAGGGCGTGTGCCTCATCGTCGACGACGCCGGCCTCGGCATGGGACAGGAGGAGAAGGACCGGGCGTCCGCCCTCCTCTCCCCCCAGGAGCCCATCCACATCTCCGGCCTCGGCAACCCGCCCCAGTTCGGGTTCGCGGTCTCCGGCATGCTCGCCTCCCGCTACGGGTTCAAGGTCTCCGTCGACTCCGTGTCCCCCTACGGAGGTGTCCGCGCGGTGATCCTGCTCCCCGACGAACTCCTCACCAGCGACGTGCCGTCCCCCGCGGTGGACGCCGACCACGGCGCTCGGGACAGCGTTCCCGTCATCCGGCAGCGCCGGGCCGCCACCGAGGGCCGGTCCGCGCAGCCCACCCCGCTCTTCGCCGCCGTCCCCGGCTCCGAAGCGGTGCCCACGGTGCGCGGAACCACCGCCGGAGGGCTGCCCAAGCGCCGCCGTCAGCGTCCCGTCGCGGTGGTACCGGAGCCCGCGGAGACCGCCGAGGTGCCCAGGAGCCAGGAGGAGACGGCCTCCCTGCTGGGCGCGTTCCAGCGCGGTACGCAGTCCGGACGCGACACGACGACCACCACGGAAGGACCTGACCACCAGTGAACCCCGATCTGTCGTGGGTGCTCAATGACGTGCTCCAGGTGCGCGGGGCACGACACGCGATCCTCGTCTCGGCCGACGGCCTCCTGCTGGAACACTCCAGCGCGATCGGACGGGACGACGCGGAGACCGTCGCCGCCGCCATGAGCTCGATGCAGTCGTTGAGCCGGGCCGTCGCGCCGTTCATTGGTACCGGGACCACCGGCCGCTGGCGCCAGACCCTGCTGGAGTACGAGGACGGCTGGATCTTCCTGATCGCCGCGGGCAGCGGCGCCTACCTCGCCGCCGCGACCTCGGCGGACGTGGACATGGAGGCCATGTCGTTCCGGATGCAGCAGCAGGTCGGAGCGCTCGGCAAGGCGATGACCTCGCCGCCGCGCCAGAACGCCGGCAGCGACATATGACCGCGCCCGGCGAGGAACAGTCGGTCACCAGCGGGTTCATCCGTTCGTACGTGATCACGGGCGGGCGCGACCTGCCCGATGCGGACGAGCTGTCCCTGGTCACCCTGGTGACCCTCGCCCCGGACCGGACGCCACCCGCGCGGCCCAGCCCCGAGGTGAGCGCCATCTGGAGCCTGTGCGCCGGCGGCTACCTGTCGGTGGCCGAGGTCGCCGGCCGCCTCGGGCTGCCCGTCGGGGTGGTCCGGCTGCTGTTGACCGACCTCGCGGACCAGGGCCACCTGCTCCGCCGGGCGGCGCCGCCCGCCGCCAAGCTCGTCGACCGGAAGATCCTCGAAGAGGTGTTGCATGGACTTCAACGCCGGTTCGGCTGAGAGCGTCTACGTGCCGGAAGCGGTCGTCACGGCCGCGAAGATCCTCGTCGTCGGCCACTTCGCCGTGGGCAAGACGACGTTCATCGGCACGTTGTCGGAGATCACCCCGCTGCGCACCGAGGAGAAGATGACGCAGGCGTCGGCGCACGTCGACGACCTGCGGGGGGTCACCGGCAAGGAGACCACCACCGTCGCCCTGGACTTCGGGCGGCTCACCCTGAGCGAGGAACTGGTGCTGTACCTCTTCGGTACGCCCGGTCAGCAGCGCTTCATGCAGCTGTGGGAGGACATGGCCCGGGGCGCGCTGGGTGCGCTGCTCCTGGTCGACCCCTCGCGGTTGCACGAGTCGTTCCCGGTCATCGACCTGATCGAGAAGTACGGCCTCGAATACGCCATCGCGGTCAACAGCTTCGAGCAGGACAACCGGCACGCCGAGGAGGAGCTGCGCGAAGCGCTCGATCTGCTGCCGCACACGCCGGTCGTCTTCTGTGACGCGCGGGACCAGAAGTCGTCGGCCCAGGCACTGATCACGCTCGTCCAGCACCTGCTCGCGCGAGCGAACTGACCCCCCACGCACTTCAGTCATCCACCTCCCGGGGCCCCCGCGGCCCCGGGATCACCCCGAGGACCAACGCATGGATGCACAGACGGGGTCCACCCCGCTCTCACCTCCCCCCGGGTGCCCTATGCACCAGCAGCCGCAGCAACCGACCCCGCTGTACGGCGACGACTTCGCGATCGACCCCTACGGCACGTACGACCGGCTGCGCGAACACGGCCCGACGGCCCCGGTCGAGTTGGCGCCCGGCGTGGACGCCACCCTGGTCATCCAGCACGAGGCCGCGCTGCGCGTCCTCCAGAACCCGGCGCTCTTCGTGCGCGACTCCCGTCGGTGGCGGGCCCTCAACGAGGGGCGGGTGCCGCTCGACAGTCCCGTCCTGCCGATGATGTACTACCGGCCGAACTGCCTGTTCTCGGACGGCGCCGAGCACCTGCGGCTGCGCAAGGCGGTCACCGACAGCCTCGCCAAGCTGAACACGAGCCGGCTGACCCGTGACGTCGAGCGCATCGCCGACTACCTCATCGACCAGTTCAGCGAGCGCGGCAGCGCCGACCTCCTCAGGGAGTACGCGAAGCTGCTGCCGATGCTGCTGTTCAACCAGCTCTTCGGCTGCCCCGCCGACATCGGCGACCGGATGACCCGCGGCATCGCCGGGATCTTCGACGGCGACGACGCGGTCCGCGCCAACGAGGAACTCACCGCCGCCCTGCTGGAGCTGGTCGCCCTCAAGCGCCGCAGCCCCGGCGAGGACGTCACCACCTGGCTCGTGCAGCACCACGCCGGACTCACGGACGAGGAGCTCAAGGACCAGCTCGTCACCATGATGGCGGCGGGCATCGAACCCCAGAGCAGCCTGATATGCAGCGCGATCCTGCTGCTGCTCGACGGCAAGACGGCCGCCGGACACGGTCGGGGCGCGGGCATGCTCGTCGAGGAGGCCCTCGACACCGTCCTGTGGAACAACCCGCCGCTGGCCAACTACGCGACGCACTTCCCCGTCCAGGACATCCTGCTCGACAACGTCACCTTGCACGCGGGCGACCCCGTCGTCATCAGCTTCGCCGCCGCCAACGCCGACCCGAGCCTGACCGACGCCCGGTTGACCCTCAGCAAGGGGGCGCACCTGGCGTTCGGCGCGGGACCGCACAGTTGCCCCGCCAAGTCACCGGCGCGGGTCATCGCGCTCACCGCCATCGAACGCATCCTGAACGCCCTGCCGGACCTGACGCTCGCCGTTCCCGCCGAGAAGTTGGAGTGGCGGCCCGGTCCCTTCCACCGCGCCATGTTGTCCATGCCGGTGCACTTCAGTCCCGTCCCCGCCCGTCGGCTGCCCGCCCGCACCACCGCCCCGCAGGCACGGCCGGCTGAGCCCGGAACACCGGCGCCGACCGGCCGCGCAGAACCACAGCGCAAGCAAAAGGGCTGGTGGAGCTCCTTCCTGGACGTCTTCCGCGTGTGAGGGGAGGGCACGGGATCCCCACGATGTGGGGATCCCGAAACCATTCCTTTGGCAGGTGACGGAGGCAACACTCAAGAACCCCCCAAATGGGTAGGGAAGTGGGTAGGTAACGGCGGCCACCCCCCTCCCTTCCCCTCCCTGATCCAAGGAGCCATGAGTGACTTCCCTGGGCGAACGAGTGCGCACGTCGAACGACCGCCGGACGATCGTGTCCCTGATCCGGGGGCTGCGGTCCCCGACGGGACAGGCGGATCCGAGTGCCATCTACGACCAACTGCGCGCGTTGGGGGACGTGGCGCCCGCCCCTTGGGGGGCCTTCCTCGTCACCGGATACGAAGCGTGCAGCCAGGTGCTGCGTGACAAGAACTGGCTCGCGGTGGACTCCGAGTGGCAGGCCCGGCGCCCCGACGACCACCGGTGGCACGACCGTGCCTCGTCGGACATGAACAAGACGCTCACCCGGCTCAACCCGCCCCTGCACCGCTACCAACGGCGCTGCCTGGGCAACCTCTTCGACCGGGACACGATGACCGCACTGACCGACCAGGTCGAGAAGGACGTGGGGTCACTGCTCGACGACCTCGGCGACGCCCTCGCCCACGGCGAGACGGACTACGCCGACCTGGTGGCCGAACGGCTGCCCATCAGGACGGTCGGGGGCTGGCTCGGCATCCCGGAGGCGTCCCACGACCGGATCGTACGACTCGCCCACGTCCAGTCGAACGCCCAGGAACTCCTGCCCACCCCCGCCCAGCTGATCGCGGCCGGCGAGGCGAGTTCCGAGCTCTGGGACTTCTTCACCGACCTGGTGGCCGACCGCAGGTCCCACCCGGGCGACGACACGATATCCCGCTGGATACGCGACCTCGACGCCCTGGAGCCCGACCGGGCCGCGGTGGACGACATGCTGAACGCCCTGACGTTCTTCATCGCCCTGGCCTCCTTGGAGACCACCTCGACTTTCCTGTCCGGCATGGTGTGGCTGCTCGCCGGGGAACCCGGCCGCTGGTCCTGGCTCCGGGACCATCCCGAACACGTCGACAGGGCGCTCGAAGAGGTCCTGCGGTACGACCCGCCGATCCGGTTCAACACCCGCTACGCCGCCGAGGACACCGTCCTCGCCGGCGTTCCCATCCCCAAGGACGGCATGGTCCACGTGATGTACGGCGCCGCCAACCGCGACCCGCGGCGCAACGCCGACCCGCACGGCTTCGACATGCTCCGCACCGGCAGCCACCTGTCCTTCGGCGCGGGCCCGCACTACTGCATGGGTCCCGCCCTCGCCCGGCTGGAGGCCCGGAGCCTGCTCCTCGGACTGCTGAGACGGTTCCCCCGGCTGCGGGTCTCCGCACCCCCCGTCTACGAGCCCCGGGTGGCGATCCGCCGCGTGGCGTCCTTCATGGTGTCGGCGTGAACGAGTCGCTGACCGACCCCGTTCCGGCTGCGCGACGGCCCGCCACGCTGGGGGTGGTGCGGGACGGCGCCGTCCTGCGGGTGCGGTTGGACCGCCCCGACACCGGCAACGCCGTCACCGAGGCGATGCTCGACGACCTGCTGTCCGTGCTCGTGGACCCCGATCCCGGCATCCGCGTGATCGTCCTGTCGGCGGCGGGCGACGACTTCTGCCTGGGCGGCGACCGCGACGAGTACGACCTCATGGCCCGGGAGGACCCGACGGGGCGCGGAGTGCAGCTCATCGGCGCCAAGGCCCGCCGCGTGATCGAGTCGCTCACCGGCAGCCCGGCCGTCACCATCGCCCGCCTCCAGGGCCGGGTGACCGGAGCGGGCCTGGGTCTGGCCATCGCCTGCGATCTGCGGGTCGGCGCCGACACGGCGACCTTCAGGCTTCCGGAACTCGCCCTGGGAATGCCCCTGGCCTGGGGCGGGGCGCTGCCGCGGCTGATCCACGAGATGGGTGCGGCACGGTTGCGGGAGCTCGTCCTCACCTCCCGGGCGTTCGACGCCGAAGAGGCCCTCCACCTGTCGGTCCTCCAGAAGGTGGTGCCCGAGGACTCCCTCGACGAGGCGGTGGCCCGCTGGGTCGCCCCCGTCCTACGGCGTCCCGAGATGGCCCTGCGCATCACCAAGGCCCTGCTGTCGTCGTACGCCGCACCGACCCGGCTCGCCGATCCCACGGCACTGGACGCGGAACTGCTGGCCGCGGTGGTCGCCGCACGGCACCACACCACCGCGGCGCCCTGACCTGACCTGACCGCGTCCGCACCGGTGGACGGCCCCGCGCTCCGGGGCCGTCCACCGGAACACCCCGTAGCCGCAGAGGGGCCCTGGGCGCCAGCCACCCGAGCCCGCACCGCAGCGGTCAGAACGGCGGTGTCGCCGGCGGCGGTCCGAGGGTCGTGGTGCCGGGGGCGGAACGGTGCCCGAGCCCGGTCCGGTAGGCGTCGAGCGCCGCCTCCGTCCGGCCGGCCCGCCGCAACAGGTCCCCGAGGAGCCGGCACAGGTCCGCGAGGTCACCCGCCGCACCCGCATGCTCCAACAACGCGAGTGCCCGGACGTAGTGCTCCTCGGCGGCCTCGGCGTCGCCGCGCCGCTCCGCCATCAGCCCGAGCAACCGGTGCGCGCCGGCCGCGTGCACCGAGCCCCGCCCGGGGCTGAGCCCGCCCAGCAACTCCCGCAACAGCGCCTCGGCTTCGTCGTCCTTGCCGCGCCGGTGCAGCACCCCCGCCAACTCCACGCCCACCTGGTGGGTGTACAGCCGGGCGCGCCGGGCCGCCAGCATGTCCCGGGCGGTGCGCAGTTCGGCCTCGGCCCGGGCGAGGTCCTCGGCACCGCCCCCGTCCGGGGCTCCGGTGTCCGCGCGCTGGGCGTGCACGTAGCCGCGCATCCAGTGGCACAGCGCGAGTTCACCGTGGATCTGCAGCTGTTGGTAGTACGCGGCGGCCTTGGCGAGGGACGCGTCCGCCTCGTCCGAGCGGCCTTCGGCGATCAGCGTACGGGCCACTCCCCGGTGCATCCGGGCGACCAGGGCCGGATCGGACACCCGGGGCGCGAGGGCGAGCGCCGACTCCGCCGCCTGCGCGGCCCGTGCATGGGCGCCGAGGTCCATGTACGGGCCGATGGCCGCGGTGTACAGCAGTACCAGCGCATCGGGGTCGTGCAGCCCGGAGGCGTTGAGTTCGTCGAGGGCGTTCTCCAGCAAGTAGCAGGCGTAACGCAGCTCCCCGGCCAGGAGATGGGCGATGGCCCGTCCACGAACGGCCGGCACCCGCTTGGTCAGGGGCTCGCCGAGCGCGCCGATCAGTCGCTCGGCCGCTTCGAAGTGCTGTCGGGCGGCGTCGAGTTCACCGGTCTCCAGGGCGCACTGTCCGAGGCCCACCAGTGCGGTGGCCCGCTCGGGCCCGCACCCGTGCCGTTCGGCCTCCGCGACGAGCGCGGTGTAGAGCACGGTCGCATCGGCGGGGTCCTCGGTGGCGAGGACGCGCTGTGCCTCCGTGAGCCGCAGTCGCAGTCCGGTGGCGAGGTGGGCGGGCCGCCCGGTGGCCAACTCCTCGTAGCTGGTGCCGAGCCGTGCCGCGAGGTGGCGCAACGCCTTCTCGGAGGGACGGACCCGCCCGGCCTCCAGGGTGGACACGTACGCCGCGGTGTACGCCGGTTCCGCCAGCTGACGTTGGGTCAGGCCGCGGTCCGCCCGCAGCCGGTGGACCCGACGGCCGATGGCCCCCGCCGAGGAGCCGTCCGGTTCGACATCCGGCGAACCGGAGGAGCCGGGCGAGTTGGGGGAGTCCAGGGAGCCGAAGGGGACGGGGGAAGCGAAGGGGACGGGGGAACCGGCGCTCCGGCCCGGGGTGTTCGACCGGCCGGACCCGACCGGCTCGGTGGCCCCGGGGCCCCGCCCGGCCCGGGGCCGTCCACTGCTCTGCCGCTCCGTCACTGTGGACCCTCTCCGCCGTGCTGATCGTCCGGTCCGGCAGCGCCGCCCCGGACCGCCCACGATTCTCGCCGCCCCGGAGATCTTGCGCCGGGCGCCCGGCGATTCTAAGTTAATCCGCGAGTCAAGTGTGGTTAACAAAGCACTTAACCACCATTGCGGCCCTGAACCCCTGCGGGTGCCGCACTCGTCGCCCCACCCGGCTCCGCCCCGGCCCCCACCAGGTCCGGAGCGGGTCGGGGCACGCCCCCACCCCGGGCGCCGCCCCGGCCCGCACCCCGCGCCCGGCCCGCGATCGCCCTCCCCGAACCGTCCCCAGGAGACCCCGTGCGAATACGCACCCGTGCCGCCGCCCTCGGCGCGTCCGCGCTGCTCTGCGTCACCGCCCCGGCCGCCGCCCCCGCGCTGGCCGCCCCCGCTCCGAGCGGGCCCGACTCCCCGGAGGTGACCGTCGAGTACTTCCCGGACCCGGGCGTCGAGGGACGGTACACGGAGGTCCCGGCCACGGCCCCGCAACGTCTGACGGCCCGCCAGAAGACCGCACCCGAGGCGGCACCGGCCCGTGCGTCCGTCGGCTCGCTCCAGCACAGTGGACCCGGCGACGCACGACTCGACCTCGTCGTCATGGGCGACGGCTACACCGCGGCCCAGCAGGCCGACTTCCGCGCCGACGCCCAGGCCAAGGTCGAGTCCGTCTTCCAGATCGAGCCCTACAAGAGCTACCGCGACCTCTTCAACATCTGGGTCGTCGACACCGTCTCCCAGGACTCCGGGGTCTCCGGCGACCCCACCAAGGACGTCGTCAAGAACACCGCCCTGTCCTCGTACTTCTGGTGCGGCGACATCGAACGGCTGCTGTGCGTCGACATCGACAAGGTCAGCGCCCACGCTGCGCAGGCACCGGCCGCCGACATCGTGTTCGTCCTCGCCAACACCACCACCTACGGCGGCGCCGGCTACAGCGGCGTACAGAACGAGGTCGGCTACGACGGCATCGCGACGATGTCCTCCGACAACGACCGCTCCACCCTGATCGGCGCCCACGAACTCGGCCACTCCATCGGCCACCTCGCCGACGAGTACACCTACGACACCTACGGCCGCTACCAGGGCGCCGAGCCCACCGACCGCAACTCCTCCGTGCACGACGCCGCCCACCAGGTCGCCCACCGGGCCAAGTGGTGGCGCTGGATGGGCGAACAGGACCCCGCCGGAGGCACGGTCGGCACCTACGAGGGCAGCGGGTACTACCCCCAGGGCCTCTACCGCCCCACCGCCAACTCGCTGATGCGCAAGCTCGACACCGACGCGTTCAACCTCGTCGGACGCGAGGGGATGATCGGCGGCTTCTACCGGTACGCCAAGGCGCTGACCAGTCCGACACCGACGGACCGCCCGGTCCGGGCCCAGCACCCGATCCGTGCCGAACTCGCCTCCTTCGACCGCCGGGGCATCGCCCGGGTCCAGCTGCGCTGGTACGTCGACGGCGTCGAGGTCCGGCACGCCCGCGGCGAACGGGTCGTGACCCCGCGGCAGTTGGGCGTGCGCGGCCACGGCCAGGGACGGACCGTCACCGCCCGGGCCGTCGACGCGACCTCCGCGATCCGTGACCCGCAGGTCCGCGAGGCGGCCACCAGCTCCCTGACCTGGACCGTCGGCCACCGATGAGCCGGCCGCCCGCCCCGGCTCCGCACCCCGCCGCCCGGAGCGGCGGGGCCGGGGCGGCCGGTAGATTCAGGGGCGTGCGCCCTTCTCCTTCTCCCGCCCCTGACCCGTCCGCCGCTCCCGACGACGCCGGCACCACCACTCCCGCGGCCCCGGGCGGCTCGCCCGCCCGGCTGGTCAACGAGTTCCACCGGGCGTTCGGGCTCGACGCCCGGACCGTCCCGCAGGAGGTGCCCGCCCGGCTCGCCGCCCACCGGCAGGACCTCCTGGACGAGGAGGTGGCCGAGGTCGCGGAGGTCGCCGTCGACGGCCCCCTCGACCGGCTCGCCCACGAACTCGCCGACGTGGTCTACGTCGCCTACGGCACGGCCCTCGTCCACGGCATCGACCTCGACCGGGTGATCGCCGAGATCCACCGGGCCAACATGAGCAAGCTCGGCCCCGACGGGGTGCCCCGGGTACGCGCCGACGGCAAGGTGCTCAAGGGCGACCACTACCGGGCACCCGACGTCTCGGCCGTCCTGCGGGAACAGGGCTGGCGCCGCCCGGCTGCCCCCGCCGCGGACCCCTCGGCCTGACCGCGTCCGGCACCTCGGGGCGTTCCGATCCCCCCGTCCCGCCACGACGTTCCGTGTCGTTGTTGGGCCGATCGGGTGACTTCACGTAAGAATGGTCCAGTGGGGAAGAAAAGCGCGAGCCAGGACGGGGTGGGCCGTTGAACAGCCACGACGTCACCGACGAACAGTGGGAAGGGCTGGCCCGGGTGGTTCCACTGCGCGGGCGGGACGAATGGCCCTCCTGGACCGGACACCCGGCGGAGCCGGAAGGGGCGAGGGAGCCCCGGCGCCAGTTCGTGGTGCTGCGCGTCAACGTCTTCTCGGACGCCCGTGAGGTGGCGGAGACCCTGATGTCGGGCATCCCCGTCCTCCTCGACCTGACGGGCGCCGAAACGGACGTGGCCAAACGCGTGCTGGACTTCAGCAGCGGAGTCGTCTTCGGCCTCGGCAGCGGGATGCACCGCGTCGACCGGAACGTCTTCCTGCTGGCGCCGCCCGGCACCGAGATCCAGGGACTCGTCGCCGGAGCGACCTTTCCCTAGCCCCTCCCCGGCCCTTCCGGAGCCTTCCCGGAGCCCTTCCGGTGGCGACGCCGGCTTCGGGTTCGGCCTGTGCCCGGGGTCCCGCACCCCTCGTCAGCCGCCCGGCCCGTTCCCCCGTTCGTAGGAAAGTCACCCTGAGGGAACGGTTCGGCGCGACGGGCGGTCCCTACCGTCGTGGTGCATGACAGTGCTCACCCCGGGCGCGGCCGAGCCGGGCACCCGAACCCTCCGGCCGGCCCTCACCGAACTCCGACTCACCGCCTGTGCCTCCCACGTCGGCGTCACCCTGCCGGTGGAGCCGCTGACCATCCTCACCGGTCGCAGCGGCAGCGGGCGCAGCAGCGCCCTGCGCGCCTACCGGGCGCTCGCCCGGCTGGCGGCCGGGGCGCCCCTCGCCCGGGCGTTCCCCGACCCCGCCGGCTGGGTGCCCGAACACATGGGCCCCGACGGGAGCGGTCGCCGGGGGTTCCGCGTCGGCTGCACGGTCGACGGTCCGGCCGGTCCGGTCCGTCTGGACCTGGCCGTCCAGGTCGAACCCGAACTGCGGGTCGCGGGCGAGCGGCTGACCGGGGCGGACGGTACCGAACTGTTCGTCACCGCGCTGCGCGATCCCACCCGGTCCACCGTCCAGGCCGCTTGGTACACCGCGGGGGCCGCTGTCGTCACCCGTGCCCCCTTCCCCGACGACCGGCTGGGCACCGCGGTCGTGCCGCTGCGGGTGGCGGGCCGCACCCCCGGGCAGCGCAGGGTGCTCGCCGCCGCCGAACAGGTCGTCGTGGCACTGCGTTCCGTCTTCGTCTGCGACCCCGACCCCGAGCGGATGCGCGCCACCGGCCCGCCGCCCGCCGGCACGGAGCGGGACACCGGACGGCTCCTGCCCGACTGCGGAAACCTCGCAGCCGTGCTCCGTCGCACCCGCACCGAATGCGCCCAGCGCCACGCCCGGCTGGTCGCCGCCGTCCGTGCGGGCTGCCCGGGCCCCGTCGTCGACCTCCGGGCCGAAGGCCCGCCCGACGGTACGGAGCGTGCCGTGCTCGACCGCGGCGACGGGCGCCTCACCCCCGTGCAGCGGCTGGGCGACGGCGAACTGCGCTACCTCGCGCTCGCCCTCGTGCTGCTGACCGGGCCGGGGGTCCTGGACGTGGACCCCGCCACCGAGATCCCGTCCGCGTACCAGTGCCTCACCGTCCTCGCCGACGACCTCGACCGCTCGCTCGACGATCGACAGGTGCGCGAACTCGCGGCGCTGGCCGCAGCGATGTGCGAGCGCGGGCACGTGCGGCTGGTGGGCTCGGCGCGGGGCGCGGCGCAGCTGAGGGCCGGGGTGCCCGGTGATCCGCTCACGGTGGTAGACCTTGACCGGTGACCCCATCGACCCCGGCCGCTCCCGGCACTCCCGAACCTCCCCACCGTCCCGGTACTGAGGACGTCTCGCTGACGGAACTGCGCCGCAGGCTCGTCGAGTTCGCGCGGGCCCGCGGCTGGCAGCCGTACCACACCCCGAAGAACCTGGCCGCGGCGCTGAGCGTGGAGGCGTCCGAACTGGTGGAGATCTTCCAGTGGCTGACGCCCGAGGAGTCCGCCCGGGTGATGGACGATCCCGACCGCGCCCACCGCGTCAGGGACGAGGTGGCGGACGTGCTCGCCTATCTGCTCCAGTTCTGCGCCGTGCTCGACATCGATCCGCTGACCGCGCTGGCCGCCAAGATCGACCGGAACGAGAAGCGGTTCCCGGTCCCGGAGGCCGGCCCCGTCACGGACTCGCCGACCTGACCGACCTGCTGACCGGCCCGTCAGCGGGCCGGAGGGCATGAACTGACCGTCCGCCAACCGGGAGAAGTCGTAGGCCCAGCAGCCGGTTTGGTCACTCTCCGGAGTGGTCGGCTTTTCCCCAGTCGCCTTCTTGTCCACAGATTTCAGGCTTCCACTAGCTATCCGTCTCAGAAGCGCTCACTCTGGGTAATGAACAGATGAGGCGCGGTCGGACGCTCACTCCCAGCGTCCAAGAAAGGCGGGGGCAAGGGCATGGATGCGATGCGGCTGATCGTGATCAACAGGCAGGCGTTGGCGGCGAGCGAGGACGTGGTGCACATCATGGCGGAGTCCTGGCAGGCGCAGGCCCTGGCCCAGGTGATGGGGAGTCGGCTCGCCGTCACGGGCCCCCCGGAACTGCGCGGCGAGGCTCTGCGCCTGAGCGAGGTCGGCGGTCGGGGTTGCGGGGTGCTGTCCCCGCCGCTCCCGGGCGTCGACGGGATACGGGCGGCCCGGCTCACCGGCATCGACGACGCCCAGGTGGCCCTCTTCGGGCTGGGCGGTCTGCTCACCGAGGTCGGCATCGCTCTGGTCGGCATCGCCAGCACCGCGGAGGACCAGGGGGCGTACTGGCAGTGCATGGAGGCGATCGACGCTGCCGACGAATGCCGTGACCGCGTCCTCGAAATGCTTCGCCGCCTCCCCGCCCTCACCCGCCTCCCGGACGGGGACCCGTGAGCGGGTGCCGTGGCCCTGCGGGCGCGCGGTACAGCGGGGGCGCGGTGCTCAGTGCGCGGTGCTCAGTGTTTGGCGTTGGGCGCTCGGTCCGCGCGGACGGGGCCGCTGCGTGAGCATCCGGCGGCGTCAGTCCCGCGTGAACTCGGCGACGTAAGCCTCGAAGGGTGGGATGCCGACCTCCGCGCGGAGCACGTCCATGCGCTCGGGTTCCACGCAGGGCCAGGGGACAGGTGCGCCGCCCCGCACGCCGGCGATCTGCGTGCCGTAGACCTGCTCGCGTCCCTCGTTGACCAGCGTGCGGTCGAGGAGGAAGGCCAGCTCGCGCGGACCGGCCGCGCCCGCCGACACCGCCTGCCGCATCAGTGCGAGGGCGCGCCGCTGGACGTCGAGTTGCCGGTCGGCGTGCTGGGCGATCAGCCAGGCCGCCCGGGCGGCCTCCTCG
The DNA here is from genome assembly GCF_042871255.1 of Streptomyces sp. NPDC005955. Lineage (NCBI taxonomy): Bacteria > Bacillati > Actinomycetota > Actinomycetes > Kitasatosporales > Streptomycetaceae > Streptomyces > Streptomyces sp. NPDC005955. The sequence goes on along the minus strand of NZ_JBIAIF010000005.1, from coordinate 111,088 downwards.
CCCACGAGCTCCGACGTCGGCCAGCCGTACTCGTCCATGATCTCGCCGAGTCGATCCCCGTGCCGTGCGGTCAGGCGGCGCCACGCCAACTGCTCCACCGGGTCCTCGCTGTTCGCGCCCGTCGCGGACCGATGGTCGACCGCGGCCATCTCCCTGAGTTCCACCGCCAACGCGGCAACGTCCTGCGTCACTCTCAACTCCCCTGATCGGTGCGTGTGTTGTGCTTTCTGCGGCAAGCCTAGGGTGCATATCGGGTGCAAAAGATCATTCCGGAGAACGGTGACGAGCGCCGCCGCACTCCGGGACAATGGACCTACCCCTCCGAGCCGGGCGCTTCTTCCCCCCTCCGCCGAACGGGCCCGTTCCCGTGCCCCGGGGTCGTCCGGGGGTTAACCCCCGTGAGGAACGACCGGGCAGCCGCATGCCGCTGGAGCCTCACCCGCCCCTAGCGTCACCACCAGCGAATCCCCAGCTCGAAGGACCACGATGCGCATGTCACCCCTCGCCGCCCTCGGACTCGGTGCGGCCGTCCTGTTCTCCGGTGCCTTACCGGTCGCCGCAGCCCCGGCGGAACCCCGCGGAGCCCTGTCGCGCTTCACCGAGCAGCGCCTCACCTGGGGCGAATGCCCGGCGGACCAACCGGAACTGGCCACAGCGGGCGCACAGTGCGCGAAGGTGACCGTCCCGCTGGACTACGCGGAGCCCCGCGGACGCACGATCCGCATCGCGGTGTCCCGGGTACGGGCCGCCTCACCGGAGGGCCGCAGCGGCATCCTGTTGTCCAACCCGGGCGGCCCCGGCGGCACCGGACTCGGCCACCCCCTCTCGCTGCGCCCCGTCCTGAAGGACGTGGCGGACCGCTACGACCTCATCGGCTTCGACCCCCGCTTCCTGGGCGAGAGCACACCGATCACCTGTGCCCCCGCCGCCACCGCCCCTCCCACCGGGGAGGTGACGTCACCGCGCGCCGACTTCGAGGAGTCACTGCGGGCCGCACGGGATACGGCCCGGCGCTGTCACGAACACCAGGACAACGCGGCCCTGCTCCCGCACGCCTCCACCCGCAACGTCGCCCGGGACATGGACGTGATCCGGGCCGCCCTGGGAGAACGCCGACTCTCGTTCTACGGGGTGTCCTACGGCGCCGACCTGGGCGCCGTCTACACACAGATGTTCCCCCGCCGGACCCATCGCATGGTCATCGACTCGGCCACCGACCCGGCGGCCACCCAGTACGAACTGTTCCAGCAGTCCGGCGCCCCCGCCGAGGAGGGCCTTGACGCCTGGGCCGCGTGGACCGCCCGCCGGCACGGCACCTACGGACTCGGTCGCACCGCGGGCGAGGTCCGGGCGGCCGTCGAACGGCTGCTCCACCAGGCCGAGCGGCGCCCCGTGGCGGTCCAGGGCCACCGGCTGGGCGCCCCGCTGCAACGGATGATCCTCAAACAACTCGTCCAGCACGAGGAGCACGACGCCGCACTGGCCGCCGTGGTCCGCGACCTGGTGACCGCCGCTGCGGGCGAACTGACCGCGCCAGGACCGGAACTCGCCGGGTTCCTCCAACTCCTCAGCTCGCCCGAACTGGCCGACAGCATGGTGGGCGGCGCCGTCTTCATGTGCGGTGACGGCGGCTGGCCCGCGGGCGGTTGGCCGAAGGACCCCGCGACGTACTGGCACAACAGCGTCCGCAGCCGGGCCACCGAGCCCGTCTTCGGACCGTACGTCAACGGCATGATCGCCCCGTGCGCGTACTGGGCCACCGAGCCCCGGGAAGCGGGCACGGCCATCGACAACGACGTCCCCGTCCTGATGCTGCACGCCCGCAGCGACAACAACGTGCCCTACGAGGGCGCCCTCGCCCTGCACCGCCGGCTCACCGGCTCGCGCCTGGTCACGGCGGACCTGCGCACCCACGGCGTCTACGCCCGCTCCGTCGACGGTCTGGGTGCCGTGCCCTGCGCGGACCGCACGGTCAACGCCTACCTGCGCGACGGGACCCTGCCCCCCGACGACGTCACCTGCGCCGAACCGTCCGCCCGATAGCCTCGCCGGATGACACCCGCCGCGCACGTCCCGCCCGCCCTGGAACCCTGGGAACCCGCACCCCTGTCCACCGTGGTCGGGTGGTTCGCCGCGGCCTCCGTCCCCTGGTGGATCGCCGGTGGCCACGCCATCGAACTCGCCGTCGGCCGTACGGTCAGGGCCCACGGCGACATCGACGTCCTGCTGCTGCGCCGCGATCAGCTGGCGGTCCAGGAGGTGCTGGCCGGGTGGGAGTGGTGGGCGGCGGACCCGCCCGGCGAGTTGCGCCCCTGGGCGCCCGGGGAGGTCCTCCCGGTCGGCGTCCACGACATCTGGTGCCGCCCCGGCCCCACCGCACCCTGGCGGCTCCAGGTCATGCTCGACGAGGCCGAGGGCGGGCACTGGGTCTCCCGGCGCAACCCCCGGGTGCGGCGGCCCCTCGACCTCGTGGGCGCCCGCACCCCCGAGGGGGTGCCCCACCTCGCCCCGGAGGTCCAGCTGTTCTACAAGGCCAAGCAGCCCAGGGCGAAGGACGAGCAGGACTTCGCGGCGGCGCTCCCCGTGCTCGGCGCCGAGCAGCGGCGGTGGCTCGCCGGGGCCGTCGCCGCCACCTACGGGGACCACCCGTGGGACGCCGAGCTGCGCCCACCGGGCGGGGAACGCCCCTGACCCCGCACCCCGCGGGGCGCTCCGCGCCGGCCGGGCTCACGTCAGCTGGGGCATGACCTCGGAGGCGACGAGCTCCAGGTGGTCGAGGTCGTCGAGGTCCAGGATCTGGAGGTAGACCCGCTCGGAGCCGACCGCGGCGTACCGGCCCAGCCTCTCGACCACCTCGGCCGGCGAGCCCGCGAGACCGTTCTCCTTCAGCTCGTCCACCTCCCGGCCGATCGCCGCCGCCCGGCGCGCCACCTCCTCGTCGGTGCGCCCCACACAGGTCACCAGGGCGTTGGAGTACACCAGGTCGGAGGGCGCCCGCCCCAACTCCTCGGCGGCGGCCCGGACCCTGCCGAACTGCCGCTCGGTGTCCGCGACCGAGGCGAAGGGGATGTTGAACTCATGGGCGTACCGCGCGGCCAGGGCGGGCGTCCGCTTCGCCCCGTGCCCGCCGATGAGGATCGGCAGCGGGGACTGCGCGGGCTTCGGCAGCGCGGGGGAGTCCTTCAGCTGGTAGTGGGTGCCGTCGAAGGTGAACCGCTCGCCGACGGGCGTCTCCCACAGCCCGGTCACGATCGCGAGCTGCTCCTCCAACCGACCGAACTTCTCCTTGGGGAACGGGATGCCGTACGCGGTGTGCTCGTCCGCGTACCAGCCCGAGCCGAGGCCCAGTTCCACCCGGCCGCCGGACATCTGGTCGACTTGTGCCACCTGGATCGCGAGGACTCCCGGCAGTCGGAAGGTGCCCGCCGTCATCAGCGTGCCGAGCCTGATCCGCCGGGTCTCCCGGGCCAGGCCCGCCAGGGTGGTCCACGCGTCCGTGGGGCCCGGGAGACCGTCCACCGAACCCATGTGGAGGTAGTGGTCGGACCGGAAGAAGGCGTCGTAGCCCAGGTCCTCGGCGGCCCGCGCGACGCGGAGCAGCGTGTCGTAGGTGGCACCCTGTTGGGGCTCGGTGAAGACTCGTAGATCCATGTCTCCATCATGCCCGGCAGCGGGGAGCCGGCGACGGCAACCCCGCGGCCCCGCACCCGCGCGTCCCCGCCCCGTCGCCGGAGCCCGGGCCGTCGCCGGCAGCCCGGGGCGGGGACGCGCTCGGTGCCGCCCGGGTCAGAGCCTCGGGTCCACCGGCTCCGACTCCAGGGCGAGGACCGCGAACACCGCCTCGTGGACCCGCCACAGCGGCTCCCCCTCGGCCAGCCGCTCCAGCGCCTCCAGGCCGAGCGCGTACTCCCGCAGCGCCAGCGACCGCTTGTGGCCGAGGTGCCGGGAACGCAACCGCTCCAGGTGCTCCGGGCGGGTGTACTCGGGACCGTAGACGATCCGCAGGTACTCCCGTCCCCGGCACTTGATCCCCGGCTGCACCAGACGCTGCCGCCCGACCCGGGCCAGCGCCTCCAGCGGCTTGACGACCATGCCCTCGCCGCCGGCGTCGGTCAGCTCCTGCCACCAGTCGACGCCGGCCCGTACCGACGCCGCGTCCCCGGTGTCGACGACGAGCCGCCGGGTGGGGGCCAGCAACCCCGTCGCGTCGTGCGCCACCAGCAGGTCGATCAGCGCCAACTGCTCGTCGTGCGGCAGCCCCGCCAGCGAACGGCCACGGGTCGCCAGGACCTGGAACGGTGCGAGGCGCACCCCCTCCAGGCCCTCGGTGCTCCAGCAGTACCTGCGGTACGCCTCGGTGAAGGCGGTGGCGTCCTCGGTCCGCCCCCGGTGCCGCTCCAGCAGGTCCCCGACGGGCGCGCCCCGCCCCGCCGCGGCCTCCAGTGCGCTCACCGCCCGCGGCAGCACCGTGCCCGCCGCGGCGCCGACCGCCGCGTACTGGGTGCGCAGCAGCCCCGCCGCCTTCAGCGACCACGGCATCAGCTCGGCGTCCAGGAGCAGCCAGTCGGTGTCCAGCGACTCCCACAGCCCCGCGGCCGTCGCGGCGCCGCGCACCCGCCCGATGACCTCCTCGGTGACCGCCGGATCGTCGAAGAACGGCCGTCCCGTCCGGGTGTACAGGGACCCGGTGGGGCCGTCCACCCCGAAGCGGGTCCGTGCGGCGTCCGCGTCCCGGCACACCAGGGCGACGGCCCGCGACCCCATGTGCTTCTCCTCGCACACGACCCGGGCGACCCCGTCGGCCGCGTACTGCGCGAACGCCTCCACCGGGTGCTCCAGATGGCCGTCCAGCGACGAGGTCGCGGTGGGCGCCATGGTCGGCGGCAGGTACGGCACGAGCCGCGGGTCGACCGCGAAGCGGCTCATGACCTCCAGGGCCGCCGCCGCGTTCTCCTCCCGTACCGCGACCCGACCGCCGTGCCGGGTCTCCACGGTCCGCCGGCCGACGACGTCGGTCAGGTCCAGGGGGCGTCCGTCCTGCCCGCCCGGCGCCTCGGGCACCAGGGGCCGCACCGGCTCGTACCAGACGCGCTCGGCGGGCACCTCGACCAGTTCGCGTTCCGGGTAGCGCAGGGCGGTCAGCTTGCCGCCGAAGACGCAGCCGGTGTCCAGGCACAGGGTGTTGTTGATCCACTGGGCCTCGGGCACCGGCGTGTGCCCGTACACCACGGCGGCGGAGCCCCGGTAGTCCTCCGCCCACGGGTAGCGCACCGGCAGCCCGAACTCGTCCGTCTCCCCCGTGGTGTCGCCGTACAGGGCGTGCGAGCGGACCCGGCCCGAGGTCCGGCCGTGGTACTTCTCCGGCAGCCCCGCGTGGGAGACGACCAGCCGGCCGCCGTCGAGCACGTAGTGGCTGACCAGTCCGTCCACGAAGGCGGCGACCCGGGCCCGGAACTCCTCGCTCTCGTCCGCCAGCTGCGCCGCGGTCTCGGCCAGGCCGTGGGTGAGCTGCACCTTGCGGCCCTTCAGCCAGCGCCCCAGCTTGTTCTCGTGGTTGCCGGGCACGCACAGGGCGTTCCCCGCGGCGACCATGTCCATCACCCGGCGCAGCACCCCGGGGCTGTCCGGTCCGCGGTCGACCAGGTCACCGACGAACACGGCGGTCCGGCCCTCGGGGTGGGCGCCGTCGACGTAGCCGAGCTCGCCCAGCAGGGCCTCCAGCTCGTTGCGGCAGCCGTGCACGTCACCGATCAGGTCGAACGGGCCGGTCAGATGGGTCAGGTCGTTGAACCGCCGCTCGGTGACGATCCGCGCCGACTCGATCGCGTCGACCCCGCGCAGGACGTGCACCTTGCGGAAGCCCTCGCGTTCCAGTCCGCGCAGCGAGCGGCGCAGTTCCCGCTGGTGACGGCTGACCACCCGGGCCGGCAGGTCCGCGCGTTCGGGCCGTTCGGCGTTGCGTCGCACGCACACCGACTCGGGCACGTCCAGGACGATCGCGACGGGCAGCACGTCGTGTTCACGGGCCAGCCGGATCAGCTGGGCCCGCGCCCCGGACTGCACGTTCGTCGCGTCGACGACGGTCCGCCGGCCCGCGGCGAGACGTTTGCCCGCGATGTAGTGCAGGACGTCGAAGGCGTCGCCGGACGCCGACTGGTCGTTCTCGTCGTCGGCGACCAGTCCCCGGCAGAAGTCGCTGGACAGCACCTCCGTGGGCCGGAAGTGCCGCTGGGCGAAGGTCGACTTGCCGGAGCCGGTGGAGCCGATGAGGACGACCAGGGACAGGTCGGTGACGGGCAGGACGCGCACGTCCTGCACGGTGGTGGTGTCGGTGCCGCTCATGCCGCGCTCTCCTCCTCGGTGCCGGTGGTGCCGGTGGTGCCGGTGGTGCCGGTGGTGGCCGGGGCGGCGCCGCGGCGGAACAGGGCGAGCTGCGTCGGCGCGCCCACCTCCGGGTCCTCGGGGCCCACCGGCCGCAGCTCCACGGTGTACCCGTGCCGTGCGGCCACCTGCTGCGCCCAGTCGCGGAACTCGTCGCGACGCCACTCGAAGCGGTGGTCCCGGTGCCGCTTGTGTCCGGCCGGCAGCGACTCCCAGCGGACGTTGTACTCGACGTTCGGGGTGGTCACGATGACCGTCGCGGGACGGGCCGCGCCGAACACCGCGTACTCCACGGCGGGCAGCCGCGGCGGGTCGACGTGTTCGATGACCTCGCACAGCACGGCCGCGTCGTACCCTTCGAGCCGGCGGTCGGTGTACGTCAGCGAGCCCTGGAGCAGCGTGACGCGGGACGCCTGGCGCTCGCCCATCCGGTCCAGCCGCAGCCGTCGGGCGGCAACGGTGAGCGCACGGGCCGACACGTCGACCCCGACGATCTCCGTGAACCGGGGGTCCGCCAACAGTTCCTTGACCAACTGGCCCTGGCCGCAGCCGAGGTCGAGCACCCGGGAGGCGCCGGTCCGGGTCAGCGCGGTCACGACGGCCGTGCGGCGGGCCCGCGCCAACGGCACCGGCTTCTCCTCGGTGTCCGTGGTCTCGTCGACCGCGTTGTCGATCTCCTCGACCTCGGTGTCGTCGCTCTGCGCGAGGCGTTCCAGGGCGAGGCGTTCCTGCGCGGTGCGGGCGAGGCCCCAGCGGTGGTTGAGGTAGCGGCTGGTGATGACCTGCTGCTCCGGGTGGGTCGCGAGCCAGCCCTCCCCGGCGCGCAGCAGCTTGTCGACCTCGTCCTGCGACACCCAGTAGTGCTTGGTGTCGTCCAGTACCGGCAGCAGGACGTAGAGGTGGCGCAGCGCCTCGGCGAGCGTGCTGCCCGAGCCCTCCAGGACCAGGGACACGTAACGGGAGCCGCCCCACTCGGGGAAGTGTTCGTCGAGCGGTACGGGGGTCGCGGTGACCGTCCAGCCGAGCGGTGCGAACATCCGGTGGACCAGTTCGGCGCCCCCGCGCGCGGGGAGCACGGGAACCTCGATCCGCAGGGGCAGCGGCTCGGCGGCCCGTGCGGGCAGCGCCGTGCACTGGCCCTTCAACGCGCTGGAGAACACCCGGCTGAGCGCGACGGCGAGCAGGGAGGACGCCGCGTAGGGCCGGTCGTTCACGTACTGCGCGAGGGCGGCGTCGGGTGTGCTGCGCTCCTTGCCCTTGAGCTTGCGGACCAGCGCCACGGGGTCGACCTCCAGCAGCAGCGCCGCCGTGCAGCGCTCCGCCGTCGCCTCGGGGTAGAAGACGTGGGCGGTGCCGTGCGAGGTGGAGAACGCCTGGCTGCGGTCGGGATGCTTGTGCAGCAGGAAGCCCAGATCGGTCGCGGGACGTTCAGGATGACCTGTCGTGGTGACGGTGATGAACACCCGTACGAGTATTCCGGGCGGATACCGGCCGGGGCGAGGGAGTTTTCCGGGCGCCCGCCCCGGGGCGGTCCGTGGGGGTGCGTCAGGTGGAGCGTTCCGCCGGGGTGTGGCTACCCGTGCGGACGCACCTGGACAAGATCACCTGAGTGCGCCAGCTGCAATGCCTCTGACCTGCGGCGTTGTCCTACGTATCCGGCTGGCCGCGGGGACGGTCCGGCGCCGCGGGCGGGCCGGTGGAGATGCGCCGCCATCCGACGGATCGTCACATGAGGGGGCGACGGTACCGGCTCTCGTCAGCGCGCGGGCAAGCATTCGCACGCGGCCGGTGCTTGACGGAGGATCACATGCATGCTCGACGCTTTCTCGCCTCGGCCGGGGTGGCCGCGGCGACGGTCGCGCTCACCGCGCCGCTCGCCCTCGCGGCGGGCGTGCCGGCCGGCGGGGCGCCCGGCCCCCGGCCCGGTGCCGACACCCTGTCCTTCTCGCCGGACCCGGTGCGGGCCGGACACGCCACCACCGTGCGCACGTTCTCCTGCGGGAACAGCGACACCGCCACGGTGAACGCCGAGTCCCTGGGCGTGCGGCACGTCCGGCTGACCCGCGACGGACGTGACGGACGTGACGGACAGGACGGCCGCGACCTGAGGGACGACCAGGACGCCCGGGGCGGACCGCAGTCCGGTGCCCGGGACGAGCTGAGCGGACGTCTCGACGTGCCGTGGAACACCCGCCCCGGCCGGTACGACGTCCACGGGACCTGCAACAACGGCGCGCACCTCGCCGGAGTGCTGGAGGTCGTGCCCGCCAGCGGCTCGCACGCCGGATTCGGCGGCCTCCGCGCCGACGGACACGACACCCTCACCACGGCCGCGGGCGGTGCGCTGATCGTCGGCGCGGTGGCGGGCGGCGCGTTCCTCCACCGGGCGCGGCGCCGGGCCCTCTGACCCACCCGCCCGGAACGGGCCCGCACCCGCGCCCCGGCCGGGTGCGGTCACGGCAAGAGCACGGGGCGAACGGAAGGAGACCCGGGATGGACCCGTACCCACGGAGGCCGGCGCGCTGCTCCGCCGAGGGCGAGGCGCTGCTCGCGGCGCTCGACGTCCACCGCAGGGCCGCCCGGGCCCGGGTCGATCGACGGTACCGGGTGGGGTGGTCCTCCCTCGCGCTCGCCGTCCTGGTCGGGGTGCGCCTGGTGCAGGGCGACCCGGTGGCGGGCCCGCCGCAGCCGGCGCCCGCGGCAGCGGTCCGGCCCGCCCCCTCCGCCACCGCTCCGGCGGGCGCGGAACCGCTCACCGTCGCCCGCCCGGTACGGGTCCAGGTGCCGAGCGTCCGGGTGGACGCCCCGCTGCTGGACGTCGGTTACGACCCGCAGGGACAGATCGAGGCGCCCGTGCCGACCCGGCCGGACACCGCGGGGTGGTTCAGCGAGGGCCCCACCCCGGGGGAGCGCGGCACCGCGGTGATCACCGGACATGTGGACACCCGCACCGGCCCCGCGGTCTTCTACTCACTGGGCCTGCTCCGCCCGGGCGAAACCGTCGAGGTGCCCCGCGCCGACGGGCGCACCGCGGTGTTCACCGTCGACGGCGTCGAGACCCTCAAACGCGAGGGGTTCCCCGCCGAGCGCGTCTACGGCGACACCGGGCGCGCGGAGTTGCGCCTCATCACCTGCGGCGGCTCCTACGCGGGGGAGAGCGGCTACGACGCGAACGTGGTCGTCTTCGCCCACCTCACCGGCGAGCGCTGATCCGGTTCCGGCCGCAACGCCGTCCGCCGACCGGGGCCTTCGGGTCCCGCCCGGCGGACCGCCCCGGCACTCCCGGGTGCCGACCAGCGTGCCCGCCCCGGCGCTCCGGGTTCCCCGGCGGGCCCCGACCCGGCCCCGGCGGTCCGCGCCGCGCCCCGGCGGGCCCGATCGTGCACCGGCGGGCCCCAGCGGCGCACCGGCGGCGCACCGGCGGGCCCCGACCGCACGTCGGCGGTCCTCACCGACGCGCGCCGAGCAGCGACCGGCCCGTCGCCCACAGCGCCGTCAGCACGGCGACCGTCAGGTACCCGGCACCCACCGCGGCGAGCGGCCCCCACGGGACGACCACCGGGGCCGGCGCCCCGACCAGCGCCAAGGCTGCCGCCAGCGCCCCCAGGTGCACCGCCGCGACCAGCGCGCCCAGCACGGCGCCCGTGCCGACCAGCACCGCCGCCTCGCACCCGACGACCCGGAGCACCTGCCCCCGGGTCGCCCCCGCCAGCCGCAGGGCCCGGAGTTCCGGCAACCGGTCCGCGGCGGCCATCAGCGTCGTGTTGGCCAGCGCCAACGCCCCGTACAGCACCGCGATCCCGATGACCAGCAGGAAACCGATCCGGGTGGCCGCGTTCGCGCGCGGAGCCAACGCCCGCGCGTACGCCTCGCCCGTGCGGACCCGGCCGGCCCCCGCGGCCGTCCGCAGCGCCGCCGCGACCGCACCCGCCCGGGCCCCGGGCACCACCCGGACCTCGACGCGGTCCACCACGGCGCCCGGCGCGTTGGCCGGGGTGACGTACACGCCCTGGGAGCCGGTGCCGGTGCGCAGGACCGCCGCGATCCGCAACCGCACCCGCTGACCGTCGGCCCGCCACACGGTGACGTGCTGCCCCACCCGGTGCCGCTGCCACTCCTCGTTGACGACGAGGGACCCGTCGTCCAGGTCCCGTACGTCGCCCGCGGCGACCGGGAGCGTCGTGGTCGCCGAGAGGGCCGCGGGGTCGACGGCGCGCGCCTCGGACCGGACCAGCGCCGTCCCCTCCTCCAGTACGTGCACCTCGCTCGCCGCGGACGGGGACACCACCGCGCCGGGCACCCGGGCGAGCGCCGCGACCCCGGCCCGGTCCACGCCCGTGACGACGAAGTCCGCCGTCGTCCTGCGCTCGACCTCCCGCGCCTTCGCCCCGTTCAGGGTGGCGGTCGTCCCCAGCAGGGTGCCGGTGAGCGCCACGGTCACCAACACCGGGGACGCCACCGCGGCCCCGCGCCGGACCGCCGTGGACACGCCCGCCCGGACGAGTTCGCCGCCCGCCCCGGGCAGCCGCGCCGGCAACCGGGTCAGGGCCCGGGCCACCGGACCCACCCAGCCGGGCGCCACCAGCGCCACCGCGACGACCAGCAGCGCGGGCCGGCTGGTGTACGTCTTGCGGTGCAACAGCTCGCCCGGTTCGACGACCAGGGAGTACCCGAGGAGTCCCAGCGCGGCCACCAGCAGGCCACCGCCCCACAGCAGCCGGCCCCGGGTCAGCACCCCGTGGTCGACGGACGCCTCCCGCAACGCCTCGGCCGGGCCGGTGCGCCCCGCCCGCCAGGACGCCGCCGCCACCCCGGCGAGGGCCACCACGAGCCCGGTCCAGAACGCCAGGTGGTACGGCCAGCGGTCCGGGCCGATCCGGAAGCCCGCGGGCGCCGCCTGACGGGCCACCAGCAGACGGGCCAGCAGCGGCGCCGCCCAGCCGCCGAGCAGACACCCCACCGCCGAGGCGGTCGCCCCGACGAGCAGCCCCTCCGCGTACACCGTGCGCCGCACCTGACCCGGGGTCGCCCCCGCCGTGCGCAGCAACCCGAACTCCCGGCGTCGACGGGCCACCGAGTACGCGAACGTCGACGCGACCACGAACACCGACACGAACCCGCAGACCCCGCCCGCGGTGCCGAGCAGCGCGACGAGTGCCGTGCGCGCCGCCCGTTCCCGTTCCGTACCGGGGTCCGCGAGCCGCCGCTCGGTGCCCGTGAGGACCCGCACCCCCGGGTACCGGCCGTCGGCGACCACCGCGCGCACCGCCGCCGGCGGGGCGTCCACGACCACGTGGTCCCCGGCGGCGAACCGCGCCGCGTGCCGCTCGGTGAGGAACACGGCCCGCTCGAACACGGTCGGGGCGGCGGCCGTCCCCACCACCCGGAGCACGCCCCGGTCGGTGTCGACCCGTTCGCCGGGGCGCGCCCAGCCACCGGCCGCCACGACCTCCCCGTCCCGCACCGGCGCCCGCCCCGCGGTCAGCCGGTACGAGGCGAAGGCGGCGGTCGACCACGGGTGGGCGACGAGCTCACCGGCGCCCTCGGCCCGGACCGGGAACGTCCGGTCCACCACTGTGGGGCCCAGCTCCGCCAGCTCCCGCAGCAGGGCGCGCGGCACCGCCCGCGGCCCGCTCCACCGGCCCTCGCGGGGTCCGGCGGGGGTGTCCACCCGCAGGGTGTCCGCACCCCGCACCAGCACCGGTGCCGCCGCGAACCGCTCCGGCTGCCGCTCCGGGGTCCGGGTCGCCGAGGCCAGGGCCAGGCCCATCGCGGTGAGCACCCCGACGCCCAGCGCCAGGGCCAGGAAGCCCCCGAGGAAGGTGACCAGGCGCTCGCGCAGTCCGCACCACGTCACGCTCAGCACGACGCCGCCCCCACCCCTGCCTCCAGCGCGGTCATCCGTCGGGCGACCTCCTCGGCGCTCGGCGCGGTGACCTCCCCGGCGAGCGCCCCGTCCACCAGGAACACCACCCGGTCGGCGCGGGCGGCGGCCGTCGGATCGTGGGTCACCATGACGACGGTCCGCCGCTCCTCGTCCACCAACTCCCGCAGCAGGGTCAGCACCCCGCGGCCCGCGCCGGTGTCGAGCGCGCCGGTCGGTTCGTCCCCGAACACCACCGCGGGGCGGGTGATCAGGGCCCGGGCCACCGCGACCCGCTGCTGCTGACCGCCCGACAACTGGGCGGGACGGTGCCGGGCCCGGTCCGCCAACCCCACCCGGGCCAGCGCCTCCCGCACCCGGGCCCGGCCGGGACGGCGGCCCGCCAACCGCAGCGGCAGCGCCACGTTCTGCTCGGCCGTCAGCGACGGCAACAGGTTGAAGGACTGGAACACGAACCCGATCCGCTCCCGCCGCAGCAGGGTCAGCCGCCGCTCACCGAGCCCGGTCAGCTCGGTCCCGTCGAGGACCACCGACCCCGAGGTCGGCCGGTCGAGCCCGGCCGCGCACTGGAGCAGCGTCGACTTCCCCGACCCGGAGGGGCCCATGACCGCCGTGAAGGTGCCCCGCCCGAAGGAGAGGGACACTCCGTCCAGGGCCGTCACCGGGGTGCCGCCGCGGCCGTGCGGCCGGTGCACCCGGGTCACCGAGGCCAGTCTGATCACCTTGTCGTCCATGCCGTCCACTCCACCGCCCCGGACCCCGCCGGGTCAGCGGGGCACGGTGGAGAACGGGGGTAGGGCCTGCCCCACCCCCGGACCTCCACCCAGCGCCCTGGGCCGGCCCCGTACGCCCGCCTACCGTGGGAACCGTGCGCAACGAACGCCGTGAACGCAGCCAGCACGGACGGCACCCCGCCGCCCCTCCCGACCCGCCCGGGCGCCGGGGCACGCCCCCGGCACCCGGGTGCCCGGCGCCGTCCGCCGGCGAAGGGCCCGGCACGGGCCTGCGCGAGGTCCTGGGTTCCCCGCGCCGACTGCGCTACCTGCGCACCGGTTGGCCCTGGCGGGCGGTCGGCTACCTCCTGACCGGCGCCCTGCTGGGCCCCGTCCTCCTGGCGGCGCTCCTGGTCACCGCCGCGGCCGGGCTCGCCCTCGCCCCGGTGCTCCTCGGACTGCCGCTGCTGGCCTCGCTGGTGCTCCTCGGACTGCCGTTCGCCCGGTTCGAACGGTGGCGGCTGCGCATGCTCCGGCACACCGCGACCGATCCGCACCGACGGGTCACCGAGCCTGGGCCCGGAGCCTGGGCCCGGCTCCGCTTCCGGGAACCGGTCACCTGGCGGGAGTTCGGGTACGCCGGCCTCACCGCGCTCCTGCTGTGGCCGTTGGAGGCGTTGGCGGTGGCCTTCGTCCTGGGCGCGCCCCTGACCCTGGTCGCCGCACCGGCCCTGATGGCGACCGTCGGCGGCGGCGAGGAGGTCCGGGTGCTCAAGCTGTGGCTCGTCACCTCCTGGCCGCTGGCCTGCGCCTGCGCCGCCCTCGGGACCGCCCTGATCGCCCCCGGACTGTACGCGCTCGGCTGGCTCGCCGAGGTGCGCGCCGGCATCGCCGGGGCCCTGCTCGGCCCGCGGGACACCACGGCCGAGCGGACCGTACGGGAGCTGAGCCGCTCCCGGGTCCGCCTGGTCGACGCCTTCGACGCCGAGCGGCGCCGGATCGAACGGGACCTGCACGACGGGGCGCAACAACGGCTCGTCGCCCTGACGATGACCCTGGGCCTCGCCCGCCTCGACGCCCCGCCGGGACCGCTCGCCGACACCCTGGCCCGCGCCCACGACGAGGCCGGACGGGTCCTCGCCGAACTGCGCGAACTCATCCACGACATCCATCCGAAGGTCCTCACCGACTTCGGTCTGGAGGCCGCCGTCCAGGACGCGGCCGACCGCTCAGCGGTGCCCGTCGACGTCGCCGCCGCACTGCCGGGCCGGCTCCCCGGGCCGGTGGAGGCCGCCGCCTACTTCGTCACCCGGGAGGCCCTGGTCAACGTCGCCCGGCACAGCGGCGCCCACCGGGCCAAGGTCACCGTCCGGCACGCCGCCGGGACGCTGGTCCTGGAGGTCGACGACGACGGCCGCGGCGGCGCCGACCCGGCGGCCGGCAGCGGACTGACCGGACTCGGCGACCGGGTGTCGGCCCTGGATGGCACACTCACCCTGTCCAGCCCACCGGGCGGACCGACCCTGCTGCGCGTGGAGATCCCTTGCCGACCGACCGAGCGGACCCGTCCCACCTGACGGCCGGCGCCGATGCACCCCGACCGCTGCGGGTGGTCCTCGCCGAGGACAGCGTCCTGCTGCGCGAGGGACTCGTCGGCCTGCTCACCCGCTTCGGGCACCGGACGGTGGCCGCCGTCGGGGACGCCGCCGCGCTGACCGCCGCCGTCGCGGACACGGACCCGGACGTCGTCGTCACCGACGTGCGGATGCCGCCCGACTTCGAGGACGAGGGGCTGCGGGCCGCCGTGGCCCTGCGCCGCGTCCGTCCCACCCTGCCGGTCCTCGTGCTGAGCCAGTACGTGCAACGGGCCTACGCGGCCGACCTCCTCGACTCGGGCGACGGCACGGGCGTCGGCTACCTCCTCAAGGACCGGATCGGCCAGGTCGAACAGTTCCTCGACGCCCTGCGCGCGGTCGCGGACGGCGGCACGGTCGTCGACCCGGAGGTGGTCCGCCACCTGCTGCGCCGCCGCCGCGACCCGTTGCAGCGGCTGACCCCGCGCGAACGGGAGGTGCTGGGCCTGGTCGCCGAGGGACGCTCCAACAGCGCCATCGCCCGGGAACTCGTCGTCTCCGACGCGGCCGTGGTCAAGCACATCGGCAGCATCCTCGCCAAGCTGGACCTGCCGCCCGCGGGCGACACCCACCGCCGGGTCCTCGCCGTCCTCGCCTACCTGCGGTCCTGACCGGCCGCGGCCGGCGGCGTTCGTGCTCACGCGGCGCGCCGGCGGGAAGGCGCACTCGCGTCGTGAGGGTGCCAATTCGGGGAAGGTAGACGCCATGGGATTCCACGTTGACTCCGAGACCGGGCGGCTGCGCCGCGTCATACTGCACCGGCCCGACCTGGAGCTGAAGCGGTTGACCCCCAGCAACAAGGACGCCCTCCTCTTCGACGACGTGCTGTGGGTGCGCCGGGCCCGGCAGGAGCACGACGGGTTCGCGGACGTGCTGCGGGACCGCGGCGTGACCGTCCACCTCTTCGGCGACCTGCTCACCGAGGTGCTGGACGTGCCCGAGGCCCGTGCGCTGGTCCTGGACCGGGTCTTCGAGGAGAAGGAGTACGGTCCGCTCGCCACCGGCCATCTGCGGGCCGCCTTCGCGGGGCTGCCCGCGCCCCAGTTGTGCGAGGTGCTGGTCGGCGGCATGACCAAGCGGGAGTTCCTGGAGGGGCACGCCGAACCCACCTCCGTCCGCTTCCACGCCATGGAGCTGGACGACTTCCTGCTGGGCCCGCTGCCCAACCACCTGTTCACCCGGGACACCTCCGCATGGATCTACGACGGCGTGTCCATCAACGCGATGCGCTGGCCGGCGCGCCGCCGCGAGACCGTGCACTTCGAGGCGATCTACCGGCACCACCCGCTGTTCGCCGCGGAGTCGGCGGGACCGTTCAACGTCTGGTCCGAGGGGCTGGCCGACTACCCGTCCACCATCGAGGGCGGTGACGTCCTGGTGATCGGCAACGGCGCGGTCCTCATCGGGATGAGCGAGCGGACCACGCCCCAGGCCGTGGAGATGCTCGCCCACAAACTGTTCGCGGCCGGGTCCGCGCGGACCATCGTCGCGCTCGACATGCCCAAGCGGCGCGCCTTCATGCACCTGGACACGGTGATGACGATGGTCGACGGTGACACGTTCACGCAGTACGCCGGGCTCGGCATGCTGCGCTCGTACACGATCGAGCCCGGTGTCGACGTGCGGGAGCTGAAGGTCACCGACCACCCGCCGGAGCACATGCACCGGGCCGTCGCCGCGGCCCTCGGCCTCAGCGAGATCAGGGTGCTCACCGCCACCCAGGACGTGCGCGCGGCGGAGCGGGAGCAGTGGGACGACGGCTGCAACGTCCTCGCCGTCGAACCGGGTGTGGTCATCGCCTACGAACGCAACGCCACCACCAACACCCATCTGCGCAAACAGGGCATCGAGGTGATCGAGATCCCGGGCAGCGAGCTGGGGCGCGGTCGGGGCGGGCCGCGGTGCATGAGCTGCCCGGTGGAGCGGGAGGCCGTGGGTGCCGGCTGAACGCCGACCTCGGGAACGGCCTGAAGCAGCCTTGCATAGAAATGTTGTCTATCGTATAGACTTCCAAACTTCCTGACCGACGTTCTCGCCCCTGGAGCCCCGCATGGTGACTGTCCCGTCCGGTTTCACCGGCCGCCACTTCCTCAAGGAGCTGGACTTCACCGCCGACGAGTTCAAGGCCCTGGTCGTCCTCGCGGCCGAACTGAAGGCGGCCAAGAAGTCCCGCGCCGAGACCCCCCTGCTGCGCGGCCAGAACATCGCCCTCATCTTCGAGAAGACCTCCACCCGGACCCGCTGCGCCTTCGAGGTCGCCGCCGCCGACCAGGGCGCCAGCACCACCTACCTGGACCCCTCCGGCTCCCAGATGGGCCACAAGGAGTCGGTCAGGGACACGGCCCGGGTACTGGGCCGGATGTACGACGCGATCGAGTACCGGGGCGACAGTCAGCCCGCGGTCGAGGAACTGGCCGCCTTCGCGGGCGTCCCCGTCTACAACGGCCTCACCGACGACTGGCACCCCACCCAGATGCTCGCGGACGTCCTCACCATGACCGAGCACTGCGTCAAGCCCCTCGACGGGATCTCCTTCGCCTACCTCGGCGACGCCCGGTTCAACATGGGCAACTCGTACCTGATCACCGGCGCGCTCCTCGGCATGGACGTCCGGATCGTGGCCCCCGAGGCGTACTGGCCCGACCGCGGCGTGGTGGACCGGGCCCGTGCGCTGGCCGAGAAGAGCGGCGCCACCCTCACCCTCACCGAGGACGTCACCGAGGGGGTGCGCGGAGCGGACTTCGTCGCCACCGACGTCTGGGTGTCGATGGGGGAGCCCAAGGAGGTCTGGGCCGAGCGGATCGCCGCCCTCGGCCCGTACGCCGTGACCCTGGAGGTGCTCCAGGCCACCGGCAACCCGGACGTGCGGTTCCTGCACTGCCTGCCGGCCTTCCACGACCTGGGCACCCGGGTCGGCCGCGAGATCCACGAGACGTACGGCCTGGAGTCGCTGGAGGTCACCGACGAGGTCTTCGAGTCCCCGTACTCCGTCGTCTTCGACGAGGCCGAGAACCGGCTGCACACCATCAAGGCCGTGCTGGTGGCCACCCTCGCCGACTGACCGGGGCGGGAGCGGCGGCGGGATCGACACCCGCCCCCGCTCCCTCCGGGTCAGGAGGTGGACAGGCCCAGGTCCGCCGCGACGGCGCTGACCCGGGTGAACACCGAGTCGGGGTGCACGTCGTCGCAGTACTTGTTGCCGGTGGAGACGATGCCGATCACCTTGCCGCCGGCGATCAGCGGGCCGCCCGAGTCACCGCGGCAGATGCTGTCCTTGGTGCCCGCGGTGGGCGCCCCGCACACCGTCAGCGCCCGGGTGTCGGTGGGACCGGTGAACGGCTCGCAGGTCTTGATGGACGCCAGCTTGAGCACCGCCGACTTGAGCCGGGTCGCCGAGGTGTCCCGCGCGGTCTGCCCCCAACCCACCGTCGTCGCGGTCTTCCCCAGCGCGTACAGCGCGTTGTCCCGCGGACCCGCCACCGGCAGCGACCGGTACGGCATCCGCGCCGACAGCGTCAACACGGCCGCGTCCCGGCCGAGGAAACCGTCGTACTCCGGGTGCAACGTCACGTCGGCCACCCCGCGGACCGTGCCGTTGGTGGCGGCGAGGGTGGTGCGCCCGCCGATGACCTTCAGCTGGCGGGCCGCGTCGACGTCCTTGACGCAGTGCGCCGCGGTCAGCACCTTGGTGGGCGCCACGAGGGTGCCGCCGCACACGTGTTGACCGCCCGCGGTCCTCAGCTGCATGGCGTACGGGTGGGTGCCGGTCGTGGCGTTCTTCCCGCCGTGGATCGCGCTGGCCGGCGCCGCGGTGACCGTGAGGCCCGCGGCCATGAGCGCGGACGCGGCGAGTACGGTGGCGGCGCTCCTGGTGGAACTGGACATGGAATCCCCCTCTGGACGTGGGCGCGGCGTGATCCACCGCGCCTTCCGTACAGCAGGACGGGGAGTTCGGCGGGGGCGTTCCCCCCGAAGGAGGGAGTTCTGCGCGGTCCGCCGGGGGGAAGTGCTCAGTGGGCGTGGCGGGGCCCGGGCACGGCGGAGAGGGTGAACCACACGGCCTTGCCGGACTCGGTGGCCCGGTGTCCGCACGCCGAACTGAGGGCGCGGATCAGCAGCAGGCCCCGCCCGTGCTCCTGCCAGGGGTCGGGCGGCTCCGAAAGCGCGGGGCGGGTGAGGCTGCCCGGGGGACACGGATCGGGGTCGTGCACCTCGACCTGACAACCGCCGGGCAGCAGCGCCACGACCAACTCGATCGGTTCGTCGCCCGAGGTGTGCTCGACGGCGTTCGCCACCAGTTCCGCCGTGAGCAGTTCGGCCGTGTCGCAGTCGGCGGTGTCCCGGGTGTCGGCCGCGTCGGCGAGCGCCGTCCGCACCAGCGCGCGCGCCACCGGCACCGCCGCGGTGGAGTGGGGCAGCGCGATGCGCCAGGAGGCGGGGGCGGATGACTCGTGCAAGGCGGGTCCGTTCGGGGCGCAGATGGTCCGGCCGTCAACTTCATGAATGGTACGGGGTGGCCCCCGTCCGCCGAACGCGGGGCGAAGCCCGCACCTGCGCCCCTGGTCACACCCCCTGCCGTCGCCGGTACGGTCACCCGTCGCCGTGCGGCCGGTGCTCGACCAGCCAGGACTCGGCGTAGGCCACGGCGTCGGCAAGGTCGAACAGCCGGGCGCGCGCCCCGCCCACCGCGCCCCGCAGCACGGGCCGGGCCCGCTCGAAGGCAGCCCCCAGCTCGTCGAAACGGTCCGCCGAGACCGCGGTGTCGCGCACCGTGCACCACGCACGGCCCCGCGGGGTCATCACCGCGAAGGAGTGGTCCTCCTGCGGCGCGGGAACCCGGTACTCGGCCAGGTGGAACGCCGTGCAGGAGGAGAAGTCCGCGCCCAGCAGCAGGACCCGCGCCCCCGCCTCCTCCAGCCGGGCGAGCGGGCTGCGCTCCCCGAACCGGCAGTCCAGCGCATGGCCGTCCACGAGCGCCTCGGCACGCGGGCCCACGGCGGCGAAGGAGGACTGCGGGTGGGAACTGCGCACGGCACCGGGCCAGTTGCGTACGGTCTCCGGGATCACCCCGACCCCGAAGACGGGCGTGGTGCGCGCGTCGAAGGCCGGCATCGTGGCCCGGATGTCCGCCCACCACGCCTCGGGAGCAGGCGGGTCCTCCCAGTCGGCCGGATCGGAGTTGTCGCCGGTGTGCGCGGGCACCACCAGCGTCCCGTCACCGCCCAGCACGTCGAGCAGCGCCCCCACCACCACACCGGGACCCCCGCAGACCCAGCCGAGCGAGCTGAGCGATGCGTGCAGGAGGAGGGTCCCGCCCGGGGCGAGCCCCAGGGCCCGCAGGTCGGCGGCGAGTGAATCACGGGTACACAGGGGGCCGGTCAAGGGCTTCACGGACATGGGCGCCCAGTGTTCCGGAACGGGTGCCGCCGCGCCAACGGGATTCCGCCCCCGCCCGGCAGACGCACCACGGCACCGGCCGCCCCGACCCGGTCAGCCGGCGATCCGCTCCAGGTCGCCGGCCGCGCGCTCGGCCTCGGGGAGGGTCAGCATCGCCAGCCGGGCCCGCCGGGCGCGGGCCGAGACCTCCGGGTCGGCCAGCACGGCCCGGCAGACCCGTGCGATGCCCTCCGGCGTGGCCTCGCCGACCCGCTGGCCCAGCCCCAGTTCCACCACCCGCTCGGCGTTCGAGAACTGGTCGCCGAACTGCGGGAGCACGGCCATCGGCGTACCGGTGCGCAGCGCTTCCCGGACGCTGTTGAACCCGCCGTGGGTGAGGAAGAGGTCGACGGACTCCAACAGCAGCGGCTGCGGAAGGTACTCGACCAGCCGCACGTGCGGTGGCAGTGCTTCCGCTTCCACCGGCAGGCCCACCGAGGCCACGATCACCGTGCAGTCCGCCAGCAGGGCCGCCGCCCGGGTGATCGACCGCATCGTCTCCACGGGGTGGGGCATCGGGAACGGCAACCGACCGGACCCCCGCCCCTGTGACTCGCGCAGCAGATGGGGGAGCGCGGTGCCGAGCGCGGCGAAGACCAGCGGCCGGTCCACGGGGAGGTCGACCACCCACGGCGGCAACGCCGACCCGCGCCCCACGGTCAGGGTCTGCCGGTACGCGAGGGACGTGGGCAGGTGCCGGGCGAAGGAGTACCCGGCCGGTACGTAGTCGACGCGCCCGTACGGGACCAGGGACAGCGGGTCGTCCTGGACCGGCAACCCGTTCTCGGCGCGCAGTTCGTTGAGCCCGGGCAACAGGTCGACCGGGTCGAGGACGTTGCTCGCCCCCGAAGGCGTCGGCAACTGCGGCACGCTCCGCCGCTCCGAGGTCAGCACGCTACTCATGTCCATGCCGTCGCGGAGGATCAGGTCCGGCCGGAAGTCCTCGACGACCGGCCGCAGCGCCGCGTGCATCTCCCGCGCGCTCGTCCCGGTCAACGCGGCGGCCAACACGCGTCCCATCAGGCGTTGCCGTTCGGGTTCGGCCAGGTCCTTGCGTTCGGCGAGCTCGAACAGGCGCGGTGTCTCGTGGTACCCGGGCACCTGGTCCGTCAGGCACTCCACCACCCGGACCCGCTCGTGCGCGAAGACGGAGGCGAGCGCCGGCGTGGTCGCCACCAGCACCTGGTGCCCCGCCGCGACGAGCGCCCCCACCAGGGGCAACTGGGCACGGCCGTGCGACGGACTGCCCATCGTCGTTACCAGAACGCGCACGAACCAGCCACACCCCTCTCCCGGTCCCGGAACCCCCTGACCACACCGGGCGGAGCGCCGCGCACCGAACGTACGGTGACGCTCCCCACCGGTCAACGGCACCCGACGGCTTCCGGACAACCCCCGGGCACCGACGGCGCCCACGGCCGGAGGGGCGGGAGACCCCGCATGAGGTCACCCCTTACCGAGCGGGCGCGTGACGGCCCTCGGCTCGGATAAACGTCTCATGCGACAAGTTCACTTCATCGAGCGAGTGATCACGTCTCCCAATGGCCCAGGTGGCGGGCCTGCGCCTACGGTTCTCGTGGTTCGGGGCGCCCCCACTGCGCCCCACCTCCGCATCCACTCCCCGCCGCGCCTTCGCCCCGCCGTGCGCGTGTTCCGCAATGCCCGACCTCCTGAAGGAGAGCCCTGCCCGTGACCGTGGAGACCAGCCAGGAAGCGCTCGGAGAACCGCGCCCCCAGAGCAGCCTCAGTACCGCGGCGGCCCGCAATCTCGCCACCACGACCAAGTCCGTCCCGCAGATGCAGGAGATCACCTCCCGCTGGCTGCTCAGGCTGCTCCCCTGGGTGCAGGTCTCCGGCGGCGCCTACCGCGTGAACCGCCGGCTGACCTACGCGGTCGGCGACGGCCGGATCGAATTCATCCAGGACGGGGCCGAGGTCCGGGTCATCCCGCAGGAACTCGGCGAACTGGCGCTGCTCCGCGGCTTCGAGGACGAGGACGTGCTGGCCGCCCTCGCGGGACGGTGCGTCCAGCGCGACTTCCGCGCGGGCGAGGTGCTGGCCGAGCGCGGCGCCCCCGCCGAGCGCATCCACCTGGTCGCCCACGGTCGGATCGAGAAGATCGCCACCGGCCCGTACGGCGACGACCACGTGACCGGCGTGGTCGCGGACGGCGACCGGTTCGGCCAGGACGCGCTGCTCGACCCGGACGCCGTCTGGGAGTACACCGCCGTCGCCAGGACCGCCGGCACCCTGCTCACCCTCTCCCGCGCCGACTTCGACTCCGTGAGCGCCGGATCGCCGTCCCTCCAGGCGCACCTGAACGAGTTCCGCGCCCTGTCGGAACACCGGCAGAACCAGCGGGGCGAGGCGGAGATCGCGATGTCCGCCGGCCACAGCGGCGAGGTCGAACTCCCCGGCGCCTTCGTGGACTACGAGCTCAACCCCCGGGAGTACGAACTCTCCCTCGCGCAGACCGTGCTGAAGGTCCACACCCGCGTGGCCGACCTCTACAACCAGCCGATGAACCAGACCGAGCAGCAACTGCGGCTCACGGTCGAGGCGTTGCGCGAGCGCCAGGAGTACGAGCTGATCAACAACCGTGAGTTCGGGCTGCTCCACAACGCGGCCTTCAACCAGCGCATCCAGCCCCACTCCGGCCCGCCGACCCCGGACGACCTCGACGAACTGCTCTGCCGCCGCCGCGGTTCCAAGTTCTTCTTCGCCCACCCCCGGGCCATCGCCGCGATCGGGCGGGAGTTCAACTCCCGCGGCCTCTACCCCGACCACGTCGACGTCGGCGGCCAGCAGGTCCCCGCCTGGCGCGGGGTGCCGATCCTGCCGTGCAACAAGATCCCGATCAGCAAGGAGAACACCAGCTCGATCCTGGTGATGCGCACCGGCGAGGAGAACCAGGGCGTGATCGGGCTCAACCCGACCGGTCTCCCGGACGAGTACGAGCCCGGCGTCTCGGTGCGGTTCATGGGCATCGACGAGCAGGCGATCATCTCCTACCTGGTCACCACCTACTTCTCCGCCGCGGTCCTGGTGCCCGACGCGCTCGGCGTGCTGGAGAACGTGCAGATCGCCCGTACCGGCGCCTGAGTCCGTCCGCCCGGCCGCCCCGGACCCGGCTGGCGGTCGGGCCCCGAGCCGCAGTGCCGGGCGCCGGCCCCCCGCCGGCGCCCGGCGACCGAGCACTTCACGCGAGGAGTAGTGGTGCGACCATGAGCACCGATGCGCTGCACCGGGTTCTGCGCGGCCCGACCGGTCTGGGCACGTCGGGGCTGCACCCGGCACGGCGCACGGGACCGGCCGACGAGGGCCGTCCCGTGCCGGGCCTGTACCACCATCCCGTACCGGAGCCCGACCCCGTCCGCACCGCCGAGGTCAGCCGTCGGATCAAGGAATGGGCGATCGAGGAGATCGAGCTGTACCCGCCCGAATGGGAGGAGGAGTTCGACGGCTTCGGCATCGGCCGCTACATGACCGTCTGTCACCCCGACGCCCCCACCACCGACCACGTGCTGGTCGCCGCCCGGCTGATGGTCGCCGAGAACGCGGTCGACGACTGCTACTGCGAGGACCACGGGGGCTCGCCCGTCGGACTCGGCGGCCGGCTGCTGCTGGCCCACACGGTGCTCGACCCGGTGCACACCACGGGCGAGTACGCACCGGCGTGGGAGGGGTCACGCGGGGCGGACGCGCCCCGGCGCGCCTACCACTCCGCGATGGAGCACTTCCTCCGGGCGGCCACGCCCTCCCAGGCGGACCGCTTCCGGCACGACATGGCCCGACTGCACCTCGGGTACCTCGCCGAAGCGGCCTGGGACCAGACCGACCACGTCCCCGAGGTGTGGGAGTACCTGGCGATGCGCCAGTTCAACAACTTCCGCCCCTGCCCCACCATCACCGACACCGTCGGAGGCTACGAACTCCCGGCGGACCTGCACGCCCGGCCGGAGCTCCAACGGGTGATCGCGCTCGCCTCCAACGCCACCACCATCGTCAACGACCTCTACTCCTACACCAAGGAACTCGACAGTCCGGGCCGGCACCTGAACCTGCCCGTGGTGATCGCCGAACGCGAGGAACGCACCGAGAAGGACGCGTACCTCAAGGCGGTCGAGGTCCACAACGAGCTGATGCACGCGTTCGAGGCCGAGTCGGCGGCCCTCGCCGCGGCCTGCCCCCTGCCCACTCTGGTGCGCTTCCTGCGCGGCGTGGCCGTGTGGGTCGACGGCAACCACCACTGGCACCAGAACAACACCTACCGCTACAGCCTGCCGGACTTCTGGTGAGGAAGGAACACCGTTCGTGACCACGCCCGAACTGACCACCCCCCGCGAGAGCCTCGTCTCCGCGCCCGCGACGCCCTACCAGGGCGACATCGCCCGCTACTGGAACCACGAGGCCAGGCCCGTCAACCTACGGCTCGGTGACGTCGACGGCCTCTACCACCACCACTACGGCATCGGCGACGTCGACCGCGCCGCCCTCGGCGACCCCGGCGCACCCGGGTACGAGCAGCGTCTGATCGCCGAACTGCACCGACTGGAGTCCGCCCAGGCCGACGTGCTGCTGGACCACCTCGGCCCGGTCCAGCGGGACGACATAGTCGTGGACGCCGGCTGCGGCCGGGGCGGCTCGATGGTCATGGCGCACCAGCGCTTCGGCTGCCGGGTCGAAGGGGTCACCCTCTCGGCCAAGCAGGCCGACTTCGCCAACGGGCGGGCCCGCGAACTCGACTACGAGGGGTCCGTACGGGCCCGGGTCTGCAACATGCTGGACATGCCCTTCGAGAGCGGGCGGGCCGCGGCCTCCTGGAACAACGAGTCCAGCATGTACGTCGACCTGCAGGACCTGTTCGCCGAACACGCGCGGATCCTCGCCCCCGGCGGCCGTTACGTCACCATCACGGGCTGCTGGAACCCCGTCTACGGGCAGCCGTCCAAGTGGGTCTCGCAGATCAACGCGCACTTCGAGTGCAACATCCACTCCCGTCGGGAGTACCTGCGCGCCATGGCCGACAACCGTCTCGTCCCGCAGGCCGTGGTGGACCTGACGGAGGCGACCCTGCCGTACTGGGAGCTGAGGGCCACCTCCTCACTGGTCACCGGGATCGAGGAGGCGTTCATCAACTCCTACCGGGACGGCTCGTTCCAGTACCTGCTGATCGCCGCGGACCGCGTCTGACCACACGCTCCGGCGTGCACCGCCGCACCCCCGCCCGACCCGCGTGCCAGCGGGGCGGGCGGGGGCGCGGCGGCGTCACGGGCGGCGCAACCCCCAGGTCTGCAAGGCGTAGGCCCGCCCCTTGTCCTCGCCCGTGATCAGGGGGACGTCGAGCAGTGCGAAGCCCGCCCGCTCGGCCACGGCGACGCTGGCGGCGTTCTCGGCCTCCAGCTCCAGGATGACCTGCTCCACCCCCAACTGCTCGAAGGCGTACGCGGCCATCACCCGTACCGCCCGTGCCGCCAGGCCCTGGCCGCGGTGCGCGGGGCCGACCGCGTACCCGATCTCCGTGCCCTCGGGGGCCCGCCGCACCATCACCTCGCCCAGCGGTGCGCCGCCGTCGACCGTGAGGGCGAGCAGGAGGGCGGTGCCCTCCGCCCGCAGCCGTCGGCTCCGGTCCAGCCGTGCACGGGCGGCCGCTGCGTCGAAGGGCGAGGCGATCGGCGTCCAGTACGCGATGTCGGGGTGGTCGAACAGTTCCGGCATCGCGGCCAGGTCCGACTCCGTCCACGGACGGAGGACGAGTCCTTCCCCCGAGAGCGCGATCTGCTCGGGGAAGGGCGACGTGATGCTGCTCATGGCGGGACCTCCCTGGCCTGGTCAGGACCAGTTCACGATAACGGGGAGCGTTCCGGGCCGCTGCACCCCGCTGGCCGGGCGGGCTTCCCCGACGGCTCCCCGATCACCGCGGGGGTGCAGGGATTCCCGCCGGGCGATCACCTGATGCTGACGGGAGTGCCGCATCCGCCCCCGCCGGTGGAGCTGCACAGCGTGATCTTTCCGTTCAGGAACCTGCCACCGAAAGGAAGCTGGTCCCAGTGTCCGGTCCTGCTCCCGCCGCTGGAGACGCGACCGACCTCCCTGTTGTAGTTGCCCGTGGTGGTGTTGATGTTCACCCACAAGGCGGTGCCGCCGGGCAGATTGGCCAAGTCGCGCAGCTTGCCGTAGCTCTTCACGTTGGTGGGGTTCACCACCACGGACGTGCCGGTGAACGTCCCGTCGTACCAGCTGACGTTGGGATGGGTGGTCCCGGCGACGGCATGCGGGGCTGCCAGTGCAGCCGCCGCGAGACCGACTCCGGCCACGGTGAGGGCGCGTGTGACGAGTCGAGGCATGTGCATGGGTACTCCTTCACTAGGGAAGCCCGTGGTCCTGCTGAACGTCCACCGACCCGAGCGGGACGGACGTCATCCGCCCGCTGCGGAGCGACGGTGGGGCCGGCCGGACACCGCACAGACTGCTGACCGTCGACAGGTGGGGCAACGGGAGCCGACCGTCCCGGACAGCCGCCGACTGTCCGGGCTGCTCAGCGCCCTGCCCGGAGTACGTCCCGGACAGACGCCGGCGCGCCCCGGTCCGACCTGGGTTTCAGCAGGTCGGACCGGGGCGCGCCGGCACCCGTGCGTCAAATGTCGCGGAACGTCTCGATCTGCGCGCCGACGGAGTTCAACCGCTCCGCCAGCTCCTCGTAGCCGCGGTTGATGACGTACACGTTCCGCAGCACGGACGTGCCCTCCGCGGCCATCATCGCGAGCAGCACCACGA
The DNA here is from genome assembly GCF_042871255.1 of Streptomyces sp. NPDC005955. NCBI lineage: Bacteria > Bacillati > Actinomycetota > Actinomycetes > Kitasatosporales > Streptomycetaceae > Streptomyces > Streptomyces sp. NPDC005955. The sequence goes on along the minus strand of NZ_JBIAIF010000005.1, from coordinate 84,263 downwards.
CCGCCGGGCGCAGTGCGGGCGGGCACATCATCTCGGCGGCGCGCCAGCGGGTGGGGCCCTCGACCAGGACCCGGTGCGGGTCGAGGAGTTGGAGCCGGCCGCCGAGCCGGTTGAGGTCGGTGAGGTAGATCGCCCGGTTGTCGTAGACCCAGTCGTGGATGAGGGTCTTGCCCTGGGCGGTCGCCGCGATGGCCGCGAAGAACGGGACGTTGTCGATGTTCAGGCCCGGGAAGGGCATGGGGTGGATCTTGTCGATCGGCGCCTCCAGTTTGGAGGGGCGGACCGTGAGGTCGACGAGCCGGGTCCGGGCGTTGTCGGCGACGTACTCGGCGGACCGGTCGTGGTCGAGGCCCATCTCCTCCAGGACCGCCAGTTCGATCTCCAGGAACTCGATGGGCACCCGGCGGATCGTCAGCTCGGACTCGGTGACGACGGCCGCGGCCAGCAGGCTCATCGCCTCGACCGGGTCCTCGGAGGGGGAGTAGTCGACGTCGACGTCGATGGTGGGCACGCCGTGGACGGTCAGGGTGGTGGTGCCGATGCCGTCGACGCGCACGCCCAGCGCTTCCAAGAAGAAGCAGAGGTCCTGGACCATGTAGTTGGAGGAGGCGTTGCGGATCACGGTCGTGCCGTCGTACCGGGCGGCGGCGAGCAGCGCGTTCTCGGTCACGGTGTCGCCGCGTTCGGTGAGGACGATGGGCCGGTCGAGTTGGGCGTCCCGCTCGACCTCGGCGTGGTAGAGGCCCTCGGTGGCGGTGATGTCCAGGCCGAACCGGCGCAGGGCGATCATGTGCGGCTCGATGGTGCGGGTACCGAGGTCGCAGCCGCCCGCGTAGGGGAGCTTGAAGTGGTCCATGCGGTGCAGCAGCGGACCGAGGAACATGATGATGGACCGGGTGCGCCGGGCCGCGTCCGCGTCGATGGCGGCCATGTCGAGCTGGGCGGGCGGCACGATCTCCAGGTCGACGCCGTCGTTGATCCAGCGGGTGCGCACCCCGATGGAGTTGAGGACCTCCAGCAGACGGAAGACCTCTTCGATCCGGGCGACCCTGCGCAGGACCGTGCGGCCCTTGTTGAGGAGCGTGGCGCACAGCAGCGCGACACAGGCGTTCTTGCTCGTCTTGACGTCGATGGAACCGGACAGACGGCGTCCGCCGACCACCCGCAGATGCATGGGTCCCGCGTACCCCAGGGACACGATCTCGCTGTCGAGCGCTTCGCCGATGCGCGCGATCATCTCAAGGCTGATGTTTTGGTTCCCGCGTTCAATGCGGTTGACGGCACTCTGGCTTGTGCCGAGCGCTTCGGCGAGCTGGGACTGGGTCCAGCCGCGATGCTGTCGCGCGTCACGGATGAGCTTGCCGATGCGTACGAGGTAGTCGTCTGCCATGTGCCGCAGGCTATCTCAGATATGAGATGAAGTTACCGTCAGGGTGAGCCATCGGAGTTGATGGGGTCCGCGGACGGGTGACGGAGTCACCCGACCGGATCGACCGGAGGGTCGCGTGTCCGGTCCGTCCGTGCTCGTCCGGATGCGGGCGCTTCCCGGGTTCGATCCTCGGTGGTGCGTCGGGGCCGCGGCAAGCGGGCTTGCGCCGTCCGGGGCGGCCGGGGAGGAGGGGGCCGGCCCGTGGCGGCGCGTGCGGTTCAGCTCAGGATCGGCGTGGTCTGCGAGTGGGTGATCCTCCAGCCGGTGTCGGGCTCGCCGCTCTTCTCCAGGACGTGGGTGAGGGAGCCGGACGTTCCGGGCAGCGGCTTTCCTTCGCTTTCCTCCCGTTCGTCCGAAACGTGCTTCACGCTCACCACGACCGCCACATCGGGGCGGACGAAGCGGACGTCCAGGATCTCCACCGTCGTCAGGACCTTGGCCAGGGGAGAGGCGAGTGCGGCGTGCATGGCCTGTTCGAGTGCGTCCCGGCCGAGCACCCGCCGTCCGCCGAAGTTCACGACGGATGCGTCCGGGGTGTACAGGGGGAGGAAGCGCTCGGGGTCGCTCTGGTGGGTGCTGGCGTCCGAGACGACCCGGCGTATCGCGGCGAGGTCGGCCTCCCGGGTGGTCGCGTCGGGGGTCGCGGGTGCCGGGCCCGGGGTTGCGACCGCTTCGGTTCCGGGGGTCGGCGTGGTGTGGGTGTCGGTCATGGCTGTGCTCCCTCTGGTGTGGAGGCTCCGGCAGTCCGTCGGTGTCGAACTGCGGAGCATTTTGCTCCGGTTGGAACGCCACCTTAGGTGCGGAGCGATTCGCTCCGCAAGGGGGTACGGCGAACGGGTTCGTCGGGAGCGCCCGAACTCCCCCACGGGCCACGGGTCCTGGAGTGCGCCCGGGGCCCGGCTCCGATGCCGCGAAGGACCGCCGCCGCACCGCCGATTACGATGCGGCCGTATGACGCCTTCCGAACGACGAGGCCCCCGCCAGGCGGAGGCCGAGCGCAACGACCGTGCCCTCCTCCAGGCGGCCCGCGAGGTCCTCGCCGCCGAGGGCGCGCACGCCTCGGTCGCCGCGATCGCCGCGCGGGCGGGCGTCGGCATCGGCAGCCTCTACCGCCGCTACCGGACCAAGGAGGAGCTGTTCCAGCGGCTCAGCCAACTGTCCGTGGAGCACTGGGCCGAGGCGGCCGAGCGGGGGCTCGCGGACCCCGACCCCTGGTCCGGCCTCGCGGACTTCGTCGTCACCTGCGTCGAGTTCGGCCAGGGCTCACTGGGCCCCGTCGCCGGGACCATCGAGGTCACCGAGGCCATGCGGGAGGCCAGCGAGCGCTCCGACCGACTGTTCGGCGCCCTGGTGGACCGGGCCCGCGGGGCGGGCGTCCTGCGCCCGGACGTCACCGCGGTGGACCTGTCGCTCCTCATCGAACAGTTCGGCACCTCGCCCGTCCTGGACCAGCTCCGCAAACAGGGCCGCGACGACCTCCTCCCCGAAGCGCACCGGGCCCGGCGCCGCATCGTGGCCCTGGTCCTGGAGGGACTGCGCGCCCCCGGGACGGACCCGCTACCCGGCGGGCCGCCCTCCGCGCGCCTGTTCACCGAGCGCTGGGCCCGCGACTGAGCGCCGCGGCGCACTCCGGCAGCGCCGGGCGCGTCAGCGACCGAGTCCGACCACGCCCCAGCCGCGCTGCTCCGCGGCCGCCGTGACCTCGCCCCATTCGCGCACCAATCGGGCGAACTCCTCGTACGTCTCCACCCAGCCGTTCGGCCGGGCCGGCCGGGCGTCGAACGGTGCGCGCAGATCCGCCAGGTGCGGCGCGGCCCGACGCCAGGCGGCCGCCCGCAGCGCCGCGGCGCCGGGGGCGGCCGAGACCAGCAGCGGGGCGCCCGGTCGGTCGGGGGTCGCGGCGAGCAGGGGCTCCGGAGCGTCCTCCTCGCCGGGCGGCACCCACAGGAGACCCGCGAGGAAGGAGTCCAGGGCGCCGCGCACCCGGTGGGCCGCCGGGGTCACCCGCAGTTCTTCCCAGCGCTCGCCGGCCCAGAAGTGCGGCTTGAACGAGCCGCACGTCAGCGTGAACTCGTAGGCCAGGTACCAGGGGTGCCCCGGGGCCCGCGGCGGTATCCACCCCGCGTCCGGATCGGCACAGTCGGGGCAGTCCCAGCAGCCGGTGCCCCCGTCGCACCGCCCGTCCGCGCAGTGCGCACCGCAGCGGCACCGGTCCGCGTCCTCGTCGAGTGCGGACTCCAGGAGCGCCAACCGCCGCCCGGGCGGTGCGTCCGCCAGCCGTCGCCAGTCCACGACGACGACGGTGAGGTCCAGTCCCATGTGCTTCCCCCGGTCCCCGTCCCGCCGGCTCAGCTCGCGAGCACCTCGGCCACCGCGAGGCGGGCGGCCCGGTTCGTCCGGGGCTCCAGCGGTGCGAGCCGTCCGACCGTGTGGTCGAGCCACCCGAGGTCGCCGAGCCATGCCGCGTGCCCGGCCTCGACGGTCTGGCGCAACAGTTCGCCCGCCAACAGCACCTCGCTCACGGTGTAGAGCCGCGCGTGGTGGCTGAACCTCCCCACCCAGTTCTCGTCGGGGTCGCGCAGGGTCGCCCGGAGGCAGGACCCGGCGCCGGGTGCGGGGACCTCGCCGGCGAGGTCGGTGGCCCCGCCCGTCGGGCGGGGGCTCTCCCGGGTCGAGGTGACCAGGGTGTCGAGATCGAGGAACCGGTCCCAGGTGACCACCCGCTCCGGCGCCCCGGCCGCACGGTGGGCTGCGCCGTCGGCCCGGAGCACGAAGAAGGCCCCGCCCTCCTGCCTGGGGTCCCCGATGATCCATCCGCCCCCTCCGTCGGCGTACCGCTCCAGCGGCCCCAGACGCGCTTGCATGATCCCCCCTGACGTTCGTGCTCGGCACCAGGACTTTAGCCGTCCGCGGAGGTCGCGGTTCGCCAGTGGCGGGATACCGACCGGAACCCCCGCCGGCGGGCGCCCGGCCGAGCGGGTCGACACCGGCGCGCGGGGGCGGTCGCGCGGGGGCGCGAGGAAGGGCTGGGCGCCCTTCGCAGGGGCCCGGGCGCCGGCCGGGAACGCCTCGTACCCGGCGCCCTGCGCACGGTGACGGGCCGGGAACAACCGGGGTCCGGGCATGACCGAGCGGCCGCGATGTACTAGAGTTATCTCGACATCGAGATATCTGCCTAGGCGTACCGCAGCCGCCAACTCGGTAAGGTCAACCTAACTTAGCCTTACCTTAGCGGATCGGCGAGAGGCCGTGGCGGCAGGATTTGCGATTGCGGTAGACGCGCAATGAAGAAGGAGACTGTCGTGTCGGCGAACAGCTTCGACGCCCGTGCCACGCTGAGCGTGGGTGACGAGTCGTACGAGATCTTCAGGCTGGACAAGGTCGAGGGCTCCGCGCGCCTTCCCTACAGCCTGAAGGTGCTACTGGAGAACCTGCTCCGGACCGAGGACGGCGCGAACATCACCGCCGACCACATCAGGGCCCTCGGCGGCTGGGACTCGCAGGCCCAGCCCAGCCAGGAGATCCAGTTCACGCCGGCCCGCGTGATCATGCAGGACTTCACCGGCGTGCCCTGCGTCGTGGACCTCGCCACCATGCGCGAGGCCGTCAAGGAGCTGGGCGGCGATCCGGCGAAGATCAACCCGCTGGCCCCGGCCGAGCTGGTCATCGATCACTCCGTCATCGCCGACAAGTTCGGCACCAACGACGCCTTCGCGCAGAACGTCGAGCTGGAGTACGGCCGCAACCGCGAGCGCTACCAGTTCCTGCGCTGGGGCCAGACCGCGTTCGACGAGTTCAAGGTCGTCCCGCCCGGCACCGGCATCGTCCACCAGGTGAACATCGAGCACCTGGCCCGTACCGTCATGGTCCGCAACGGCCAGGCGTACCCCGACACCCTGGTCGGCACCGACTCGCACACCACCATGGTCAACGGCCTCGGCGTGCTGGGCTGGGGCGTCGGCGGCATCGAGGCCGAGGCCGCGATGCTCGGCCAGCCGGTCTCGATGCTCATCCCGCGCGTCGTCGGCTTCAAGCTGACCGGTGAGCTGACCCCGGGCACCACCGCCACCGACCTGGTGCTGACCATCACCGAGATGCTCCGCAAGCACGGTGTCGTCGGCAAGTTCGTGGAGTTCTACGGCGAGGGCGTCGCCGCGACCTCGCTCGCCAACCGCGCCACCATCGGCAACATGTCGCCGGAGTTCGGCTCCACCGCCGCGACCTTCCCGATCGACGACGAGACCCTGAAGTACCTGCGCCTGACCGGCCGCAGCGAGCAGCAGGTCGCGCTCGTGGAGGCGTACGCCAAGGAGCAGGGCCTGTGGCTGGACCCGGCCGCCGAGCCGGACTTCTCGGAGAAGCTGGAGCTCGACCTCTCCACGGTCGTGCCCTCCATCGCCGGCCCCAAGCGCCCGCAGGACCGCATCGTCCTCGCCAACGCCGCCCAGCAGTTCGCGCTGGACGTCCGCAACTACGTGGCCGACGACGAGGAGGCGGGCAAGGAGTCCTTCCCCGCGTCCGACGCCCCGGCCGCCACCAACGGCGTGCCGACCCGTCCGACCCAGGTCACGGCCCCCGACGGCACCACCTACGAGATCGACCACGGCGCCGTCACCGTCGCCGCGATCACCTCCTGCACCAACACCTCGAACCCGTACGTCATGGTCGCCGCCGCGCTGGTGGCCAAGAAGGCGGTCGAGAAGGGCCTCACCCGCAAGCCGTGGGTGAAGACCACCCTGGCCCCGGGCTCCAAGGTCGTCACCGACTACTTCGACAAGGCGGGGCTCACCCCCTACCTCGACAAGGTCGGCTTCAACCTGGTCGGCTACGGCTGCACCACCTGCATCGGCAACTCCGGCCCGCTGCCGGAGGAGGTCTCCAAGGCCGTCAACGAGCACGACCTCGCGGTCACCTCGGTGCTGTCCGGCAACCGCAACTTCGAGGGCCGGATCAACCCCGACGTCAAGATGAACTACCTGGCGTCCCCGCCGCTCGTCGTCGCGTACGCCCTCGCCGGCTCGATGAAGATCGACATCACCACCGAGGCCCTGGGCATCGACCAGGACGGCAAGCCGGTCTACCTCCAGGACATCTGGCCCACCGAGGCCGAGGTGAACGACGTCGTCGCCAACGCCATCGGCGAGGACATGTTCAACAAGTCCTACAGCGACGTCTTCGCGGGCGACGCCCAGTGGCAGGCGCTGCCGATCCCCACCGGCAACACCTTCGAGTGGGACACCGAGTCCACCTACGTGCGCAAGCCCCCGTACTTCGAGGGCATGACGATGGAGACCACCCCGGTCTCCGACATCTCCGGCGCCCGGGTGCTGGCCAAGCTGGGCGACTCGGTCACCACCGACCACATCTCCCCGGCCGGTGCCATCAAGGCTGACACCCCGGCCGGCAAGTACCTCACCGAGCACGGCGTCCAGCGTCGCGACTTCAACAGCTACGGCTCGCGCCGCGGCAACCACGAGGTCATGATCCGCGGCACGTTCGCCAACATCCGGCTGCGCAACCAGATCGCGGCGGGCACCGAGGGCGGCTACACCCGCGACTTCACGCAGGCCGACGCCCCCGTGTCGTTCATCTACGACGCCTCCCGCAACTACATCGACCAGGGCATCCCGCTGGTCGTGCTGGCGGGCAAGGAGTACGGCTCCGGCTCCTCCCGCGACTGGGCCGCCAAGGGCACCGCGCTGCTCGGCGTCAAGGCCGTCATCGCCGAGTCCTACGAGCGCATCCACCGCTCGAACCTCATCGGCATGGGCGTCCTGCCGCTCCAGTTCCCCGAGGGCGCGACAGCCGCTTCGCTGGGTCTGACCGGCGAGGAGACCTTCTCCTTCACCGGTGTCACCGAGCTGAACGAGGGCGTCACCCCGCGCACCGTCAAGGTCACCACCGACACGGGTGTGGAGTTCGACGCGGTCGTCCGCATCGACACTCCGGGTGAGGCCGACTACTACCGCAACGGCGGCATCATGCAGTACGTGCTGCGGTCGCTGATCCGCAAGTAGTCCACGGAAGAGTGCCGCGCTCCCGCCCGGGGGCGCGGCACTCTGTCGTATCCGGCTGCGGGTCCGCGGTGGTTGCCCGCGCAGTTCCCCGCGCCCCTAAGGGGCGCCCTGGCGGGCGGGCGGATGTGCGACGGCGGGGCGTGCCCCCTCAGGGGCGCGGGGAACTGCGCAAGACCACAGCGCACCTGGGCAGGAGCAGCGCAGGCGTCAGCCCAGGAGCTCCACCTCCGCCAGCGCGACCTCCCGGTCGAACACCAAGCGGTAGCGCTCGTACGCGACGGGGGAACCCCCCGGGGGAACGGAGAACACCCTCAGCTGCCGCCCCCAGGCGAACCCTTCGCGCACCCGCCGGTCCAGCGTCCGCCACCCCGCGCCCCCGGCAGAACCCTGAAGCACCCAGCCGACACGCGCCCCGCCGCGCTCCGCCGAGGTCAACGTGTACTGCACCGGCCGACCCCGCCGCACGACCGGCAACGCGACCGACCGCACCCGCTCCGAGGTCGCCGACGTGTCGTCGAACAACGCCCCCGCGCCCCGCAACAGGTCCGAACGGGGCGCCGGCCGCCGGTCGTCCCCGGTGAGCGAGGCGGGCGCCGCCCCCGGCCCCGTCCCCCAGGACGAGGGCCGCGGCCCCATCGCGAACTCCACCACCCCGCCCCGGGCCAGCACCTCGTGCGGCAGGGCCGTCGAACCCCAGGGCTTCCCGTTGACGGTGAGGCCCTGCACGTACACGTTCCGGGCACTGTTGCGCGGCGCCCGCACCACCAGCGTGCGGCCGTTGTCCATGCGCACGCTCGCCTCGGTGAACAGCGGCGAGCCCACCGCGTACTCCCCGCCGCCCAGGACCAGCGGATAGAACCCCAGCGCGGAGAACAGGTACCACGCCGACTGCTCGCCGTTGTCCTCGTCCCCGTGGTAGCCCTGCCCGATCGCCGAGCCCGTGTACAGCCGGGCCAGCACCTCGCGGACCTTCGCCTGCGCCTTCCAGGGCTGTCCCGCCGCGTCGTACAGGTACGCCACGTGGTGCGCGACCTGGTTCGCGTGCCCGTACTGGCCCATCCGCACGTCCCGGGCCTCGGTCATCTCGTGGATGACCCGACCGTACGAGCCGGGGAACCGGGCCGTCTCCGGCGTGGCGAAGTACCGGTCGAGCCGTCCGGCGAGCGCCGCCCGGCCGCCGTACAGGTTGGCCAGCCCCCGGGTGTCGTGCGGCACCGAGAAGGCGTACCCCCAGCCGTTCGTCTCGGTGTAGTCGTGGCCCCACACCCGCGGGTCGTACGCCGACGGGTCCAGCCGCCAACGGCCCTCGGCGTCCCGCCCCTGGAAGAACCCGACCCGCGCGTCGAAGAGGTTCACGTAGTGCCGCGCCCGGTCGAGGAAGTACGTGGCCTCTTCCCGGTACCTGCGCTGCCCCGTGCGCTCGTACAGGGCCCGGGCCATCCGCCCGATGCCGTGGTCGTTCACGAAGCCCTCCACGGCCCAGGAGAGCCCCTCGCGGGTCGCCGTGCTGGTGTACCCGAGGAACGGTGAGGTGGCCATGCCCTTGCGGCCCACCCCGGAGGAGGCCGGCACCACGGTCGCGTTCTTCAGCGCCGCCTCGTACGCGCGCTCCGCGTCGAAGCGGACGCCCTTCAGGTACGCGTCCGCGAAGGCCACGTCGGAGGAGGTGCCCGTCATCAGGTCCGCGTACCCCGGCGACGACCAGCGCGAGGTCCACCCGCCGTCCCGGTACTGCTGCACGAACCCCTCGACCAGGCGCCCGGCGTGCTCCGGGGTGAGGAACGCGTAGGCGGGCCACGTGGTGCGGTACGTGTCCCAGAAGCCGTTGTTGACGTACACCCGGCCCGGGACGATCCGCGCCCCGGTGCGCACGGGGGTGTCCGGGCGGGGTTGCGGGGAGAACGGCGAGGCGTAGCGGGGGGAGCCGTCCACCGTCTCGAAGCCGGAGTTGGGGTACAGGTACAGCCGGTACAGGTTGGAGTACAGGGTCGTGAGTTGCTCCGGGCTCGCGCCCTTCACCCGCACCCGGCCGAGCAGCGCGTCCCACTGCCGCTGGGCCGCCGCCCGCACCGCCTCGAACGGGGTGCCCTCCGGGATCTCCTGGCGCAGGTTGTCCTTCGCCTGCTCCAGGGAGATCAGCGAGGTCGCCAGCCGCAGCGTGACGGTGCGCTCGGGACCCGCGTCGAGGCGGACGTAGCCGGCGACCTCGCCGCCCGCGTCGCTCCTCAGCGGGCCGGCGCGCCGCACCGGCCGGTCGAGGACCCCGTACACGAACAGTCGGGTCGCCCCCGCCGAGAGCCCCGAGCGCACGTCGGAGTAGCCGGTGACCTCACGGCTGTCCGGGCGGAGGGTGAGTCCCGCCCGGTCCGAGACGTTGTCGAACAGCAGGTTGGCGTCCTCGCCGGGGAACGTGAACCGCAGGGCCGCCGCATGGTCCGTGGGGGCCATCTCGGCCCGTAGACCGTTCTCGAACGTCACCCCGTAGGAGTGGGGCCGCGCCGTCTCGTTCTCGTGCCGGAAGGCCAGGGCCCGTGCCCGGCGTCCGGCGTCGGGGGTGCCGGACGCGGTGGACGGCATGACCTGGAAGGTCTGCCGGTCCCCGATCCACGGGCTCGGCTCGTGGCTGGCGCCGAACGCCTGGAGGGTCGGCAGGTTGTCCGCGCCGTTGCCGCGCGCGTAGTCGTACAGCCAGGTCAGCGAACCGGCGTCGGTGATCGGCGTCCAGAAGTTGAAGCCGTGCGGAACCGCCGTCGCGGGGAAGGTGTTGCCGCGCGAGTAGGCGCGGCTGGAGTGGGTGCCGCGGACCGTCGAGACCAGGTCGGAGGGACGGGCGCGCGGGTCGGCGGCCCGGTCGCCCGCGGTGCGCAGGACCAGGTCGTCCACCCATCCGCCGAGCTGTCCCGGACCTTTAGGCGCGTCGTAGGCGAGGAGCACCCGGTCGACGGTGCGGCCCCGGGCCACCGTGCCGATCCGGGAGACGACGTCGTTCCACTGGTTGACGTACAGCACCTTCGCCGTGCCCTGCCCCTGCGGGCTCAGCGGAAAGCCGTGCTGGTCGCGGGCGCCCAGCCGGCTCAGCAGGGTGCCGTCGGTGAACGCGAGGTCCACGGAGACGTGCGTCGCGCGGTAGTCGAGGTCCCCGTCGGCCATCTCCGGGAAGATCCGGTACCCGAGTTCGGTGTCCGGGCCCACCCGGACGTCCACGTCGAAGACCTCGTGCCGGGCGTGCGCCCGTCCGTCCGCCCGGTGCGCGCCCCGGTAGTGCAGTGCTCCGGTCCCGGTGAAGCCGGCGTGGGTCTTGGCGGTGGGGGAGCGGGTGGGACCGCGGTCGACGGAGGACTCCAGGGTCGCCCCCGAGGCCGGCGGCTGCCCGGACGGGTCGGTGCCGTCGGGGTCCGGCCGCTCGGGCGCGGGGTGGCCGGTTTCGAAGGAGGACGTGAACGCGGTGTCGGGCGGGGTGTCGGCCGTGCCCGGTCCGGCGGCGCCCAGGAGCAGCAGGGCCGTGCAGACCGCTACGGCGGTTCGATGGGTTCCGTGCCGGATTCGACGCCGCATGTGCTCCTCCGCAGCAGGGAGACAACGTTGTCAATTGCGCTGCGGAACGAACAGTAGCGTGGCAAGTGGCCGCTGCCGGCAAGGGTGTTGCCCCTGTGTCGCGGGGCGGACGGAGGTCCCGGGGGGCGTCGTGCGGGCATTTCATCAGGTCATCGGATGCGCGAAGGCGAATTCATCCCATGTCGGGCACGAGCGTGGGGTGGTGGCGTACCGCGCTGATATCCGTGAGGTCTCAACTAGGGAAAGACTGGCGCCCAAACTCGCATTCGATCTTGCCCGGGTGTCTGCAAGTGGACTATACCTGTGCGCGTCCGCAGCACTTCGAGCCGCGGACCGACCGGGGGGATGGGGGAAGGCGGGACAGCGGCGTCTGGGGGACGCCCGTTCCGCGCATTCCAGCCGATCCCGTGGTTTTGTGTTCGACCCCAGCTTCATCACACCGCGGTGCCGGGGAGGGTCCGGTTCACCGCCTGAGTCCTGGAGAAGGCGAGGACTTGAGCATGGGATCTTCCGCCCAGAACGAGCAGGGTGGCCTTGGCCGCCGCGATCTGATCAAGCGGTCCGCTGCGATCGGCGTGATCGCGGTTCCCACGATGAGTTTCCTGTCCGCTTGCGCGAGTGGCGACAGCGGAGGCGACGACAAGGTCGAGAAGGGCAAGAAGTCGGCCGAGAACCCGCTGGCCGTCAACGAGAAGGCGCAGCTGGAATTCGTCCTGTTCGACGGTGGTTTCGGCAAGGAGTACGCCGAGGACGCCAACAAGATCTACGAGAAGAAGTTCTCCGGGGCACCGAAGGTCAAGTTCCTTCCGACCCAGAAGATCCAGTCCACGCTCTCGCCCCGTTTCAACGGGGGCACCCCGCCGGACCTCATCGACAACTCCGGCGCCGAGCAGATGGACATGGGCGTCCTGGTCGGCAAGAAGCAGCTCGCCGACCTGACCCCGCTGCTGGACGCCCCGTCCGTCGACGACCCGAACAAGAAGGTCCGCGACACCCTGCGGCCCGGCATCGTCGAGATGGGCCAGTTCGACGGCGAAGAGGTCTGGATCCTCTACTACGCCTACACCGTGTACGGCGTCTGGTACTCGCAGAAGGCCCTCGACTCCCTCGACGCGGAGTACCCGAAGACCTGGGACGAGATGCTGGAGGTCTGTAAGAAGGCCAAGAAGAAGGACATGGCGGGCTGGACGTACGCGGGCAAGCACCCGTACTACCTCCCCTTCTCGCTGTACCCGATGATCGGCAAGCGCGGTGGCCGCCAGGTCCTCGACGCGATCGACAACCTCGAGCCGAACGCGTGGAAGCACCCCGCGGTCAAGGAGTGCTTCGAGGCGTACTACGAGCTCTACAAGAAGGGTTACGTCCTCAAGGGCACGGCGGGTCTGGACCACATCCAGTCGCAGACCGCGTGGACCGAGGGCAAGGCGCTCTTCATCCCCAACGGCTCGTGGGTCGAGAACGAGGCCGCCAAGACGATGCCGGCCGACTTCAACCTGGCCGTCTCCGCGCCGACCGGCATCGACGACTCGGACAAGATGCCCTTCGGCACCATGTGGGCGTCCGGCGGTGAGCCCTTCATCGTCCCGAAGCAGGCCAAGAACGCCGAGGGCGGCATGGAGATGCTCCGCATCATGCTGAGCGAGGAGTCCTCCAAGAACTTCACCGGCAAGGTGAAGTCGCTCAGCGCGCTCAACGGCGGCACCGACGGGCTGGACCTGACCCCGGGTCTGAAGTCCGGTGTCGCGGCGCTGGAGCTCGCCGGCGACAACGTGGTGAACCCGCGACTCCAGGACTGGTACGTCCAGCTCCAGAAGGAGCAGATCGGCACCGCCGCGCTCGGTCTGATGATGTCCGGGGGGCTCACCCCGACCGAGACGATCAAGAAGATCCAGGACTTCGCCGACGCGACGGCCAAGGACGACTCGATCAAGCACTACAAGCACCAGTAAGCCATGGGTCACCAGCGGCGGCACCCGCTAGCAGATCGGGGTCGGTAGCAATGCAGCACGGTAAGTACCGGTTCATCGTGGGATTCCTCGTGGTCCCCTTGACGTTGTACGCACTCTTCGTCATTTGGCCATTCATCCAGTCCATCTTCTACTCGTTCACGGACTGGACAGGTCTGAGCCCGGACTTCAAGATGGTCGGCTTCGACAACTACACCAGGATGTTCGACGACGATATTTTCTGGAAATCGTTGCAACACAGCCTGTTGTTCGCGTTGCTGCTGCCGCTGGTGACGCTCAGCCTGGCGCTGTTCTTCGCCTTTATGATCAATGTGGGCGGACGGCGCCGCAAGGGCGGCCCGGTGGTCAGTGGCGTGCGCGGGTCGGCCTTCTACAAGATCGTCTACTTCTTCCCGCAGGTCCTTTCCATCGCGATCGTGGCCTTGTTGTTCCAGTTCGCGTACAACCCCGAGAGCGGCGCGATCAATTCCGTCCTCAAGGGCGTCGGATACGAGGACCTCCCGGTGTGGCTGGGCGACCCCGACCTCGCGCTCTGGTGCGTGATGGCGGTCCTCGTCTGGTCCACGGTCGGATTCTTCGTGGTCCTCTTCTCGGCGGGCATGGCGTCGATCCCGTCGGAGCTGTACGAAGCGGCCCTGCTCGACGGCGCCAGCCGGTTCACGACCTTCTTCCGGATCACGCTGCCCCTGCTGTGGGACACCGTCCAGTCCGGTTGGGTCTACATCGGCATCCTGGCCCTGGGAGCCGAGTCGTTCGCGGTCGTGCAGATCATGACGGTCGGCCCCGGCGGACCCGACTACTCCACCACCGTCATGGTGCTGTACGTGTACCAGAAGGCGTTCCGTGACGGTCAGGCCGCCTACGCAACCACGATCGGTGTCGCCCTGCTCGTCGTGACGTTGGCCTTCGCCGCCATCGTGATGCGGCTGGGCCGGCGCGAGCGGCTGGAGTTCTGATGAAGACCACCGAGACCCCCACCCCCGCCGTTCCCGCGCCGCGGGCGACCCCGCCGCGCGCACCGCGCACCGGTGACCGGAAGAAGTCCGAGGGACAGGTCCTCAACGTCTTCTCGCACGGCATCCTGATCGTCTGGGCGATCCTGGTGGTGATGCCGCTCCTGTGGGCGGTCATGACCTCCTTCAAGGACGACAAGTCCATCTTCAGGTCGCCGTGGGCGCTCCCGGACAAGCTGCACTTCGAGAACTGGTCGCGGGCCTGGACCGAGGCCAACATGGCCGACTACTTCCTGAACACCATCCTGGTGGTGGGCGGGTCGCTGATCGGCACCCTGGTCCTCGGTTCGATGACCGCGTACGTGCTGGCCAGGTTCGAGTTCCCGGGCAACCGGTTCCTCTACTACCTGTTCGTCGGGGGCATGAGCTTCCCGGTGATGCTGGCCCTGGTGCCGCTGTTCTACGTCGTGAACAACATGGGGCTGCTCAACACCATCCACGGCCTGATCCTGGTGTACATCGCCTACTCACTGCCGTTCACGGTGTTCTTCCTGACCTCGTTCTTCCGCACCTTGCCGTCCTCGGTGGCGGAGGCGGCGTTCGTGGACGGGGCCTCGCACACCAGGACGTTCTTCCAGGTCATGCTGCCGATGGCCAAGCCGGGTCTGATCAGTGTCGGCATCTTCAACTTCCTGGGACAGTGGAACCAGTACATGCTGCCGACGGTGCTCAACACCGACCCGGAGGAGCGCGTGCTGACCCAGGGACTGGTGCAACTGGCCGTCAGCCAGGGCTACAAGGGCGACTGGTCCGGCCTCTTCGCCGGCCTGGTGATGGCGATGCTGCCGGTGCTGGCCGCGTACGTGGTCTTCCAGCGCCAGGTGGTCGCCGGACTCACCGCGGGCGCGCTGAAGTAGGAACACCGCGAGCACGCACGGCCGAGGGGCCCGGGGAACTCCCCGGGCCCCTCGGCCGTGTGGTGCGGCACAGCCGCGCGGGCCGTCACCGACCCGCGCGGACCGTCACGGCACGGCGGAACCCGCCGGTCCGCAGGTCGCCAACTGCGCCTCCCAGGCGAGCCGGGCGGCCAAGGTCCGGTTGGGCGTGCCCAGCCGGTCCAGAATGGTCTGGACGTGGTCCTTGATCGTCGCGGTGCCCACGGCCAGTGCGTCCGCGATCTCGGGGTTGGTCAGACCCTCGCTCATCAGCGTCAGCACCTCCTGCTGGCGAGGCGTCAGCTTCTCGCGGACCTCCTGGAGCGCCCGGTTGCCGTGCTCCCGGGCCCCGCCGCGCAGATAGCCCGTGACGACCGTCCGGGCCAGTTGCGAGGGGAGGGACCAGCCACCGGCAGCGACGGTCCGGATGGCGTGGGCGAGCGTGGCCGCCCCGCCGTCCCGGTCCGTGATGCCGAGCGCCCCGGCCTCCAACAAGCCGTGCAGGGAGATCCGTTCCTGTGCGGGGATCAGCAGCAGGACGGGCGGTGTGCCCATCCGGCGCAGCCGTCCCAACGCACCGAGCAACTGCTCGTGCCCGCGGACGGTCCCCAAGAGGACGACCTGTGGGCGGGCGTGGCGCAATTGCGCCGCCGCCTCGTGCACCTTTCCCGATACAGCGACCTTGATGTCCGTTTCCTTGTTTAAAACGGCTTCGATCCCTGCTCGGTATACTTCGCTGTCGTCAAACAGCCCTATGTCGATCACGGCCCCCCCGGGTCTCATGAGCGCATGTGCCCTACGTAAAAATGTGGTCACGTATACGTCTACACCACTGGCAGGTCATTACCTCCCACCCAATGGGGGGTATCTGTCACACTGCCCCCGCCGATCGGCGGGGTACGGGGTGGTGTTCCCGGAGGCGGCAGGGTCGAGGACCCGCCGGGTGGCACACCGGGACGGACGGATTCCCCGTGCGGAGGTACGGGGTCGGGTATCGGCCTCTCCGGGCCCGTGAGGCGTGTTCCGCTGGACAAACGGGCGGGCGCGTGCTCGGCGCGGCGCGTGCCGAAGCACGTCCCGCGGCACCGGGGGCGCGGAGCGGTCCGGGTGATCGACGGCGAGACCGACGGTGAGATCGACGGGCGTCATGGACTTGACCGCGACCGTCGGCTCGACGGACGTTGGTGTTCATCACTTGTACACACCTCGGGTCCCACCGCCGCGACCCGGCACGGGCGGCGCCCCCGCGTCCGCCCACCACGCACGTCAGAGTGGAGGGGCCGTGGAGACTCCGGGGTCGCAGTCGTCGTTGCACCGGGCCAATCTGGAGCGCGTCGTCCGAGCCGTGCGGCGGGCGGGCTCGCTCACCCAGGCCGAGATCGCCCGCACCACGGGACTGTCGGCGGCGACCGTCTCCAACATCGTCCGAGAACTCAGGGACCAGGGGAAGGTCCAGGTCACCCCCACCTCGGCCGGCGGCCGGCGAGCCCGCAGCGTGTCGCTGAACGGCGATGCGGGCATCGTCATCGGCGTCGCCGTCGGCCGCACCCACCTGCGCGTGGCCGTGGGCAACCAGGCCCACCAGGTGCTCGCCGAGGAGGTCGAGTCACTGGGCCCCGATCGCGAGGTGCTCCCCGGACCCGCCACCGACCGCCCCGGCGCCATCCCGTACGGCCTGGACCGGGCGGCGGAACTGGTCGAACGGCTCATCGAGAAGACCGGTGTGGACCGGACCCGGATCAGCGGCGTCGGCCTGGGCGTCCCCGGCCCGGTCGACGTCGTCACCGGAACCGTCGGACCCACCGTGGGCCTCCCCGGCTGGGCGGACGCCCGGCCCGCCGAGGACCTGGGCGTCCGGCTCGGCCTCCCCGTCCACCTCGACAACGACGCCAACCTGGGCGCCCTCGGCGAACTCGTCTGGGGCAGCGGCCGGGGCGTGCGGGACCTCGCGTACGTCAAGGTCGCCGACGGGGTGGGCGCCGGACTGGTGATCGGCGGACGCCTCCACCGCGGCCCGGGCGGCACGGCCGGGGAGATCGGCCACCTCACCCTCGACGAGTCCGGTCCGGTCTGCCGCTGCGGCAACCGCGGCTGCCTGGAGACCTTCACCGCCGACCGCCATGTGCTGCCCCTACTGCGGGCCACCCACGGGGACGGGCTCACGACGGCCGCCGTGGTCCGGCTCGCCCGGGACGGCGACCCCGGCTGCCGCCGGGTGATCGCAGACGTCGGACGCCACATCGGCATCGGCGTCGCCAGCCTGTGCAACCTGCTGAACCCGAGCCGGATCGTGCTCGGCGGCGACCTGGCCGAAGCCGGGGAACTCCTGATCGGACCGGTGCGCGAAGCCGTCGGACGGTACGCCGTACCGAGCGCCGCCCGCCAGCTGACCATCCTGCCGGGTGCCCTGGGCGACCGGGCCGAACTGCTCGGGGCGCTCGCCCTCGCCCTCGACGCCATGGGGGACCCCACCCTGACGGACCCGTCCGTTCCGGTGAACCCGTAGCCCCGACCGGGCCGCGCCACGCGCGGGGACGGCACCGCGGCCGTCCCCGCCCGGGTTTACTTCTTGACGCCTGCCGGGTGCCGGGCGGCGACCTCCGCCCGGCACCACCGACCCGGCGGCGTCAGGGAGGTGTCGCACGTGCCTACATCCACCCGCCGCACCGCGGTGGCCCTGGGAGCAACGGCCCTGGCCGTCCTGCTCGCCGCCTGCGGCAGCGCGAAACAGGCGGGCGGCGGCCCCGGCGCACGGCAGCGCCCCGGACCCGGCGACGTCCTCCGGGTCGGTCTGCTGCTGCCCGAGAACCAGACCGCCCGCTACGAGAAGTTCGACCGCCCCCTGATCGAACGGCACCTCGCCGAACTGACGAACGGCACGGCACGGGTGACCTACGCCAACGCCAAGCAGGACGCGGCCGTCCAGACCCAGCAGGTCGACTCGATGATCACCAACCGGGTCCACGTGCTCATCCTCGACGCGGTCGACTCCCGGGCCGTCGCCGGCGCCGTCCGCCGGGCCGAGGAGGCGGGCGTGCCCGTCGTCGCCTACGACCGGTTGGCCGAGGGACCCGTCGACGCCCACACCTCCTTCGACAACGAGGAGGTCGGGCGCGTCCAGGCCCGGGCCCTGCTCACGGCCCTCGGCGACCGGGCCGGCGCCGGGGAGGTCGTGATGGTGAACGGTTCCGCCACCGACCCCAACGCCGCGCTGTTCAAGGCGGGCGCGCACGCGGTCCTGGACGGCCGGGTCCGCGTCGGCCGGGAGTTCGACACCAAGGAGTGGAAGCCGGAGAACGCCCACTCCCACATGGAGAGCGCACTCACCGCCCTCGGCAAGGAACGCGTCATCGGGGTCTACGCCGCCAACGACGGCATGGCCGGCGGCGTCATCCAGGCCCTGAAGACCGCCGGGGTCTCCCCGCTGCCGCCCGTCACCGGTCAGGACGCCGAACTCGCCGCGGTCCAACGCATCGTCGCCGGCGAGCAGTACATGAGCGTCTACAAGCCCTACGGCCCGGGCGCCCGGGCCGCCGCCGCACTCGCGGTCGCCCTGGCCCGCGGCGAACCGGCCACCTCCGTCACCCGCGTCACCGTCGACAGCGCCACCACCGAGGACGTGCCCGCCGTGCTCGTCCCGGTGGTCGCCCTCACCCGGGACAACCTCGCCGAAACGGTCCTGGCGGACGGCGTCCACTCCCGCGCCGAGATCTGCACCCCCCGCTACGCGGCCGCCTGCGACCGGCTCGGCCTGAGGGGCTGACCCGGTGGCGCACCGGACGGCCCGACGGCCCGCACCGCCCGTGCTGGCGCTGCGCGGGGTCTCCAAACGCTTCGGTGCCGTGCAGGCGCTCACCGACGTCGAACTGGAGGTCCACCCGGGCGAGGTGGTCGCCCTCGTCGGGGACAACGGCGCCGGGAAGTCCACCCTGGTCAAGACGATCGCCGGCACCCACGCCCCGGACGGCCACCACGGCGGCGGCATCGAGTGGGACGGCCGGCCGGTACGCCTCGACAGCCCCCGCGCGGCGCGCGAACTCGGCATCGCGACCGTCTACCAGGACCTCGCGCTCTGCGACAACCTCGACGTCGTCGGCAACCTGTTCCTCGGCCGTGAACGACGACGGCACGCGGTGCTGGACGAGATCGGGATGGAACGCCGCGCCCGCGAACTGCTGACCTCCCTGTCCGTGCGGGTTCCGAACCTGCGCATCCCCGTCGCCGCGCTGTCCGGCGGACAACGTCAGACGATCGCCATCGCCCGCGCCCTGCTCGGCGCACCCCGACTGGTGGTCCTCGACGAACCGACCGCCGCCCTCGGCGTCGAACAGACCGCGCACGTCCTCGACCTCGTCGAACGACTGCGCGAGCAGGGCCTCGCGGTCGTCCTGGTCAGCCACGACATGGCCGGGGTGCTGGCCGTCGCCGACCGGGTGGCGGTCCTGCGGCTGGGCCGCAACAACGGCGACTTCCCGGTCGCCACCACCACCCAGGAGGAGATCATCGCCGCGATCACGGGCGCCACCGACAACGCCGTCACCCGGCGCGCCGCCCGCGGTGCGGAGCCGGCCCGATGAGCACCGGGAACCTCAGCGGGCCCGCCCCGGACGGCCCCGTCGACCTGGACCGCCCACCGGCCCCGCCGGCCGCCCCCGACCCCCGGCTCCTGGTGCGGCCGGTGGGGCGGGGCGAGCGGACCGGTGAGCTGCGGCGACGGCTGGCAGCGGGGGAGACCGGCTTCCTCCCCGTCCTCGTCGCCCTGGTCGTCATCGGGGCGGTCTTCCACTCGCTCAACCCGGCCTTCCTCTCAGCTGAGAACCTCTCCCACGTCCTCGTCGACGCCGCGGGCCCCGGGCTGATCGCCGTCGGCGTCGTCTTCGTGCTGCTGCTGGGCGAGATCGACCTGTCGGTCGGCTCGGTCAGCGGCCTCGCCGGCGCCGTCTTCGCGGTGCTGAACGTCACCCACGGGGTGCCCGAAGGCCCGGCACTGCTCCTCGCGGTGCTCACCGGCACCACGGCCGGGCTGGTGCACGGCTTCTTCTTCGCCCGCGTGGGCGTGCCCGCGTTCGTCGTCACCATGGCCGGGCTGCTCGCCTGGAACGGTCTGATGCTCCAGCTCCTCGGTGCCAACGGCACGATCAACCTGGACGACTCCGGGCTCCTCGCCCGGCTCACCCGGCACTACTTCACCGACATCTCCGCCGCCTACGGCCTGGCCACGGCCGTCGTGGTGGGGCACCTCCTCCTCACCCTCCGCGCCGCACGCGAGCGCCGGGCCGCGGGGCTGCCGTGGCGGCCGGTGGGCGAGCTGCTGGCCAGGACGGCCCTGCTCGCGGCGCTCTGTTACGCCGTCGCCCACGTCCTCAACCAGTACAAGGGCCTCCCGCTCGCCCTGGTGATCTTCCTGGGTGTGGTGGTTCTCACGGACTTCGTCCTCAGACGGACGGTTTTCGGTCGTCGCGTGACCGCCCTGGGCGGCAACGTCGAGGCGGCCCGCCGGGCCGGCACCGACGTCGCCGCGGTGCGGATCGCGGTGTTCGCCGTCGCCGGGACGCTCGCCGCGCTGGGCGGACTCGTGATCGCCTCGAAGATCGCCGCCGCGAACCAGGGAGCCGGCTCCGGCGACCTGCTGATGAGCTGCATCGCGGCCGCCGTCATCGGCGGGACCAGCCTGTTCGGCGGGCGGGGGCGGACCTGGTCCGCACTGCTCGGCGTCCTGGTGATCGTCTCGATCCAGAAGGGCCTCCAATTGGAATCCCTCGCCGAACCGGTCAAGTACATGATCACCGGAGGGGTGCTCCTCGCGGCGGTCGTCCTCGACTCGGTGTCCCGCCGCAAGCGTGCCGTGACCGGCCGGGGGTAGGCGAATCGGCCGGGGAACTGTGTTCCCCGGGTGAACCCGGAGGCCCTTCGGTGGCCACCCGCCGGGGGAACACTAGACTCGTCGGACCCGGCGAATAGGTCGAAGAGCTCTAATGCAAGGAGGCACGGGTGCCGCTGCTGACCCGCATCACGGGACCGCGCGATCTGGACCGGCTCAGCCCGGACGAGCTGACCGAGCTGGCCGGAGAGATCCGGACCTTCCTGGTCGAGGCGGTGTCGAAGACCGGCGGCCACCTCGGCCCGAACCTCGGTGTGGTCGAGTTGACGATCGCCCTGCACCGGGTCTTCGAGTCCCCGAAGGACCGCGTCCTGTTCGACACCGGCCACCAGAGCTACGTGCACAAGCTGCTCACCGGCCGCCAGGACTTCTCCCGGCTGAGGGCCAAGGGCGGCCTGTCCGGCTACCCCTCCCGCGCGGAGTCCGAGCACGACGTCATCGAGAACAGCCACGCCTCGACGGTACTGGGCTGGGCCGACGGCCTCGCCAAGGCCAACCAGGTCCTCGGCAAGGACGACCACGTGGTGGCCGTCATCGGTGACGGCGCCCTCACCGGCGGCATGGCCTGGGAGGCGCTGAACAACATCGCCGCCGCCAAGGACCGCCCGCTGGTCATCGTCGTCAACGACAACGAGCGCTCCTACGCACCCACCATCGGCGGCCTCGCCGACCACCTGGCGACCCTGCGCACCACCGACGGCTACGAGCGCTTCCTCGCCCGCGGCAAGGACCTCCTGGAGCGCACCCCGGTCGTCGGCCGCCCCCTGTACGACACGCTGCACGGCGCCAAGAAGGGCCTCAAGGACTTCATCGCCCCCCAGGGCATGTTCGAGGACCTCGGCCTGAAGTACGTCGGCCCCATCGACGGCCACGACATCGACGCCCTGGAGTCCGCGCTGTCCCGCGCGAAACGGTTCGGCGGACCCGTGATCGTGCACTGCCTCACCGAGAAGGGCCGCGGCTACCAGCCCGCCGAGCAGGACGAGGCGGACCGCTTCCACGGCATCGGCCCCATCCACCCCGACACCGGCCTGCCCATCGCCGAGGGCGGCATGGACTGGACCTCCGTGTTCGGCGAGGAGATGGTCAAGCTCGGCCACGAGCGCCCCGACATCGTCGCGATCACCGCCGCGATGCTCCAGCCGGTCGGCCTGAAGAACTTCGCCGAAACGTTCCCGGACCGCGTCTACGACGTCGGCATCGCCGAACAGCACGGAGCGGTCTCCGCCGCCGGGCTCGCCACCGGCGGTCTGCACCCCGTCTTCGCCGTCTACGCGACCTTCCTCAACCGCGCCTTCGACCAGCTCCTGATGGACGTGGCCCTCCACAAGTGCGGAGTGACCTTCGTCCTCGACCGGGCCGGCGTCACCGGCACCGACGGCGCCTCGCACAACGGCATGTGGGACATGTCGATCCTCCAGTGCGTGCCCGAGGTGCGGATCGCCGCGCCCCGCGACGCCGACCAGGTGCGGCTCCAGCTGCGCGAGGCCGTGGAGGTCGACGACGCCCCGACGGTGGTCCGCTACTCCAAGGGCGCCGTCGGCCCCGCCGTCCGCGCCCTGCGCAAGGTCGGCGGCATGGACGTCCTGCGCGAGCCGGGCACCGACCGCCCCGACGTCCTGCTGGTGTCGGTGGGCGCCCTCGCCCCGATGTGCCTGGAGATCGCCGGCCTCCTCGACCAGCAGGGCATCTCCACCACCGTCGTCGACCCCCGCTGGGTCAAGCCCGTCGACGAGGCCATGGCCCCGCTCGCCGAGCTGCACCAGGTCGTCGTCACCGTGGAGGACAACTCCCGGGCCGGCGGCGTCGGCTCGGCCGTCGCCCAGCACCTGCGCGACGCGGGCGTCGACGTCCCGCTGCGCGACTTCGGCATCCCGCCGCGGTTCCTCGATCACGCCTCCCGCAAGGAGGTCCTGTCGGAGATCGGCCTGACCGCACCGGACATCGCCCGCCAGGTCACCGGCCTGGTGTCCCGGCTAGACGGCCGCCTCGACGCGACCGCCTCCGCCGTGGAGAGCACCCGGGACTGAGCCGTACCCGGCCGCCGCGGGCCGGTGCCGCGCCCCACCCGGGGCCCGGCACCGGCCCGTCGCCGTTCCCGGGGCGGGCCGCCACCGCACCCGGTCGCTCCCCGTACGGGTGAACACCCGCGCGCCGGGACCGGTGCACCGGCGGGCCTCTCGATCATGTCGGGGACGACACACGCGGAGGTACGCCGGTGAGCAGCACCCTCTTCCGGACCAAGACGGTCGAGCAGTCCATCCAGGACACCGAGGAGCCGGAACACGCGCTCAAGAAGTCGCTGTCCGCACTGGACCTGACCGTGTTCGGGGTCGGGGTCATCATCGGCACCGGCATCTTCGTCCTGACCGGGAAGATCGCCAAGGAGACCGCGGGCCCGGCGGTGGCGCTGAGCTTCGTCGTCGCCGGCGTGGTCTGCGCCCTGGCCGCCCTCTGTTACGCCGAGTTCGCCTCCACCGTCCCGGTGGCCGGATCGGCGTACACGTTCTCCTACGCCTCGCTGGGGGAGTTCCCCGCGTGGATCATCGGCTGGGACCTGATCCTGGAGCTGGCGCTCGGCTGCGCGGTGGTCGCCGTCGGATGGTCGGGGTACATCCAGTCACTGCTCGACACGGCGGGCCTGCACCTGCCCCGGGCCCTGTCCGGCACCCACGACGGGTCGTTCGGCTTCGACCTGCTCGCCTGTCTGCTGGTCCTCGCCCTCACCTGCGTCCTGGTGGCGGGCATGAAACTGTCGTCCCGGGTCACCGGCGTGGTCGTCGGCATCAAGGTCACGGTCGTCCTGCTGGTCATCGTGGTCGGCGCCTTCTTCATCACCGGCTCCAACTACGACCCGTTCATCCCCCCGGCCCAGTCCACCAGCGGCAGCTCCGACATCCACGCACCGCTGATCCAGCTGATGTTCGGCTACACCCCGTCCGACTTCGGAGTGATGGGGATCTTCACCGCCGCCGCCGTGGTGTTCTTCGCGTTCATCGGCTTCGACATCGTCGCCACCGCCGCCGAGGAGACCCGCAACCCCCAGCGGGACGTGCCGCGCGGCATCCTCGGGTCGCTGCTGATCTGCACGGTCCTGTACGTCGCGGTGTCCATCGTCGTCACCGGCATGGAGAAGTACACGAACCTCACCGTCGACGCGCCCCTCGCGGACGCGTTCAAGGCGGTGGGCCACCCCTTCTGGGCGGGCGTGATCAGCTTCGGGGCGGCCATCGGCCTCACCTCGGTCTGCATGATCCTCCTGCTGGGCCAGACCCGCGTCTTCTTCGCGATGAGCCGGGACGGACTGATCCCCCGCACCTTCTCGAAGGTGCACCCCCGCTTCGGCACGCCCTACCGCTCCACGATCCTGCTCGGCGGCGTCGTGGCGATCGTCGCCGGTTTCACCTCCATCAGCGAACTCGCCGAGCTGGTCAACATCGGCACCCTGTTCGCCTTCGTGGTGGTCGCCGCGGGGGTCATCCTGCTCCGCCGTCAGCGTCCCGACCTGCACCGCGCCTTCCGCACCCCGCTGGTGCCCTACCTGCCCGTCCTGTCGATCCTGGCGTCCCTGTGGCTGATGCTGAACCTGCCCGCCGAGACCTGGCTGCGCTTCGGTCTGTGGATGGTGCTCGGCGTGGTCGTCTACTTCCTCTACGGCCAGTCGCACAGCCGCTTGGGCAAGGGCCTCCCGCGCCGCCCCACCCCGCCCACCGCGGACGACGACACCCAGGTCCCGTACCCGTGAGCCGGCCGGGCGATGATGGGCACGACAACGGTGGAGCCGCAACGGCGGGGGAGGGGGCCCGGGCATGACGACCCTGCTGATCGTCGACGGGGCCAATGTCGTGGGCTCGGTCCCCGACGGCTGGTGGAAGGACCGCCGCGGCGCCGCCGAGCGGCTGCGCGACCGGCTGGCGGCCCGGGCCGCCGAGGGCGTCGCGGACCTCGTCGGGCCCCTCGACGTCGTGCTGGTGGTCGAAGGCGCGGCCCGGGGCGTCGACCCGGTGCCCGGGGTCCGGATCGAGGAGGCGGCGGGCAGCGGGGACGACCTCATCGTGGAACTCGCGGCCGGGGCGGCCGAGGAGTGCGTGGTGGTCACCGCCGACCGGGAACTGCGCGCCCGGGTCACCGCCGAGGGCGCCCGCGCGGTCGGCCCCCGGACCGTCTACCCCTGAGCACGCGTACGGGGCGGGTAGGGGCCGCACGCCCCCTACCCGCCCCGGAGCGCGTCCTAGGCGGGAACGCTCGCCACACCGGGCGCCAGGAACCGCTTCCCGTTCACCCGCTCGCTGACGCCCTCACGGTCCAGGTACGGGGTGATGCCGCCCAGGTGGAAGGGCCAGCCCGCCCCCGTGATCAGGCACAGGTCGATGTCCTGGGCCCCGGCGACGACGCCCTCGTCCAGCATCAGCCCGATCTCCTGGGCCACCGCGTCGAGGACCCGGGCCCGCACCTGCTCCTCGTCGAGCACGCGGTCGCCCTGTACCAGGAGCGCCGCGACCTCGGGGTCCAACTCCGGCCGGCCGGAGTCGTGGACGTAGAAACCGCGCTTGCCCGCCCGCACCACGGCCGCCAGGTTGGGGGACACCCGGAAGCGGTCGGGGAACGCCTCGTGCAGCGTCTCGGATACGTGCAGCCCGATCGCGGGCCCCACCAGCTCCAGCAGCACCAGCGGCGACATCGGCAGGCCCAGCGGCTCCACGCCCCGCTCCGCCACCTCGACGGGCGTGCCCTCGTCGATGACGTTCTGCACCTCGCCCATGAAACGGGTCAGGATGCGGTTCACCACGAACGCCGGGGCGTCCTTCACCAGCACCGCGGTCTTCTTCAACTGCTTGGCCACCGCGAACGCCGTCGCCAACGCGGCGTCGTCGGTCCGCTCGCCCCGGACGATCTCCAACAACGGCAGCACCGCCACCGGGTTGAAGAAGTGGAAGCCGACGACCCGCTCCGGGTGCTTCAGCTCGGAGGCCATCTCGCTGACCGACAGCGAGGAGGTGTTCGTCGCCAGGATCGCGTGCGCCGGGACCACCGCCTCCACCTCGGCGAACACCCGCTGCTTGACACCGATCTCCTCGAACACGGCCTCGATGACGAAGTCCGCGTCGGAGAACCCCTCCGCCTTGTCCAGCACCCCGCTGACCAGCGCCTTCAGCCGGTTCGCCGTGTCCTGGTTCACCCGGCCCTTGAGCAGCAGCTTGTCGATCTCGGCATGGACGTAGCCCACGCCCCGGTCGATGCGCTCCTGGTCGATGTCCGTGAGCACCACCGGCACTTCGAGGCGGCGCACGAACAGCAGCGCGAGCTGCGAGGCCATCAGCCCCGCGCCCACCACGCCGACCTTGGTGACCGGTCGGGCGAGACTCCGGTCCGGGGCGCCCACCGGCCGCTTCCCGCGCTTTTGCACCAGGTGGAACGCGTAGAGGCCGGAACGCAGCTCCCCACCCATGATCAGGTCGGCGAGCACCCGGTCCTCGGTGTCGAACGCGGCCTGGAGGTCGCCGTCCTTGGCCGCGGCGATGATGTCCAACGCGCGGTACGCGGCCGGGGCCGCCCCGTGCACCTTGGCGTCGGCGAGGGCCCGGCCGCGGGCGACGGCCAGGTCCCACGCCTCGCCCCGGTCCGGCTCGGGCCGCTCGACGGTGACCTCACCGGTCAGCACCCCGGCGGTCCACACCAGGGACCGCTCCAGGAAGTCCGCGCCCTCGAAGAGCGCATCGGCGATCCCCAGCTCGAAGACCTGGGCGCCCTTCAGCTGCCGGTTCTGGTTGAGCGCGTTCTCGATGATCACCGAGACCGCCCGGTCCGCGCCGATCAGCTGCGGGAGCAGCGCACAGCCGCCCCAGCCGGGGACCAGCCCGAGGAAGACCTCGGGCAGCGAGAACGCCGGCACGGCCTTCGACACGGTCCGGTAGGTGCAGTGCAGCCCGACCTCGACGCCGCCGCCCATCGCCGCGCCGTTGTAGTAGGCGAACGTCGGCACGGCCAGGCCGGCGAGCCGCTTGAAGACGTCGTGGCCGCACTTGCCGATGGCGAGTGCGTCCTCGTGCCGGGTCAGCACCTCGACGCCCTTGAGGTCGGCGCCGACGGCGAAGACGAAGGGTTTGCCGGTGATGCCCGCACCCACGATCGCCCCGGCGGTGGCCTCCTGCTCCACCTGGTCGAGCGCGGCGTCCAGGTTGGCCAGGGAACGCGGCCCGAAGGTGGTCGGCTTGGTGTGGTCGTGCCCGTTGTCGAGGGTGATGAGCGCGAACCGCCCGGCCCCCTTCGGCAGGTCCAGATGGCGTACGTGCGCCTGGGTGACGACCTCGTCGGGGAACGCCTCGGCGGCGCCCTTCAGCTGCTCAGCGGTGCTCGTGCTCACTTGGCGCCTCCGTCGAAGTGGGGGTTCTCCCAGATGACCGTCGCGCCCATGCCGAAGCCGACGCACATGGTGGTGATGCCGTAGCGCACCTCGGGCCGCTCCTCGAACTGACGGGCCAGCTGGGTCATCAGCCGGACGCCGGAGGAGGCCAGCGGGTGACCGAAGGCGATGGCGCCGCCGTACTGGTTGACGCGGGGGTCGTCATCGGCGATCCCGTAGTGGTCGAGGAAGGCGAGCACCTGCACGGCGAACGCCTCGTTGATCTCGAACAGCCCGATGTCGGAGATCGACAGACCGGCCTTGGCGAGCGCCTTGCGGGTCGCGGGGACCGGCCCGTAGCCCATGACCTCGGGCTCGACACCGGCGAAGGCGTACGAGACCAGCCGCATGCGCACCGGCAGCTCGTGCTCCCGGGCGAAGTCCTCGGCGGCGATCAGCGAGGCGGTGGCCCCGTCGTTCAGGCCCGCCGCGTTTCCGGCGGTGACCCGGCCGTGCGGGCGGAACGGCGTCTTCAGACCGGCCAGCGTCTCCAGGGTCGTCCCCGGGCGCATCGGCTCGTCCTCGGTGGCGAGTCCCCAGCCGGTCTCGCCGGCCTCGGGGGTGGTCCGCCGGACCGAGATCGGTACCAGGTCCTGCTGGATCTTGCCGTTGGCGTACGCCTTGGCGGCCTTCTCCTGGGACCGCACCGCGTAGGCGTCGGCGCGCTCCTTGGTGAGGTGCGGGAACCGGTCGTGCAGGTTCTCCGCGGTCATCCCCATGAACAGCGCGGACTCGCCCACCAGCTTCTCGCTGACGAACCGGGGGTTGGGGTCGACGCCCTCGCCCATCGGGTGACGGCCCATGTGTTCGACGCCGCCGGCCACCACGACGTCGTAGGCACCGAAGGCGATGGACCCGGCGGTCGTCGTCACGGCCGTCAGCGCGCCCGCGCACATCCGGTCGATCGAGTAGCCGGGCACGGAGCGGGGCAGCCCGGCGAGGATGCCCGCGGTGCGCCCGAGGGTCAGGCCCTGGTCGCCGATCTGCGTGGTGGCCGCGATCGCCACCTCGTCGATCTCCGCCGGGTCGAGCCCCGGGTTGCGGCGCAACAGCTCCCGGATCGACTTCACCACGAGGTCATCGGCCCGGGTCTCGTGGTAGATGCCCTTCGGGCCCGCCTTGCCGAACGGGGTACGGACGCCGTCGACGAAGACGACGTCCCTGACGGTACGAGGCACGATGGCTCTCCTCCAGACGCGAACTGGCACGACGCGGCCCGCCCCGCCGAAGGCACCGGCGCACCGCGGTACCGCCATGCTACTTGCGAGTAACCAGACTGCCCAGCCCCCGCCCCCGGCTGCGCGTGTCAGCGGGCGGAACGCGTACGGCCCGCCGGGAGTCAGGGATGACTCCCGGCGGGCCGCAGGCCGTCTCCGGTCAGGCGTCGGCGGGGGTGCGCAGCGCGTCCACCAGCAGGGGGCCGACCTGTTCGATCTGCCAGGGGCGGGCCCCCAGGGCGGCCAGCGCCGCGTCCACCGACTCGGCGGTCACCACGGCCGGCGGCTCCCAGCACACCCGCCGCACGGTGTCGGGGGCGATCAGGTTCTCCTGCGGCATGGACAGCTGCTCCGCCAGGGCGGACACCGCGGCCCGTGCCGCGGCGAGCCGCGCGGCGGCCACGGGGTCCTTGTCGGCCCAGGCCCGGGGCGGCGGCGGACCGCTCACGGTCTGTCCGGGCTGGGGCAGTTCCCCCTCGGGCAGGGCCCGGGCCCGGTCGATCGCCTCCTGCCACTGGTCCACCAGTTGCCGTCGGCCGGACCGGCCCCCGAAGCCGGGCAGTGCGGCGAGCGCCCGTGCGTTCGCGGGCAGCGTCAGCGCCGCCTCGACGATGGCGGCGTCCCCGAGCACCTTCCCGGGCGAGATGTCCCTGCGGCGGGCGATCCGGTCCCGTGCCTCCCACAGCTCCCGCACCACGGCCATCTGTCGCCGCCGCTTGACCTTGTGCATGCCGGAGGTGCGGCGCCAGGGGTCCTTGCGCGGGGGCGCGGGCGGTGCCGAGGCGATGGCCGCGAACTCCTGCCGGGCCCAGTCGAGCTTGCCCTGGCGGTCGAGTTCCTCCTCCAGCGCGTCCCGGAGGTCGACGAGTAGCTCCACGTCGAGCGCGGCGTACCGCAGCCAGGGCTCGGGGAGCGGCCGGGTCGACCAGTCGACGGCCGAATGCCCCTTCTCCAGGACGTATCCGAGCACGTTCTCGACCATCGCCCCGAGGCCGACGCGGGGGAAGCCGGCGAGCCGTCCGGCCAATTCGGTGTCGAAGAGCTCGCTCGGCTGCATGCCTATTTCCCGCAGACAGGGCAGGTCCTGGGTCGCGGCGTGCAACACCCACTCGGTTCCGTCGAGGGCCTCCCCGAGCGCGGTGAGGTCGGGGCAGGCGACGGGGTCGATCAGTGCCGTCCCGGCGCCCTGGCGGCGCAGCTGGACGAGGTACGCGCGCTGTCCGTAGCGGTAGCCGGAGGCGCGCTCGGCGTCCACCGCCACCGGGCCGGTGCCCCGGGCGAACGCGGCGATCACGTCGGTCAGGGCGCCCGCGTCGGCGACGACCGGCGGGATGCCCTCGCGCGGCTCCAGCAGCGCGATGGGGTCACGGTCCGCGGTGACGCCGGTGACGCCGTCGTCCGGAGGGGCGCCCCCGGTGGTTCGCAGTGATGTGTCTGCTGCGGTCTCTTGGGCGTCTGTCACCTGTCAAGGGTACTTGCGAAAACACCGCGTCCGCCGACGGAACGTTCCGTCGGCGGACGCGCGAGCGATCGGTATCGGTCAGTGGATGATTCCGGTGCGTAGGGCGACGGCCACCATGCCGGCGCGGTCACCGGTGCCCAGCTTGCGGGCGATCCGGGCGAGGTGGCTCTTGACGGTCAGGGCCGACAGTCCCATGGAGACCCCGATGGCCTTGTTGGACTGGCCTTCGGCGACCAGCCTCAGGACTTCGACCTCACGGCCGGACAGCTCGCGATAGCCGCCCGGGTGGCTCGGAGAGCCCGGAGGGCGGCGGTGCATACGGGCCGCGGCGGCGCCGATGGGGGCGGCGCCGGGCCGGGTCGGAAGGCCGAGATTGGTACGCGTACCGGTAACGACATAACCCTTCACTCCGCCCGCGAGGGCGTTGCGAACGGCGCCGATGTCATCGGCGGCGGAGAGGGCGAGGCCGTTGGGCCAGCCCGCGGCACGGGTTTCGGACAACAGGGTGAGGCCGCTGCCGTCGGGAAGGTGGACGTCGGCGACGCAAATGTCACGGGGGTTGCCGACGCGGGGGCGGGCTTCTGCGATGGACGACGCCTCGATGACATCGCGCACCCCGAGCGCCCACAGGTGGCGGGTGACGGTGGAGCGGACCCGAGGGTCCGCCACGACCACCATGGCGGTCGGCTTGTTGGGGCGATAGGCGACCAGGCTTGCGGGCTGCTCAAGGAGAACGGACACAGGGCCCTCCTGGGGTGGCGGGACGGGGGGCCGGCTCTGGGGATGAAGCCGGGATGAACCGTCGCTTTCAAGGTCACAGACCTCTTCGGCATCAAACCCGGTCGCCTTTAGAGAAAGATCACGAATTCGTGAGAACAATTCGTGCAATTCGGACGATTGAGCGATCGTTGCACGTAGCCCCGTATGTCCCGGAGCGGCGCCGGGGTCGTCGGAGGGCCGGACCGTGGTGTGGGGGAAGTCGGGCCGTGGGTCCAGCGGGTCGGGCCGGGGAGCCGGAGCGAGCTGTGGGGCCGTAGCGGCCGTGGGGCGCTGGGGGCGGTGTCGCCCGTCCCGTGGGGCGGCGTCCCCGGGGCGCGCCGAAGGGCGGTGCGTCACGGGACGGGCGGACGGGGTGGGAAGGGCGGGTGCGGCGGGGGAGGGGGCGGGCGTCTCAGGAGGTCTGCGGACCGCGGCGCTGCGGCAGGGTGACCACGGACGCATCGGCCGACGGCGACGGGGGGAGCCCCGCGACCTGGCCCAACAGATCGCACCAGGCCGTCAGGTGCGCGGCCGTGTCCGGCACGCCCCGGTCGCCCTCCTGCGGCGTCCAGGACGCCCGGATCTCGATCTGGGACGTGGCCGGGCGACGGGCCAGCCCGCCGAAGTAGTGGGAACCCGCCCGGGTCACCGTGCCGCTGGGCTCCCCGTACGTGAGGCCCCGCCCCTCCAGCGCGCCCGTCAACCAGGACCAGCACACCTCCGGCAGCAGCGGGTCCGCGGCCATCTCGGGCTCCAACTCCGCCCGCACCAGCGTCACCAGTCGGAACGTGCCCCGCCAGCCGTCGTGGCCCGCCGGATCGTGCAGCAGCACCAGCCGCCCGTCCGCCAGGTCCTCGTCCCCGTCGACCACCGCGGCCTCCCACGCGTACGCGTGCGGGGCGAGCCGTCGGGGCGGTCGGACCGGCTCGATCTCGACACCGGGCCGCAGCCGTGCCGTGCGCACCGCGTCGACCGCCGCACGGAAGGCCGGCGGCCCGGCGTCCGCCGGGTTCCCGCCCGGCACCCCCTCGCCGTTGTCCGTCCCACCAGCGTCGTCCGACAGTCGTTCCTGAGCCGCAGCCATGCCGGGAAGAGTAAGGGGAAGCCGGCGCCGGTGCAGGGAGGGACACCCCTGCGGGCGAGGGCTGTCCGGATCGCGCCCCCACCCGCATGGGAGACTTTCCGACGTGAGTGCCAACGAGAACCCCACGGACCGGTCGACCGCGACACGAGAGGGCGTCCGGGAATCCGCGTTCCTGAAGGCCTGCCGCCGCGAACCCGTGCCGCACACCCCGGTCTGGTTCATGCGCCAGGCGGGCCGTTCCCTCCCGGAGTACCGCAAGGTCCGCGAGGGCATCGCCATGCTCGACTCGTGCATGCGGCCCGACCTGGTCACCGAGATCACCCTCCAGCCGGTCCGCAGGCACCACGTCGACGCGGCGATCTTCTTCAGCGACATCGTCGTCCCCCTGAAGGCCATCGGCGTCGGTCTCGACATCAAGCCCGGCATCGGCCCGGTCATCGAGCAGCCGATCCGCTCCCGGGCCGACCTCGACCGACTGCGCGACCTCACCCCCGAGGACGTCCCGTACGTCACCGAGGCCATCGGGCAGCTCACCGCCGAGCTGGGTGCCACGCCGCTGATCGGGTTCGCGGGCGCGCCCTTCACCCTGGCGAGCTACCTCGTGGAGGGCGGCCCGTCCCGCAACCACGAGCACACCAAGGCGCTGATGTACGGCGACCCGCAGCTGTGGGCCGACCTCCTGGACCGGCTCGCCGGCATCACCTCGGCCTTCCTCAAGGTCCAGATCGAGGCGGGCGTCAGCGCCGTCCAGCTCTTCGACTCCTGGGTCGGCGCCCTCGCCCCGGTGGACTACCGGCGGTCCGTGCTCCCGGCGTCCCGCAAGGTCTTCGAGTCCGTCGCCGGCTACGACGTCCCGCGCATCCACTTCGGCGTCGGCACCGGCGAGCTGCTCGGCGCGCTCGGCGAGGCGGGGGCCGACGTGGTGGGCGTGGACTGGCGGGTGCCGCTGGACGAGGCCGCCCGTCGGGTGGGTCCCGGCAAGGCGCTCCAGGGCAACCTCGACCCGGCCGTGCTCTTCGCGGGCACCGAGGCCGTGGTCGCCAAGACCGGCGAGGTGCTGGAGGCGGCCCGCGGTCTGGAGGGCCACATCTTCAACCTGGGGCACGGGGTCCTGCCCGACACCGACCCGGACGCCCTCACCCGGCTCGTGGAGGACGTGCACACCCGCACGGCACGCTGATCGCCGCGGCGGCTCCCCTCTCCGCGGGGAGCCGCCGCCAAGCGTCGGATTCCGGCCGTTCTTCCCTTGGAGGGCGGACGGGAAGCGGGGCGCGGGTCCGACCGCCCGGTTACCAGCCCGCCTCCCGGACCGCGCGCACGGCCTTGCGCGCGGCGACCAGGACCGGGTCCCACACCGGGGAGAACGGCGGCGCGTACCCGAGGTCCAGGTGCGTCATCTGCTCCACGGTCATCTGGGCGGTCAGCGCCACCGCCGCGACGTCCACCCGCTTCGCCGCGCCCTCCCGCCCCACGATCTGCGCCCCGAGCAGCCGTCCGGTGCGGTGCTCGGCCAGCAGCTTCACCGTCATCAGCTGCGCGCCCGGGTAGTACCCCGCCCGGCTCGTCGACTCGATGGTGGCGGTCACGTAGCGCAGCCCCACCGCGCGGGCGTCCTTCTCCCGCAGCCCCGTCCGGGCGATCTCCAGGTCGCACACCTTGGACACCGCCGTGCCGACCACCCCGGGGAAGGTCGCGTACCCGCCGCCGACGTTGGTGCCGATGATCTGGCCGTGCTTGTTGGCGTGGGTGCCCAGCGGAACGTACCGGTCCTGCCCCGACACCAGGTCCAGGACCTCCACGCAGTCGCCGCCGGCCCAGATCGCGTCCTGGCCGCGCACCCGCATCGCCCGGTCCGTCAACAGTCCGCCGTGGTCGCCGAGCGGGAGGCCCGCCGCGCGGGCGAGCGAAGTCTCGGGGCGGACGCCGAGCCCGAGGATCACCACGTCAGCCGGGTACGCGTCGTCGGCGGTGGTCACGGCCCGGACCCGCCCGTCCTCCCCCGTACGGACCCCGGTGACCTCGGTGTCGTTGACCATGGTGATGCCGAGCCAGCTCATGGCGTCGTGCACCTGCCGGCCCATGTCCGGGTCGAGCGTGGACATCGGTTCCCGGCCGCGGTTGACGACCGTGACCTCGTACCCCCGGTTGATCATCGCCTCGGCCATCTCGACGCCGATGTACCCGGCTCCGACGACGACCGCGCGGCGGCCCGCGGTGGCGTCCAGGGTGTCGAGCAGCGCCTGTCCGTCGTCCAGGGTCTGCACCCCGTGCACCCCGGGCGCGTCGATGCCCGGCAGCGGGGGGCGCACCGGTCGGGCACCGGTCGCGATGACCAACTTGTCGTAGTCCGTCCACTCCTCGGAGCCGGAGTCGAGGTCCCGACTGCGGACCCGGCGCCGCTCCGCATCGATCTCCACCACCTCGGTACGGGTCCGCAGGTCGATCGCGCGCTCCCGGTGCTCCTCGGGCGTCCGTGCGATCAGCTCGTCCCGCTCGGCCACCTGGCCGCCGACCCAGTACGGGATGCCGCACGCCGAGTACGAGGTGAAGTGCCCCCGCTCGAACGCCACCACGTCCAGCTCCGCCGGGCCCCTGAGCCTGCGCGCCTGTGACGCGGCGGACATGCCCGCCGCGTCACCGCCGATGATGACCAGCCGCTCCCTGGAATCGTGCATGTGAGCAGGCTACGTGCACCGGGTGGCTCAGCCCGCGTCGGGCGCCCGCGGCGTCGGGGGCGCGGCGGCCGGCGCCTCGGGACCCACGACGCCGGTGGCGCTCACCCGGCCCGGCGCAGCGTGCCCGGCCGGGGGCACCGGGCGACGGCGGCGCACCCACGGGCCCAGCAGCCAGCGCCACACCGCGTACAGGGCCCCGGCCAGGGCCAGGAACGGCAGTGCGGCGCCGAGGACGATCGACAGCCAGCGCAGCGTCGCGACGAACGCGTCCCAGCCGTCGCCGACCGAGTCCAGGAAGCCGGACTCCTCGTCCCGGCCCGCGTCGGGGCGCTCGGTGAGCGACAGCGTGATGGTGGCCAGCGTCGTGCGGTCCTTCAGCGACGTCTGCTGGGCGAGCAGCGACTCCAGGTCCGCCTGACGGCTGCTCAGCTCGCCCTCCAGCGCCACCACGTCGCTGATCTTCGTCGCCTCGTCCATCAGCTCCCGGATGCGGGCCACGCTCGCCCGTTGGTTCTTGAGGCGGGTCTCGACGTCGACCACCTGTTCGGTGACGTCCTCGGCCCCGGTGTTCCGGCGGAGCACCGTCCCGGTGTCGCCCAACTTCTCCAGGACGTCGTCGTACTTCGCCTGCGGAACGCGCAGGACGACCTCGGACTGCTCGCGTCCGTCGTCGTCGCGGTCCGTCGACTCCTCGCCGACCATCCCGCCGACCGACTCGGCGGCCGACCGTGCGGTGGCCAGGGCCCGGGGCACGTCCTCGACCCGCACCAGCAGCTCCGCGGTGCGAATGATCTTCCGCTGGGCGAGTTGCTCCGTTCGCAGGTCGCCGTCCGACTCCGCCTTCCCCGAGTCGGCCTTCCCCCCGGACGCCCGTGCGCCGGCCTTGTCCTCGGGGCCCGCGGCGCCCTCCGCGCGCAGGGCGCCCTCGTCGTCCCCGGGCGGGGCGTAGCCCTGGGCGTCCGCTCCCTTGGCGCCCTTGTTCGCCGACTCGCCCTGGTCGCCGCCCGATCCGGCGCAACCGGCGAGCGTCAGCGACCCGGCGAGCAGGACACCGGCGACCCACCGGGCCCGCCGCCGTACCGGACGGTGGCCCCGCACGGGCCCGGGCTCTTGCAGAACGCTCATCTTCGACTCCCCCTGGGAAGTGGTGCGCAGTCCGACACTCCTTCGACGTCACCGCACCCCGCCGCGACGTCGCCAACGCATCGCGAACGCATCACGGTTCGGACTCGCCGGTCGGTCGGGGAATCCGGACCCCGCACCGGGACCAACGGCCCTGCGAACCGGCCCCCACCTCTGACAGAGTTGGGGCATGCGCGCAGAGCACACCGCCCCGGCACCGCCCCGTAGCTTCGTCGTCATCGGCGCCGGCATCTCCGGACTGGCCGCGGCCCACCGCCTGCTGGCGACCGGTGCCCGCGTCACGGTGCTGGAGGCGTCCGACCGCCCCGGCGGGAAGCTGCTGCCCGGTGAGATCGCGGGCGCCCGCGTCGACCTCGGCGCCGAATCCCTGCTCGCGCGTCGGCCCGAGGCGGTGGCACTGGCCCGGGAGGTGGGCCTCGGCGACCGCCTCTGCGCCCCGGCCACCACCACGGCGTCCCTGTGGACCCGGGGCGCCCTGCGACCCCTGCCGAAGGGGCACGTCATGGGCGTGCCCGCGAGCGCCGACGCCCTCGCCGACGTGCTGTCCCCCGAGGGCCTGCGCCGGGCGGCCGCGGAAGGCGAACTCCCGCCGGTGGACCCGGCCGACCTCGGCGACGACGTGGCGGTCGGCACCTACGTCGCCGCCCGGCTCGGCCGCGAGGTCGTCGACCGGCTGGTGGAACCCCTGCTCGGCGGCGTCTACGCGGGCGACGCCTACCGCATCTCGCTGCGCTCGGCGGTCCCCCAGCTCTTCGAGGCGGCCCGCACCCACCCCTCCCTCACGGCGGCGGTGCGCGAGATCCAGCGCCGGGCCGCCACGAACCCCACCCCCGGCCCCGTGTTCCTGGGCATCGAGGGCGGCGTCGGCACCCTCCCGCTGGCCGTGGCCGACGCCGTGCGCGCCCGCGGCGGGGAGATCCGCCTCGCGACCCCCGCCACCGGACTGCGCCGCACCCCGGACGGCCGCTGGCGGGTCACCGCCGTGGACCTGAGCCTGGACGTCGACGGCGTGGTCCTCGCCGTCCCGGCCCCGACCGCCGCCCGGCTGCTCGCCGCCGAGGCGCCGGGCGCGGCGACCGAGCTGAAGACCGTCGAGTACGCCTCCATGGCGCTGATCACCCTGGCCTACCGGCGCGCCGAGGTGACCCTGCCCCCGGGCAGCGGCTTCCTCGTGCCGCCGGTCGACGGGCACACCATCAAGGCGTCGACGTTCGCCTCCCAGAAGTGGGGCTGGATCGGCGCCGAGGACCCCGAGCTGCTCGTCGTCCGGACCTCCGTGGGCCGCTACGGCGACGAGGCCGACCTGGAGCGCGACGACGCCGACCTCGTCGCCGTCTCGCGCCGTGACCTCGGTGCCGCCGCGGGACTGACCGCGCGACCGGTCGCCAGCCGGGTCACCCGCTGGGACGACGGGCTGCCGCAGTACCCGGTCGGCCACCACGCCCGGGTGGCACGCATCCGCGACCACCTGGCGGAACTCCCCGGTCTCGCGGTCTGCGGAGCCGCCTACGACGGGGTCGGCGTGCCCGCCTGCGTGGGCGGCGGGCAGGCCGCGGCCGACCTGGTCCTGGGCGATCCGGACCGTACGGACCATCTGATGAGCAACCCGGTGCAAAGCCGCCACGGCGGCGCAGGAGAATGAGGAACATGAGCGACGACGCCCCCGCAAGGATTCCCCACCGCGGCAAGCTGGCCAAGGACCTCAACGAGGTCATCCGCTACACGCTGTGGTCCGTCTTCACCCTTCGTGACGTACTCCCGGAGGACCGCTCCGGGTACGCCGACGAGGTCGACGAGCTGTTCGAACAGCTCGCCGCCAAGGACGTCAAGGTCCGGGGCACCTACGACCTGTCGGGCCTGCGCGCCGACGCCGACCTGTTGATCTGGTGGCACGCCGAGACCGCCGACGCGCTCCAGGAGGCCTACAACCTCTTCCGCCGCACCAAGCTCGGCCGCGCCCTCGTCCCGACCTGGTCGAACATGGCGCTGCACCGGCCCGCCGAGTTCAACCGTTCCCACATCCCCGCGTTCCTCGCCGACGAGACCCCGCGCGACTACGTCAGCGTCTACCCGTTCGTCCGCTCCTACGAGTGGTACCTGCTGCCGGACGAGGAGCGCCGCAAGATGCTCGCCGACCACGGCAAGATGGCGCGCGGCTACCCCGACGTCCGGGCCAACACCGTCGCCTCGTTCTCCCTCGGCGACTACGAGTGGATCCTTGCCTTCGAGGCCGACGAGCTCCACCGGATCGTGGACCTGATGCGTCATCTGCGGGCCTCCGAGGCGCGGATGCACGTCCGTGAGGAGGTCCCCTTCTACACCGGACGCCGTCGCAGCATGACCGAACTGGTCGCCTCGCTCGCCTGACCGCCGATCCTCAACGCGGGCCCACCCGGTACGCCGGGTCGGGCCCGCGTTCCGTTCCCCGGGTGGCCAGCGGACGCGGCTGGGGGTGCGCCGCGCACTCCGTGTCCGCCTCGGGCAGCCCTCCCGTCAGCAGGTACGCGTCGAGGTGGGCGTTGACGCAGGCGTTCGGCCCGCCGCCGACCCCGTGCTGCCCGGCGCCCCGCTCGGTCACCAGCCGCGCACCGCCCAGCCGCTCCCGCAGCTCCTGCGCCCCCCGGTACGGGGTCACGGCGTCCCGCTCGGCGGCCAGGATCAGCGTCGGCGGCAGACCCGGCGCGTCCGCCCGTACGTCGAGCGGCCGTTGCCGGGGCGCGCGCCAGTACGCGCACGGCAGATGGGTCCAGGCGTTGTCCCAGGCGGCGAAGGGAGCGGTGGCGGACAGCGCGGTGTGCTCGGCGTCCCAGTCGGCGAAGTCCGTGGGCCAGGGCGCGTCGTTGCACCGCACGGCCGTGTACACGGCGTGGGCGTTCTCCGTTTCGGCGGCGGCCTCCGGAACCGGCGCCGCCTGGGCGACGAGCAGTTCCGGGTCGCCGTCCTGGAAGGCGGACAGGGCGGCGGCCCGCATCGGCCAGTAGTCGTCGTAGTGGGCGGTCCGCAGATAGGCCGCGTGCAACTGGCCCGGCCCCACCGTGCCGCCCGCCGGTTCCGCGGCGACCGCCGCCCGCACCTCCTCGTACGCACGCTGCACGGCGGCGGCGGTGCGCCCCAGCCCGTAGACGTCGTCGTGCCGGGCGACCCAGGCACGGAAGTCCGCCCAGCGCTGCTCGAAGGCCGTCGCCCGGTCGAGGTCGTTGCGGTACCAGATCCGTTCCGGCCGGGGGTCGACCACCGAGTCGAAGACCATCCGCCGCACGTGCGCGGGGAACAGCGTCGCGTACACCGCGCCGAGGTACGTCCCGTAGGACGCCCCCATGAACGTCAACTGCCGTTCGTCGAGCGCGGCCCGCAGCACGTCGAGGTCCCGTGCGTTGTTCAGGGTCGTGTAGTGCTGCAAGGCGTCTCCGGCCCGGCGGGCGCAGCCCCGCGCGTACGAGGTGGCCTCGGCGACGCGTTCCTTCTTGTAGGACGCGGACGGGTGGACGGGGGCCTGGGTGGGGGCCTTCACGAAGTCCCCGGGCGCCTGGCAGGACAGCGGCGCCGAACGGCCCACCCCGCGCGGGGCGTAGCCCACCAGGTCGTACGCGGCGGCGATGCGCTGCCAGGCGGGGACGCCGCCGATCAACGGGAAGTACGTGCCGTTGCCGCCCGGTCCGCCCGGGTTGAACACCAGGGCGCCCTGTCGCGGGGCCGGTCGGCCGTCCGGGTCCGTGCCCGTGGCGCGCACCCGGCTCACCGTGAGCGCGATCCGACGGTCGTCTGGGTGGGCGTAGTCGAGGGGCACCTCGACCGTGCCGCACTCCACCGGTGCCGGGAGGCCCTCCTCCTCGGCGCAGGGGCCGAAGCCGATGCCCCGTACGGCGGCCCGGGCGACGGCGCTGCGCACTCCGGCCGCCTCCCGGGTGTTCGTCGAGCCGGTGGCCGGGGGAGCGGAGAGGGGGGCGACGGGGCGGAGGTCGGCGGGGCGGAGGGCGGCGGGCGCCACCGTGGTCGACAGGCCCGCCGCGCCGGTGGGGGTCGCCCACAGCGCGGACAGGACCAGGGACCCGGCGGTGCTCCAGCGCACGGCTGCTCTCATGGTGCTCCTGCTCTTCGCTCCGCCGTTCCCGCGCACGGAGCCGCCGGTCGCCCGGTGGGGAGACGGAAGCCCGTACGGATCATCTGACAAAAGGGATGATTGGGGTGCGTCGGGGCGATGTAAAGCACCCGCGGACGGATGTCGGCGCAATGGCCCCGATGCGCACACGGAACCGGGGACGCTTCCGCCCGGGACCCGGGTCGCCCGTTCCCGGTCCCGTCAGCGCTCGCGCCGCGCGGACCCCCGGTCGGTCGGCCCGGGACGGAGCACCCGGTCCGTCCCGCCGTGGTGGTCCCGGTGGGCGAACGCCGCCACCAGGCCCGGATCGTCGGCCGCGGGCACCCCGCCCACCGCCACCGCGGTCAGATACGTGCGGTCGTCGCCGCCGGGCCGGGCCGAGAGGCCGCACAACAGGGCGCGCCCCGACGCCGACGCCCAGCGCGTGTACGGCTGCGCCTCGACGCGCGCGATCAGCAGGCAACTCGCCGTCAGCAACAGGGGCAGGGCGAACCAGGCGGCGTGCGTCGTCGCGGCACCGCCCGGTGCCGGCGGGGCCGTGACCCACGCCGACGCACCGAGCCCCAGGACCACCAGCGAGGACACCCGGACCAACTGGACGGCGTTCGTGACGGTGCCGCGGGTGTGCTCGGGCACCGCGAGGCCCGCAGTCGTCAGCCGGTCACCGAGGGCGCGCACCGCCTCGTCACCGGCGACCGCGGCCCGCACCCGGGCGATCCGCGCCTGCCCGGTGGAGCCGATCGCGCCGAGCACCGTCCGTTCCAGGGCGTCCCGGCCGCGCGGGTCGACCACGGTCGCCCAGCCGGTGTGCGCGAGGACCAGCCGGTGTTGACGGGCCATCGACACCATCGCCACCTCGGCGACGCGGTGG
The DNA here is from genome assembly GCF_042871255.1 of Streptomyces sp. NPDC005955. Taxonomy (NCBI): domain Bacteria; kingdom Bacillati; phylum Actinomycetota; class Actinomycetes; order Kitasatosporales; family Streptomycetaceae; genus Streptomyces; species Streptomyces sp. NPDC005955. The sequence goes on along the minus strand of NZ_JBIAIF010000005.1, from coordinate 43,813 downwards.
GGACCGCCGGACAGGAACGCAGCTTCGTAGACGGTCAGTCGGTGCCCGCGAGGGAAGGGCGTGCCCTCCGCGACCGCCGCGCGGACGACCGCGCGACAGAGCAGGGTGCACGAGGTGCCGGCCACCGCACAGGCCAGCAGGAGGATGAGCCAGAACATGGCGGATTTCTATGCGAACCGCCGGGGTGCCCGCCATCGTCCATCCGCGATGTGGACCAGGTGTTGCCGCGTCGTGATGCTCCCGTGGCCTGGCGTGGCCATATGCGCCGTCCGTGCCGGTCGACGCACTGGCCCGGGGGAGCGGATCGGCTACGCGGGTCCGCCCGGCCCCCGCCGACGGAAGACGTACCGGGCCCGTACCACCGGGGCCCTAGCGCCCGGGGCCCGTACCGCCGGGGCGGCCCGGACCGTCACCCCGGGGAACGCAGTGCACGGGCGACCCGGACCGAGCGCACCAGCCGCGACCACGGGTGCCGGGACGGCGGCCGGGACCCGGACCGGTCGACCCACCACCGCGTCAGCTCCCGGCGGGCCTCCTCGTCGCCGGGGCCGCCGGCCCGCAGGACGTGCCCGGCGAAGCCGAGCGCGTCGGCCCGGTAGCCGGCCGTCATCGGCCGGCGGTTCGCGTACGCGAGGAACTCCGCACGGTAGGAACTCCCCAGGATCACCGGGAGTTCCGGGGCGACCTTCGCCACCACGTCCGCCCGCTTGGCCAGCAGCGCCCGGCTCTGCACGGCGAGCCGCGCCCGGTCGAAGCCCTCGGGGACGGGGGTCCCGGCGACCAGCGCGGACAGCAGTGCCGTCTGGGCGAGGGCCACTCGCTGCCGTGCGGCGGGCCCGTCGTCGGAGGGCGGGGTGGCCGCCTCGGCACTCCGGCGGTGCCCGGCGCCCGCGGGGGTTGCGGGGGCCGCCGGGTTGGGGCGGGCCCGGGACACGGCGGCCCTGATCGACTCCAACTCCCGCGCCAACTCGTCCGGCTCGGGGAAGTCCTCGTCCCGTTCGAGGAGCACCCCCGGCGGGTCCACCCGGGAGGTGAGGTCCGTGAGGATCTCCAGGACCGCCTCGGGCACCGGGTGCGCATGGCTGTCGTGCCACACCCCGTCCCGCTCGACCCCACCCGCCACATGGACGTAGGCGATGGCCTCCACGGGCAGTTCGTCCAGGGCCCGGGCCGGGTCCTCGCCCCGGTTGACGTGGTTCGTGTGCAGGTTCGCCACGTCGATCAGCAGGCGCACCCCGGTGCGGTCCACCAGGTCGTACAGGAACTGGCCCTCCGTCATCTCCTCGTACGGCCAGGAGATCAGTGCGGCGATGTTCTCCACGGCGAGCGGAACGGGGAGGGAGTCCTGGGCGATCCGGACGTTCTCGCACAGCACGTCGAGGGCGTCCCGGGTGCGGGGGACCGGCAGCAGGTGACCGGCTTCCAGCAGCGGCGACGCGGTCAGCCCGCCCCCGGCCCGTACGAAGGCGATGTGCTCGGTGACCAGCGGAGACCCGAGGGCTTCGGCGCGGGCGGCGAGTTGGGCGAGCCGGTCCTCGTCCGGCCGGTCCGCGTCGCCGAGGCCGAGCGAGACCCCGTGCGGGACGACCGTGACCCCGCGCTCGCGCAACCTCAGCAGGGACTCGGGCAGGTGCCCCGGGCAGAGGTTCTCGGCCACGGCCTCGACCCAGTCGATTCCGGGCATCCGTTCGACGGCGTCCGCGATCTCTGGACGCCAGCCGATGCCGGTGCCGAGCCGGGGCGTCCTCGGTGGTGCCGTGCGTAGCGCGGTCGTGGTCATGGTCCCCCTCCTCCGTGAGCCGAGCGCCGTACCGTCGCTGACCGTACGGCTACGCCCCGTGCTTCCGCCCGGCGGCCCCGCCCGACGGGGTCGGGACGGTGCACGGTGCGGCAGTGCGTCGGTGGCGTACGGCGGCCCGGACGGACGCGGCGTGCGCGTTCGACGGGTTCATGGCCCCGCCGCGCCCGGCCGAATCCCGGTGGAGGATGTTCAGAGCTAGTTCTGAGGTTCCGCCCGGTCCGTGTTGACCACCCCGGGCACCGTCGCCGAGGGGCGTGAGGTGGTGGAGATGTCCGCGTCGGCGGTGACGCCCGGCACGGGCGGTGCGACACCGCTCGGCGGGGGCGGTCCGGTGGGGCTCGCGGTACCGGTGGCGGCCCCGTTGGCGATCGCGTCGAAGTCGACCATCCCGGTGTTCTCCAGCACCGTGATGTGGTCGAGCACCGTCTGGTTCGCATCGGTGGCGAGTTGCCGTACCAGGGTGTTGCGGGTGGTGTCGCGGACCTGGGCGATCAGGGCGAACACCTTGCCGTGCGCGATGCGCAGCAGGTTCGCGAAGTCCTTCTGGTACTGCACGCCCGTCGCGTCCGTGAGCTGGCGCAGCCACCCCTGTTGCTGGGCGTTGGGCTGGCTCGGCAGCGCCACGCCGAGTTGCCCGGCGACCTCCCGGACCCGTTTGTCCAGGTCGGTGTGTCCGACGACGAGGTGGTCGCCCGCGGTCCTGATCGCTTCGGTCGGTGCGCGCTCCATCGCCTGCTGACCCGCGGGGAGTTCCCACAGCCCGGCCAACCGCACCCGGACGATGAAGTCCCGGTCGGTCGCCGTGAGCGGACCCCAGTGCGTGGACACCGTGCCCGCGGCGAGGTTCGCCTGCGCGGTGCCGGACCGGTCCGCGTACGACCACACCGGGAAGGCCAGCGCGGCCAGGGTGGCGGTGAGCGCGCCGATGATCAGCGCCGTGCCGTTGATGCGCCGCAGCAAGAGGGCCTCCCGTGGCGGGGGTGTCGCGCGCATCCTGGCGCGCCGGGGGTACCAGAATCAACCGCTGACTCCTCGTGGGTTCAACCCACTTCGCGGTAGTGAGAGGTACGTAACCCGCCGCCGCGGTGTTCAGCGGCCCCGGTCCCGGCCCCGGCCCGGCCCGTGACCTGTCGGTGCCGCGTCGGGTCAGCCGGACAGGCAGACCCCCAGGTCGAGGAGGGACGGGAGCCCTCCGATCAGACAGTGACCGGCTCCCGGGGTGGTTCCCGGGCCGGGGCGCCCAGGTCCGCCGGGTGCGGTGGACGGGCTCGGAGCGCCGGGGGAGGGCGCACCGGATCCACCGGTGCCACCGCTGGCACCGGGTCCGCCCGGCGCCTCGGTCGGGTCGGAGCCCTGACCTTCCGTTCCCCCTCCGGCGGCGCCGCCCGTCGTTCCTCCGGCCCTGCCTCCGGTGCCGCCGCCGGCTCCGGAACCCGGAGATCCGGGGGCGCTCGTGGGTGCGTCGGACCCGGTGCCCGGGGGCGTCCCGCCGGGCCGGTCGCTCCCGGGCCGGACGGTTCCGCCGCCCGTGGAGTGCGGTCGGCCGTCACCGCTGCCCGGGCCGGTGCCCTCGGGGTCGTCGCTCCCGGTGGCGCCGGAACCCGTGTCCGGTGGGGTCGTTCCGCCCGTGGCGCTCGGTGCCGGGCTCGGGGCGTCGGACGCCGTGACCTCCCGGTCGTTGCGATCCGCGTCCGGGCCGCCCCGGCCGCTCGTGGCGGGGCGCGGTTCCGGTGCGCCTCGAAGGCGGCCGCCCGTCACGCCGACTCCGGCCCCTTCCGCGTTCCGGCCGGCGCGGTCGGACGGGTCGGCGCCTCCGGGACGCCCGGGCCCGGACATCCCCATGAGCGCGACGGTCGCGGTCGCCGCCACGAGTACCGTCCCTGTGACCAGGACCGTGCGCGTGCCACCGAGTGGGCGTCTGCGCAGTGCGTGGGCGGCGGACGTCGCCCGTCCCAGAGCGCCCAATTGCCACAACAGCACCAGGAACACCAGTGCCAGTGCACCCAGCACCAGCGCGATCAGTACGTCGAACACCCGGAATCCCCCACGGTCACCGCACGCCCCCGCGCCCGCGGTCCCTGCTCCGCCGGCGCCCTTCGGATGCCGACGATCCCCTGCGGAGGGACACCGGGGCGGGCGGGATGGCGAATCGTCACCGATGCGTTACTCAGTGTGTGAAACGGGTGTGCGGGCAGTCCTTCTCGGGTGTGATCCGGGAGCGGAGCGCGCACGGGTTGGAGCGGGGGTGCCGGGCGGTGCGGGTAGGGGCCACCCGGCCGGAGGTTCAGTCGTCGAACCCGTCGAACCCGTCGAGCGAGCCGAACCCGCGGTGCCCCTCGGCCACCACCGTGTCGCCGGGGGCGATCTCCGTGAAGCCCGCGTCACGCACCACCGGCAGTCCGCTCGTCACCAGACGCCGCCACTGTTCCGGCTTGGCGGTCCGCACGGACAGCGGGAACCCGGCCGCGCGCCAGGCCGAGCGTTCCGCATCCGACTGGTCCCACCAGGCGAGTTGCGCCCCGTGTCCGGCCTGGGCCATCGCCTTGCCCGCGGTCATGGTCGTGGACGGGCTCATCCACAACACGGGACCGCCCGGGTCGGGCGCTCCCGGAGGCTGCGGGTCCTCCAGTTCGGTACCCGAGACCTGGAGCCGCGCCAGGTCCTTGGGCCAACCGTCCAGCGGCACCGGCGGGAACACCCGGACCTCCGCGGACTTCCCGCTCACCGTGATGCCCGGCAGTGCCTCGGCCCGTCGCCACTCCGCACCGCGGGCCCGCCGCACCACCTTGCGGATGCGCGCGTCCTGCCACTGGCGCACTGCCTCGGCCCACTCGCCCTCGCCCAGGGAACGGGGGTCGCTCAGCATGACCAGCACGGCCCGCGCCGCCGTCTCCAACGCGTCCGTGCGCTCCGGGGGGCCGGCGCGCTCCAGACGCACGACCATCGGAAGCACGAACTGCGGTGCCTCGTCGCGGTCGCGCTCCGCGCGTGCCTCGTCGGGTGCGCCCGGCTCGGGGGGAGCCGTCCGCTCTTCGGGGTGGTGGTTCGGGCCTTCGGGCGCGGCTTCGGGGATGCTCACCCGTCCAGTCTGCCAGGGCCGTCCTGAAGTGCCGGACGGTCCGATCCGGGGCTGCGTGGCGCTGTGGTGCCGCGGTGCGGTCGGCCGGTGGGGCGGCGGTGGTGTCGGCCGGGCGGTGCGGTTCAGCCCGAGCAGGCGGAGCGCTGGGCCTCCAGCCACTCGCACCGGGGGCAGAGGGTGATCCCGCGATGCGTCTCGGGGTACTCGGTCGGCTCCCGGCACAGTACGCACTCGGCGAACGGCCCCTGCTCCTCGGCCCCGGCCGCGGTCGCCGCCACGCCGGGCGTCGGTCCGGACCGCTCCGGCCCCGTGCAGTACTCGTCCATGGGGCAAGGGTATGCCCGCAGGTCCGTGCGGTTCCCGCCCCCGCCGCTCCGGGTCAGCGCTTCGAGGGCGTGCCCGCGGTCCGGTCGCGTTCACGTGCGATGAGATCGGACACCTTCACGAACCGGTACCCGCGCTCGCGCAGTTCCGGAACGACCTGCCGGATCACCCGCTCCGTCGTCGGGGCGGCGCTCCGGGTGCAGTGCAGGACCACCACCGAACCCGGTCGCACCCCCTCCAACACCTCCTGCGCCACTGCCCCGGCGTCCGTGGCGAAGGCGTCTCCGCCGACCACGTCCCACTGCACCGCCGTCACCCCCACCGGTGCGAGGGCCCGGAGCGCACGATCGTCGTAACACCCGCCGGGGAAGCGGAAGTACGGCTTCGCGTCCTTGATGCCCACCGTCCGGAAGGCGCGGAACGCCCGCTCGACGTCGGGCTGCATCAGATCCGATTCGACGGTCGGGAGTCCGTAGCAGTCAGGGGTGAAGGCGTGGTGGCTGTAGGAGTGGTTGGCGACCTCGAACAGCGGGTCGTGCCCGATGGACCGTGCCTGCTCGGGGTACTCCTCCGCCCAGCGCCCCGTCATGAAGACCGTCGAGGGCACCTTCAGTCGGCGGAGCGCCGCGATCAGTCCCGGGTTGTCGAACTGTTCCCCGGCCGCGGCCCGGGGGCCCTGGTCGACGGTCATGTCGGCGTCGAAGGTGAGGGCGACGGTGCGGTCCTCGGTGCGCGGTCCGTTCATGAAGACCGGGGTCAGGCCGCCCGGACCGGGTGCCAGTACCGGGGCCTGTGCCGGGGTGGTCGCGGGCGCGGGCGACACGGCCGTTGACGGTGCTCGGTCCCGTCCGGGGCGAGGGGCGACCTCCGTTCCGCACCCCGCGAGTACGGCCCCCAGCAATCCGACCACGGCGACTCTCCGCACAGAAATGATCACATGCGGAACGTATCGTCATATAAGCGGCGGTTCGTTCTTCGGCTGGCCGAGGGCGTCGCCCCGGGGCCCGAACATCACCCGCTTACCGTCATGGCGGACAGGGGTGCAGGCTCGCCCCCGCGGTCGTCGCCGTCCGGTTCGATGTCGTGACGGCGACCACCACGTCCCGGGGGTCGCGCCCCCACGGGCTCAGCTCCAGCCCTCCAGCGACTTCATGAACCCGTCGAAGTCGTCACGGTGGATCGAGTGCCCGGCCCCGGCCACGGTGCGCACCTCGAACCCGGACCCTTCGAGCTTCTGGCGCAGCGGCTCCGACACGAAGTCGCTCGGGTCCGCGATCTGGACCAGCGACGGAACCACGGCCCGTTCGGGTATGCGGTTCACCGCTTCCGCCCCCGACAGGCTGAGCGCGGTCCCCGGGTCCCACAGGTTCAGCGTCGCCAGTTCGAGGTCCACGTCCTCCGCTTCCCAGCGGGGGTTGAGCGAGGCGATGTCCGCCCGGCTCGCGGATCGGAACGCCACGAGGAGGGCGGCGTCGAGCTCGATGTCGCCGAGTGCCCAGGCCGGATCGCTGTACACCACCCGCGCCGGCGCCAGCCGCTCGACGGCCAGCGACAGGGCGAGTGCGCCCAGCGAATGCCCCAGGGCCAGTTCGATCCCCGGCGGCAGGGTCTCGACCAGATCGTCGGCGAACAGGTGGGCTCCGTACTCGTCCCGACCGCTGCGCCCGTGCCCGCGCAGGTCGACACCTATCACCCGGTATCCGCGCGCGGCGAGCGCGGGCCCCACCCGCCGCCAGGTCCGGTGGTCCGACATGATCCCGTGCACGAGGACGGCAGTCCGGTCGCCCGTTCCCCACTCGTAGGTGTGCAACCGCATGCTGGTGACGCCCCTTTCCTCCGGGTCACGCCCCTGGACGGCGGCATGACGTGTTTCGGGCATGTCTAACACCGCTCGCCCGGTCGGGGCGAGCAGACGATGTGCGTGACGTCGGGCACCCCGTCGGGACCCGCGGCGTCTTCCGGATCCCGGAACGTGCGGGCACGTCCGTGAGACGTGGCCCTGGCCCCTGCGCCGCGCCCCGCCTGGTCGGGGTGCGGGCGGCTACCTCGGCGTACCAGGGCGCCGAGGCGGGGCCGTTGGGCCTCGTTCACGGAGAGGAGTCCGCGGGTCGTCCGACCCGTGGGTCGGCGTGCGTCGGGTCTCGACGCGGTGTCCGCCCACGAGGACGAGCCGCGATGGCGTCCGCGGGACGGTGCTCACGGGGCGACGTTCACGGGACGGCGCCTGCGCGATGACGGTGCGCGGTGCTCCTCATGCGTGCATTCGAGGGACGAGGGGGTCGTCCGGCCCGCCGGCACCGCGGTCACGGTGTCGGCCATCCGCTCGTTCGTTCCTTGCTCGGGCCCCGCCTCCCCTCCGTCCGTTCGGCCTCCTCCCGGGCGACCGGGTCGCGAAGTCGGTCGCCGATTGATCCGGGAGCCCGGGGGCGCCCCCGGGTGTTCAGTGGCGCTCGACCGCACGTCCCGTGACCCGTGCCCCGTGAACCGGGCGCCGCCCGCATCAATCAGAGGAAGAACGTGGGGTCACCTCAGCGGAGTGCCTGATTCCGCACACCTGGACCCGATTTCCCGCTGTTTCACCCGTGTGAGGGAGGCGTGCGGGGCGGGTTGACGAGGGTGCGGGCGTCCCGGGTCAGCGCCAGGGGCCGGTGACCGCGAAGGTCGTCCCCGGGGTGTAGCAGTTCACGTACATCGTGCCGCCGCGCGGGGAGAACGTGACTCCGGCGAACTCGCCCCAGTCGGGCTCCTGGGGCGTGCCGATGTCCTGCCTGTTGCGGGCCACCGCGTACACCTCCCCCTTGCGGGTCACTCCGTACACGTGCTGCCCGCCACCGCCGTCCTCGCAGACCATGAGGCCGCCACCGGGTGCGAGACAGATGTTGTCCGGCCGCTCCCCCGGCAGTTGGACGTCGGTGTCGGGGCCGAAGACCACGACCAGGGTGAGCCGTGCCCGCCGGGGGTCGTAACGCCAGATCTGCCCGTAGTGGTCGGCGGCCGAACCCTCGCGACTGCGGGCGTACGACGACACGAAGTACACGCAGCGCCCGCCCCAGTAGCAGCCCTCCAGCTTCTGGGCGTGGGTGATCCCCGCGGGCCCGAAGTCCTGGTGGCGGACGGGGGTTCCGACGGCGAGCGGATCGGGAACGTCGACCCACTCCACCCCGTCGAACCGGGCGCCCGCCTCCCGTACGGACGAGAGGTCGGGGACGTCCGGCACGCGCATCGCCTGGAGGCGTCCGCCCGCGCGCAGCGAGCCGAGCCCGCCACGGGGCCGAGCGGGCAGGAAGCGGTAGAAGAGGCCGAACGGATGGCGGAACGCGTCCTCCGTCTCGTACACGATGCCGTCGCGGGGGTCGATCGCCACGGCCTCGTGCTGGAAGCGGCCCATCGCGGTGAGCGGCTCGGCTCCGGTCCTGTGCGGGTCCACGGGGTCCACCTCGAACACGAACCCGTGGTCCTTGGTGTAGCCGTTGGTGCCGGCCTGGTCCTCGGTCTCCTCGCAGGTGAGCCAGGTGCCCCACGGGGTGGGCCCGCCGGCGCAGTTGACGGCTGTGCCCCCGAGGGAGACGCGTTCGTCCACGACGGTGTGTCCTCGGTCGAGGGTGAGGGTCGTGCATCCGCCCTTGCCCATCGGGTCGTACGTCAGTCCGGGGACCGTGGGGACCGGTAGCGCCGCGGTCGCCCGGTTCTCGTGGTTGCGGACCAGATGGGTCCGTCCGCTGTGGTGACTGCGGCCCGCGAACGCCGCCATGCCGTCGTGGTTGCCGGGGACCGGGCCCTCGCCCGAGCGCAGCGGTTCGCCTTCGCGCGACAGCACCCGGTACCGGAAACCCCGAGGGAGGTCGAGGAGCCCCTGCGGGTCGGGGACCAGCGGGCCGTAGCCGTCGTTCCCGAGACCCGTGAAGGTCCGTGCGCCGGCATCGCCAACGAAGAGTTCGGAGAGGTTGCCCGTGAACGCGATGCCCAGCCCCAGGGCACCCGTACGGGCCAGTACCCGGCGCCGGTTCGGGCGCCCGTCGGCCTCCGCCGCCGCGGGAGCGGAGGTACCGGCGCCCGGACCGGGGCGTGCCGCCGGGGCGCAACCCTCGTACGGGGCGGAGGGGACGGGGGGAACGGACGGAGCGGAGGGGGCGGGCGGGGGAGGGGACGAGCGACGGGCCTCGGTGGGCTCGTGTTCCTGGGCGCGTGCCATGGGGGAACCTCCTGTGGGTGGACAGGACGTGCGACGACCACGAGGAACCCTTGTGTGTAGCACGCACCCCACACCCCCGGAACCACCCCCGCCCCGTGTCCCCACCCGGGTGGCGCAACCCGGTCGCCCGCCCGCTCGCGCAGCACGGGCGCGCACCGCTCGCCCCGATGCGCCGGCGCGTCCCCCGTCCGGGCGCGCTGCCTGTGACGTCGGCAGGCGCCGGCGCGGGGGAGAACGGCGTCCGGCAGCGGAACCAGGGGGCCGGGGCGGCGGATTCCCGGGTCGGCGCACCTGGCGCGTACGCGTTCCCGAGGGGCGCCCGCCCGGGCGCCCCTCGGGAACGTCACCTCAGGCCCGGCCCCCCACCGGGGTCACGGTGACGCACTCGGGTCCGCCCCCGCCGTGGCGGGCGGACCAGTTCTCCAGTGCGGTCCGGCACGCGTGGTCCAGGTGGTGGAGCCCCGACAGGTCCAACTCGACCGCACGGTCGTGGGGCAGCGCCTCCAGGGTGTCCAGGATGCGCGGCAGGCGCAGGAACGTCGCATTGCCCGACAGCCGCGCCCGTACGGTCCCTTCGCCCGTGTCCTGTACCTCCAGCCGCACGTGCGAAGCCTCCCAGGCGGTCTTCACCACGGCCATCGACAGCCCGATCACCACCCCCTCGAACATGCTGATGGCCACGATGGAGACGGCGGTGACTCCGAGGATCACCACCTCGCCCCGGTGGTCGCGCCACAGCGGCGGCAAGGCGCGCACCGGGATGAGCTTGCTCCCCGCGTGCACCAGGACACCGGCGAGCGCGGGCAGCGGGATGATCGCCAACGCCGCGGGGAACAGCGCGGCGAACAGCAGCAGCCACAGGCCGTGCAGCACCCGGGACGCCTTGGTCCTCGCGCCGGCCTGCACGTTCGCCGCGCTGCGCACGATGACCGCGGTCATCGGCAGCGCACCGAGCAGTCCGCACACCGTGTTGCCGGCGCCCTGCGCCATCAACTCCTTGTCGTAGTGGGTGCGTCGGCCGTGGTGCATGCGGTCCACCGCCGCCGCGCTGAACAGGGACTCGGCTGATGCGATCAGGGTGAACGCGAGGATCGTGCCGAGCACGCCGATGTTCGCGAGGGCCGCGAAGTCCCCCGCCCCCGGCAGTCGTACGGAGTCCAGTAGCCCGGTGACCTCGACCTTGGCGACCGGGAGTGAGAACGCCACCGACGCGGTGGTGGCGAGGGCGACGGCCGCGAGCGGAGCGGGTACGAGTCGGGCCGCGTGGGGTACGCGCCGCCACAGCACCAGCACGGCGATCGTGCCCGCACCGAGCAGCAGCGACAGTCGGGCCGTTGACGTGCCGAAGGTGTCGAGGAGCATGCCGGGCAGCCCTGCGATCTTGTCGAGCCCGGCGGCCGGTGCCTCGGCGCCCGTCATCGCGTACAACTGGCCGGCGATCAGGACGAGTCCGATGCCGGCGAGCATCCCCTCGACCACGGACACCGAGATCGCCCGGAACCAACGGCCCCAGCGCAGTGCGCCCATGAGGAGTTGCAGGAGGCCGGTGGCCAGGACGATGACGCCCAGTGCCGCGAGTCCGTAGGCCCGCACGGCCTCCAGGACGAGCACGGTCAGACCGGCGGCGGGGCCGGACACCTGAAGGCTGCTGCCGGGGAGGGCACCTGCCACGAGTCCGCCCACGATGCCCGTGACCAGGCCGAGTTCGGCCGGCACTCCGGAGGCGACGGCGACGCCCACGCAGAGGGGGAGGGCGACGAGGAAGACGACGATCGAGGCGCTCAAGTCCGGGCGGAGCAGGGCGAATCCGCTGGGGGCGGGGGAGCCGGACGAGTCGCGTGAGCGCGGTGACCCAGCAGGGTCAGAGGGACCAGAGGGACCAGAAGGGCCAGAGGGGCCAACGGACCCGGGAGAACCGGAAGAACCGGAGGGGTCGGAGTGGTCGGAGCGGTCGGGGTCGGTGTGAGCGGAGGAACTGTCGGAGCCCGGGGGGCCGGCGGAAGCGGGGCGCTTGACGCGCCTCTTGAGGGTGTTCATACGGATGCCTCCTGCGCGCTGGAACAGCGCGTGGGTGTTGCGTGTGGGGGAACGGGGGGCAGGCGTGTGGGCGGACCGGGCAAGAGGAACCGACCGGGCTCCGCGTGGGCCGAGTATGGAGGCCCGCGGCCACACCGACGACGGTCGGGCGACCACCGGACGTGGAGCCGGGGTGCCGCCGTCGACCTTGGTGGGGCCGCTGTGCTGGCTGATCCGGGTACTGGCCGGGGCGGGGTCATCGAGGGTTTCCGTGCCCGGTGTTGAGCCTTTCGGGTGAACCGGAGCGGTCAGGAGCCGTCCGGCGGCGGGTTCAGCAGCGGAAGACCTGGAGCGTCGCGGCGCGATCGGCCGGTCTGAGCCGGGCCGAGGGCCGGTCGTCCCGCGGCTCCCGCGGGGTGGCCGGCAGCGGGGTCGTGGTGCCGAGGTGGTTCAGGAGCGGGGGGCGCTGCGGCGTGTACTCCTCACAGCGGTGGCGGTCGCGCGCCCGCAGGATCTGTACGGCCTCCTCGACCGGGTGTTCGTGGCGCAGACGATCGTGGGCCCCGGGCCTTTCGGCCACCCGGGTGACCCGGGCCGGGACCGCCGTCGCGGTCCTCCCCGCGTCCGGTCCCGTGGACGTCGCCGTCGGGGTGACGGGCCCGGGGCGTGGACCGACGGTGGCCGTGGACTGCGGGCGCACGGCCCCATCGGAAGTGTGTGCGGTTGCCAACGGAGAAGTGGGAGTGAACAGATGGAGCGCGAACAGCAGGGCGGCGATGATGCAGGGCGGCAGCCGTGTACCGAGGCCGTCACGCATGCGCTCACCTCCCCATCGGTCCTGCGGCGCTCGATCTGGGGGCATCGGCGCGGCGGGCCACCGGTGTCTGCCGACCTCAACGGCCGGGACCGGGCATCACGTTCCCCAAGGCAATCTCCACGTTAACGGCCCGACTCGCTTATGTGGTTACCGTGACGTTGCGTGCGCGTGATCGACCGGAATCGATCATGTGGAGATCGGAGATGGCCGAATGAGGGGGAGCGTGCGCTTCTGGTGCGCGCTGATTTGCGCTCGAACGCGCTGTCTGGCCGGATGGCGCGCCGTAGCGCCGAGTCACCCGTACGGCGCAGCCCTTGCCGGGAGGCGCGCCCACCGAGGGAGGTGCCCCCCACTGCCGGAGGCGCCTGCCACTGCCGGAGGTGCCTGCCAGCGAGGGAGGCCGCCCCGCGGGGAGGTGCCCCCCCCCGCGGGAGGTGCCCCCTCCCCGCGGGAGGCGACCCCTGCCCGCCGGAGGCGCGCGCCGCCGCCGGCGGCAGCAGGGCAGCGGCAGGACGGGGTCGGAGGCGGCGCGACGGAGAAGGGGCGGAGGAGCCGCGGCAGCGGTCATGAGGCCGCCGTGCCCGGCCGGTCCGTGCCCGGCCGGTCCGTGCCCGGCCGGTCCGTGCCCGGCCGGTCCGTGCCGCTCGGTCCGTGCCTCCCCGCGCAGCGGGGCAGGCGTAGGGAGCGTCAGTGCTCGACGAGCGTCCGGGCGTCGCGGGCGAGCGCAGTCAGCCGGGAGATGGCCCGGAAGTACTTCTTGCGGTAGCCGCCGTTCAACATCTCCTCGCTGAACAACCGGTCGAAGGGCACGCCGGACGCGAGGACCGGCACCTCACGGTCGTACAGACGGTCGGCCAGCACCACCAGCCGCAGCGCCGTCGACTGGTCCGGCACCGGCTCGACACCGGTGAGGCAGACGGCCCTGAGATCGTCCGTCAGTGCTCCGTACCGGCTCGGGTGCACCCGGGCGAGGTGGTCCAGAAGTTGGGGGAAGTCGTCCAGCGAGGCGCCGGGCGTGGCGTAGGCCGCCTTGGTGACCTGTTCGTCCGAGTGCGGTGCGGGGGCCTCGGGCAGCCCCCGGTGCCGGTAGTCCTCGCCGTCGATGCGCAGCGGGTGGAACTTCGCGGACAGGCCCTGGATCTCGCGGAGGAAGTCCGCCGCGGCGAACCGGCCCTCGCCCAGCTTGCCCGGCAGCGTGTTCGACGTGGCGGCCAGTGCCACGCCTTCGTCGACCAACTTCCCCAACAGGGAGGAGACGAGCACCGTGTCCCCGGGGTCGTCCAACTCGAACTCGTCGATGCACAGGAGCCGGTGGCCGCCGAGGGTGCGCACCGTCTGCTGGAAGCCCAGTGCGCCGACCAGGTTCGTCAGCTCCACGAAGGTCCCGAAGGCCTTGAGGGCGGGCGGCGCCGGGGTCGCGTGCCACAGCGAGGCGAGCAGGTGCGTCTTGCCGACGCCGTAGCCGCCGTCCAGGTAGACGCCGCGCGGGCCCGAGGGCGCCGCCGGCTTGGCCCGACCGCCGAACCACCGCCGCTTGCCCGCCCCGGTCGCGTGCGCCCCGCCCAGCCCGGCCGCGAAGCCGCTGAGCACCCGCACGGCCTCGCTCTGGCTCGGCTGGCCGGGGTCCGGGATGTACGTATCGAAACGGACCGCGTCGAAGCGGGGCGGGGGGACCATCTCGGCGACCAGACGCTCCGCGGGCACCTGCGGCTCACGGGCGCAGAGGGACACGGGAACGACGTCGGCTATGGGGCTGGGGCCCGCGGCTGCGGTGGATGAGGACACGATTCCCCACTCTAAGGGCCGTGCGAGACTGCACGACATGCGACGCCTGTTCCCTGTGACCGACCAGACACCCGGCCGTCCGCGAGCGGTGGGCGCCGCCGGCACCGGCGACGCACCCGCACCGGTGGGCACACCCGCACCGGTGGGCACTCCCGTATCCGCCCCGGCCGGTCGGCCCGCGCCCGCCTCGGACACCCCGTCCGTACCCGCGCAGGACCGGGAGTGGAGCCTCGACGAACTCGCGGACGCCTACGCCTACCCCGCGGGGCCCGCGGTGTGGCTGCGCGCCAACATGGTCTCCGCGCTCGACGGCGCGGCCCAGCACGAAGGACGTTCGCAGCCGCTCTCCAACGCCACCGACATGCGCATCTTCGGCACCCTCCGAGGGCTCGCCGATGTCGTCGTGGTCGGTGCAGAAACGGTACGCCAGGAGGGTTACCGGCCGGCCCGCGCCCGTGAGGCGTTCGCTGCCCGACGGTCCGCCGCCGGACAGGGGCCCGCCCCCGCCGTCGCCGTGGTGAGCGCGGGCCTCGACCTGGACTTCGGGCTGCCGCTGTTCACCGAGCCCCTGGTGCCCAGTCTCCTGGTGACCGGTGCGAGCGCCCCCGCCGACCGGCTCGCCGCAGCGCGTGCGGCCGGCGTCGAGGTGGTGATCGCCGGGGACGGTGCCGCCGTGGAGCCCGCCCGGGCGGTACGGGCCCTCGCGGACCGGGGGCTGCGCCGTCTGCTCACCGAAGGGGGGCCCCGGCTGCTCGGTCAGTTCGTGGCGGCCGGCGTGCTCGACGAGCTGTGCCTGACGCTGTCGCCGATGCTCACGGCCGGGACCGCGCAGCGCATCGCGGGAGGGCCGGACCTGCCCGTGCCCGAGCGGTTCTCCCTCGGGTCACTGCTCGAAGAGGACGGCTTCTTGTTCGCTCGGTACCACCGAGGCTGACATTCGGCGGAATGATCTGTTCCGCTTAGCTTCCTGCGGGCAGACTAAAGCACGCAGACCCCGTGCGATCACGGGGCAGGATGGTTTCCGCAGGGGCCGTGGACGGCCCCCGGATGGAGAAGGGCGCCCGACGTGTTCACGAGCGTACTGATGATCGAAAAGGCCCTCACGTCCGTCGACGTGGAGTTCGTCACCACCCTGCACGGGGACGAGGGCGCCACCTTCCACGTACTGCTCCAGCCCCGCGGCGACCAGGCGGACCGCCTGCTGCGCGCCATCGACGACGTGGCCCTGGGCGAGCTGGAGGAAGCGGCCCGCGAGGGGGAGACCCCCGAGGGCGACGAGGCGGCCGAACCGGCGCGGCAGGCGCTGAACGTCTCCCTGACGGCGCTGCGGGCCGCCGGGTGCCGGGCCGAGGGCCGACTGGTCGACAACCACCCCCTGGACGCCCTGAAGTCACTGGTGGACGAGGTCGGGGCCGATGAGGTCATCGTCCTCACCGATCCCCACTACGTGGAGGAGTTCTTCCACCGCGACTGGGCCTCCCGCGCCCGCCACAAGGTGGGCGTCCCGGTCCTGAAACTGTTCTCGCACAGCAAGGCATAGGCTGGGGCCCCGGCCGCCCCACCAGCGCGTCCGGGAGCCCTCGGGCGTACGGGACCGGTTGCCGACCCGGCGCGCGGCGGGCGCAGCCCCACCCGAGCAGCGACACCCGGCCACCACCGGCGACGACCAGCAGCGCGCAGCGCCACCTCACCCAGGGAGACACACGCATGGCACCCGGCCTTCCCACCGCCATGGACCGACCGCACTTCATCGGCATCGGCGGCGCCGGAATGTCGGGCATCGCGAAGATCCTCGCCCAGCGCGGTGCCAAGGTCGCCGGCAGCGACGCCAAGGAGTCCCGTACCGCCGAGGCGCTGCGGGCGCAGGGCGCCACCGTCCACATCGGCCACGCCGCCGACCACCTCGCCGACGACGCCAGCTGTGTCGTCGTCTCCTCGGCGATCCGCCCCGACAACCCGGAGCTGGCCCGGGCCGCGGTCCTCGGCGTCCCCGTGGTCCACCGCGCCGACGCGCTGGCCTCCCTGATGACGGGGCTGCGCCCCATCGCCGTCGCCGGGACGCACGGCAAGACCACCACCACCTCGATGCTCGCGGTCTCCCTGCGGACGCTCGGCCTCGACCCCTCGTACGCCATCGGCGGCGACCTCGACGCCCCCGGCTCCAACGCCGAACACGGCGGCGGCGAGATCTTCGTGGCGGAGGCCGACGAGAGCGACCGCAGCTTCCACAAGTACGCGCCCGAGGTCGCGATCGTCCTCAACGTCGAACTCGACCACCACGCCAACTACGCCTCGATGGACGAGATCTACGAGTCCTTCGAGACGTTCACCGACCGCATCGTGCCCGGCGGCACCCTGGTCGTCTCCGCCGACAACGAAGGCGCCCGGGAACTCACCCGCCGGGTGGGCTCCCGAGCGCGCGTCGTCACCTACGGCGCGTCCGCCGACGCCGACGTCCGGGTGCTCTCGGTGGTGCCGCAGGGCCTCAAGAGCGAGGTCACCGTCCTCCTCGACGGCCGTGAGCTGACCTTCACCGTGTCGGTGCCCGGCAGCCACTACGCGCACAACGCCGTCGCCGCCCTCGTCGCCGGCGTCGCGCTCGGCGTGCCCGCCGAGGACCTCGCCCGGGCGCTCGGCTCCTACACCGGGGTCAAGCGCCGCCTCCAGCTCAAGGGAGAGCAGGCCGGGGTCCAGGTCATCGACTCCTACGCGCACCACCCGACCGAGATGACGGCCGACCTGGAGGCGATGCGCGCCGCCGTCGGGGACGCCCGCATCCTGGTGCTCTTCCAGCCGCACCTGTTCTCGCGCACCCAGGAACTCGGCAAGGAGATGGGCGAGGCCCTGACCCTCGCCGACTCCTCCGTGGTGCTGGACATCTACCCCGCGCGCGAGGACCCCGTTCCGGGCGTCACCAGCGCGCTGATCATCGACGCCGCACGGGCCGCGGGCGCCGAGGTGCGGGCCGTGCACGACAAGGACGCGGCTCCCGAGGTCGTGGCGGGAATGGCGCGACCCGGCGACCTCGTTCTCACCATGGGCGCGGGCGACGTCACGGACCTCGGCCCGCTGATCCTGGACCGACTCGCCGAGTAGCCGGGCGGGACCCGCACCACGCACGGTGCGGGTCCGCTCCGGACGGGCTCGGCCGACGGAAGTGAGGAACTGTTCCATGGCGTACGACATCGAGAAGCCGGACGAGCAGTGGCGCGCCGAACTGGCACCGGCGGAGTACGCGGTGCTGCGCCAGGCCGGTACGGAGCCGGCGTTCACCGGTGAGTACACGGACACCAAGACCGAGGGCGTCTACTCCTGCCGCGCGTGCGGGGCGGAGCTGTTCACCTCGGAGACCAAGTTCGACTCGCACTGCGGTTGGCCGTCCTTCTTCGACCCCAAGGACAGCGACGCGGTCGAACTGCTGGAGGACCGCTCGCACGGGATGAGCCGTACCGAGGTGCGCTGCGCCCGGTGCGGCTCCCACCTGGGGCACGTCTTCGCGGGCGAGGGGTACCAGACCCCGACGGACCAGCGGTACTGCATCAACAGCATCTCGCTGCGGCTGGCGCCCGAGCAGGGCTGAGCGAGCTCCGGGGGCGTCGGGCACCCGTCCCGGCGCCCCCGCCCCGCCCCCGCGGAGGCAGTCCGGCACCGCACTCCCGGGGTGTGCACTTCCGTGCGGCGAACACATGTGCGACGGTTCTCCGGCGTCCGACCTGGGGGTTCTCCGTTCGACCGGTCGTCGTTTCACGCTATGGAGCGATCATGGGATGAGTCGCGGATGCGCGGCCGGCGCCGGGGTAGGGCGGGGCCATGAGCCAGCCGTTCGAACTACCGAAGTTCTACATGCCGTACCGGGCGACCCTGAACCCCCATCTGGAGGAGGCCCGGACCCACACCCGTGCGTGGGCCCGCACGATGGGGATGCTGGAAGGTTCCGGCATCTGGGACCTCGACGACCTCGAAGCCCATGACTACGCCCTGCTCTGCGCCTACACCCACCCCGACTGCGACGGCCCGGCCCTGTCGCTGATCACCGACTGGTACGTCTGGGTGTTCTTCTTCGACGACCACTTCCTGGAGACCTTCAAACGCAGCCAGGACCGGGCGGGCGGCAAGGCGTACCTGGACCGGCTCCCGCTGTTCATGCCGAGGGACCCGTCGACGCCCGTGCCCGAACCGACGAACCCGGTGGAGGCGGGACTCGCCGACCTGTGGGCCCGTACCGTGCCGTCGATGTCGTCGGCGTGGCGGATGAGATTCGCGGTCAGCACGGAACACCTGCTCAACGAGTCGCTCTGGGAACTGTCCAACATCAACGAGGGGCGGATCGCCAACCCCGTCGAGTACATCGAGATGCGCCGCAAGGTGGGGGGCGCACCGTGGTCCGCCGGACTCGTCGAGTACGCCACCGCCGAGGTCCCGGCCGCCGTCGCCCGCTCCCGTCCGCTGCGCGTCCTCATGGAGACGTTCTCCGACGGGGTCCACCTGCGCAACGACCTCTTCTCCTACCAGCGCGAGGTCGAGGAGGAGGGCGAACTCAGCAACGGCGTCCTGGTCCTGGAGACGTTCTTCGACTGCACCACCCAGGAGGCCGCCGACACGGTCAACGACATCCTGACCTCGCGCCTGCACCAGTTCGAACACACCGCGCTCACGGAGACCCCCGTCCTGTGCGTCGAGGAGGGGCTCGACCCGGCCCAGTGCGCCGCGGTCGCCGCCTACGTGAGGGGCCTCCAGGACTGGCAGTCCGGCGGCCACGAATGGCACCTGCGCTCCAGTCGCTACATGAACGAGGGCGCGGTCAAGGAGAGTTCGCCGCTGGGCGGACCCACCGGCCCGGGCACCGCGTCCTCCCGGATCGCGGAACTGCTCGGCGCCGCCGGCTCCGCACGCTTGCGCGCCCACGCCCACGTCCCCCACCAACGGGTCGGCCCGTCGATCCTCCCGGACTTCCAACTGCCGTTCACGACCACGCTCAACCCTCACCTGGCGGCGGCCCGCGAAGGGCTCGTCGACTGGTGCCGGGCCGTCGGCCTCGTCCACGAGGGGCTGTGGGACGAGGCGGCGCTGCGCCGCTACGACCTGGCGCTGTGCTCCGCCGGGCTCGATCCGACGGGCACCCGGGCCGCCCTCGACCTCAGTGCGGCCTGGCTGGCCTGGGGCACCTACGGCGACGACTGGTACCCGGTGGTGTACGGGCGCTCCCGCGACCTGGCGGGGGCCAAGGCGCTCACCGAACGGCTGAAGGCGCTCATGCCGGTGGACGGTGCGCTCACCACCGCGACGCCCGACCTCGGCGGGGGAGGACGACCCGACGCACTCGGGACGGCCCCGGCGAACGCCCTGGAACGGGGGCTGGTGGACCTGTGGGCGAGGACGGCGGGCCCCATGGACCGCGGGGCACGGCTGATGTTCCGCAGCGCCGTCGAGTCGATGCTCGACGCCTGGACGTGGGAGCTGACGAACCAGGTGCAGCACCGCATCCCCGACCCCGTCGACTACGTCGAGATGCGCAGGGGAACCTTCGGCGCCGACCTCACCCTGAGCCTGGCCCGGATCGCCCACGGCAAGAAGGTCCCGCCGGAGGTCTACGAGAGCGGTCCGATGCGCTCGCTGGAGAACGCCGCCGTCGACTACGGGATGCTCATCAACGACGTGTTCTCCTACCAGAAGGAGATCGAGTACGAGGGCGAGGTGCACAACCTGATCCTCGTCGTCCAGAACTTCTTCGGCTGCGACTACCCGACCGGCGTCGCGATGGTCCACGACCTGATGAACGGTCGGCTGCGCCAGTTCCAACACGTCGTCGCCCATGAACTGCCGATCCTGTACGACGACTTCGACCTCGACGCCGAGGCCCGCGAACTCCTCGCCGGGTACGTCGGGGAACTGGAGAACTGGCTGGCCGGCATCCTGACCTGGCACCGCGAGTGCCGGCGGTACGCCCCCGAGTACCTGTCCCACGGCATGGGGGCGCTGCGCCCGCGCAGGCTCCGTGCACCGTCCGGTCGGGGACCGGGCACCGTGCCGGCGAACCCGGGCCTGCCGTTCGCCCGACAGGCCGCCGCCCGGGCCGCCATCGGGTGACCCGCCACCGGCCCCTCGTCCGGCCGGGCCCGTGCCGGTCACCGCCGCGCGCACCGCCGGACGAGGGGCGCGGGGTCGGGCACGGGGACGGCCGGCCGCCGGGGCGGATCCCGCAATGGAGTCGCGTCACCCGGTGCGCCCGGGCAGGATGCTGACCGAGGGGCGGGCACGCGTCCCCGGGGCCCGCTCCCGCTGGTGCGGGAACGGGGCCGAAGGGACGGAGGCACCATGACCAGCACCCCCGCACCGTTCACGGCGGACGACTACGCCGCGCGCCTGGCCCGCGCCGCGCACGCCGCGGCCGAGGCCGGCCTCGACGGCATCGTCGTGGCACCCGGCCCGGACCTGGTGTGGCTCACCGGGTACCGGCCCACGGCGATCACCGAACGCCTCACCGCACTCGTCGTGGCCCCCGGCAGCGACCCCGTCCTCGTGGTGCCGACGCTGGAGGCCCCGGACGCGGAGCAGGCGCCGGGCGCCCCGGCACTCACCCTGCGCGACTGGACCGACGGCCAGGACCCCTACGCCGCGACGGCGCCGCTGCTCGGCCCCGCCGGCCGGTTCGCGGTCAGCGACAACGCCTGGGCCCTGCACCTGCTGGGACTCCAGCGGGCCCTGCCCGACACCACGTACACGGCGTTGACGACCGCCCTGCCCATGCTGCGCGCGGTCAAGGACGCCGCCGAACTCGAACGCCTGACGGCGGCCGGCGCCGCCGCGGACGCCACCTACGAGGAGATCAAGGGCGTTCCGTTCGCGGGCCGCAAGGAGACCGACGTCGCCGGCGACCTGGCGGACCTGCTCAGACGGTTCGGACACGCGCAGGTCGACTTCACGGTCGTCGGCTCCGGACCCAACGGGGCCAACCCGCACCACGAGGCGGGGGAGAGGGTCATCCGGGAGGGCGACACGGTGGTCCTGGACTTCGGCGGGCTCCTGCACGGCTACGGCTCCGACACCTCCCGCACGGTGCACGTGGGGGAGCCCGGGGTGGCCGAGCAGACCGTGCACGACATCGTCCGCGAGGCCCAGGAGGCCGGGGTCCGGGCGGTCCGCCCCGGCACCGCCTGCCAGGAGGTCGACCGGGCGGCCCGCGCGCTCATCGCGGACGCCGGGTACGGCGAGTTCTTCATCCACCGCACCGGCCACGGCATCGGGGTGACCACCCACGAGCCGCCCTACATGATCGAGGGCGAGGAACAGCCGCTGGTCCCCGGGATGTGCTTCTCGGTGGAACCGGGCATCTACCTTCCGGGGCGTTTCGGCGTCAGGATCGAGGACATCGTGACCGTCACCGAGGACGGCGGTCGTCGACTCAACAACACCGCGCGCGACATGGCGATCGTGCACTGAGCCGCGCGACGGACCGGCCCTGGAATCGAGAGATGCAGCGACCTCCCACCGATGACCGGCGACGCCTCGACCCCGCCCCGCCCCCCGGCCACCGGCCGTCGGGCGACCCGCCCCCGGACCGCGCCCCGCGCCCCACCGACGACGAGGTGCGGCACCTGGTCCGCACGCTCCTGCACGAAGACCCGACCGGCCCGACCGACCGTGCCGCGCCCGCCGCACCCGACGACGCCCCACGGGTACGGGCCGTCACCGAGGGCGGCGAGTTCTTCACCTGGTGGGTGGGCGCCCGTCACGTGCTGCGGATGGCACCCGACCGCGCGACCTCCGCGCGCCTGACTCGCGAACTGCGGCTGCGCGAACTGGTCCGCCGGCACGTGGGCGTGCCGGTGCCCGCCAGCGCCGCCGCCGGCACCTGGAACGGCGCCCTGGCCCACACCCTCGACCACCGGCTGCTCGGTGCCTCGGGCGAGGACGCGCCCGTCTCGGCGGCGGGGGAGTCGGACCTCGCGGCCCTGCTGTCCGGACTGCGGGAGGCGTCCGCGAAGGACGCCCACGCCCTGGGCCTGCCCCGGACACCGCCCCGCTCACTGGACGAACTGCGCGCCGGTGCGCGCCACGCCGCCTGGCTGCTCGTCCCCGACCGGGAGTTCGACGTGGCGGGGCTCGCCCGGCTGACCCCCCGCGCGGTGGCGCAACTCGCCCCGCGCAGCGGCGAGGTGGTGGTCCACGGCGACCTCAAGGGGGAGCACCTGCGGGTCACCGGGGACGGGCACGTCTGCGGGGTCCTCGACTGGACGGACGCCTTCGTCGGTGACCCGGCGGAGGACATCGGCGGGCTGTGCATCTCGGTGGGCGCCCCGGCCGCCGTCCGGGCGGCGACCCTCGCGGGCTACGGTGCCCGGGAGTGCCTGCGGGGCCTGTGGCTCGCCCGCTGCGACACCGTGATCCGGCTCGCGGACCGCCTGCACGGCAGCGACGACAGTCCCGTGCCGCTGCTGCGCACCCAACTCGCCCGTGCCTGGGAGCCGATCCTGTTGGAGCTGCTCAGCGCCGACGACTGAGGGCGCGCCGGCCGTCGGACCCGCGCGTCCGACGGCCGAGGCGACGCTCAGGGCTGGAGGAGGACCGCACAGGACTCGCCGGGTACGGTGAGCAGCCCCTCGACGCCCGGCGGCGAGAGCGGGTCCCAGGAGGCCAGCACGCGCGCGGGACGGCTGCCGAACGGGACGGAGACGGCCCGCGGGCCGGCGTTGACGACCACCCGCACGTCACCGCGGCGGAACGCGATCCACCGCGCCCGTTCGTCGCACATCACCCGGACCGCCGACAGGTCCGCGTCGGTGAGGTCGGGCTGCTGGTGGCGCAGGGCGATCAGCTCCCGGTACCAGGCCAGCACCCGCGCATGGGGCTCGTCCGTCACCTCCGACCAGCGCAGGCAGGACCGTTCACGGGTCGCCGGGTCCTGCGGGTCGGGCACGTCCCCCGCGGCCCAGCCGTGCGCCGCGAACTCCCGTTGCCGGCCCGTCCGCACGGCCTCGGCGACGTGCGGGTCCCGGTGGTCGGTGAAGTACTGCCACGGGGTCGAGGCCGCCCACTCCTCACCCATGAACAGCATCGGGGTGAACGGTCCGGTGAGGGTCAGGGTCGCCGCGCAGGCGAGGAGCCCCGGGGACAGCGTCGCCGACAGCCGGTCGCCACGGGCCCGGTTGCCGACCTGGTCGTGGGTCTGCGCGTACCCCAGCAGCCGGTGCCCGGAGACGCGGGCGCGGTCCAGGGGGCGGCCGTGTCGGCGCCCGCGGAACGAGGAGTACGTGCCGTCGTGGAAGTAACCGCCCGTCAGCGTCTTGGCGAGCGCCGCGAAGGGCGCTGCGGCGAAGTCCGCGTAGTAGCCCCCGGCCTCCCCGGTGAGCGCGGTGTGCACCGCGTGGTGGAAGTCGTCGTTCCACTGGGCGTGCAGCCCGAGCCCGTGGTGGCGGCGCGGGGTGATCAGCCGGGGGTCGTTGAGGTCGGACTCCGCGATGAGGAACAACGGCCGTCCCGACTCCTCGGCGAGCGCGTCGACGGCCGCCGACAGCTCCTCCAGGAACGGGTACGCGCGGGTGTCCCGCAGCGCGTGCACGGCGTCCAACCGCAGCCCGTCCAGCCGGTAGTCCCGCAGCCACGCCAGGGCACTGTCCCGGAAGTACGCCCGCACCTCGTCGGAGCCGGGCGCGTCCAGGTTCACGGCCCCGCCCCACGGAGTGCGGTGGGCGTCGGTGACGTACGGGCCGAACGCGGACAGCCGGTTGCCGGACGGGCCCAGGTGGTTGTGCACCACGTCGAGCACCACGCCCAGGCCCAGCTCATGGGCCCGGTCCACGAATCGCCGCAGACCGGCCGGTCCCCCGTACGGCTCGTGGACGGCCCACGGTGCCACCCCGTCGTAGCCCCAGCCGTGGCGTCCGGGGAAGGGGCACACGGGCATCAGCTCCACATGGGTGACCCCCAGCCGGGCCAGGTGCTCCAGCCGGGTGGCCGCCGCGTCGAAGGTGCCCTCCCGGGTGAAGGTGCCGATGTGCAGCTCGTACAGCACCGCGCCCGTCAGCTCCCGGCCCGACCAGGGGACGCGCCAGGAGTGGGCACGGTGGTCGACGACCGCGCTGAGCCCCTCCGGGCCGTCCGGTTGGCGGCGGGAACGCGGATCGGGCAGGACCGGTCCGCCGTCCAGCCGGAAGCCGTACCGGGTGCCGTCGACGGCATCGGCCTCGCCCGCCCACCAACCGGGGCGTTCCGGGTCCCGGACCAGGGCGTGCCCGCCCCCGTCGCCGGTGCCCTCCGCGTCCGTTGCGTCGACGGACAGGACGACTTCTCCGACCTCTGGTGCCCACACCTCGAACAGCACGGACGACTACCTCTCGTCTTCTTCGGTCCCGGGTCGCGGCGACCCGTGGTCCATGGTGCGGCAAGCACGCCGCACGAGGACCGAGGCACCGCCGTTCGAGGAGATCCCGTGTCCCGGCCCACTTGTGGACACCTCGGGGCGCGCTGTCCGACAATCGGTCCTGTGACGTCGTCCTCCGAGTCCTTCCCGCGACCAGTCCCGTCCGTGTCCGCGGTGCCCGCCGAGCCGTTCTCCCCCGTCGCCCGGGTCTCCGACACCGACCGCGACCGGGCGTTGAGCGCCCTGCGGGACGGGGTCGCCCAGGGCCGGCTGTCCCAGGACACCTACCTGCGGCGGATGGAACTCGCCCTCGTCGCCCGGCACGCCGAAGAACTCGTCGCCCTCACCGCCGACTTGCGGGGCGAGCGCCGCTGGACGCAGGCGGTGCTCGGCGGGGTGTCGGCCGTCTCGGGCTTCACCGAGCGGATGCGCAGGGCGTGGCAGGGCGAGCGGCTGCCCAAGCTGCTCCTGCCGGGGTACCCGGGCGGCCTGCCGCTGCGGATAGGCAGGGACCCCGGCAACGGGCTGCGGCTGAACCACGAGACGGTGTCCCGCGTGCACGCGGAGCTGGTCCACCGCGGCGGGCTGTGGGTGCTGCACGACCTGGGGTCGACCAACGGGACCACCGTGAACGGGCGGCGGGTCGTCGGCTCCGCCGTGGTGCGGGACGGGGACCACATCGGTTTCGGGCACCTGACCTACCGGGTGACCGCCGGCTGACCGCGGTGCCCCCGAGCCCTCGGCAGGGCCCGGGGGCCACCGCGAACAGGGCCCGGGGGACCGGAACCCGTGCGGGCCGGGGCCGGCACGGGGACGAACTCCGGTGGAACGGACTACCAGTTGGTGCCGAGCTGTACGCGGGTGCTGCCGCCGAACCCGGGACCGGTGTAGCGGTACAGCTTGTCGGTGACGGGGTCCACGGCGAGGAGGTCGGGGACGCCGTCGCCGGTGAGGTCGCCGATGCCGGTGAGGTTCGTCATGGAGTCCCAGTTGGTGCCGATCTTCACCTTGGTGCTGCCGCCGTACCCGGGTCCCGAGTACCGGAAGAGCTCCCCGGTCCCCGCGTGCACGGCGAGGAGGTCCGCGACCCCGTCGCCGGTGAGGTCGCCCGGGCCCACCAGGGTGCCGTAGGCGTTCCACCCGTGACCGATCTTCACCCGGGTGCCGCCCCCGAAGCCGGGGCCGGAGTAGCGGTACAGGTCACCGCTGGACGCCTCCACCGCGATCAGGTCGGGCACCCCGTCCCCGGTCCGGTCGCCCACCGGGGTGAGGTTCGTCATGGAGTCCCAGTTGGTGCCGATCCGCACCCTGGTGCCGCCCCCGTAACGGGGACCCGAGTACCGGTACAGGTCCCCGGTCCGTGCGTCCACGGCGAGGAGGTCCGCCAGGCCGTCGCCGGTCAGGTCACCGGGGCTGAGGATGCGGCTCATGCCGTTCCAGCCGTAGCCGAGCTTCGCCCGGGTGCCGCCGCCGAACCCGGGGGCGGAGTAGCGGTACAGGTCGCCGGTCCGCTTCTCCACCGCCAGCATGTCGTCGGCACCGTCGCCGGTGAGGTCGCCGACCGGGGTCAGATGCGCCATCTTCGACTGGGGGGCGGGCGGTTCGACGGGGTACGGTTCGGCGTCGTCGTTGCCGAGCCCGGCCCGGGCGCCGCACACCGGCCAGGCGCCGGGCCCCTGGGTGGCGAGGATCTTCTCGCCGACGCGGATCTGCTGCTCCTTGGTCGCCTGGTGGGGGTAGCCGCTGTACTGCGTCCCGCCGAAGTCGTCCCAGGTCGCCTTGTGGATCTGGAGCCCGCCGTAGTAGCCGTTGCCGGTGTTGATGCTCCAGTTGCCGCCGCTCTCGCAGGCGGCGACCTTGTCCCAGGTGGCGACGGACGCGGCGGTCGCCGTCGGCGCGGTGAACGGGGCCAGGGCGAGCACGGTCAGCAGAGCCGTGAGGCCGGCCGTCCGTCCGTACGCCCGCAGGCTGCGACCGGCGCGGGCTACCACTTGGTGCCGATCTGCACGCGGGTGCTGCCGCCGAACCCGGGGCCGGTGTAGCGGTACAGCTTCTGGGTGGCCGCGTCGACCGCGAGGAGGTCGGGGACGCCGTCGCCGGTGAGGTCGCCGATGCCGGTGAGGTTCGTCATGGAGTCCCAGTTGGTGCCGATCTTCACCTTGGTGCTGCCGCCGAATCCGGGTCCCGAGTACCGGAAGAGCTCCCCGGTCTCCGCGTGGACCGCGAGCAGGTCCGCGACGCCGTCGCCGGTGAGGTCGCCCGGGCCCACCAGCGTGTGGTACGTGTTCCACCCGTGGCCGATCTTCACCCGGGTGCCGCCCCCGAAGCCGGGCCCGCTGTAGCGGTACAGGTCGCCGCTGGAGCGTTCGACCGCGATGAGGTCGGGGTGCCCGTCGCCGGTCACGTCACCGATCGGGGTCAGCTGCGCCATCGAGTCCCAGTTGGTGCCGATCTTCACCTTGGTGCTGCCCCCGAAGCCGGGCCCGCTGTAGCGGTACAGGTCCCCGGTTTCCGCCTCCACGGCGAGGGCGTCCGCGGTGCCGTCGCCCGTCAGGTCACCGATCCCGACGATGTCGCTGATGGAGTTCCAGCCGTACCCGATCTTCGTACGGGTGCTGCCCCCGTACCCGGGGCCCAGGTACCGGAAGAGATCACCGGTCGCCGTCTCGACCGCGATCACGTCGGGCTGGCCGTCGCCGTTCACGTCACCGACCGGGGTGATGTTGGTCATCCCCTTGTCCGGTACGGGAACGGGGCTCTCGGTGACCTTGTGGTACCGGTACGGCTTGAACCCCTGGGCCTGTATGTAGGACCGGGTGTACTGGCCTCTGCGCGCCACGGTGCCGGGTCGGGCGTGCTCGATGATGTTCGCGGTGGTCCGGGCGTTGTTGGTCCAGCTGACGAAGAGCACCACATGGCTGTTGACGTCGTTCAACGCGTCCCCGGGCTGGAGGTCGTCCAGGTCACCGAGTCGGCTGGAGTAGTCGGGCAGGGTCCAGGTGGTGGCGCTGGTGCCGAGGTGCCAGGCCATCGAGACGAGGCCGGAGCAGTCCGTGCGGTAAGGGCGGCCCTGGGGGTCCCGGTAGTAGTCGGTCTGGCTGTAGGGCACCTGCTGGGCGACCCAGTACTCGGCCCGGCTGATGATCTCCGCCCGGCTGATCGCTCCACCGACGGTCGACGTGGCGGTCGCCCCTGCCGCAGCGACCGCGGCGGGTGCTCCGCCGGACGTCGGGGACGCCTGGGACGGGGCCGTCAGACCGAGGACGGCCGAGGCGAGCGCGAGGGTGACCGCCGCCGAACGGACGGCGGTGCGCGGGAAACGCTGTACTGACCACAACATGAGCGAACTCCATGGTGAGAAGGAGTTGGCGGGCGTCGGGGGTGGACCCCCGCGCCCGGGGCGCGCGGTCGGTCCGGACGGTGCCGGGCGGGACGCCCGTGCCTCCGAAGCCGCCCTGCGCGCCACGAGTCGTGCGTACGGACACGGACTGTGGGGGTCCGGTACCGAGGACGCGGTGCGCCGTCGGCGCTCGGTCCCGCGTCCCGGGCGATCCACAGGCTATGACCGTGGTCGGAGGGGGAGTTGACGAAACGTGCAGGCATTCTTGACCTCGTGCGCCGGGGCGCCCGTCCCCGTGCCGGGGGAGGACCGGGGCGCTCCGGAACACCGTCCGGCCCGTGGAGCCACCGGCGTCCCCGACGCCCCGTCAGGAAGGGCGAGCCGTGGGACGGCTGCCGGCGTCGTAGCCCTTGAGGACACACCAACAGAGGAGGACCGTCATGTGGGCATGGGTGTCAACCGACGACATCGCCCAGCAGGACCGGGCGGACTGGTACCACGACGCGGTGGCCCGCACCGTGGCGCCCCATCGGCTGAAGATCGCCGACCCCGCTGCCTTCCGCGCCCGGATCGGCGTGTTGCGCCTGCGCGGGATCGAGGTGTCCAGCCACACCCACGCGAGCGACTCCTGGCGAACACCCCGGTTGATCCGGCAGAGCGACCCGGAGCAGTACCTCCTGGGCTTCATCTCCGGTGGCTCGATGGGGATCTCCCTGCTGCGCGAGAACTCCCGCATCGACACCGGGGGCGCGGTCTTCTTCGACACCTCCCACCCCTACTTCGCGGGCCCCCCGGACCGGGAGGGCGCCGTGATCACCCTCCTGCACATCCCCCGGACGGCGCTCGCGCTGCCCGCCGACCGGCTCGGCACGGCGATCGGACGCGGTCTGCCCGCACACCACGGCCTCGGCGGCGTCCTCCACCAGTTCCTCTTGTCCCTGAAGACGTACGCCGTCGCGTGCAGCCCCCAGGAACTGCGCCTCCTGGAGCGGACGGCACTCGACCTGGCGTCCGGCTTCCTGGCCCAGCAACTCGCCCTCCAGGACCGGCTTCCCGCCGAGACCCGGGAACAGATCACGCTGAGGACGATCGACGCCTTCATCGACCACCACCTCGCCGACCCCGCCCTCACCCCGCGGGCGATCGCCGCTCGCCACCACATCTCCCTGCGGACCCTCCAGCACCTCTTCCGCAAGCGCGGCGAGACCGTGTCCGCCGTCATCCGCCGCCGTCGCCTCGAACGCTGTCACGCCGACCTCGTCGATCCCGCCCAGGGGAACCGACCGATCCACGCCATCGCCAGTGGCTGGGGCCTGACGGGGGCGACGGTCTTCAGCCGGATGTTCCGCGACGCCTACGGGATGTCGCCCCGCACCCTTCGCCAGCAGGCCCGTGACCGGAGATGAAGCGACCCCGGGCGTTCCGGGAGCGGCCGCGCACCCCCAGCGGTGAGGAACTACCGGGACCGGACCGCGCGGGCGTGCCGGGCCGCCGCGAGCACCGTGCGCGTCTGGTGCTCCACCTGGTGCTCCACCGGCACCCACCGCGCCCGGAACCGCTCCGCGAACGCCTCGCACCAGTGGGCGACCACCTGTTCCAGCCGCGGCGCCGCCCGGTCGTCGAGGCCCCTCAGGACGCGCAGCAGCATCGCGGCGGCCCGGAGCGGCACCCGTCGGCCGAAGGCGTCGACGCTCCCCACGTACGCGGCGCCGGCGTTCCTCGGCGGCGGCCCCGACCAGTCGTCGGCCAGTCCCGGCACGAGCCCCAGGGCCCACCGCGCCGCCCGCAACAGGGCGCCGTCCGAGCGGGGCAGCCGGGGCGCCGCCTCCCGCAGGAACTCCTCCACCACCCGGGCGTCGGCGCGCAGCCGCAGGGACAGCCGGTGCAGTTCCCGCCCGGGCGCCGGGTGCGGAGCGGGGTCCCCCACGAGTTCGCTCGCCCACATGGGCACCTCGACGACCGCGGTGAGGCCGCCGTACCGGTGCGCCCGGTGCCAGGTGCTGAGCCGGACGTCGTCGGGCATGCTGGGGAACACCGGGTGCGAGCCCGGCGGGGGCATCACATGGACGCCCGGGCCGGAGGCCGGCCAGCCGGCCGCGTCCGAGGGGCCGGCCTCCACCGGGATGTGCAGCTCCGCGGCGGACTTGACGAAGGGCTCCACCAGCCCGGGCACGTCCCGGGTCAGCTGCACCCAACTGCCCCCCAGGTCCGTGCCGTGCAGGGACACCTGGAGGTAGGGCCGCACCTCGTCGATGACCGCCGTCAGGGTGCGGGTCTCCGGGGGCAGCCGGTCGGGCGGCAGCACGGAGGGCGCCCACTCCGGCTGTTCGGGGCCGGCGGGACGGAAGAAGTGCCGGTGGTACTCCCACAGGGAGCGCGGCGCGGGGGTGCGGTGCAGCCGGGCCCCGTCGGGGTCGGCGCAGAGCAGGAAGTGCCAGGCGGTGTCGGCGCGCAACGACGCGTCGCGCAGGGTCAGTTCGGCCAGTCGCAGCACGGTCGACCCGCCGGTCGGCTCATTGGCGTGGGCCCCCGCGACCACGAGCACCGCCGGGCCCGCGCCGCCCACCGACAGCAGATGGATCGGTCGTCCCCCGCGCGAGGTGCCGACCTGCCGCAACCTGCTCACGTCCGGCCGACCGGCCGCCATGCTCCGGGCCGCCGCGACCACTTCCGCGACCGTGGGGTAGCGCTGCTCCGTCAGGTGACTCACCCCCGTTTGGTCCTCCTGCCGACGCATGCGCAGTAGTCCACGGGTCCCGTCCGCTGTCAAGGAGTCGGGGCGGGCGTCCGGTCAATGCACTCCTTCGACCGTACGGGCGTGCTCCGTGGTTGGGCGTAGTCCCGCCGTACGGAGGGGTCGCGCCCGCACGGCCCCGCCACCGGGCGGGCGGGCCGTCAGAGGGCGGGGTCCGTTCCGCGGGCGAGCAGGGCCACCGGTAGCTCCGACAGCAGGGCCGCCACCGGGACGGTCCCGGTGAACTCGCGCCCCGGAACCAGCAGATCGCGCCAGGCGCCGCCCGGGAGCGCCACCTCGCCGGCGCCCCAGCCGCCCGCTCCGGCGAGCCGTGCGGACAACCGGGTGACGGCGACCAGCACCTGCTGGGCGCCCCCGGAGCGCACGAAGGCGACCCAGTGGTCCGCGGCGTCCCCCGTGGCGTACAGGGGCGTGTACGAGGCCCCTTCGCCGAAGGCGTCCGGGTGCCGTCGGCGCAGCCGCAGCGCCGTCGCCGTCAGGGAGGTCTTCTCGGCGGACAGTCCCGGCCCGACCACCCCGGCGCCGGTCGCGGGCAGTTCGGCCGGCGCGAAGTGCGCCGGGTTCCGGTTGTCGGGGTCCACCAGGGCCAGGTACTCCCGCTCGGTTCCCTGGTAGAGGTCCGGTACGCCCGGCATGGTCAGGTGCAGCAGCGCGGCGCCCAGCACGTTGACCCGTACCTGCGGCGCCAGCTCGGTCAGCAGGGCGGCGACCCGCTCGGGCGCCCCGCCGCCGGGCCCCGCCGCCACGAAGTCCTCGACCGCCCGCTCGTAGACCGGGTCCGGCTCCGTCCACGAGGTGCGCAGCCCCGCCTCGCGCACGTGTTTGAGCACGGCCCCCGCCAGTCGGCCGTCGCCGGGGAAGCCGAGTCCGACGGCCGACTGCCACGCCACCCACGCGACCTGCGGGTCGGGCGCCGGGAGGCCCGGGGGGCGTGCGGAGCGTTCCGTCAGCTCCGCGAGCAGGTCCGCCCACCGTTGCGGGCGCTCGGTCAGGGCCGCGATCCGCAGCCGGACGTCCGCGCTCCGCTTGGTGTCGTGGGTGGACAGCACCGTCCCGGTGAGGGGCCAGTCGCGTTGGAGG
This sequence comes from Streptomyces sp. NPDC005955, assembly GCF_042871255.1. Classification (NCBI taxonomy): domain Bacteria; kingdom Bacillati; phylum Actinomycetota; class Actinomycetes; order Kitasatosporales; family Streptomycetaceae; genus Streptomyces; species Streptomyces sp. NPDC005955. The sequence continues at coordinate 12,264 of NZ_JBIAIF010000005.1, read as the reverse complement.
TGCGCAGCGTGCGCGTGGAAGGCGTCGACCGGCAGGGCGGGCGCGTCCGGGGCGCCCCCCACCTCGGTGGCCGACAGCAGGGCGGCGAACCGGTAGAAGGCGGTGTCCTCGACCGACTTGGCGTGCACCGCGGACGCGGTCTGCGCGAACCTCGCCCGGAACGCCGACCGTTCGGCCTCCTCGAACCGCTCGGACCGCTCCGGGGTGTCGTCGCCGGGCCCGCCCGCCAGCAGCGACCGCACGGCGTCCACGGCCGCCGCCTCCTGGGGCACCGCGAACGCCGCCCTGGCCTCCCGCACGGACTCCTCGGACAGCACCCGCGCCAGGTCCGCGCCCCCGTAGGGCCGGTACGCGCGCAGCCGGACCAACAGTTCCCGGATCGCCGTGCGCAGGGCCCACGGCGCGTGGTCGCGCAGCACCGGGTCCGCGGCGCACAGCCGGGCGCAGTCGCGGGTGAGGCGCTCCACCTCGGTGGCCAGCTCCCGGTCGACCACCCGGTGGGCGGCCCTGCGGACGGTGTCCTCCCAGTGGCCGCCCCGGTCGGCCGGGGGCGCGACGAACCTGCGGTACTGGCGCAGGAGTTCCCGGGATCCGGCCGGGTCGGTGAACAGGCCGTCCACCTGCCGCAGCGAGTCGTACCCGGTGGTCCCGGCGACCGGCCAGGACGCCGGCAGCCGCTCGCCCGCGGTGAGGATCTTCTCCACGACCGTCCACCGTCCCGCGGTCGCCTCGTGCAGCCGGCCCAGATAGGTCCCGGGGTCGGCGAGCCCGTCCGGGTGGTCGACGCGCAGGCCCTCCAGCACCCCTTCGCGCACCAGGTCGAGCACCTTGGCGTGGGTCGCGCGGAACACCTCGGGGTCCTCGACCCGGACCGCGATGAGGTCCGCGACGGTGAAGAAGCGGCGGTAGTTCAGTTCGGTGCGGGCCAGCCGCCACCACCCGAGCCGGTACCACTGGGCGTCCAACAGCCGTTCCAGGGGCAGTCCCTCGGTGCCGGGGCGCAACGGGAAGGCGTGTTCGTGGTAGCGCAGGACGCCCCCGTCGACGTGGAGCGAGTCGAGCTCGTCACCGATCCTGCGGCCCAGCACCGGCAGGAGCACGCGTCCGCCCTGGGCGTCCCAGTCGATGTCGAACCACACGGCGAAGGGGGACGCAGGACCGTCGCGCAGGGTCTCCCACAGCGGTCGGTTCAGCCGGGGGAGCGCCGCCATGTGGTTGGGCACGATGTCGGCGACCAGTCCCAGCCCGTGCCCCCGTGCGGTGTGCGCCAGCCTCCGCAGCCCGTCCTCGCCGCCCAGTTCGTCGCGCACCCGCCCGTGGTCCACGACGTCGTAGCCGTGCGCGGACCCCGGCACGGCCTCCAGGACCGGCGACAGGTGCAGGTGGGAGACGCCGAGCGCGGCCAGATGGGGCACGGCGGCCTCGGCCGCGGCGAACGGGAACGAGGGCTGGAGCTGGAGGCGGTACGTGGCGGTCGGCGGTGCGGGGACACGGGGCTCGGCGGGCTGAGGCGTCATGGGGACGTACGTACCCGCCCGGGCGGGCTCCCTGTCACCCCGGCCGGTCAGGTGGCGCAGCGGTACGCCGTCCGGTCCCCGTCCCGGCGCGGGCGGGGCCGGGTCACACGGCCCGCTGGAGCACCACCAGGCTCCGGTCCAGCAGGGTCAGCCGGTCCCCGGCCTTGACCCCGTCCGCGCCCCTCGGGGGCACGCCCGACGGGTGGGCGGTGTCGACCACGGTGCGCCACCGGTGTCCGTGGTCGGGCGGGACCACGAAGTCCAGGGGCTCGGGGGAGGCGTTGAACATCAGCAGGAACGAATCGTCACGGACGGGTTCCCCCCGGGGGCCGGGCTCGGAGATCGCGTCGCCGTTCAGGAACACGCTCAACGCACGGGCCTGGGCCGCGCTCCAGTCCCGCTGGCGCATCACCTCACCCTCCGGGGTGAACCACACCAGGTCCGACAACTCGTCCCGGGTGTCCTGGGCCGGGCGTCCGCGGAAGAACCGTCGTCTGCGGAAGACCGGGTGGTCGCGCCGCAGCCACACCATGGCCCGGGTGAAGGCGAGCTGACGGGCGGCGAGCTCGTCCTCCGGGTCCCCTTCCCCGCCGGGGCCGGCGGGCCACCGCACCCAGGACAGCTCGCCGTCCTGGCAGTAGGCGTTGTTGTTGCCCTGCTGGGTGCGGGCGAACTCGTCGCCGTGGCTGAGCATCGGCACCCCCTGGGACAGCATCAGGGTGGCGACGAGGTTGCGCATCTGCCGCTCCCGCAGGGCGCGCACCCCCGGGTCGTCGGTCTCGCCCTCCACCCCGCAGTTCCAGGAACGGTTGTGGTCCTCGCCGTCGCGGTTGTCCTCGCCGTTGTCCTCGTTGTGCTTGGCGTCGTACGAGACCAGGTCGCGCAGGGTGAAGCCGTCGTGGCAGGTGACGAAGTTGATGGAGGCCAGCGGTCGGCGGCCGTCGTCCTGGTAGAGGTCGGACGAGCCGGTCAGCCGGGACGCGAACTCGGCGAGCCGCCGCGGCTCGCCGCGCCACAGGTCGCGCACCGTGTCGCGGTACTTGCCGTTCCACTCCGTCCACAGCGGGGGGAACTTGCCGACCTGGTAGCCGCCCTCGCCCAGGTCCCAGGGTTCGGCGATCAGCTTCGCCCGGGAGACCACCGGGTCCTGTTGGACCAGGTCGAAGAAGGACGACAACCGGTCCACCTCGTGGAACTGTCGGGCCAGGGTCGCGGCCAGGTCGAAGCGGAAGCCGTCGACGTGCATCTCGGTGACCCAGTACCGCAGCGAGTCCATGATCAGCTGGAGGACGTGCGGGGAGCGCATCAGCAGCGAGTTCCCGGTGCCCGTGGTGTCGGTGTAGTGGCGCCGGCTCTCCCCGAGACGGTAGTAGGACGCGTTGTCGAGGCCGCGGAAGGAGAGCGTCGGGCCGAGGTGGTTGCCCTCCGCCGTGTGGTTGTAGACCACGTCCAGGATCACCTCGATCCCCGCCCCGTGCAGGGCCCGCACCGCCGACTTGAACTCCAGCACCTGCTGGCCCCGGTCCCCCCAGGAGGCGTACGCGTTGTGGGGCGCGAAGAAGCCGATGGTGTTGTAGCCCCAGTAGTTGCCCAGACCCATGTCGACGAGCCGGTGGTCGTTGACGAACTGGTGCACCGGCATCAGCTCCAGTGCGGTCACCCCCAGCTCGGTCAGGTGCTCCAGGACCGCGGGGTGGGCCAGCGCCGCGTACGTCCCGCGCAGCTCGTCCGGCAGGGCCGGATGGCTCATCGTCAGGCCCTTCACATGGGCCTCGTAGATGACGGTGCGGTGGTACTCCGTACGGGGCGGACGGTCGTCCCCCCAGTCGAAGTAGGGGTTCACCACCACCGAGGCCATCGTGTGCCGGGCCGAGTCGAGGTCGTTGCGCCGCTCCGGCGCCCCGAAGCGGTAGCCGTACACCTCCTCCCCCCAGTCGACCGCCCCGCTCACCGCCCGCGCGTACGGGTCGAGGAGCAGCTTCGCCGGGTTGCAGCGCACCCCCCGTTCGGGTGCGTAGGGGCCGTGCGCACGGAACCCGTAACGCTGTCCCGGCGTCACTCCGGGCAGATAGGCGTGGCGCACGAACGCATCGGTCTCGCGCAGTTCCACCGCCGTCTCGGAACCGTCGTCGTGCAGCAGGCACAGTTCGATGCGGTGCGCGGCCTCCGAGAAGACCGCGAAGTTCGTGCCGGCGCCGTCGTACGCGGCACCCAGCGGATACGCCTGTCCGGGCCAGACCTGCATGGGGGAGCCTCTTCCCCTTCCTGGTTCCTGGCCCTGCGTCCTCGGGGCCACCGGGGGCAGAGTCTTCCCGAGATCCAGGCAACCTCCTAGGACCCCGGTCCGTCCTACCGGGTGACCGCAAACCCGGTCGACAGACGGGTTCACACACGGGGGAGTTGGGGGAAACAGTGCGTCAATTGGTGAGACGCCATGTCGGGAAGGTCATGGCGGGCGGAGCGATCGCCATCGCGGGGACGGCCGTGATGGTGGCCGTCACCCTTCCCGGAATGGCCGGCGCGGACGAGGCGGCCGACGACCGTCCCGCCCAGAGCCAGGAGCAGGGCCGGGCATCGGGGCAGGACGGCGGCGCCGACGCGGCGGCGAACGGGGACCGCAACGGGGCGGCGGACGGCTCGCAGGCGCCGGCGGACTCGGGGAGCACGGTGCCCCCGCCGCCCGCCGACGTGGTGCCGGCTCCCGCCGAGGGGGAGAAGGGCATCGGCAGCGACCCGCTGACCGACGACGAACTCAAGCAGGCGGAGCAGCTCGCCGCGACCGGCGACCTCCAGCGGTCCGCCCGCAACGTCGAGGGGGCCAAGGGCCCGGAGCACCTGTACACCAACCTCCAGGAGCCCGACCCGAACGCACCGGCCACCGAGAGCAAGCGCAGGGCCGAGGTCGTGTTCTACGACTACGAGAAGGAAGCCACCGTCACCAAGACGGTGGACCTGACCTCCGGCAAGGTCGTGGACACCGTCACCGCGAAGGGCGCGCAGCCGCCGCCGAGCCGGGACGAGCTGGCGGAGGCGGCGAGCGTGTTGATCGCCCACCCGCTCGGCAAGGACCTGAAGAAGGACTTCCGCCACGCCACCGGCAAGGAACTGACCGGGCCCGGCCAGGCGGAACTCAGCGGCATGATCTTCACCAAGCAGACCACGATGAAGGTCCCGGCCGTACTGAAGGACTGCGGCAAGGACCGCTGCATCAGCGTCGTCTTCAAGGTCAAGGACGGGCCCTGGTTCGACACCCGCGCGAGCGTCGTCAACCTGAGCGCGCGCACCGTCGGCCGCCTCGGCTGACCCCCTTCCTGCCTCCCTCTCGACGAGGAGTTTCTTCCCGATGCTCGACCACAGAATCTCGCGTGCCCGCAAGGGCGCCGGACTGGCCCTCGCCGTGACCGCGCTGATGGGCAGCGCCACCGCGGGCACCGCCCAGGCCGCCCCGCAGGCACCGCGCAACGCGCCGGCTCCGGCGGCCGACTGCAGCGCCGCCTACCGCATCGAGCAGAAGCTCGACGGCGGCACCACCTGGCGCATGTGCTGGCGCTACGACCCGCTGGCCGGCGTCGTCCTGGACAAGGTCACGTACCAGCCCAAGGGCGAGGCGCGTCCCATCCGGGTGCTCAACAGCGCCCGGCTCGCCCAGATCCACGTGCCGTACGACGACGGCAAGAACGAGTACGAGGACGTGACCGCCACGACCTTCGGTTACGACCTCCAGAACCTCAAGACCGGCGAGTGCCCCGGCGGCACCATCCGCACCGTCAAGGTCCCCGACCGCGGCGACGTCAAGGGCCTGTGCACCACCACCCGCGCCCGGGGCCACGCCTACCGCCTCGCCAACGACTCGGGCAGCAAGGTCTGGCAGGCCCAGGGCAAGGACCTGCTGGTCTACTCGATCAACAAGGCGTCCTGGTACGAGTACATCACCGAGTGGCGCTTCTCCTCCGACGGCACCATCTCCTCGAACGTCGGCGCCACCGGCATGCTCTCCCCGTTCGACTACGACGGGGGCGACAGCCAGGGCTGGCCCATCGGCAAGAACGCCTCCGCGTACGCCGAGAGCCACAACCACAACGTGTTCTGGCGCATCGACAGCGCGCTCGACGGCAACACCAAGAACAAGGTCGAGCAGTACGACTCCACCGTGACCCCGGCGAGCGGCGGTCGCAGCCCGGTCACCAAGACCAAGCGCACCGCCGTCACCAAGGAACTCGCCGGTGACGCCAAGAGCATGCGCTGGTGGCGGCTGGTCAGCACCACCGGCAAGAACAAGGACGGCCACCCGCGCAGCTACGAGATCGTGCCGGGCCGCACCGACAAGTTCCCCGGCCGGTCGTTCACCAAGCACGACGTGTACTTCACGGAGTACAAGAAGTGCGAGAAGTACGCGAGCGGCAACCCGAGCTGCCCCACCGGCACGCCCAACAGCGTGGACAAGTGGACCAACGGACAGGCCCTCAAGAACCCCGTCACCTGGGTCAACATCGGCTTCCACCACATAGCCAGGGACGAGGACCAGGAGCCCATGCCGGTCCACTGGCAGGGCTTCTCGCTCGCGCCGCGTGACGTGACCGCCATGAACCCGCTCACTCCGGACGACCTCAAGAACCGCAACGGCGACGTCGGCCCGCTCCCCTAGCCCGTCAACCCGTCCGCACGGGAATCCACCACCCTTCCCATCGGGCTGCACCGCCGACCGCTCCCGGAGTACCCTTCCTTGATCGTTGACCAGGGGGGTCACAAGGGGTGCGGAAGGCGGTGCGGCAGGTGAGCTCGGGCGGGCGGGAGCTGCCTCCTGGTGACGGCGGTCCACAGGAGGGCTCCGCAGAGGTCCCACCCGGAGCGGTGTCCCTGGCCCGTCCGATGGAGACGGGATCACAGATCGGACCCGAACTGGACTGGGGCGCCGAGCAGTGGAGCGAGGTCCGCACCCGCGCCCAGCGCGCGGGGCGGGCCTACATCTGGTTGAACCTGGTGGAACAGCGGCTGCGCGCGGTCGTGGCCGCCGTGCTGCGCCCCGTCTACGAGCCCGTGCACGGTGACGACTGGGTCGTCGCCGCCGCCGGGCCCGCCGGCCAGGAGTGGGTGCAGCGCGCCGTCGCCGTGCGGGAGGTCAGCCGTCGCAAGGGCTATCTGCTGGACCCCGCCGACGACAATGTGCTGAGCTTTCTTACGCTTCCGCAGCTACGCGAGCTGATGGTCCAGCACTGGCCCTGCTTCGAGCCGTACTTCGACGACCGCCGCGACGTCGAACTCGCCCTCGACGAGCTGGAGGTCACCCGCAACGTGGTCTCCCGCAACCGGGCCCTGTCGGAGGCGGTCCTCGCACAGGCCGAGCGCGCCTCGGCACGCCTCCTGGAGATGCTCGGCGCGGGCGCCGACACCCCCTCCCGCCACCGGCTGCCGGTGGACGCCGTCGAGGACCTCGTCGGCGACCGCTACGCGGACGTGGTCGCGGTCCACTCGGACCGGGTGCGACTGCTGCGCCGGTTCCCCGCCGAGGACATCTTCGGCGGCGCCCGTCGCCTGGACGCGATAGGCATCGGGCTCAACCTGCTGGTGCAGAACTTCTCCGGACGGCGACTGGTGCGGCTCGCCGAGTCGGGGTGCCGGGTGCGGCTGCTCTTCCTGAACCCCGCCTCCAGCGCCATCAAGCGCCGCGAACGGGAGCTGGGACTCAAGCGGGGCGAGCTCAGCCGCTCCGTGGAGATGAACATCCTGCACATGCGCCGGGTGCGGTCCCGGCTGCGGGACCCGGGGGCCTTCGAGATCCAGGTCTTCGACGAGACCCCGCGGTTCACCTCCTACCTGGTGAACGGTGACGGAGCCGACGGCGTCGGGGTCGTGCAGAGCTATCTGCGACGCGCCCGCGGCATGGAGGCCCCGGTGCTCGTCCTCCGGGGCGGCGGTCGCCTGCTGAAACCGGACGAATCAGACGAAGGCTCCCTGTTCGAGACGTACCGCGAGGAGTTCGACCTGGCGTGGACCGACTCCCGGCCGGTCTCCTGACTGTCGGGACGTCGACCTGGGCACCTGGTTGTCAGTGGCCCGTGCGAGGGTGAGGCCACTGGGGGAAAGCACCACGAAGGAGGGGGTCCCATGAGCTGGCACCAAGGGCTACTGATCGGCTTCGACCTGGAGACGACCGGGACGGACCCGCGCACCTCGCGCATCGTCACGGCGGCGGTCATCGAGGTGAAGGAGGGCCGGGTACTCGGACGGCGCGAGTGGTTGGCCGATCCCGGCGTACCGATACCCGCGGAAGCCGTCGCCGTGCACGGGATAACCGAGGAGCGGGCGGCGGCCGAGGGCCGGCCCGCCGACCAGGTCGCCGACGCCATCGCCGACGTCCTCGCCGGGTACTGGCGGACGGGCGTGCCGGTCGTCGCCTACAACGCCGCGTTCGACCTCACCCTGCTCTCCGCCGAACTGCACCGGTACGGCCTGCCCTCCCTGCGCAGCAGGCTCGGCGACCGCGATCCCGCCCCGGTGATCGACCCGTACGCCATCGACCGGACCGTCGACCGCTACCGCCGGGGCAAGCGGAACCTGGAGGCCGTCTGCGCCGAGTACGGCGTCGCGCTCGACACGGCCCACGAGGCCGGCGCCGACGCCCTGGCCGCCGCCCGGCTGGCCCGGGCGATCGCGGTCCGCCACCCCAAGGTCGCGGAGCTGGCACCGGCGGAACTGCACGGCCGACAGGTCCAGTGGTACGCGGAATGGGCCGCCGACTTCCAGGACTTCCTCCGGCGCAAGGGCGACCGGACGGCGTTCGTCGACCCGACCTGGCCGCTGCGGGACCTCGTCGACGAGGCACCCGGCGTCGTCTAGGGGCGCGGCGCCCACCGGCGCACCGCAAGCAGCTGCGGAAGCCGCCGACGGGCCGCGGACCGGGGCGGTTTGCCCGCGCCGGAGCCCGTGTGCCAGGCTCGTTCCCCTCCTCTGACGAAAGGGCTCACCGTGACGCTCGGCATGGTCCTCGGCGATCGCACCCCCCGCGCCTCGACGCGGGAGCGGTAGCCCCACCAGCCCTGACACCCGGCCCGCGCGATGGCGCGGGCCGTGGCTCGTGCATGCTCCCGCTCCTCGTCGAAGCGCTCTTCGTGCCCCCGCACGTTCGATCACGAGGAGTTCGTGGTGTCCACGATCCACTGGACCGAGCCCGGCGCGCCCGCACCCCGCAGCGCCCCCTGGCATTCCGAGAACGCCACCCCGCCACCGCGACGCGTCATCGCCGTCGACGAACGGCTGACCGCCGCCACCGCACACCGGCTGGCCTGCGAGGGGACCGCCCTGCTGTGGCGGGGTGACTACCCCCAGGCGCAGCAGCTCCTACGGGCGATGACCCGCCGGGTCGACCGCAAGCCTCCCCGACCGGGCGACGGCCCGGCCCGGTCCTTCCACTCGTACCGCCGGTTCCGCACCCACCGCGCCCGGGTGCGCGGCAGCCTGCTCGTCCTCCTGGAGGGCGCACACGGACTCCGACTGCCCAGGGCTCCCGACGTGCGCCGGGCGTGCACGGAGGCGTACGGCCGGCGGTCCGCGCCGATGGCGGTCTCCCTCACCGAACTGCTGGGGGTGATCGGGGCGCACCAGTGGCGCACCGAGGGCGTGTGGGTGCCGGCGCTGGGTGCGCGCATCCACCCGCACTACGGCGTCTTCTCCCCGGTCCGGGGCGAGTACGTCGACCTGGTCGCCCGTGCCCCGCTCCCCCCGCGGGCGGGCCGCCGCACCGCCTTCGACCTCGGTACCGGAACGGGCGTGCTCGCCGCCGTCCTCGCCGGCCGGGGCGTCGAGCGCGTCGTGGCCACCGACGCCAGCCCGCGCGCCCTGGACTGCGCGCGCGAGAACCTGCGTCGACTGCACCCCGCCGGACCCGTCGACGTCAGGGGCCCCGCCCTCTTCCCCGACGGCCGCGCGGACCTCGTCGTCTGCAACCCGCCCTGGATTCCGGCCCGGCCCACCTCGGCGCTGGAACAGGGCGTCTACGATCCCGGCGGCCGGATGCTCCGCGACTTCCTGTACGGACTGCCCGCGCACCTGCGGCCGGGCGGCGAGGGCTGGCTGGTCCTGTCGGACCTGGCCGAACACCTGGGGCTGCGCACGCGCGGCGCGTTGCTGGCCGACGTGGCGGCGGCGGGCCTGCGCGTGGTGGCCAGGCTCGACACCGGGCCGCGGCATCCACGGGCCCGGGACACCGCCGATCCGCTGCACGCCGCTCGTGCGGCGGAGGTCACCTCGCTGTGGCGCCTGGCACCGGCTTGACGTCCGACGCCGGCCTGACGTCCTACGCCGGGCCGCCACCGACCCGCCGGGGTCGGACGGACCGTCAGAACGGGTGCCAGCGGACCGTCGTGTCGCCGTCCCGGAGCGAGGCCACCCGACGACGGAACTCCACGAGCGCCTTCGGGTTGTCCGGGGCGTGCTGCGCCACCCAGGCGCAGCTCGCGGTCTCCCGGGCGCCCCGCAGGACCGCGCAGCCGTCCCAGGACCGCACGTCCCAGCCGTACGCGTCGGTGAAGGCGGCGTACGCGTCCGCGGACAGGCCGTAGCGGTCGTGGGACAGCGCCATGACGACCAGGTCGTGTTCCCGCAGGTCGTAGGAGAAGGTCTCCAGATCGACCAGCACCGGACCGTCGGGTCCGACGTGGACGTTGCGGGGCAGGGCGTCGCCGTGGATCGGCCCCGGCGCGAGTCGGGGGGTGAGGGCCGCGGCGGCGGAGGCGAAGCCGTCGCGGCGCTCCCGGAGGAAGGCGGCGTCGGCCGGGTCGATCGCGTCACCGGCGAGCCGTAGCCAACGCTCCACCCCGCCGAGGAGGTCGCGCCCGGGCAGCGGGACGTCCGGTGCGGGAAGGGCGTGCACCCCGCGCAGCAGGACCGCCAGGTCCTCGCCGCGGGCCGGGCGGACCGCCTTCGGCAGTCGGTGCCACACCGTCACCGGGTGGCCCTCCACCAGCCGGGCGTCCGCCTGCGCGGCGCGGACCGCGGGAACGCCCGCCGAGGCCAGCCAGGCGGCGACGTCCAACTCCCGCCGGGCCCGCTCCAGCACCTGAGGGCCGCGGCCGACCTTCACCACCAGGTCGCCCACCGCGAACACGGCGTTCTCGCCGAGGGCCAGCAGTTCCGCGTCCGCGCCCGCCGGTGCGCCCGTTCCCGCGAGCGGCAGCCGTGCCGCGTCCAGGACCCTGCGCGCCCGTGCCTCGTCCATCCCCAACCTTCCGCCGATCCCACCGCACACCTGCGGTCCGCCCGCCGTTGCGGTGGGGGTCCCGTCGCGCGTCAGTGTCGCATCCTGCCCGGTCAGCGGGACGCACGGGCCTGGCGCGAGGCGGCGAGGGGAAATCGTGTTGCACGAGACGTATCGTCTTGTCTATGGTGACGCCATGACCACCCCCCGCCGCGCCCACATCGCCATGTTCTCCATCGCCGCCCACGGTCATGTGAACCCGAGCCTCGACGTGATCAGGGAGTTGGTGGCCCGCGGTCACCGGGTCACCTACGCCATCCCGCCCGCCTTCGCGGACAAGGTCGCCGAGACCGGCGCGGAGCCCAAGCTCTGGAACTCGACCCTGCCCACCGACGACGATCCGGACGCCTGGGGCACCGAACTGGTCGACAACCTCGCACCGTTCTTCGAGGACGCCCGCCAGGCACTGCCGCAACTCCTCGCGGCCTACCGGGGGGACGAGCCCGACCTCGTGCTCCAGGACATCACCTCGTACCCGGCCCGGGTCCTCGCCCACCGCTGGAACGTCCCCCTCGTCCAACTCTCCCCGAACATCGTGGCCTGGGAAGGGTACGAGGAGGAGGTGGCCCGCCCCCTGTTCGAACCGATGAAGCAGACCCCGCGGGGCCGGGCGTACTACGAGGCGTTCGGCGACTGGCTCGCGGAGAACGGCATCGACCTGTCCGTGGAGGACTTCGGCGGGCGACCCGAGCGCTGTCTCGTCCTCATCCCGCGCGCGCTCCAGCCGAACGCGGACCGGGTCGACACGTCGCGGTACGACTTCGTCGGCGCCTGCCAGGGCGCCCGGAGCGCGGACGGGCAGTGGCAGCGCCCACCGGGCGCCGAGAAGGTGGTGCTGGTGTCGCTCGGGTCCTCCTTCACCAAGCAGCCCGACTTCTACCGGGAGTGCGTGAAGGCGTTCGGGGACCTGCCCGGTTGGCACCTGGTCCTCCAGATCGGCAAGTTCGTGACGCCGGAGGAACTCGGCGCACTCCCCGCCAACGTGGAGGTCCACTCCTGGGTGCCGCAGCTCGCGATCCTGCGGCAGGCGGACGCCTTCGTCACCCATGCGGGAGCCGGCGGCAGCCAGGAGGGCCTGGCGACCGCGACCCCGATGGTCGCCGTCCCGCAGGCCGTCGACCAGTTCGGCAACGCCGACGTGCTCCAGGACCTCGGGGTGGCCCGGCACCTCCCCACGACGGAGGCCACGGCCGAGGCCCTGCGGTCCGCCGTGCTCGACCTCGTGGACGACCCGGAGGTGGCGCGACGCCTCGCCGAGATCCAGCGGAGCATGGCCGCCGAGGGCGGGACGCGACGTGCGGCCGACCTGATCGAGGCGGAACTCCCCGACGCCGTGCGCTCCGACTGATCCCGCCCGGACACGGCTGGTGGGGGGCGGGCCCCCGGCCCCCGCCCCCCCCCCCCCCCCCCCGGTGCGGGGGCGGCAAACCGCGCCCCGCCCCGGGTGCGCGAGAACGGGGCGCGCACCCCGGCGTGGGTGGCCCCGCCCGTGGG
>NZ_JBIAIF010000004.1:463274-651951 GCF_042871255.1 Streptomyces sp. NPDC005955 | reverse complement strand
GCGGGGACGGTGGTGGTGGACGAGGGTGAGGGTGGGAAGCGTCTTGCGGAGTTCCTCGCGGTGAACAAGTTCATCTAGTCGCGGCCGAGTTGACCGCGCTCGGTGCCACGTCGGGTGCGCCGGGTTGGCCTCGTTCGGTTCGTTCATTCGTCCTGGTTTGTTCCGGTTCTGGAGTTTGGGGAGTGTGTCATGGCTGATGTGTTGGTGTTCGTGGATCATGTGGATGGTGTGGTGCGGAAGCCGTCGTTGGAGTTGTTGACGGTGGCGCGGCGGTTGGGTGATCCGGTGGCGGTGGTGGTGGGTGCGGGTGCGGGGGGTGCGGTGTCGGTGTTGGCTGGGCATGGTGCGGTGAGGGTGTTGGTGTCTGAGGCGTCGGTGTTTGGTGAGTTGTTGGTGGTGCCGAAGGTGGATGCGTTGGTGGCGGCGGTGGGGGCGGTGGGTCCGGTGGCGGTGTTGGTGTCGTCGTCGGCGGAGAATCGTGAGGTGGCGGCGCGGGTGGCGTTGCGGTGTGGTTCTGGGGTGATTACGGATGCGGTGGATGTGGAGGTGGGTGAGGGGGGTCCGGTGGCGGTGCAGTCGGTGTTTGCTGGTGGGTTCGTGGTGCGGTCGAGGGTGTCGCGGGGGGTGCCGGTGATTACGGTGAAGCCGAATGCTGCTGCGGTGGAGGAGGTTGTGGGGGCTGGTGTGGTGGAGGAGTTGGTGGTGGAGTTTTCGGATGTGTCGCTTGCAGGGCGGGTGGTGGTGCGTGAGGAGCGTGTGGTGTCGGGGCGTCCGGAGTTGACGGAGGCTGCGGTGGTGGTGGCTGGTGGGCGTGGGGTGAACGGTGCGGAGAACTTCGGGGTGATCGAGGACCTCGCGGATGCGTTGGGTGCGGCGGTGGGTGCTTCGCGAGCAGCCGTCGACGCGGGCTGGTACCCGCACGCGAGTCAGGTGGGGCAGACGGGCAAGAGTGTGTCGCCGCAGTTGTATGTGGCGAACGGGATCTCCGGGGCGATCCAGCATCGTGCGGGGATGCAGACGTCGAAGACGATCGTCGCGGTGAACAAGGACCCCGAAGCGCCGATCTTCGACCTGGTCGACTACGGCGTGGTCGGTGACCTGTTCACGGTCCTGCCCCAACTCACCGACGAGATCAACAAGCGCAAGGGCTAACCCCCGCACCCACCACGACAGGACCCACCCGGCCGACAGGACCCACAGGACCCGCAGGGCCGACAGGGCCGACAGCCGTCCGGGCCCCCGCGACCACGCACCACACCACCGGTCACGGGGGCCCGACCCATGCCGCAGGTTCGTTCAGCCGATCTCCCCGGGTATCTCGCCCGATCCGCGTATCAACAGCTGCGTGGGCAACTCGACCCACTCGGGCGGCGCCGAACCCGCCGCCCCGTCCAACCGGGCGAACAGCCGCTCCGCGGCGGTCCGTCCGAGCAGTGCCGCGTCCTGGGCCACCACGGTGAGACCCGGGTCCAGGAGGTCCGCCAGCTCCAGGTCGTCGAACCCCACCAGGGCGACGGGGCGCCGCCACTCGGCGAGGAGCCGTACGACCGTCACGGTGACGCGGTTGTTCCCCGCGAACACCGCCGTGACCGGATCGGCGTCGGACAGCATGTCCCGTGCCGCGAGCCGAACCCGTTCCGGTGAGGTGACTCCGAGCGACATCCAGGAGTCCGCGACGGGTATCCCCGCGTCCGCCATCGCGGCCCGGTACCCCCGTAGCCGCTCCGCCGCCGTGTGGATGCGGGGTTGGTCACCGATGAACCCGATCCTCCGGTGCCCGTGGGCGATCAGGTGCGCCACCCCGGCCCGGGTGCCCCCGAAGCTGTCCGACAGCACGGCGTCCGCCTCGATCCGGCCGGCCGGCCGGTCCACGAACACCGTGGCGATCCCCGCTCTGATCTCGGGCTCCAGGTACCGGTGGTCGTTCCCCGCGGGTATGATCAGCAGCCCGTCCACCCGTCGTGCGCACAACGCGAGCACCAACTCCCGTTCCCGCTCCGGGTCCTGGGCGCTCGACCCGTTGATGAGCAGCGCGCCGTACGTGCGGGCGACCTCTTCGACGGCGCGGCTCAACGGCCCGTAGAAGGGGTCGGCGAGGTCTTCCAGAACGAGCCCGATGCTGGCGGTGCGCCCCTTGCGCAGGACGCGGGCGCTGTCGTTGCGGCGGAACCCCAGTGCGTCGATGGCCTCCTGGACCCGCCGCTCGGTTTCGGGGGTCACCCCGGGCTCGCTGTTGACCACGCGGGAGACCGTCTTGAGGCCGACTCCCGCGCGCGCGGCGACGTCCTTCATGGTCGGACGATTGCCGTAGCGATTCTCGATCCTGGGGGATGTATCGGTCACTATGCGGTGTCCTGTCCTGTCGTCACACGGGTGTTCTGCGAGGGAGGGCGAACGCGTGGCGTCGAGCATAGAGCCTGGACAACGTTGTCAGATGGGGTGAGACTGCCCGACGGGCTTCGACTGTTCTTCCTTGGTGAACCGACTGGAGAGACCGACTCCGATGCACACCGACCTCGTCGCCGCGCTCGACATCGGCGGAACGAAGATCGCCGCGGCGCTGGTGGACGACCGGGGCCGGATCGCCCTGCGGGCCCGGCGTCCGACACCGGCGGCCCGGGACGGTGCGACCGTGCTGCGGGCGGTCGCGGAGACCGTCGGTGAACTGACGGCGTCCCCGTGGTGGCGGAGGGTGCGGGCGATCGGCATCGGCAGCGCCGGACCGGTGGACGCGGCGGCGGGAACGGTGAGCCCCGTGAACGTTCCCGGCTGGCGGGACTATCCGCTGGTCGAGCGGGTGCACGCACTGGTCGGCGGGCTGCCCGTCCGACTGGTCGGCGACGGGGTGGCGATGGCGGCCGCCGAGCACTGGCAGGGCGCGGCGCGCGGACACGCCAACGCGTTGTGCATGGTGGTGTCCACGGGGGTCGGCGGCGGGCTGGTTCTGGGCGGGCGTCTGCATCAGGGAGCCACCGGTAACGCCGGCCACATCGGGCACATCAGCGTGGACCTCGACGGTGATCCGTGCCCGTGCGGGGCGCGCGGCTGTGTGGAGGGTCTCGCGAGCGGCCCGAGCATCGTGCGGCGTGCCCGCGCGAACGGCTGGTGTCCGGCTCCCGACGCCGACGCTTCGGCCGCTTCCGTCGCGGACTCCGCCCGCGCCGGCGACCCGGCCGCCCGGGAGGCGTACGAGCGGGCGGCGCGGGCGCTGGCCGCGGGGATCGCGGCGACCGCGGCGCTGGTGGAGATCGACATCGCCGTGGTCGGTGGGGGAGTCGCGCAGGCGGGGGAGGTGCTGTTCGCCCCCCTGCGTCGGTCCTTGCCCGCGTACGCGACCCTGCCGTTCTGCCGCCCGCTTGCCGTGACCCCCGCGTCGTTGGGAACGGACGCGGGCCTCATCGGTGCTGCGGCGGCGGTGCTCGCCCCGGGGACGGGGCCGTGGTCACGGGCGGGCGACCCCGACCCCGAATCCGACCGTGCGACCGCGACCGCGACCGGCACCCGGACCGGGGACCGTGGGGTCCCCGCGCGGGAGGTCTGACCGGCGACGCGCCGAGGGGGCGGCTCAGGTGCTGGTCGGTGCTGCGGCGGCCGGGCTCTCGCTCGGCCGGGAGGATGCAGCGGGGGACTCGTCGGCCGGCCGGGGCGGCGAGGTCCGGCCGGGGGAGAGGAGCCCGACGACGAAGGCCACCGCGGTGAGGACCACGGCGCCCCACAGGAGCGTGCTGATGCCGGCCGTGTCCACGACCACGCCACCGAGGAAGGCGCCGAGGGCGATGGCAGCGGTGAAGACGCCGACGTAGAGCCCGGTCACGTGCTCGACGCGGTGCGGCGCGGCCTGGGTCATCCAGATCTGGCAGGCCACGGACAGCCCGCCGTAGGCCAGGCCCCACAGTGCGACGCTGATGCCGGTGAGGACGGAGACGGTGCTGAAGAGGGCGAGCAGCGCGATGGCCGCGCCGATGCCGGCCGTCAGGCCGAGCACCGTGCCCAGCGCGCGGCGTGCCGCCACGGCGCCGGCGGCGAAGTTGCCGACCAGTCCGAACAGGCCGTACACCAGCAGCACCAGGGCGATGGGGCCGGGGGACAGTTCGGTGCGCTCTTCGAGGACGGGCCGCACATAGGTGTAGGCGGCGAAGTGCGCGGTGACCAGGAACAGGATCAGCACCAGCCCGATCACCACCGCCGGGGTGCGCAGCAGGGGTTCGTGCCGGCCCTGCTCGTCCGAGCCGGGCGCCGCGGCCGGGCGGGGCAGCCGCGGCAGGACCACGACCAGTCCCACGGCGAGTGCCACCGCGGCGACGGAGAGCGCACCGAAGGCGACGCGCCAACTGAACGCGTTGCTGACGAAGGTGCCCAGCGGCACGCCGACGACGGAGGCCGCCGCGACCCCGCTGACCACGGAGGACACCGCCAGCGCGATGTTGCGCTGGGCCACGAGCCGGGTCGCGACCGCGGCCGAGAGGCCCCACACGGCTCCCATGCCGAGGCCCAGGACGACCCGGGAGACCACGAGCAGTCCGAAGCCCTGGGCCACCGCGCTCAGGGCGTTGCCCGCCGCCAGCACCACCATGGCCGCGGCGAGGACCACGCGTCGATCGAGTGCACCGAGGAGGCGGGGGACGGCCGGGGCGGTGACCGCGGTCACCAGACCGGTGATGGTCAGGCTGAGACCGGCGGTCCCCTGGGCGACGTCCAACCCGTCGGCCATCGGGGTCAGCACTCCCACCGGCAACATCTCGGAGGTCACGACCACGAACGTACTCAACGACAACACCAGGACCCCTAGCCATTGCCAGGGGGTCGTGCGATCCGGTTCCGAGCCGGTGCGTGGCACCGGTGCATGCGCGTCCATGCGACCAATCAAGCAGCGCACCGGGGCCGGAACAACAGCGATCTCCTCAAGGTTCCATGAGCTAGAGTAATCAATCACGGACGCTGAAGGGGCTGCGATGAACCAGGTCCACATCCAGGAGATCGAGTGCCTGCTCGTCCTCTCCGAAGAACTGCACTTCGGGCGGACGGCCACCCGACTGGGGTGTTCGCAGAGCCGGGTCAGCCAACTCGTCGCCGCCCTGGAACGCCGGGTCGGGGTGCGACTCGTGGACCGCACCAGTCGGAGCGTGGCCCTCAGCCGGTTCGGCGCGCAGTTCGTCAACGAGGTGCGCCCCGCCTACGACACCCTGACGACGGTGATCACCCAAGCCCGTGAGCGCGCCAGCAGCGGCGCCCTGCGGCAGCTGCGCATCGGCTTCCACGGCAGCGTCTACGAGGAGGTCACCGAGGCGTTCCGCAAGCTCCGGGCCCAGGACGACGTCACGATGGCGCTGAGCGAGATCCCCCTGGGGTCGCCCTTCACGGCGGTGCTCGGCGGCCGGCTCGACGCGGTCGTCGTGGAACTCCCGGTGAACGAGGCCGCGTTGACCGTCGGCTACCGCTTCCCCCCGCAGGACCGACTGCTCGCCGTCGCCACCTCCCACCCGCTGGCCGGGGCCCAGCGCGTGCACGTCGAGGAACTCGCCCGACTGGACGTCCTCCACCCCGTCGGGGACGCCCCCGACTACTGGATGGCGGCGCGGGTGCCCCGCGCCACCCCCGCGGGCGCGCCGATCCGTTCCACCACCGGGATCACCACCGTTCAGGAGGGGCTGGCGCTGGTCGCCGGGGGTGAGCACGGGATGTTGGTCTGCCGTCCATTGGCGGAGCGGGCCACCCGGAGCGATGTGCAGTACCTGCTGATCGACGGCCTTGACGAACCGTCACAGATGGCCCTGGTGTGGCGAACCGATCGCGCCAGCCGGCAACTGGTCTCGCTCGCACGGCTGTTGGACGCGGAGTTCGCTCGGGAACGAATTCCGGAGCGCCTTCCCGCATGAGCCGATACCCCTGCTGACCTGGGCAGTCGTGGCGCCGAGAGGGTGAGTGGGAGGGCCGCGCGGGCCTCGTTCCCGAGGTGCCGTGATGCCTGCGTCGGGTGGGCGCGACGCAGGTCACGGGGTGTTCCCCGCACTCCCCAACTCCCTTGATTCCGCGCCATCTCACATTGTGGAAAGCTCAAGAGAAGTCCTTGTGCCGGCCAATCATGCACTGCGATCATCGCCGCATGAGCACTCCGAACCGCATCGCTGACACGCCATCCGGCGTGCACCGCGGCTCGTTCCTGTGCGTCTGTTGTTGGGCCTGAACCCCCTTTCTGCACGGTTCGGTTCCCGATCTCTGCTGATCAGCCGCGCTTCATCGCGCCGCATCGGCACTGACGCACTCGGAGTCACCACGGTGAACGGCATCGCCCTCATAGGTACACCCCCCTGGTCAGCCGGGCGGGCGCCGCACCACCACCCCACCGCCCGTCACTCGGGTGGCGCCGTCCCGGTCCGTTCCACGTCCACCGATGCGCGCCCGGGGCGGAACTCCGGTCCCGGATACGAGTCCTGTTGTCGCCCCGCGCTCCGTCAGCTCCGCCCTGCGGTGCTCGACGCCCCCGTGCTCACGCCGGACGAAGGACGGCGTCGCCCCTAAGGGGCTTCGCACGACACTCACCGGTTCCCCCTGTGCCGATGCCACGGCACCCCCAGCCCACATGCGGGTTCGCGGGCCATGAGAAACGAGAGGATCCTTCATGTGCGGCATAGCCGGCTGGGTTGACCTAGCAGGACTCGGTCCGGACGCCCGGGCCATTGCCGAGAAGATGAACGACGCGCAGGTCCACCGGGGCCCGGACGGCTCCGGTGTGTGGCTCTCCCGTCAGGCGGTGATCGCCCACCGAAGGCTCTCGGTGATCGACATCGAGAACGGTGAGCAGCCGATGCTGTTCCCCCCGTCGGGCCCCGAGGCCCGGTTCGCCCTGTCCTACAACGGCGAGCTGTACAACCACCGGGAACTCCGAGTGGAGTTGGCCGCCCGGGGCCACCGCTTCCGTACCTCCAGCGACACCGAAGTCGTCCTCGCCGCCTGGGTGGAGTGGGGGGTGCGCGCCGTCGAACACTTCAACGGCATCTTCGCCTTCGCAATCTGGGACGACCAGGAAGAGAAGCTGTCGCTGGTGCGCGACCACCTGGGCGTGAAGCCGCTGCACTACCACCGAGACGGCGACCGTCTGATCTTCGGCTCCGAGGCCAAGGCGATCCTCGCCCACCCTGACGTGGTCACTTCGGTGGACGAGGACGGGCTACGGCAACTGGTGCTGCCGTTGCTGAAGTTCCCCGGAACCAACCCGTACCGCGGTATCTCGGAGGTGCTGCCCGGACAGGTCCTGGAGTTCTCCCGGTACGGCGTTCGCACGATTCGCTACTGGGACGTCCGGGACTTCATCGGTCGGCCGGCCCGGGCGGACGACCTCGACTCCGCGGTGGAGGGGCTGCGCACCCTGTTGCACGACGCGGTCGCCCGACAGACGATCGCCGACGTTCCGCTGTGCACCTTCCTCTCCGGCGGGCTGGACTCCTCGGCGGTCACGGCCATCGCGAACGGCCTGCCGGGGCGCACCTCCCCGGTGAGTTCGTTCTCCGTGGACTTCACCGACGTCGCCGACTCGACCGACTCGCGCTCCGCGCTGGACCGCCGTTACGCACGGGAAGCCGCGGACCACATCGGCTCGCGCCACGCGAACATCGTGCTGGACAGCCACCTGCTCGCCAGCGGCGCGGTGCGGGACGCCACGGTGCGCGCCCGGGACCTCCCCAACGGCTTCGGCGACCTCGACACCAGCCTGCTCCTGCTGTGCCGCGCGGTCCGTGAACACGCGACCGTCGCCCTGTCCGGTGAGGCGGCCGACGAGATCCTCGGTGGCTACCTGTGGTTCCAGGAGCCCCGGGCGGTGGAGGCGCAGACGTTTCCGTGGATGGCGGACAGCCCCGCCCACGGCTATCTGCACCAGCGCGTGCTCAGCACGATCGATCCGGGTCTCGCACGCCAACTGCGGCTGGACGAGTACCTGCGCGACGAGTACGCCACCGCGATCGGCGGCCTCACCTTCGACCCGGCGATCAGTGCCCGGGAGCGCCGCCACCGGGAGATCATCCACCTGGCCATCACCTACTTCCTGCCGATGCTGCTGGACCGCACCGACCGGCTGAGCATGGCCGGCGGCCTGGAGGTCAGGGTCCCGTTCTGCGACCACCGGATCGTCGAACACCTGGTCACGCTGTCCCGGCACGTCCACAACGCGGGCGGTCGGGAGAAGGGCGTCCTGCGCGACGCGGTGGCCGACCTGCTCCCGCCCGGTGTGCTGGAGCGCCGGAAGTCGCCCTACCCGACCACCCCGGACCCCGACTACTCGCGCCAGCTCGACCGGCAACTCACCGAGGTCATCGCCGACCCGCCGGACGGTCTCGCCGACATCTTCGCCCCGCACGTGCTCACCCCCGGCGGCCTCACCGACGCGGCGAGGTCACACGGCCTCGTCAGCAACTTCGAGGGCGAGGTCGTCCTCAACTTCGCCTCGTGGCTGCGCCAGTACACACCGAAGCTCGCGATCTAGGACCCCACCCCGACCGCTCCAACCACCCACGATCACAGCGCCGTTCGTCCACCACGGAACGACACCCTGGGAGTACGACCTTGTCCACCTCTGACATCCAGCAGCAGACCCGTGACCACCTCTGGCTGCACTTCACCAACCACGCGAAGCTCTCCGCCGGCGGCGAGGTCCCCGTCATCACCCGCGCCGAAGGCGCCTACCTCTGGGACGACCGGGGCAACCGGTTCCTGGACGGCCTCTCCGGGCTGTTCGCGGTCAACGCCGGCCACGGACGCCCCGAACTCGCGGAGGCCGCCGCGCGACAGATCCGCGAACTCGACTACTTCCCCATCTGGAACGCGGTGCACCCCCGCGCGGCGGAACTGGCCGAGGCACTCGCCGAGCGGGCCCCCGGCGACCTGAACCGGGTCTTCTTCACCAACAGCGGCAGCGAGAGCGTGGAGACCGCCTGGAAACTCATCAAGCAGTACTTCAAGGCCATCGGACAGCCCGGCCGCCACAAGGTGATCAGCCGCACGATCGCCTACCACGGCACCACCCAGGGCGCCCTGGCCATCACCTCCCTCCCCGGACTGCGGGCCCCCTTCGAACCGCTCGTACCGGGCGCCCACAAGGTGCCCACCAACGACATCTACCGCGCCCCGGAACACCTGCGCGACGACGAGGAGGCGTTCGGGCTCTGGGCCGCGGACCGGATCGCCGAAGCGATCGAGTTCGAGGGACCGGACACCGTCGCCGCGATCTTCCTCGAACCCGTACAGAACTCCGGTGCCGCGATCCCGCCGCCCCGCGGCTACTTCGAACGGGTCCGGGAGATCGCCGACCGGTACGGGGTGGTCCTCGTCGCCGACGAGGTCATCACCGCCTTCGGCCGCATCGGCGACTTCTTCGCGATCAACCGCTACGGGATCACCCCCGACATCATCACCGGCGCCAAGGGCATCACCTCCGGGTACATACCCGCCGGCGCGACGATCGTCAGCGACCGCCTGTTCGAGCCGTTCACGAAGAAGGAGAACACCTTCGTCCACGGACTCACCTTCGGCGGGCACCCGGTCGCCGCCGCCGTCGGGCTGGAGAACATCGCGATCTTCGAACGCGAGAAGCTGAACGAGAACGTCCGGGCGAACGAGGACCTGTTCCGCACCACCCTGGAGAAACTCCTCGACCTGCCGATCGTCGGCGACGTGCGCGGCGCCGGGTACTTCTGGGGCGTGGTGCTGGTCAAGGACAAGCACACCCGGGAACCCTTCACCGCCCCCGAACGCCGCCGCCTCCTGGACGAACTGCTGGCACCGGCGCTCCGCGAGGGCGGACTCCACGCCCGGCTCGACGAACGGGGCGACCCCGCGATCCTCCTGGCACCCCCGGCCATCGTCGGCGAAGCCGAGTTCACCTTCATCGAACAGGTGCTGCGCGCGGCCCTGACCGAAGCGTCCCTGAGGTTCTGAGGCATGGCGAAAACCCTGCACCCGGCACCACCCGGGAACACCACCCCGAAACGGCCGCCCGCGAGCCGGACCACCGCCGCGTACGTGCTGCGCCGCTGCGGCTACGGCGTGGTCGTGGTGTTCTCGGTCTACACCCTGTCGTTCTTCCTGCTCTACGCCCTGCCCAGCGACCCGGTCGCCCTCATGCTGGAACGCCGGTCCGCGGGGGCCGGCGGCGGCACGGCGGAACAGGTCGCCGCGCTGCGCGCCGAGTACGGGCTCGACCAGCCGTTGTTCGTCCGCTACCTCGACACGCTCGGGCAACTCCTGCGCTGGGACCTGGGAACCTCCTTCCAGTCGGGCAAGCCGGTGCCGGAGGTCCTCGCGGCGGTGGCCCCGAACACGATCAGCCTCGCGGCCGGCGGCCTCGCCCTCGCGGTGCCGCTGTCCCTCGCCCTGGCCCTGGCCACCTCCTGGCGGCGCGACGGCTTCCTGCACCGCACCCTGGTGAACGTCCCGGCGCTGATCGCGTCGATCCCCGCGTTCTGGCTCGGCCTGCTGCTCGTGCAACTGTTCTCCTTCACCCTCGGGTGGGTGCCGTCAGCGGGCGGGACCGGCCTGTCCGGCCTGGTACTGCCCGCGGTCGCGCTGGCCTTCCCGGTGTCGGCGTCGTTGACGGCCGTCCTCGTCCGCAGCCTCGACGACGTCCAGCAGGCGGCCTTCGTCGAACTGCTCCGGGCCCGCGGGCTGCCCTGGGGCCGGGTGTACCTCGCCCACGTGGTGCGCAACGCGCTGCTGCCCTTCGTGACCCTCGCCGGACTGACCGTCGGCGGAGTGCTGGTCGGCACCGTGATCACCGAGACGGTGTTCGCCCGGGCGGGCCTGGGCCGGCTGCTCGCGTCCTCCGTGGAGACGCAGGACGCCCCGGTGATCCTGGCGATCGCGGTGCTCGCCGCGCTGGTCTTCGCCGCCGTGAACCTCGCCGTCGACCTGCTGTACCCGGTCCTCGACCCGAGGACCCGGCACCGCAGCGGGGGAGCGCCCGCATGACCGCGACGACCGTGCCCCCGACACCGACACCGACACCGACACCACCGGCACCGACACGCGCACGGACCCGGAGCGCCGTTCCGTGGGTGGCGCTGAGCACCCTCGCCCTGGTGGCCGTCGCCGCGCTGTTCCCCCGGAGCATCGCCCCGGCGGACCCGTACGCCCAGGACGTCTCGCGACGTCTGCGACCCCCGTGCGCCGAGCACTTCTTCGGCACCGACGAACTCGGCCGCGACCTGTTCAGCCGGGTCGTCCACGGCACCCAGGCCAGCCTGTCGATCGCGCTCCTCGCGCTGGCGTTCGCCTTCGGCCTGAGCATCGTGGTCGGCCTGGTCGCGGGCTACTTCGGGGGCGTCGTGGACCGGGTGCTGATGGCCACGGTGGACGTCCTGCTCGCCCTGCCCTCCCTGCTGATCTCGCTGCTGATCGTCTCGGGCCTGGGCACCGGCCCGGTCAACCTCGCCGTCGCCGTCGGCATCGCCTCGGTGCCCGCCCTGGTCCGGGTCACCCGCGCCGAGGTGCTGCGCGTCAGCGCCCAGACCTTCGTGGAGGCGGCGAAGGGCTTCGGACTGCCCCGGTACCGCATCCTCCTGCGACACGTCCTTCCCCACGCCAGGGGACCGATCACCGCGCTGGGCGCACTGGAGTTGGCGACGATGGTGCTGTCGGTCTCCGCCCTGAGCTTCCTGGGGTACGGCACCCAACCGCCGGACCCGGAGTGGGGGAGCCTGATCGCCGGCGGCCGCAACCACTTCGCCACGGCATGGTGGCTCACCACCCTGCCCGGCGTGGTGCTCGCGGGCGTGGTGCTCGCGCTGCACCGCCTGGGACGGGCGCTCGGCGCGTCGGAAGCGGGGCTCGCATGACCGCCCCCACCCGGCCGACGACCGGGCCCGATCCCCTGCTCCGACTCGAAGGGCTCCGGGTGGCCTACCCCGGAGGTCGGGGACGCGCCGCCACGGTCGCCGTCGACGACCTGTCCGTCACCGTCCCGCCGGGGCGTGCGGTCGCCCTCGTCGGCGAGTCCGGCTCCGGCAAGTCCACGACCCTGCACGCGCTCCTCGGCATCGCGGCGCGCAGCGCCCGGGTCGACTACGCCCGGCTGGAGTTCCAGGACGCCACCGGCGAACTCCGCCGGATCACCGACCCCCGGTCCCTGCGCGGCCGGTCGGTCGGACTCGTCCCCCAGGACCCGATCCGCTCGCTCGACCCGCTGATGCGGATCGGCGCGCAGTTCGCCGAGCTGTACCGGCACTTCCTGCGGCTCACCGACCGGGAGGAGAGCCGCGCCCGGACCGTCGCCGCGCTCGAAGCCGTCGGCGTCGACCGGCCGGAGCTGCGCCTGCGCCAGTACCCGCACGAACTGTCCGGAGGACAGCGGCAACGCATCCTGATCGCCCTCGCCCTGATCGGCGAACCGCGCCTGCTGCTCGCCGACGAACCGACCTCCAACCTGGACGCCACCGTCCAACGGCGGGTACTGGACCTCTTCGACGAGGTGCGGGAGAGCCGGGACCTGTCGATGCTGCTGGTCACCCATGACATCGCGGTGGCCGGTGAACGCGCCGACCACGTCCTGGTGATGCGGGACGGCCGCGTCGTCGAGTCCGGGCCGACCCAGCAGGTCCTCGGTGACCCGCAGGACGCCTACACCCGACAACTGCTGACCTCCCAGCCCAGCAGGCTGCCGGCCCGCCCCGCGGCGCAGGTCGCCAAGGACGCGCCACCGCCCGTGCTCGAAGCGCGCGGGCTCGGCAAGTCGTTCGTCAGCGAACGGGGCCACGAGCGGGTCCACGCGGTGCAGGACGTGAGCCTCGGCCTCCACCGCGGGCAGACCGTCGCGATCGTCGGCGAGTCAGGAGCGGGGAAGTCCACCCTGCTGCGGCTGCTGACCGGACTCGAAGCCGCCGACAGCGGCACCGTGCTCCTCGACGGTCAGGAACTGCGCCCCGTCCGACGGGCCCGTGCGGAGTTCGCCCGCCGGGTGCAACTCGTCTACCAGAACCCCGCCCGCAGCCTGAACCCCTCGCTGGCCGTCGGCCGCGCCGTCACGGAACCGCTGGAAGCACACGGCGTCGGCACCAAACGGTGGCGCGCCCAGCGCGCCCGGGAACTCCTCGAACAGGTCGACCTGCCGGCAGCCCTCGCCGACCGCCGCCCCGCCCAACTGTCCGGCGGACAGTTGCAGCGGGTCGCGATCGCCCGGGCGCTCGCCCTCGACCCGGACGTCGTCGTGCTCGACGAACCCGTCTCGGCGCTCGACCAGGCCGTGCAGTTCGCCCTGCTGGAACTCCTCGGCGAGCTCCAGGCCCGCCGCGGCATGGCCTACCTCCTGGTCTCCCACGACCTCGGGGTGGTCCGCGCCGTCGCCGACGAGGTGCTGGTCATGCACCGGGGGCGGGTCGAGGAACGCGGCCCCACCGAGGCCGTGTTCGAGGCCCCCACCAGCCCGCACACCCGGGCCCTGCTGGACGCGGTCCCCGCGCTCCGGCTCGCTCCGCCCGCCGACCCCGCCACCACGGCCCGTCCGTCCACCGCTTCCGACCCCGCCGTCCCCTCCGCTCCGCTGACCTCTCTCACCGCTACCCCTCTCACCTCTCCAGACAGGACACCTTCACCATGACCCGCGCGCCCCTGACGCGCCTGCTCGCCGCCTCCGGAGCAGCAACCCTCCTCCTGACGGGCTGCTCCGCCGGAGACGACGCCGCCTCCGGCGACACGGACACGACCCATCTGCGCGTGGCGTACGGCTGGTACCCGACCTGCTTCGACTACGCGCAGTCCAACCCGTTCGCGCTCTTCGGCCGACAGGTGCTGGACACCCTGCTCAGCGAGGACCCCACCACCGGCCAGCTCGAACCGTATCTGGCCGAGTCCTGGAAGACCCTGGACGGCGGGCGCGCCTACGAGTTCACGATCCGTGACGGAGTGACCTTCAGCAACGGCGAGAAGCTGACCGCACAGGTCGTCGCGGATAACTTCGAGAAGCTCTGGGACCTGGCCGAGCAGGGCGTCTCCCAGACCCCCGGCGCCTACCTGCGCGGCTACGAACGGGCCCGGGCCGTCGACGGGCGGAAGGTGCGCATCGAGTTCAAGGAGCCCAACGCGGGCTTCCTCCAGGCCAACAGCGAGGGCCAGTTCGGGATCATCGCCCCCGAGTCCCTGGCGAAGAGCCCGAAGGAGCGCTGCGCGGAGGGCACCGTCGGCTCGGGACCCTTCGTGCTGGACGAGGCCGTCCAGGACGAACGCGTCGAGTACGTCCAGCGCAAGGACTACGACTGGGCCCCCGAGACGTACGGGCGCAAGGGCGCGTCCGCACTGGAGCGGGTGACCGTCCAGATCGTGCCCGAGGAGAGCCTGCGGGCCGCCGGCGTCGTGTCCGGGGAGTACGACCTCGCGTACTCGATGACCGAGACGGGGCTCGCCCAGGCCGAGAAGCAGAGCGGCGTCACCACCGTGCTCGCCGCCAACCGCGGCGTGGTGAACACCTTCGTCGCCAACACGGCCGACCCGGTCCTCGCCGACCCGGCCGTACGCCGGGCCATCCAACACGGCATCGACCGCGCGGAGTTCGTCGACACGTTCTACGGCGAGGGCGTCGAACCCGCCACCAACGTGGTCTCCCGCGGCCACCCGTCCTACGAGGACCACAGCGATCTGCTCCGCCACGACCCCGACCACAGCCGGGGGCTCCTCGACCGGGCCGGCTGGAAGAAGGGCGACGACGGCGTCCGGGTCAAGGACGGCCGCCGACTGGAGGTGTCCCTGACCTTCGCCGGGACCGACATCGGCACCGCCGCTTCGGGCTGGGAGTACGTGAAGGACAACCTCGCCGACCTCGGCATCGCGGTCGAGCTCAACCGGGTGTCCGAGGCGGAACAGGCGGACCTCCGCAAGTCCGGTGACTGGCAACTCGCCGTCTACCAGGGGGCCAGCCGCGGCGACGCCGACGGCATCGCCGCGTTCTACCACACCGAGCTCGCACCCTGGGACGGGCAGGCCCCACGGCCGGCCGTCGACTCGCTCCTCGCCCGACAGGCCGCCACCGCCGACCCGGCGAAGCGCCGCGCCCTGGTCGACGACGCGGTGACCAGGATCCTCAAGCAGGCGTACGGCATCCCGCTGTTCGACTCCGCCCAGGTCCTGTTGGCGCGGACGAACGTCAAGGAGCTGACCTTCCCCGTCAACTCCTGGGAGCCGATCTTCCACCGCGTCAAGAAGAACTGACCCGCGCAGCACCCGAACACACCCCACAGCGAGAGGGAAAGATGTCAACCTCGTCACCGGCCGCCACCTCGGCGGCCGGGCCCCCACGACAGGCCGGCGGCACCCCGACGGTGCTGCTCAACGCGCAGTACCTGCCCACGAGTCGGGACTGGCGGACGGCGGCGGGCCGCGCCGACTCCCCGTTCCGGGTGGACACCTTCCTGCGGGCCGCCCAACAGGCGGAGGCCGCAGGGGTCGACGCCCTGTTCCAGGCCGACTTCTCCGGAGTGAACCGTGCCGGGCTGCGCGCGGGCCCTCCGCTGACCGTGTTCGAGCCGTTCCAGATGGCGGCGCTGATCGCCAGCGCCACCACCCGGATCGCGGTGATGCCGACCGTCTCCACGATGTACACGCACCCCTCCGCCTTCGCGCGCAGCCTCGCCAGCCTGGACCGGATATCCGCCGGGCGGGCCTGGGTCAACGTGGTGTCGTCCTTCCGGTCGGGCACGGCCCTCGGCGTCCAGCGCCAGGTGCCCCGGGACCGACGCCACGTCCAGACCGAGGAGTTCATCCAGGTCGCCCGACGGCTGTGGGCGAGTTGGCCGCCGGAGGCGAACCGGCCCGACCGGGCGACGGACCGCTTCGTCCGCGAGGACCTCATCACGGACGTCACCCACCACGGCGAGTTCTACGACCAGACCGGCCCCATCGACATGGCGCCCTACTCGCCCGCGTTCCCGTTCACTCTGGAGGCCACCTCCTCACTCGAAGGGCTGCGGCTGGCCGCCCGCACCGCCGACGGCGTCTTCGCGGGCACCGCCACCCTCGGCGCGGCCAAGGAACTGCGACGCATCCTCCGCCGCGAGGCACGGGCAGCCGGCCGCCCCGAGGACGCGGTCGCCCTGCTGCCCGGCAGCTACGTGCACGTCGTCGGCACCGAGGACGAGGCCACACGGCTGCTCCGCGCCCAGCGCGCGCACGCCGGCGCCCACGGCGGGCGGCTCGCACTCGACGAAGTGCGGGCGCGGTACCCCGTGCTGCACCTGGACGGCCTCGGTCCGGCCGACCGACTGCCCGCCCGGGTGCTTCCCGAGGACCCCGACGAGGTCTTCGCGACGCACGGTTCGCGGTACCTGCCGCTGTGGGACCTCGCCCGGGCGGGCGGCCGGACCGTCGGGGAGTTCGCGGCGGAGGCGGTCGGCCTCGCCGAGCACGCACGGTTCGTGGGCACCCCCGAGCAGATCGGGGACGAGATGCGCCGGTGGTACGACGAGGGCGGTGTCGACGGCTTCCAACTGATCCTCGGCAACGACTTCGACGCGCTCTGCGAAGGCGTCGTCCCCCGGCTGCGGGGCAGCGGCACCCCCGCCCCGCACGGCGCTGCGCACCGCCGACCGGCCACCACGGGATCCTCCCCGCGCCCCTAGGGCCCGGCGCCCACCCGGAACGCTCCGGTGTCCCGACGGACCCGTCGGGACACCCGGGCGCGTGCGATCCGTCCACCCGCAGAGCACGTCCAGGAAACAGGAGAGGTAGCCACGCATGACCGATTGCAAGCGGGCGTCCACCGTCGACGCGGACACGCGCGCAGTGCCCCCCGAGGCGACACCCCCCGACGCCGCACGCACCGCCCTGTGGAAACGCCGCCTGTTCGAAGGGGAGGCCGGCCTGACCCGGTTCGTCGTCGAAGCGCGGGCGGGGCTGCACATGCAGGACCTCCTGCGGGTCAAGCACGCCATCTTCGAGGGGCTGCCGCAGGGCGAGGGGGAAGAGGAGTGGAAGGCGGCGTTCTTCCGCGGGCAGGCCCTGATGGAGAAGTTCGTCGTGGGCCACTTCGGCCTCGACGACCTCGCCTCCTGGGCGGCGTCCAACAGCACGATCTACGCGGCCGTCGACCCCGCCCCCAAGCACGACGCCGTCGTTCCGCTGGAACGGCTCAACGCCCAGGCGGACCTCTACGGCTCCGACACCGAGTGGGTCGAGAACGGACCCGAACGCGCCGTGCTGCGCATCCGGCGCTGCGCCATCTGGGAGTACCGCGAACTGGCCCGCGAACGCGGCGTCACCCTGACGCTCCGGTCCCCGTGCGAGTACTGCGTGCCGGCGACGACCGGAATGATCACCAAGAAGGGACTGCGCGCCGCACACGAACTGACCGAGGGCCCGAGCGGCAACGGATGCGTGTGGACCACCTCCCGCGCACGCCCCCGACCCGCCGGCGGCCACCACCCCGATCCCGAAGGATGACTTCCATGACCGGACCCACCACCGGACTCGACAGCCACGCCCTCGCAGAGACGAACTGGGACCGATTCCGCGGGCTCCCCGCACGCCAACAGCCCGACTGGCCCGACCGCGAAGCCCTGCGGGCCACCCTGCGCACGCTGCCGCCCCAGGACCTCGTCAGCCCCGGGTCCGTCACCGAACTCCGCAGCGAACTCGCCCAGTTGGACGCCGGGGGAGGGCTGATCCTGCAACTCGGCCACTGCGTCGAGGACATCGACCACGACGTGGACGCCGACACCCGCAGCATGATCGCCTTCCTCACCCACTTCCGGTCACACCTGCGGACGCACACCGGGCGCCACGTCATCGGCGTCGGGCGCCTCGCCGGCCAGTACGCCAAGCCCCGTTCCCAGGACCACGAGGTGGTGGGCGGAGTCAGCCTGCCCAGCTACCGCGGCCCCATCGTCAACTCCCCCCGCCCCGACCACAAGGCGCGCAGACCCGCACCGGCCCGCATCGCCCAGGCCCACGCCGCCGCCCAGACCTCCTACGCGGCCATCGCGGACCACCACCGGGCGACCGCGAACCTCGATCCGATCTGGACCAGCCACGAGATGCTCCTGCTCGACTACGAGCTGCGGTTCCTGCGCCGGGGCGAGTCGGGGCACCACCTCGCCACCACCCACTGGCCGTGGATCGGCGCCCGCACCCGACAGCTCGACGGGGCGCACATCGCCGTCGCGGCCACCCTGAGCAACCCCGTCAGCGTGAAGGTCGGACCCGACCTGACGCCGGACGAGGCGGCGGAGTTGGCGGTCCGGCTGAACCCCCGTGACGAGCCGGGCAAGCTCACCTTCATCGCCCGCATGGGACACCGGAACATCGAGCAACTGCGCCCCCTCGTACGGAGCGTGCACAGCCGGGTCGAGAACGTGCACTGGATCAGCGACCCGATGCACGGCAACACGGTCACCGGCACCCACGGGTTCAAGACGCGCCACGTCGAGCACGTCGTCGACGAGCTGACCCAGTTCCAACGCATCCTGGTCGACGCCGGGCGCCGCCCCGCCGGACTCCATCTGGAGGCCACGCCCGAGGACGTCCACGAGTGCACCCAGGACGGCCACGAGCCGCGCGACCCGGCCCGCTACCGGACCTTGCTGGACCCCCGCCTCAACCCCGAACAGACCGCGCAGGTCCTGGGCAGCTGGTTCGTATGAGCCGACGCCGGCCCCCGACAAGGAGCACCCCATGACCGCTTCGTTCCTCGCCCTCGAAGACTCCGCGACGATCGACCCCGACGCGTACCTGCACGCCGCGCTGCACTGGCACTTCTCGCCCGACACCGGCTCACCGCTGTGGCTGGAGCTCGCCAAGACGCTCGACTTCGACCCCCTCACCGACATCCGCACCTACGCCGACCTCGCCAGATTCCCCGACATCGCCGAGCACCTGCGGGACCGGCCCGTCTCCGACCTCCTCCCACAGGGACTGGCGCACGAACCCGTCCCCTCCGTGTTCGAGACCGGCGGCACCACCGGCTCGCCCAAACGCCTCCTCTACACCGAGCGCTGGGTGCGCCGGGCCCTCGACTGGAAGACCGCCGAACTGCGCGAGGCGGGCTTCCCCAGCGGCAGACCGTGGCTGGTGGCGATGCCCTCGGGCCCGCACGCCTTCGGACACACCACCCGCCTCCAGGCCAAGGCCCTGGGCTCCGTCCTGCACACCGTGGACCTCGACCCGCGCTGGGTGAAGAAACTGATCGCCGCGGGCGACAGCCCCGACCCCTACCTCGCGCACCTGGTCGACCAGCTCGGCCACGTCATACGCAGCCAGGAGGTCGCCGCCATCACGACCACCCCACCGATCTTCTCCGAACTGCTCCTCCACGACGAACTCGCCGACCGGCTGCGGGGCACCCTGAAGTACCTGGCCTTCGCCGGGGCGCACCTCGACGACGACACGTACGACCTCATCGCGGACGCCCTGCCCGACACGGTGATCCAGAACATCTACGGCAGCACCATGGTCCTCACCACCGCACGGGCGCGCCCCACCGAGGACGCGTCCGACACCGTCTACGACGGCTACTCCCCGTTCGTGGTCTTCGCCGTCGTCGACCCCGAGACCCGGCTCCCCGTCGCGTACGGGGAACGGGGACAGGTGCGCATGACGCACATCAGCAGCGGGGTCTTCATCCCCAACAACGTGGAACGGGACTCGGCGATCCGGGTGCCCGCGCCCGACGGGGCCGTCGGGGACGCCCTCGGGTCGCCACGACCGCTCGCCGCGTTCGACGGGGAGCCGGTCATCCAGGGGGTGTACTAGATGGGAGCCCCCGCCCGCGTCCCGTCCCGCGCCGACCGCCAGGCCGAAGACGTCCTGGAACTCCCGCTGTTGACGCACCGGGGACGGCTCAGCACCCGGGCCAGGGAAACCGTCCACGCCCTCGACGGTTCCCCGCTGGCCTCCCTGTCGCTCAGCCCCGACCTGCTCCTCTCGCAGAGCGTCCGGGCCCAGGCCGCCGCCGCCCCGCTGCCCGCCCGGGAACGCGCCGCACGGCTCGTCGAGGCGTCCCGACGGTTCCTGGACGACGTCCTCGGCGGACTCTCGTTCGCGGAACACTGCGCGTACGTCAACCGGGTGTCCGGCCACAACGCCCCGCTCACCGAGGAGTTGGGGCGCGCCGTCGCCCTGGCCATCGCGCAAGCACCCGACCGGGCCGACCGCGCCCGGCCCCACGGCTCGGTCCGCACCTGGCAGGAGGCCGCCGCCGGAACGGGCAGCGGCGTGTGGACCCGACGGGGCGAGACGCTCGCCGCCGTGCTCTCCGGCAACACGCCCACCATCCAGAACGGCTGGCTCCAGGCGCTGGCCCTCGGGTACCGGGTCGCGGTGCGCCCCTCGCGCCGCGAACCCTTCACCGCCCACCGGGTCATCGAGGCGCTCCGGGCGGCGGGCTTCCCGGACACCGCCGCGGTGTACCTCCCGACCACGCACGGGGGAGTGTCCACCCTGCTGCGCCGGGCCGACCTCGGTCTCGCCTACGGCGGCGACGAGATCGCGAACGCCTACGGCTCCTCACCGACGGTCAAGGTCGGCGGACCGGGTCGCTCCAAGACGCTCGTCGCCCGCGACCGCCTCTCCCCGGCCACCCTCGCCGCCGTGGCCGACTCGGTGAGCGCCCTGTCCGGCTCCGCCTGCGTGAACACCACCGCGGTGCTGGTGGAGGGCGACCACGAACGGTTCGCCCGTGACCTCGCGGCGGTGCTGCGGGCTCGCGCCGGCGCACACCAGACCACCCCCCGACACCTGGGCCCCCGGGTGACCCGTGCGTCGGCGGACGCGCTGATCGGGTACCTGGAGCGCCACGCCTCCCACGCGCACCCGCTGATCCCCCTCCAGGAGGTGACCACCGACCATCCCGACGGCGGTGTGGTGCTCGGCCCCGCGGTGTTCGCCGTCGCGGACCCCCAGGACCGGCTCCTCGCCACCGAACTGCCCTTCCCCTGCGTCTGGGTGGCCCCCTGGACCGCGGCGGACGGCATCGGTCCGCTCCGTGACTCCCTGGTCGTCAACGCCGTCACCCGGGACGAGGACCTGATCGGTGCGCTGCTGCGCGACCCGAGCGTGCGCAACGTCCACGTCAACGCCCCCACCGTGCACAGCGACGGGAACCTGCCCCACGAGGACTACGTCGGTGACTTCCTGATGCGGAACAAGGCCGTCGTGTCCGTCTGACACGTGCCGCACCGGCAGCCGGCCGAGGACGTCCGGACCGGCGCCGTGGAGGAGGCCGACCGACCCCGTGCCTCCTCCACGGCTCCCCTCCCGCTCCCACCCGGCCCCGACCCGCCTCCCGCTTCGACCGTCGCAGCAGGTCACCACCGGTTCGGCGGGTGGGTACGAGGGCGGCGCGGTGCCCTTGAGGAACTGCGGGTACGGTCCCCTCGGCGCATCCTGGTTTCCGTGACAGGGTGTTGCGGGCAAGCCTCAGGGGCCGACAGAAGAGGGGGAACCGTGATCGTCTGGATCAACGGTGCGTTCGGTGCGGGCAAGACGACCACCGCACGGGAACTGATCGAGCTGATCCCGAACAGCACGCTCTTCGACCCCGAGGTGATCGGCGGTGCGCTGTCCCAACTGCTGCCGCCCAAACGCCTCGACGAGGTCACCGACCACCAGGACCTGCCGATCTGGCGCCGTCTGGTGGTGGACACCGCCGCGGCGCTCCTCGCCGAGGTCGGCGGGGTCCTCGTCGTCCCCGCGACCCTGCTGCGCCAGGACTACCGGGACGAGGTCTTCGGCGCGCTCGCCTCCCGGCGGATCGACGTGCGCCACCTCCTGCTGGCGCCGGCCGAAACGATCCTGCGAGAGCGGATCGAGCAGCGGGAGGCCCCGTCCGGCCCGGTGGACCGCCAGACCTGCGTCCGACAGCGGAGCCACGACCACGTCGAGCCCTACCTGGCCGCCCTGGGATCGTGGCTCACCGCGGACGCCCACCTCATCGACAACGGCAGGCTCAGCCCGCACGAAACGGCCGTGCGGATCGCCGAGGCCGTCCGCAGCGGAGCCGCACCCGCCGTCGACATCGTGCAGACGCCCCAACCCACCGCGGAGACGGTGGCCGCCGGAGTGCTCCTCTTCGACGCCCGCGACCGCGTCCTCCTGGTCGATCCGACGTACAAGGCCGGCTGGGAGTTCCCCGGCGGGGTCGTCGAACCCGGAGAGGCACCCGCCCGCGCGGGACTGCGCGAGGTGGAGGAGGAGACCGGGCTCCGCCTCGACGGCGTGCCCCGGTTGCTCGTGATCGACTGGGAGCCCCCGGCGCCGCCCCGCTACGGAGGGCTGCGCTTCCTCTTCGACGGCGGTCGTCTCGACCCCACCGCGACGGACCGGCTGCTCCTGCCCGACACCGAGTTGCGCGACTGCCGCTTCGTCACCGAGGACGAGGCCGGGCGGCTGCTGCCCCCCGAGCACCACGCGCGCCTGCGGTGGGCGCTGCGCGCCAGGGAACAGGGCGCGCCCGTCTACCTGGAGGCCGGGGCACCGGTCTAGGACCCCGCCGACGCCCGTCGTCCCGGCACCCGAGGGGCGGCACCACCGGCACCGGACGGGACGCCCCCGGCACCCGACCCGCCGTCACCGAGGGGCGCGGGGGCGACGACCCCCGCGCCCCCCACCGTCAGGCGCGCGCGTACCCCGTCAGGAACAGGGCCTCCGCCAGGGCCAGCCGCTCCAGTTCCTGCGGGGACACGCTCTCGTCGACCGCATGGATGCGGGCCTCCGGCTCGCTCAGCCCGATCAGCAGGATCTCCGCCTGCGGGTACAGGGTGGCGAGCGTGTTGCACAGCGGGATCGAACCCCCCTGCCCGGCGTACTGCATCCGCTCGCCCGGGTACGCCGTGCTCATCGCCTCGGCCATGGCCCGGTACGCCGGACTCGACGGGTCCGCACGGAACGGCTGGCCCTCGCCGCTCTGCTCCACCCGCACCCGTGCCCCCCACGGCGTACGGGACTCGACGTGCGCGACCAGCAGCCGGGTCGCCTCGGCGGCGTCCACGCCCGGCGGCACCCGCAGGCTCACCAGGGCCCGCGCACGCGCCTGCACCGACGGCGTCGCCTCCGCCACCGACGGGCAGTCGATGCCCAGGACCGTCACCGCCGGCCGCGCCCAGATCCGGTCCGCGACCGTACCCGAACCGATGAGCTCCACCCCGTCCAGCACCCGGGCGTCCGCGCGGAACGACTCCGGCGGATACGCCAGGCCCTCCCACGTCCCCTCGCCGGACAGCCCGTCCACCGTGGTCGAACCGTCCGGCGCGCGCAACGAGTCGAGGACGCGGATCAGCGCGCCGAGCGCGTCCGGGGCCGCTCCGCCGAACTGCCCCGAATGCAGATTGCCCTCCAGGGTCTCCATCTCGATCCGGACCATCGTCATGCCGCGCAGGGTCGTGGTCACCGTCGGCAGCCCCACCCGGAAGTTGCCCGCGTCACCGATGACGATGCTGTCCGCGCGCAGCAGCTCGGGGTGCTGCTCGGCGTACCGTTCGAGCCCTCCGGTGCCCTGCTCCTCGGAGCCCTCCACGATGATCTTCACCCCCACCGGCACCCCGCCGTGCTCCTTCAGCGCCCGCAGCGCCACGAGGTGCATGACCAGCCCGCCCTTGCAGTCGGCGGAGCCACGCCCGTACCAGCGGCCGTCCCGCTCGGTCAGCTCGAACGGCGGAGTCGACCACGCCGACTCGTCGAGCGGCGGCTGCACGTCGTAGTGCGCGTACAGCAGCACCGTCGGCGCGCCCTCGGGACCGGGCAGGTGGCCGTACACCGACTGGGTGCCGTCCGGCGTGTCGAGGAGGGCCACGTCCTGGAAGCCCTCGGCGTGCAGGGCGTCCACGATCCAGCGCGCGGCCGCCTCGCTCTCGCCCTTCGGGAACCGGGTGAAGTCCGCCACCGATCTGAAGGCCACCAGTTCGGCGAGGTCGGTGCGGGCCCTCGGCATCAGCGAAGCGACGGTGGCAGCGAGCGGATTCGGCGACATGGGCACGCTCCTGGAGGGTGCGACGTTGGTACTCGTGTACGGGGCGGGACGCTGGGTCCGTGGGAGGTGCCCGTGCGATGCCGGTGGAGGGCACGTACCGGGCGCCGATGATCCTCCCACAGCGGCAAGCGGCGGCGCCCGCCGTAGGATGCCTGATGGAAGCGCGGCAAGCTGTGGGATCGGAGCGGTAGACCAACGTGAGCAGCGAGAACACTTCGGACGAGGCCCGTCACGTCTGGGACGTCGTCGTGGTCGGGGCGGGACCCGCAGGGGCCTGTGCCGCCTATGCGGCGGCAGTGGCGGGGCGCAGCGTCCTCGTGCTGGAGAAGGCCGAACTGCCCCGCTACAAGACGTGCGGCGGCGGCATCATCGGCCCCTCGCGCGACGCGCTGCCGCCCGGCTTCGAACTGCCCCTCCAGGACCGGGTGCAGTCGGTGACCTTCACCCTCGACGGCAAGTTCAGCCGGACCCGCCGGTCGAAGCACACCCTGTTCGGCCTGATCAACCGTCCCGAGTTCGACCAGCAACTGGTGGAGCACGCGCAGAAGGCGGGCGCCGAACTCCGTACCGGGGTCACGGTCACCCGGGTCGAGCAGCACGGCTCGGCCGTTCCCGACCGGCGTACGGTCGCCGTGGTCCTCCAGAGCGGCGAGACCCTGCTCGCGCGGGCCGTCGTCGGCGCGGACGGCAGCGCCAGCCGGATAGGGGCGCACGTCGGGGTCAAGGTCGACCAGGTCGACCTGGGGCTCGAAGCCGAGATCCCGGTGCCGCCGACGGTCGCCGAGGACTGGAAGGGGCGGGTCCTCATCGACTGGGGCCCCATGCCCGGCAGTTACGGGTGGGTGTTCCCCAAGGGAGACACCCTGACCGTGGGGGTCATCTCCGCCCGCGGCGAGGGCGCCGCCACCAAGCGGTACCTGGAGGACTTCATCGCCCGCCTCGGGCTCGCCGGTTTCGAACCGAGCATCTCCTCGGGCCACCTCACCCGTTGCCGCAGCGACGACTCGCCGCTGTCCCGCGGGCGCGTGCTGGTCTGCGGTGACGCGGCCGGGCTGCTGGAGCCGTGGACCCGCGAGGGCATCTCCTTCGCCCTGCGTTCGGGCCGACTGGCCGGTGAGTGGGCGGTGCGCATCGCCGAGTCGCACGACGCCGTCGACGCCCGGCGGCAGGCGCTCAACTACGCGTTCGCGGTCAAGGCGGGCCTGGGCGTCGAGATGAGCGTCGGCAAGCGGATGATGTCCCTGTTCGAGCGGCGGCCGGGGATGCTGCACGCCGCGCTGACCGGATTCCGACCGGCGTGGAAGGCGTTCACCCGGATCACCCGGGGCACCAGCACCCTCGGGGAGATCGTGCGGACCCATCCGATGGCCGGACGCGTGCTGTCGTCGATCAACCGCTGACCGCGGCCGCCCGCCTGTGGCACGGGTACCCGGATACTCCCCAGGGAGTATCCGGGCCCACCTCGTCCGGTCGACGCCCCGAGCACCCCGGACGTCTAGCGTGAGGGCCATGGCAGAGCGGCAGGTGCACGACGACGACGGCCCGGACCGGGAGGGCCCGCCGTGGCGGTGGTGGACCGGGCCGGGGCGGGGCGACGGCCCGGACGAGGGCCCGACGGGAACCGGGGCCGGCGCGCGGTGGCCCTGGCGCTCCACCCTCCTCGTCACCGCGGTCGCCGTCATCGGCACCACCTTCGCGGCCCAGGCCCAGCCCGACCGCGAGCCCCTCGGAGTCGCCGGCCGACTGCTGCTCGTCGGGTGCGGACTGCTCCTGGTGGCCCGGTGGCGCCACCCCGTCGCGGTCGTCTTCGGCACCGCCCTCGGGGCGCTCGCCTACCTCGCCGCCGGATTCCCCTACGGACCGGTGTTCCTGACCTTGGCCGTGGCCTGCTTCAGTGCGGTGGTGGCCGGTCACCGGCGGGCCGCGTGGACGGCCGTCGGCCTCTGGTGGGCGGGGCACCTGCTGGTGTCGCACGCAGGGACCCGCTGGCTGCCGCCGACCGGTGACGCCGCCGCCCCCTGGAGCAGCGAGGTGATCATCGGCGCTTGGCTGGTGGCCATCCTCGCGGTGTCGGAGCTGGGCCGGGTCCGCCGGGAACAGTGGCACCGCGAGCGGGCCGAGCGCAGGGCGGCGGCGCACCGCCGCGCCGACGAGGAGCGCCTGCGGATCGCCCGTGAACTGCACGACGTCCTCGCCCACAGCATCTCCGTGATCAACGTGCAGGCGGGCGTGGGCCTGGCCCTGCTGGACTCCGATCCGGAGCAGGCCAGGACCGCGCTGACCACCATCAAGGGGGCCAGCAAGGAGGCCCTCGGCGAGGTCCGGCAGGTCCTCGACGCGCTCCGCACCCCGGGCACCGCCCCGCTCGCGCCCGCTCCCGGCATCGACCGGCTCCCCGAACTGGCCGAGCAAGCGGCCCGTGCCGGACTCGCCGTCGAGGTCACCACCGAGGGCACGCCCCGCCCGCTGCCGCCCGGGACGGATCTGGCCGCGTTCCGGATCGTCCAGGAAGCACTCACCAACGTGGTGCGGCACTCGGGTTCGCGGCGGGCCCGCGTGCTGGTGCGCTACGGGGACGACCGCCATCTGCTGCTGCTCGTCGACGACGACGGTCCGGCGACCGCAGCGGAGGCGGGCGGCAGCGGCAACGGACTCGCCGGGATGCGGGAGCGCGCCGCCGCGCTCGGTGGCACCATCGAAGCGGGGGCCCGGCCGGACGGCGGGTTCCGGGTGGGCGCCGACCTGCCCCTCGTGACCCGGCGAGCGCCCGTCGAGCCGCCCCGGGAGGGCCCGTGATCCGCGTACTGCTCGCCGATGACCAGGCCCTGGTCCGGGCGGGGTTCCGGGCGTTGCTGGACGCACAACCGGACGTCGAGGTCGCCGGTGAGGCCGCTGACGGCGAGCAGGCCGTGCGGATGGTCCGGGAGCTACGGCCGGACGTGGTCCTCATGGACATCCGCATGCCGCGGCTCGATGGGCTGGCGGCGACCCGCCGCGTCGTCGGTGACCCGGACGCCGGCGCGGTCCGCGTGGTCATGCTCACCACCTTCGAACTGGACGAGTACGTCTTCGAGGCCATCCGGGCGGGCGCCTCGGGGTTCCTGGTCAAGGACACCGAACCGGAGGAACTGCTGCGCGCCGTGCGGGCGGTGGTCGCCGGGGACGCACTGCTGTCGCCCGGGGTGACCCGGCGGCTCATCGCGGAGTTCGCGGCCCGTTCCAAGGTGCCGGAGGCGGCGGCGTCGTTGGACCCGCTCACCGACCGGGAGCGCGAGGTGATGGCCCTCGTCGGGATGGGCCTGTCGAACGAGGAGATCGCCCGGCGGCTGGTCGTCAGCCCGCTCACCGCCAAGACGCACGTGAGCCGGGCGATGGTGAAGCTGGCGGTCCGGGACCGTGCCCAACTCGTCGTCCTCGCCTACGAGTCCGGACTGGTCCGGCCCGGCTGGCTCGGTTGAGGACCCCGCCGTTCTCCGTTCGCTCCCGGGCCCGGCGGACGACCGTCGGGAAACGGGGACCGACCCGGGCCCGTCGATGCCGGACTGCGCCCGGAGGCGGTCGGCGCGCACCCCGGTGATGAGGAAGTTCTCACTGGTGCAAAAGGGGTTGAGGGGGCCGTCCCGCGCCGCTGACCCCGTCTCAACGGGGCGTATGGACGTCGGGGCACACCGGATGAGAAGGTCCCCAGCCGTCACGAACCGGCCAGCTGTTGTGTACGCGTCGAAACCTCACACCTCCTTCACCCACCCCCTGCTACGGTTGCCCGCCATGACCGTGAAGTCCTCCGAACACCCCCTCGTGGACCGCTGGCGGGAGATCCTGACGCTGCACGCGCGCACCATGTGCGAGTTGGACCGGGAACTCCACCGGTACGGCCTGGGCGTCAGCGACTTCGAGGTGCTCGACGTCCTCGCCGAGTACGAGGAGCAGGGCAGAGTCGGGGAGCACCGCGTCCAGGAGATCGCCGCGCACGTCCATCTGAGCCAGAGCGCGCTGTCCCGGCTGATCGGCCGGCTGGAGCGGGACGGGCTCGTGGAGCGCGGCATGTGCGCCCGGGACCGGCGGGGGGTCCAGGTGCGCTTGACGCCCAAGGGACGGGAAGCCCACGCGGGTGCGCTGCCGGCGCAGCGCGCGGTGCTCGGAAGGACGTTGCGCGAAGCCTGAGCCGGCCTCCGGTCCGACGGACGGGGGAACGGGACCGCTCGGGACCAGGAACTCGGGGCACCGCCGGAAGTGTTCGGTGAGCGGGCACCGCCGCCGCACGGCGAACGGCGATCCGGTCATCCTTCGTCCGCCGCAGGCCATTCTTTGCCGCCTCATTTCCTTGCGGATGCTTTCGCTTGACCCTGTGCCCAAGGCGGGCCGTCCGTCTCGTCGCGCCCCGCAAGGGGTCCGTGCCCGACCAGCGAGGCCGGTCCGCAACGCCACGGCAGAAGGAGTCCCGGCATGATCCGCGTTTCCCGGACGCTGTCTTCAGGGTGGTTCGCGGCGGTGGGGGCCGCCGCGCTCATCACCGTGTTGACGCCCGCGCACGCTGCCCACGCCTCGCCGCTGTCCTGCGGTCAGACCGTCACGACCAGCGTCGTCCTCACCGCCGACCTGCTCAACTGTCCCGGAGACGGACTGGTCGTCGGCGCCGTCGGCATCACCGTCGACCTCAACGGGCGCACGGTCGACGGCGTCGGTCTGGGCGTCGGCATCCGCAACGACGGCTTCGCCAACGTCACCCTCACCAACGGCAGTAGCACTCCCGCCCGCGTGCAGGAGTTCGACCACGGCGTGCGGCTCAATCCCGGAACGTCGGGCAACATCGTCGAGAAGGTCACCGTCCAGAACAACGAGTTCACCGGCATCGAACTCAACGGTGCCGTCAACAACAACCGGGTGCGCAACAACCTCGTCGAACGACAGGCCAAGCGAGGCATCCTGATCGCCGGCGGATCGCGGGACAACGTGATCACCGGCAACACGCTCAACGCCAACCAGGGCGAAGGCGTGTTCGTGCAGAACTCCCCCGGCAACCGCCTCGAAGGCAACCAGGTCACCGGCAGCGGCGGCGCCGGCCTGGTCCTGGAGGGCTCCAGCGGGAACAGCCTGCTGACCAACACCGTCGGCGGCAGTAGCGACGGCGCGATCGTCCTGCGGCTCGCCTCGAACGACAACCTCGTCCAGGGCAACTCGTCCACCCGGAGCGCGGACGCCGGGCTGACCGTCGCCGACTCCACCGGCAACCGCATCCTCTCCAACACGGTCCGGGGCAGCGGTGACAGCGGGATCGTCCTCCAGTCCTCCCACGGCAGCACGGTCACCGGCAACGACGTCAGCGCGAACACCGGCGGCATCGAGCTGAGCTTCGCCAACAACAACCTGATCCAGTCCAACACCGCGAACGACACCACCGGGGACGGGATCAGCCTGACGCAGTCGCTCAACAACGGCCTGGAGCTCAACCAGGCCAACCGCAACAACGCGCGGGGCATCTACGTGGTCGGCGACGCGACCCCCGGCAATGGCAACCGGTTGCTCCGCAACACCACCAGCTCCAACAAGGGCGACGGCATCTCCGTCTCGAAGGCCGGCCACACCATCCAGGGCAACACCGCCCGGAACAACAACAGTTGGGGTGTCTCCGTCGACCCGGGCAATGTGGACGGCGGAGGCAACCTGGCCAGCGGCAACGGTCAGGCCGCCCAGTGCAAGGGCGTGGTCTGCGCCCCCTGAGCCCCGCCGATGCGCACCGCGCCCGCCCGCGGGCCCCGTTCGCCCGCGGGTAACGTCGTGACCATGGACTCCTCGAACGGCGCAACCACCGACCAGGCACCAGCCGATCCGGCCGCCACCGACGACGAGCTGGTCAGCCAGCCCATCGGCTACTGGAGCGGCCGGGCCCACGCGGTCGTCACCCGGCAGCTGCGTGACGCGATGGCCGGGATCGACGTCACGCAGCCGCAGTACTGGGTGCTCAACACCGTCAAGTACAGCCCCGAACCGCCGAGTCCGGACGAGACGTCCGCCCAGTTGTCGCCCCTCGCCGACGGTCCGCACGAGATCCCCCGCGTCGTCGCCCAACTGCTCCACCGGGGGTGGCTGCGGACCGACGCCGGAGCCCGTCTCCACCTCACCGACGCGGGAGAATCCGCCAGGGTGCGGCTGCGCGCCTTGGTGGGCGAACTCCGGGCCGTGGTCCACGACGGCATCAGCGACGAGGAGTACGTGGTCACGCTCAAGGTGCTGCGCAGGATGATCGCCAACGCAGCCGCCGCCGGGACCCCGTAGCCCCGTGGTGGGGCCGCCGTGCCTCAGCCCCGGTCGGTCGACCGCATCGCGTAGGCGATCAGCGCGGCCACGGCGGACAGGACCGCGACGCTGGTCAGTGCCGAGGGCAGGGTGGACCAGTCCGCCATGAAGCCGATGGCGGGCGGCCCCAACAGGAGACCGCCGTACCCGAGGGTCGAGGCCACCGCGATGCCGTTCGGGCCGGCGAGGGCTCCGGCGCGCTCGATGGCCACCGGGAAGAGGTTCGCGAGGCCCAGGCCGGTGACGGCGAAACCGAGGAGCGTGCCCCACACGGTCGGCGCGAGCGCCCCGGCGAGCATCCCCACGGACGCGGTCAACCCGCCCGCCACCAGCGTGCGGGTGCGCCCCAGCCGTTCGAGGAGCGCAGTACCCGAAAACCGACCGATCGTCATGGTCAGGGCGAAACACGAGTAACCGGCCGCCGCGACGCCGGGATGGGCACCCAGGTCGTCCTCCAGGTGCAGGGCGCCCCAGTCGGCGAGCGCCCCCTCGCCGTACGCCGTGCACAGGGCGATCAGACCGAGCACCAGCACCAGGCGTCGGGTCCGACGGTCCATGCGGCGGTGCGCCGTGCGTCGGGTGTTGCCGGGGGCCGGGTCGGGCGCCGGGTCGGGGATGCCGTGGCGGAGCAGGGGGCGTGCCGCGACGACGGTCACCGTGAGGCCGATCGTCGCCAGCAGGACCAGGTGGGGGGTGGGGGACAGGGAGCCCGCGAGCAAGGCGCCGAGCCCCGCCCCGACCATGCCGCCCAGGCTGTACGCGGCGTGGAAGGCGGGCATGAGCGGGCGACGGACCGCGAGCACCACGTTGACCGCCGCGCTGTTCAGGGCCACGCTCAGGGAGCCGTAGGCCGCCCCGAACAGCAGGAGCACGATGCCCAGCGCGGTCGCGGACCGGGCCAGTGGCGGCAGGAGCACGCTCAGGGACATCAGCGCCGCGCACGCGATGGTGACCCGGAGGCTGCCGAAGCGGCGGCAGAGCCGGCCGGTGAGCGTCATCGTGACGACGGCGCCGGCGGAGAGGCACAGCAGGGCGAGACCGAGCGAGGTGGCGGAGGCGCCGGTCTGTTCCTTGATGGCGGGGATCCGGACGACCCATCCGGCGAAGACGAAGCCGTCCAGGGCGAAGAAGGCGGTGAGGGCGGTGCGGGGGTTGGACCGCAGGGGGGTCGACCCGCCGGCCCGGGAGGAGGCGGCGAGTTTGTTTAGTATCGGCACAAAGTCAGGGTAGGGGCCGGGTCGGGCCCGAACAAGAGTCGTGCGTTCGATGGTGCGAGTGTCTGGGGGTTCCCCTGGGGGGTCGTGTGGACTTGTGGGCGCACCGTACGGGGCGGGGGCTGCCCCGCACGGCCAGGGGCCTGCCGCTCGGCCCTCTGTCCGATCCTCTGCCCGGACCGCCGCGCGGTCCTCCGGGTGGTCTTGGGTAGGCCCTCCGGCAGCGGGCGCCCACCGGTGGGGGTGGCGCGCCGCTCCGCCGGAGGGGGCGGCGCGGCCGGTGAGGGCCCTCGGCGGTCGGGGGCCTCAGACCGCCAGGACGGTGATGCCCGCTTCCTCGAAGCGGCTGAGCACGGCGGGGTCGG
This sequence comes from Streptomyces sp. NPDC005955, assembly GCF_042871255.1. Taxonomy (NCBI): domain Bacteria; kingdom Bacillati; phylum Actinomycetota; class Actinomycetes; order Kitasatosporales; family Streptomycetaceae; genus Streptomyces; species Streptomyces sp. NPDC005955. Next base: position 620,143 of record NZ_JBIAIF010000004.1, on the reverse strand, counting down.
CGGCCCGGTCGGTGACCAGGGTGTCCACTCCGGCCGCGGGCCGGATGTGGGCGAACGCCCGGGCCCCGAGCTTGCTGGAGTCGGCGGCGACCACCACCCGCTCGGCCCGTTCGCACAGCAGCCGGTTCGTGGCCGCCTCGCCCTCGTCGTGCGCGGAGGCCCCGTGCCGCACGTCGAAGGCGACCACGCCGAGGACGGCGACGTCGACGGTGATCTGCCGCAGCACCGCGTCCGCCAACGGGCCGATCAACTCGTAGGACTGCGGGCGCGCCACCCCGCCCGTCAGCACGATCTTGAACTGGGGGCGGACCGCCAACTCGTTGGCGATGTTCAGGGCGTTGGTGACGATCGTCAGAGCCGGGGCGCCGGACGCCAGCTCGGGCCGTACCGCCAGGGCGCGCGCCACCTCGGTGGTCGTGGTCCCGCCCGTGAGGCCGACCGCCTCCCCGGGGGTGACCAGCGTGGCGACCGCCTCTGCGATCCGTTGCTTCTCGGGCGCCCGGCGTGCGGACTTGTAGCGCAGCGGAAGTTCGTACGACACCCCGTGCGCCACCGCTCCGCCCCGGGTCCTGACGAGCAGTTGCTGCTCGGCGAGCCCGTCGAAGTCACGTCGGATGGTCGCGGCCGAAACCTCCAGGGCCGTGGCGGCCTCTTCCACGTCGAGGCGCCCCCGCTCCACCAGCAGTTCCAGCAGTGCCTTCCATCGGGCGTCGCGGGACATCGACATGCTCCGTTCAGGTCCGGTCGGTGGGCCGGGTCGCTGGATCGTTGGGGTGACCCTAGCGTAACTTCCTGCAAGAGAAATGCTTGAAGATGCTTGAAAGTGCGCTGTATCTTGCAGAAATAAGCATTCATGGGAGAGGGGACCCGGCATGAGCCATGTCGAGAACGAACTGAACAGCCAGCCCGAGTGCTGGACCCGCGCCGCCGCGCTCGCCGCCGAGCACGCGGCGGCCCTGCCCGCGCCCGGAGAGCGCGTCGCCCTCGTCGGCTGCGGCACCTCGCTCTTCATGGCGCAGGCGGCCGCCGCCCTGCGGGAAGGAGCCGGCCAGGGCGAGACCGATGCGTTCGCCGCCTCCGAGTTCCCGCACCACCGCCCCTACGACCGCGTCGTGGCGCTCACCCGCTCCGGCACCACCAGCGAGGTCCTGGAACTGCTCGGGGCGCTGCCCCCGGGCACCCGCACCACCGCCGTCACCGCCGACCCCGAAACGCCGGTGATGCAGGCCGCCGACGCCGTCGTGGTCCTCGACTTCGCCGACGAGCGGTCCGTCGTGCAGACCCGCTTCGCGACCACCGCGCTGACCCTGCTCCGCGCGCACCTCGGGCTGCACTCCGAGGACGTCGTCGCCGACGCCCGCACCGCACTGGCCGAGCCGCTGCCGGAAGGGCTCGTCGACCGGACGCAGTTCACGTTCCTGGGCCGCGGCTGGACGGTCGGCCTGGCCAACGAAGCCGGGCTGAAGATGCGGGAGGCCGCCCTCGCCTGGACCGAGGCGTACCCGGCGATGGAGTACCGGCACGGCCCCATCAGCATCGCCACCGAGGGGACCGCCACCTGGATGTTCGGCGAGGCGCCCGAAGGGCTCGCCGAGCAGGTGCGGGCCACCGGCGCCCAGTGGATTCCCGGTGGCCTCGACCCGCTCGCCGAACTCGTGCGCGCCCAGCGGCTCGCCGTGGCCGTGGCCGTCGCCCGCGGCCTCGACCCCGACAGCCCCCGCCACCTCACCCGCTCGGTGATCCTCACCGCCTCCTGACACGTCACACCACGCCCCGAACCCCCGGGCGTCGTGGGCTCCCGGGCCGCCACGCCCGCCCGGGAGCCCACCGCCCCGGCGTCACCGGGGCGCCGCACGGAACCAACAGCACGGACGAAGAGGAAGGAGGGGCCCCGATGCCCCTCGCAGCAACAGGCGACCTCGTCGCGCAGGCCGCCGCCGCCCGCGGAGCCGTCGCCGCGTTCAACATCATCACGCTGGAGCACGTCGAAGCGGTCATCGCCGGCGCCGAGGCCGTGGACGCCCCCGTCGTCCTCCAGATCAGCGAGAACGCCGTCAAGTTCCGCTACGGGCGGCTGCTCCCGCTCGCCCGGGCCGCCGTCGCCGCCGCGGAAGGGGCCGCCGTCCCCGTCGCCCTCCACCTGGACCACGTCCAGAGCGACGACCTGCTGCGGCAGGCCCACGACGCCGGGTTCAGCTCGGTGATGTACGACGCGGCCCGACTCCCCTACGCCGAGAACCTGGCCGCGACGCGGGCCGCCGCCGAGTGGGGCCACCGGCGCGGACTGTGGGTCGAGGCCGAACTCGGTGAGGTCGGCGGCAAGGACGGCGCGCCCCCGCTCGACGCGCACGCCCCGGGCGCCCGCACCGAACCCGAGGAGGCCGTACGGTTCGTGGCCGAATCCGGAGTCGACGCGCTCGCCGTCGCCGTCGGCAGTTCGCACGCCATGACCAGCCGTACCGCCGTCCTCGACCACGCCCTGCTCGCCGACCTGGCCACCGCGCTCGACGTGCCGCTGGTCCTGCACGGTTCGTCCGGCGTGCCCGACGGAGAACTGCGCCGGGCCGTCGCCGGGGGGATCGCCAAGGTCAACGTGGGCACGGCACTGAACGCGGCGATGACGCTGGCCATCCGTGACTTCCTCGCCGCCCACCCCGAGGCCGTGGACTCGCGCAAGTACCTGAGCGTGGGCCGGGAGGCGATGGCGGCCACCGTCCGCGAACTGATCACCGTCCTGCGCTCCGCCCCGACCCCGGTGAACGTCTGACGCCACCCCCGGGGCGGGCGACCGTCCCGGGCGGAACGCGCCACCCCGACGGAGGCGGCGACGGCTCCGTTCCGGACGGGATGCTGACCGATGTCCCACGCTCAGTATCCCCGCTGTCGCTCTGGGCATATGCTGAATGGCCCTAGCGAGGGGAATGCGGCATGACGTCGGACGCCAAGATCCTCATCGTCGCCGACCATGAGGACACGCTCTACGCGCTGGAGAGCGCGTTGTCCCCGCTCAGCCACGAGGTCGTCTGCGCCACCAGCGGTGACGCGGCACTGAAGGAAGTCCTGAGAGGCAACACCGGCCTGCTGCTGATCGACGTCAGGATCCCCGACGCCGGCAGCCTGGAGGTCGTCCGCTACATGCGGCGGGTCGAACAGACCCAGTACATACCCATCGTCCTGGTCACCGGCTTCGGGCCGGACGCCGCACTGTCGTCGGCCGCGCTCCGGCTCGGCGTCGCGGACCTGGTCCCCAAACCCGTCGACCCCTGGGCCCTGCGCACCAAGGTGGACTTCCTCTTCCGAACCCATCAACGACTACGCGCACTGGAGGCCGAGTTGCGCGAGCTGCGGGCCCGACCCCCGTCGCGGACCCTGTCCGTCCGGGGCCGGGCCCGCAGCTCGCGGGCGGCCGTCCCACGGGAGCTACCGCTCCAGCCGGACTCGGCACCCCAGGGCGGCTGATCCGGTCGAGCCGCCCGCACCGCCCGTCCGCACCGCCGTCCCCTCCGTCCGGACACACCGCCCGGACGGAGGGACCGGCGGCCCGACGGAGCCCCACGGGGGAGCGGTACGGAGCAGAACACGCCATGAACGGCCGGGTCCCGGCCGAGACCCGCACCCGGGGGTCGCGTACGGAACGCGCGGCGCGCCGATCATGACAGACTCGCTCCCATGAGCGGCAAGACGGCACCGAGGACGGTGGGGGACGGGTCCACGCGCACCCGACTCGAACGGGGGCGCGGCGCCCTCGGACCAGCACTGGAGCTCGTGCACACGGGACGGGCCCCCACCCGGGCCGTCCTCACCACGGAACTCGGCGTCACCCGGGCCACGGCCGGCGCGGTCGCCGCCGAACTCGAATCCCTCGGGCTGATCCGCGTCGACTCGCACCCGAGTGCGGCCACCGGTTCCCAGGGCCGTCCCTCCCACCGCCTCCACCTCGCCGACGACGGGCCCGTGGTGCTCGCGGCGCAGATCCACTCCGACGGGTTCCGCGCCGCGTTGGTCGCGCTCGGCGGACGCATCGTGGCGACCGCGCCCGGCTGCGGGACGGTCGGCGCGGACCCGGCGGGCGTCCTCGGCGCGGTCGTCGCCGCCGGCGCCGACCTGCTCGCCGCCACCGGGCGGCGCTGCGTGGGCGCCGGCCTCGCCGTGCCGTCCGCGGTCGCCGAGCCCGAGGGGACCGCGCTCAACCCCGTCCACCTCGCCTGGCCGCCCGGCTCCCCGGTGCGGGACGTCTTCGCCGAGCAGGTGCGGGCCGCCGGGATCGAGGGACCCGCGCTCACCGGCAACGACGTCAACCTCACCGCGCTCGCGGAGTACCGCCACGGAGCCGGCCGGGGCGCCCGTGACCTGCTGTGCGTGGCCACCGGGCACACCGGTGTCGGCGGGGCGCTGGTGCTCGACGGCAAGCTGCACACCGGCAGTTCGGGACTCGCGCTGGAGGTCGGTCACCTCCGGGTGGACCCCGAGGGACGGCCCTGCCACTGCGGAGGCCGGGGCTGTCTGGACGTCGAGACCGACCCGCTCGCGTTCCTCATCGCCGCGGGCCGCACCCCGGGCCCGGAGGTCTCGCACCTCCGACAGGCCAAGGACCTCATCCGGGACGCGTACGCCGACCCCGCGGTCCGGCGGGCCACCGAGCGACTGATCGACCGGCTCGGCCTCGGCCTCGCCGGGCTCGTCAACATCCTCAACCCGGACCGGATCATCCTCGGCGGCCTGCACACGTCCCTGCTCGAAGCCGACCCGGAACGGCTGCGCGCGGTCGTCGCCGACCGCAGCCTGTGGGGCCGCAGCGGGGGCGTGCCCATCCTGCCGTGCGTACTGGACCACAACAGTCTCGTCGGCGCCGCGGAACTCGCCTGGCAGCCGGTGCTGGACGACCCGTTGGCCGCACTGGGCCACGACTGACCGGCGCGGCCCGGGCGCACCGGGCCGGACACCGGTCAGCCGTCCGGGGCCGTCCCGCTCCACAGCGCCGACACCAGGGGCCGCCGCAGATCGGCGCGACGTACGCACAGGCCGATGGTCAGCGACTCGGGTTCGGGATCGACGGGAACGACCGTCAGGGCGTCGCGGACCACGCTGTGGTCGAGGACCAGCCGGGGGACCACGCCCGTTCCGCAGCCCAGTGCCACCAGTGCCAACAGCGCCTCGTGCCCGTCCGGTTCGGCACTGATGTGCACCGTGCGGGCGTGTGCGCGGAACCAGCGCTGGGCGGCCTCGCGGACCAGCCCCCGCCGGGGCAGGACGAACGGACCGGTCAGCTCCGGGTCCGGGCGGTCCCGCGCGGTGACGAACACCACCGGGGTCCGCGCCAGCGTGCGGCTCGCCAACGGGTCCGGCACCCGGACGGGAACGCCCGCCACCGCGATGTCCACCTCGCCCTCGTCCAACCGGGCCAGCGCGGTGGCCGCGTCCCCGGTCCGTAGGTCGATCCGGACCTGCGGATGCGCTGCCCGGAACGGCGCCAGCAGCTCGGGCAGCAGGGTCTGACAGGCCGTCACGGTCGCGAACACCCCGAGCGTTCCGGTCAGTTCGACCGGATCGGCATGTCCGGCGCGGTACTCGTGCCACAGGTCGAGGGCGCGGGCCGCGTACTGCCTGAAGCGTTGTCCCTCCGCCGTCAACGCCACCCCGCGCGGGCCGCGGTCGAAGAGCCGGGCCCCCGCGCGGACCTCCAGCCGTTGCACGGTCCGGGTCAACGTCGCCGGACTGAGGTGACAGTCCAGACTGGTCCGACCGAAGTTCAACGTCCCCGCCAGGTGCAGGAACACCCGCAGTTCCTCATGATGCTCGGACACCCTGCCACCTGGGCCTTTCTCCTAGCGGAACGCCCCGCTGCACAAGTTGCGCTTGCTGCAACGGCGTGCCGGAGCCTACAACCCTTGGCATGACACCGAGCAACCACGCCCATCCGGCCGCACCCACCCGCCGGCCCGCCGCGACCGCCCCGCAGCCGACGAGCCCGCACCCGACGAACACCTTCGCCTCCGCCGTCTTCGCCCCCGAGACCATGGACGTGCCCGGCGGCACCGAAACGGTGCTGCGCGGCGGACGCCACCTCTTCCCCCTGCTGCCCGCGGCGTTCGCCGGAGTGCGCCGCATCGGAGTGATCGGCTGGGGTCCGCAGGGCCGCGCCCAAGCCCGCAACCTCCGCGACTCCCTCGCCGGTACGGACGTCCGCGTCACGGTCGGCCTGCGCCCCGGTTCGGCCTCCGCCGCCGATGCCCGCGCCCACGGCTTCACCGAGGCGGACGGCACCCTCGGCGACTGGCTCGACGTGACCGCCGGGAGCGACCTCGTCGTCCTGCTCATCGCCGACGCCGCGCTCGCCACCCACCACCAGCGGATCTTCGCCGCGCTGAAGCCCGGTGCCACCATCGGACTCTCCCACGGGTTCCTCCTCGGCCACCTACGGTCCCGCGGCGCCGACTTCCCGGCCGGACACGGCGTGATCGCCGTCTGCCCCAAGGGGATGGGCGACTCCGTGCGGCGCCTGTACGAACAGGGCGCCGAAGTCAACGGCGCCGGCATCAACAGCAGCTTCGCCGTCCATGCCGACCCGGACGGCCACGCGGTCGACCGCGCCCTCGCCTGGTCCGTCGCGCTCGGTTCCCCGTACACGTTCCGCACCACGCTGGACAGCGAGTACCTCTCCGACATCGTCGGGGAGCGCGGGATCCTGCTCGGTGCCGTGCACGGCCTGGTCGAGGCGCTCCACCAGCACTTCCGGCTCGCCGGCGACGACCCGGTGACCGCGTACGAACGTTCCTGCGAGAACGTGACCGGACCGCTGGCCCGCACCGTCTCCCGCGCGGGGCTACGAGCCGTCCGCGAGGGTTTCGACGCCGCCGGTCGCGACGCCTTCGACCGGGCGTACACCGCCGCGTACGGCCCCGCGCGCGAGATCGTCGCGGAGATCTACGACGAGGTCGCCGACGGCACCGAACTGCGCAGTGTGGTCCTCGCCGAGGACCGACTCGCCGCCCGGCCCATGACCGAGATCGGCGGGTCCCCGATGTGGGCCGCCGGGCCCGCCGTGCGCGCCCGCAGGACGACCCGTCAGTTGGCCGTCGACCCGCTCACCGCGGGGATGTTCCTCGCCACGATGACCGCACAGATCGACGAGTTCGTCGAGCGCGGCCACCCCTGGTCGGAGATCGTCAACGAGTCCGTCATCGAGGCCGTCGACTCCCTGTTGCCCTACATGCACGCCCGCGGTGTCGCCCACATGGTCGACAACTGCTCCCGCACCGCGCGGTTGGGCGCCCGCCGCTGGGGACCGCGGTTCCAGGCCGCGTACCAGCAGATCGCGCTGCCCGCCGCCGCAGGGCCCGCCGACCCTGCGCTCCTGGAGGCGTTCGGCGCGCACCCGGCGCACCGGGCCCTGGCCGCGGCGGCGGCGCTGCGACCCGCGGTGGACATCGCCGTGGTCTGAGCCGGGCCGCGCGGATCAGACGACGTGGGACTCCGGGCGCGGGGCGGCGGCGCCCGGGGCGAAGCGCCCGGCGTGCAACGGGCCGACGTCGACGAACGGCGCCCGCCCCAGGCACAGGTCCCGGACGATCTCGCCCACCGCCGGAGCCTGGAGGAAACCGTGACCGGAGAACCCGGTGGCGTACACGAAGTTGACGGGCGTGACCGACCGACCGAGCACGGCGTTGCCGTCGGGACTCATCTCGTACAGGCCCGCCCAGCCGCCGCCGAGTCCCACGTCCAACAGCGCCGGCGCGCGCCGGGCCATGGCGGCGCCGAGCCGGGGCAGCCAGCGGGACGAGTACGAGGTGGCGAAGCCGGGTTCCTGCATCGGGTCGGACATGCCGATCAACAGACCGGGGCCCTCCTGGTGGAAGGAGAACGACGTGCCGAAGTCCACGGTGAACGGCAACGGCTCCGACAGCTCCCGCAGGCTCCGCATCGGGCCGGTGCACAGCATCTGCCGCCGCAGCGGGGTCACCGGCAGGTCGACCCCGGCCATCGCACCCACCGCACCGGACCACGCACCGGCCGCACAGACCACGGTGTCCGCCGTCACCCGGCCCCGATCGGTGACCACGGTGCGGACCTCGTCGCCGCGCAGTTCCAGGTCGCGCACCGTCACCCCCGTGTACAGCCGGGCCCCCAGCCGTCGGGCCGCCCCGGCGTAGCCGAGGACCACGGACTGCGGGGTGCAGTGGCCGTCGCGGGGGGAGTGGACGGCGGCGAGCAATCCCTCGGTGGTGATCAGCGGGGACAACCGGCGCGCCTCGGCCGGGTCGACCAGCCGGCTCTCCACGCCGAGCGCGTTCTGGAGGGCCACGCCACGGGTGAACGCGGCGACGTCGTCCGGCTCGGAGAGGAGGAACAGATGGCCGACCCGGCGCAGTCCGATCTCCTGACCCGGCCGCTTCCCGAACCGGGCGTACGCATCGAGGCTGCGGGCGCCGATGAGGACGTTCAACTCGTCGGAGAACTGGGCGCGGACCCCGCCCGCCGCCTTGCACGTCGACCCGGAGCCGAGGGCGCCGCGCTCCAGGAGCACCACGTCCCGGACACCGGCCTCCGCCAGGTGGAAGGCGATGCTGGTCCCGATCACGCCGCCGCCGACGATCACGACGGAGGCCCGGCGCGGCAGCGGCGCGGACGAGGCGGTGGCGGCCAGCGCCAGTGCGGTCGGCGGGAGCGGGGAGACGGGGGCGGGAGCACGGGCACCCGGTCCCGTGGTGTCCGCGCCGGCCGGGCCGGGTGCGGGGCGCGCGGACGGTGGCTGGGGGGTGGCCAAGGGGGAGGTCCTTTCCGCTCGGAGCGACCGGCGGTCATGGTCCCCATGGTCCGACGGGACCCCGACCGTCGTCCACCGAGCCACGCCCGGTTCCGCCCACGACCGCCCTCCCGGTCCGTGCCGTGCGCCCGGCCGGCCCGTCGACCCTGCGCCCCCTCAGCCGCCCGGCACCCGGAAGCAGCACGTGCCCCCGTGCGGTACTCCCCGCGCGGTACCCGGAGTGCCGCTGGAGGGACGACGCCCGAAGCCCCCCTGCCGCGGGAGGCTCGAAACATCCGCACCACCACCGGGCACGGCGTCGACCGGGCCCGTCTTCGAGGAGATGAACCGTCATGGTGACACTGGCCGACTGGGGCGGCGGCGGGCCCGGCCCCTGGATCCTGCTGATGCCGCTCGTCTGGGCAGCCGTGGTGATCGGCGTGGTCACCGCCCTGCGCCGCACCGGCCGGGGCGGCGGGCGCGGGCCGTGGGGGTACCGCGCGGACCGACGTCCCCGGGTCGCCCCGCACGCCGACGCGGCCTCGCCGCTGGCCGTCCTCGGCCGCCGGTTCGCCGCCGGGGAGATCGACGAGGACGAGTACTGGCGGCGGCAGTCCGTCCTCGACCCGGACTTCGGCGCCCGACCGGGCGACACCTCCTGACCCCGACCGGGCGTGATCCGGTGCCCCGCGTACGGGGACCGGGTCAGCCCGGCAGCGCCGAGTGCGCCGGCACGGCGGTGACGGTCACCCACTCGTCCAGGGGGCCGGTCGTCACCGACCCGTACACCGCGTGGTCGGCGACGGTGGCCACCACGGGGGCCGGAACGGCGGCCGGGAGGGTGAACCAGACGATCTTGCCGGAGGTGCCGAACGGCCGCGCGCCCCAGCTCTCGCTGACGGCTGCGACCATCGCCAGCCCCCGCCCACTGGTGTCGAACGGGCCGGCCGGCCGCACCTGCGGCAGTCGCGGATCGTGGTCGAGCACCGAGACGGTCAGCCGGTCGAACAACAACTCCATGTCGACGGTGCACGTCTTGTCGGGCTCGGCGTGGCGGTGGACGTTCGCGAGGAGCTCGGTGACACCGAGCGACGCATGGTCGATCAGAGCGTCCACGTGCCAGTAGCGCAGTTGCGCGGAGACGATTCTGCGGATCTGTCCGATCCGCGACGGCAGGGCCTGTAGCTCCACCGTGCAGTGCCTGCTTGGCTCGCTGATCACGGCAACGACTCCCCGAATTGAGGTCCGGAAGAGGACGGAGTACCGATGCCAGCAGAACGGCTCCCCACCACCACCGCCTGCTGCCTGTCCGGCGGGCTGGTTCGCAGCGTCATCGCCGGTAAACCCTGAGTAACCTGAGTGAGGTGAGACCAGCGTGACGCAAGGGGGCCGGCGCCGCAACTCACGACCGCCGCGGACCGGTCAGGGGCGCCGCCCGGCCGAGGGTGCGCGCCGCCCTCAGCTGCGCCGTCGCACCCGGCCGGTCCGGTCGCCGGCCCGGCGCACGGCCTCCACGAACCGACGCGCCGCGGAGGGGTCCGACCGCTCCGCCGGCTCCTCGGCGTCCAGAGTGAGCACGTACCGGGTGCCGTTGACATCGGCATGGGCCCGGTCCCCCGGCGCGAACCACGAGGTGCCCGCGCGGACCGTCCCCACCGGCGCGCTGTCGATCTCGCTGCCGTAGCTGGTGAGCAACTCCAGCCGGCCGTCGGTGATCCTCACCTGGCCGGCGCGGGTGAGGGAACGCAGCCGCTTCTCGATGCGCACGCCCCGCGCCGTGAACTCCGGTTCCGTCGCCATGCCCTGGCCCCCTCGTCGCCCCGTGCTCGTCCCGCAGTGGCAGTGTGCCCCCGCGCGAGGCTCCCGCGCCAGAGCGCGTCCCAAGGTTTGCCTTGAGCCTACCCAAGCGGTGTTTATGCAGGTGAGATGCGGTACGCAGACGCATATGATCGAGGCATAGGGCCCACCACACGGGTGGGTTTAGCCGGCGCCCCGGCACCGGGTGCCCCGAGGAGACGCGATGAGCACCCCCCGAGCGGAAGACCTCCCCGCCCCGTCGCCGCACGACGGTCCCGCGCCGACCGCGCCCCCTTCCGCCGGCCTCCCGGACCCCGTTCCCGCGGGCGCTGCCCCGGCCGGCGCGGGCCCGCGCCCCACCCTCGACACCGACCGCTCCGACGACGGGTACCGGCGCTGGCTGAAGGACGCCGTCCGCAAGGTCCAGGCCGACGCCAACCGTTCCGCCGACACCCATCTGCTCCGCTTCCCGCTCCCCGACGCCTGGGGCGTCGACCTGTACCTCAAGGACGAGTCGACGCACCCCACCGGAAGCCTCAAGCACCGGCTGGCCCGCTCGCTGTTCCTCTACGGGCTGTGCAACGGGTGGATCAGGCCCGACCGCCCCGTGATCGAGGCGTCCAGCGGCTCGACGGCCGTCTCGGAGGCGTACTTCGCCAAGCTGATCGGTGTCCCCTTCATCGCGGTGATGCCCCGTACGACCAGCGCTGAGAAGTGTCGTCTGATCGAGTTCCACGGCGGCCGGTGCCACTTCGTGGACGACCCCCGCACCATGTACGAGGAGTCCGCCGCGCTCGCCCGGGAGACCGGTGGCCACTACATGGACCAGTTCACCTACGCGGAGCGGGCCACCGACTGGCGCGGGAACAACAACATCGCCGAGTCGATCTACCGTCAGTTGGAGCGCGAACGCTACCCGGAGCCCGCCTGGATCGTCGCCACCGCGGGCACCGGCGGCACCTCGGCCACCATCGCCCGCTACGTCCACTACATGCAGTACGACACCCGGATCTGTGTCGCCGACCCGGAGAACTCCTGCTTCTTCGACGGCTGGACGACCGGGAACCCGGACGTCACCACCGACCGCAGCTCGCGGATCGAGGGCATCGGGCGCCCCCGGATGGAACCCAGCTTCCTCCCCGGGGCCGTCGACCGGATGATGAAGGTCCCCGACGCCGCCTCCGTCGCCGCCGTCCGGGCGCTGGAGGACGCCATCGGCCGCAAGGCCGGGGGATCGACCGGAACCGGGCTGTGGGGCGCACTGAAGATCGTCTCCGAGATGGTCGCCGCGGGCCGCACGGGCAGCGTCGTCACCCTGCTCTGCGATCCCGGCGACCGCTACCTGGACAAGTACTACTCCGACGACTGGCTGGCCGCCCAGGGCCTCGACATCGCCCCGTACCGGTCGGCGATCGCCACGCTGTTCAGCACGGGGCAGTGGCCGTGAGCGGGCTCTGGCCGGACCCGGGCGCCCCTCACCGCCACGAGCGCACGGCTCAGCCGTCCGGGGCGGCGAGCCGTTGCGCCAACTCCTCCATGGCGTCCCGGAAGGACCGCCCCAGCGCCGGGCGCGCCCGCCGCATCACGAACCGGAACACCGCCGTGCCGTCCGCCGCCACCGTCCACTGCACCCGGGTGCCGTCCGGCGTCCGCGTCAACACCCACTCCTCCAACAAGCCGTGCACCCCGGGCGCGTTGGTGAGGTCGACCCGGTAGGCGTACTGCGCGGGCGCGTCGGAGGCGACGACCGTCTCCTCGAAGCGGCCCCCGCCGCGCAGCCGCACCAGGCGACCGCCGTCCGTCGGCCGTGCCTCGGTGACCGCGCGGAACCACAACGGCCACTGCTCCACGTCCCTCGCCAAGGCCCGGAACACCACGTCCGGAGCGGCCGGGACCTCCCGCGCGAAGACCAGCAGCACGGGCGCGGTCGTGGTGAAGTCGAGCCCCACCGGGCTCAGACGGCGTGCCATGAGGACCCCCTCACAGATTCCGGTGCCGCGTGCGACCCCGGGTCGAGCGCCGAGCTGACGTCACCCTAACCGGCTGTGCGTCAGCTGTCTGTACCGTCCAGTTCGTCGTCCGGCTCGCCCGCGACGATCAGCCGGGGCAACACCTCCGCGATCTCCGCGCGGGCCTCGGCGCGCAGCCCCGAGTCCGTCACCAGCGTGTCCACCTGATCCAGCGACGCGAACGAACTCAGGCCGACCGTGCCCCACTTGGTGTGGTCCGCGACCACGACCACCCGACGGGCCGAGCGCACCAGCCGCCGGTTGGTCTCCGCCTCCGCCAGGTTCGGCGTCGACAGTCCGGCCCCGGCCGATATGCCGTGCACCCCGAGGAACAGCACGTCGAAGTGGAGCGAGGCGATGGCCTGGTCGGCGACCGGACCCACCAGCGAGTCCGAGGGCGTGCGCACCCCACCGGTCAGCACCACGGTGGCCAGCCCCTGCCGTTGGCCCGAGCCGCGCTGCGCCGAATGGAAGACGTCGGCGACGCGCACGGAGTTGGTGACCACGGTCAACTCCGGTACGTCCAACAGGTGGTGGGCCAGCGCGAAGGTGGTGGTGCCGCCCGACAGCGCGATCGCCGCGCCCGGCACGACCAGGTGCGCCGCCGCCCGTGCGATGTCCTCCTTGGCGGTCAGCTCCAAGGCCGACTTCGCCTCGAACCCCGGCTCGTGCGTGCTCGCCTCGACCACCGGGACCGCGCCGCCGTGCACCTTCTCCAGCACGCCCTGCCGGGCCAGGGCGTCCAGGTCCCGACGGACCGTCATGTCCGACACGCCCAACCTGCGCGTGAGTTCGTTGACGCGGACCCCGCCCCGGCGTCGCACCTCGTCGACGATCAGGGCCCGACGTTGCTCCGCGAGGAGGTTCTGGTTCTCGCTCACGGCCCACTCCACCCGTTCGGCATCCGTCTGTCCCTCGCTGTCCATCACCGGTGCGGGCCGACTCGCTGCCACGCGCCCCCGCGGCGGGCGGGACGCTACCGGCCGATCGGTCCGACCGGGTCCGCACGCGTGCTCGGGCGGCACCGCGCGTCGACTCCCTCTCCCGGGGCACACGGGCTCACGGCAACCCCAGGGTCACCCATCCTCGCACGCGCCACTGACCGTCGTGTCGCCGGCGTTCCCTCCCGACGCCCGCGACGACCCCGCCGACCGGAAGTGCTCCCCCCAATCGGGGAGATTCCGTCAGGACCCGTGTGCAAGGACCCGGCCCGCGCGATTCTGGGCTCCTGACACGACACACCCCCCGGGGGGAAGCGCCATGAAGCGTGCGCGCACACCGTCCTCACCACCGGCGGAGGCTCCGCCGCACCCGCCCGGAGCCGCATTGGAACTCCTCGTCCACGGAGTGGGCGGGGCCAGCGCACCACAGATGCTCAACGATCCGCGGACGGTCCGGGTCACCGGCGACGACACGGCGGCCGTCCACCGTCGGGCGGGTGACCTGGACGCCGAACGGCGGCCCGCCGGGGACGGCCGCCCGGTACCGGAGGCGTACGTCTGGTCGAACCTCACCTCCGGCAGCGGCAGCCGCGCGCTGTGGCTCCTGCTGCTGCCGTTCATGGTCGTCAACCTCGCGCACTGGATGCGCCCGGCCTCCGACGGGAACGGTGGCGCCGCCCGCACCTACGCCCTGTGCGTGCGCCTGGTCGCGCTCACCCTCACCGTGTTGTTCGTCGCCGCGGCCTGTGAAGTCGCCCTCGACCTCGTCGCCTGGCAGTGCGCGGGGTCCCGGCGCTGCGCCGGGGAGCTGCCGTGGTTCGGGTTCCTGTCGCCGGACCTCTCGCCGGGCGGCTGGTGGACCCAGCCCGGCCGCCGCCTCGCCCTGGCCGCCCTCGCCCCGACGGCGCTGACCGGCCTGCTCTGGTACCTGTCGCACCGCACCTGGAACGCCTACGAGTCCCAGCGGCCCCCGGACCTGCGCTCTCGTACCCCGAACGCACCCGACGCGGCGACGGTCGCCGAGGCCGGGGACCCGGTGGACCGGCCGGACGCCCGGACACCGCTGGCCCGGCCCGGCTTCTGGTACGGGCGCAGGCTGGTCGCACGCTTGCGGGCCGCCCACACGGCCGCCGCGCTCCTCACCGTGGCCGCGGCCGTCACGGCGCCCGCCCTCGGCTTCGACCACCGCAGCGGGGATTGGGGCCCGTTGACCGTCCTGGGCTTCGTGGTGACGGGGACCATCGCGGCCGGCACGGCGCTCACCGTCGCCGTGGTCGCTCGGCGGGGCCGCAGCGAACGACGGCCGGACCGGCGCCGGGACGGGGCCCGGGTGCGGTTCCTCCCGCTGGTGGCGGTCGCCGTGCTCACCTTGGCGGTCGGCTACGCGGGTTGGTCGCGGCCCGGGTGGCGCTCCCACGGCCGTCTGCCGGGGGACCTGGCGTTCGGCGCGCTCGCCCTGCTCCAGTGGGCGCTGGTCCTGGTGTTGGCCGTGGTCGCACACGCCCTGTACCGCCGGGCCCCCGATCCCCGGACCGTGTTGCGCGGCTTCGGCGGACCCGCGGCCACCGTGCTCGCCTGTGCCCTCGGCGGGGTCATGGCCGGCGGCGGCGCCCACCGGACCGCCGTCTGGCTGGACGACACCGGGCCCCCCGCCGGAGGCGGCGCTCCCCTGCCGGGTCCGCCGGTCCTGCTCGGCTGGCAGGCGGCGGTGCTGCCGCCGCTGTTGCTCGTCGTCGTGCTGGTGCTGGCCGGGCTCTCGGCGGTCGCCCTGCACCGCGCCCGCACGGGGACGGCCGACGTCCGCGCGGACTACCCGGAGGAGCATCCGCCGGGTCCGCCCGGCGCCGGCCCGCCCACCCCACCCGCCTCGGCCGCGGTGGACCCGGCGGACGGGGGCGCCGCCGCCGCGGCACCCGGCGGCCCGCCCGACACCACGCCCGAGGACGCGGTGCGGGCCCGGAACATCGCGCTGGCCCGCGCCGGAGCAGCCCTCACCGATCGGGCCCCGCTCGTGGTCGGCACGCTCGCCGCGGCGACCCTGGTGTGCCAGGTGGGCGCCCTCGCCGGCGCCCGGGCCACCCGCGCGCTGCCCGCGCAGGCCGTCGCCGGGGCGCCGGAGGTGGTGACCGGCGCGGTGGACCTGGCACAGGCCGGGGGGTCGTGGCTCGTCGGGGCCGGGTTCCTGCTGCTCGTGGTCGCGGCCCGGCGCGCCTACCGGGACCCGAAGGCCCGGCGCACCATCGGCATCCTCTGGGACGTCGGCACGTTCTGGCCCCGTGCCGCCCATCCGTTCGCCCCGCCCTGCTACGCGGAACGCGCCGTCCCCGACCTCACCTGGCGGGTGCACACCTGGACCCGGCGGACCCGGGGGCGCCTGATCATCTCCGGCCACTCCCAGGGCAGCGTCCTCGCCGCGGCGGCGGCCTGGCAACTCGCCCCCCGCAGCCGTGAACGCGTCGCCCTGCTCACCTACGGCTCCCCGCTGGAGCGTCTGTACGGGCGCTGGTTCCCGTCCTGCTTCGGCTCGGCGGCCCTGGCCGACCTGCACCGCGACGTGGACTGCTGGCGCAACCTCTACCGGCGGACCGACCCCATCGGCGGGCCGGTCCTGCTGCCCGGGGACCGCGGCCCCGAGGTGGACGGCAGCCCCCTCAAGGACCCCCTCGCGTACGGTCGCACGTTCACCCATCCGCTGCCCGCACCGATCCTCGGGCACTCCGACTACCAGGCCGACCCGGTGTTCGCCCGGGAACGCGAACGGCTGCTGGACCGGCTGCGGCCGTCCGCCGTTCCGCCGCCCCGGCCGGACGGGGAGGTCTGACCCACCGGCGCGTCCGCCCCCCGTCTCGTGCGGTCAGGGCAGTTCGGGCAGGTCCCCCGGGTAGAGCAGGGTGAGGTCGTCGGTGCTGGGTTCGGCGATCTGGGCGACCCGGCCCGCGTGCCGCTCGACCATCGCCTCGAACGTCTGCCGCGCGGTGCGGCCGTTGCCGAACGCGGGGCCCTTGGGAAGGGCGGTGAAGTACTGGACCAGCGCCTGCGGTGTGTCCTCGCCGAGCCGGTACTCGTGTTCCTCGGCCTGCTGCTCGACGATCCGCAACAACTCGTCCGGCACGTAGTCGTTGAAGGTGATGGTGCGCGAGAAGCGGGACGCGACGCCGGGGTTGACGGTGAGGAACCGCTCCATCTCGGCGGTGTAGCCGGCGACGATGACCACGACCTCGTCCCGGTGGTCCTCCATCAGCTTGACGAGGGTGTCGATCGCCTCCCGCCCGAAGTCCCGCCCCGAGTCCTCCGGCGACAGTGCGTACGCCTCGTCGATGAAGAGCACTCCGCCGCGGGCGCGGTCGAACGCCTCCTGGGTGCGGATGGCGGTCGAGCCGATGTGCTCGCCGACCAGGTCGACGCGGGACACCTCCACCAGGTGCCCCTGGTGGAGCACTCCGAGCGAGGCGAGGATCTCGCCGTACAACCGGGCCACCGTGGTCTTGCCGGTGCCGGGGGAGCCGGTGAACACCAGGTGGCGCCGGGCGGACGCCGCCTTGAGGCCGGCCAGTTGGCGCCGTCGGCCCACTTCGATCATGTCCGTGAGCGCCCGGACCTCGCGTTTGACGCTGTCCAGACCGACGAGGGCGTCGAGTTCCCCGAGCACCTCGTCGGCGGACCGTACGGGCTCGGCGGGGGCTTCGGAAGCAGCCGCCGCCGAGCCGGGTATCGCCGCGCGCGGGGCGGGCCCGCCCGACAGCAGGCCGACCGACCGGGTCGCGGGGCCCGCCCGCTCGGCCGTCGGGAGGGCGGCCTGCTCGGTGGCCACCGCGGGCGCCGTGGGCATGCGGATGCCGGCGCTCTCGTCGCTGGTGCAGTCCTCGGCGACGGGCCCGTCCTCGGCGAACTCGAAGCCGCCGCGGGCGCAGCGCTCCGTACGGCACTTGCGGAGCGTCGTGCGGCAGCCGTCTATCACGTGGAAGCCGTAGCCGCCGCTGCCGGTGACCTTGCAGCCGGTGAAGGTGCCCCGCCCGCCCGCCGACACGTAGAAGCCGGCCTCGGCGGGGGAGGTGACGGTGCAGCGTTCGACGGTGGGATCGGCGCCCTTGGTGACGATCACCCCCGTCTGGACGGCGTCCACCGTGCAGTTCGACAGGGTGCCGCCGCTGCCGTGGTCACGGAACCACGCCCCGGTCGCGGCCTCCCGGATGCGGCAGTCGTCGAGCTGGGCCGTCGCCCCGTCGCTCACCGACACGGCCGTGTTGCGGACCTGGGTGAGGTCCGTGTCGACGACGTCCGCACGGGACCCGCGGTCGAGCACGAACAGCGCGTCGGGCACGTCCCGCACCCGGCAGGAGTCGAGCACGACGGCGGCGCCGTCGCTGACCCACACCGCCGGATAGTCCCCGGTGCTGTCGTGGATCTCGCACTGGTGGGCGTCCACCCGGGTGCCGGGGTCCCACACGGACAGCCCGTTGCGGCCGAAGCGGCTCACGGTGGACCGGGTGAGCGTCAGCACGGAGCGTGAACGCAGGTCCACCGCGTTCTCGGGGACGTCGTGGATGCGGCAGTCGGCGAGGGTGAGCACCGCGTCCGTGTCGAGGGTGATCCCGTCGGCGGTCGTCCGGTGCACGTCGCAGTCCGTGAGGTGGGCGGTGGCCCGTCCGGTGACCTGGACGCCGGAGCCCTTGACCTCGTACACCTCGCAGCCGACGGCCTCCAGGGCCGAGCCCTCGCCCGTCACCGACAGGCCCGAGCCGGAGGCGTGGTGCACCCGGCACCGGTCCAGCCGGGGGTGTCCGCCGCTGCGCACCGCGACCCCGGACTGACCGGCGGCGACGACCTCGCAGTCCTCGAAGACCCCGCCGCCGCCGTCGAGGACGGCGATCCCGATGCCCGCGGGGTTGTCGACGGTGCAACGGCGCACGGTCGGCCGGGCGTTGCCCCGGACCTCGATGCCGACCGCGGACCTGGTCACGATCCGGACGTCGGTCAGCTCCGGCACGGACTCCTCCACGAGCAGCGCCGGAGCGGCCGAGTCCTGACCCTCCAACACCAGCCCGTGGACGGCCGCGGGCGCCCGCACCGTCAGCGGCACGCCGTCGACGGGCGCGATGCGCACCGAACCCGGTGCCCCCTCGGGCCCGCGGAGCGTCACCGCCCGGTCGATCACCAGGTTCTCCCGGTAGGTACCGGGGGCGACGGTGAGTACGTCGCCGTCCCCCGCGGCTTCCAGGGCCGCGGCGAGGGAACCGTACTCACCCGTGCGGCGTCGCCACCGCGATGTGCCCGTGTGCGTCACCTGGACCGTGCCCTGTGCCATGGCGCTGTTCTGTCCCCACCTCGTCGGATGCGCGGGTGTCGCGAGTGCTGCCGAAGACCTCGGCCGCTCCACCGTAGCGTGTGCGGAGCAGCCGAGTTGACCAGAGCGAAAGGCCGGTCAGCGGCCCGTACCGGTCCGGTGGCGGGGGCTCGCGACGGCCCCCGGCCACGGCCGTCACCCGAGGACCGTCAGGGGGTCACCGACCCGGAGCGTGCCGGGGTGTTCCGGGACGAGGTTCTGACCGAAGACGAGCTTCCCGTCGATGCGGCGGTGGCGGGCGAGCGTGCGCAGGGGCTCCCGGCCGCGGACGGCCGTGTGCTGGTCGGTGGTGGTCACCGCGCAGCGCCCGCACTTCTTGGCGACCCGGAAGGTGACCTCGCCGACCGCTATCCGCGACCAGTGGTCCTCCGCCCACGCCTCGGTGCCCGTCACCACGAGGTTCGGCCGGAAGCGGTTCATCGGCAGGGGGCCCTCCTGCGCGTGGTCGCCCTGTGCGATCAGCGCGTTGAGGGCGTCGAGCGAGGCGAGGCTGGTGACCAGCAGGGGGAACCCGTCGGCGAAGGAGACGGTTTCCCCCCGGTGCGCGTAGTCCGGGTCGATGGGTCGGTTGACCGCGGGGTCGGCCAGGTGCACCAGCCGGACCTCGATGCCGAGGAACGCGCTGAACCAGTCGCCCGCCGCCTCGTCGGCGGGCACGGCCTCCACCTTGTCCCCCCAGATCTGGACGGACGTCCGGTGCACCGGGTCGGGCACGGTGACCGTCAGGGGCGCGCGGTCGGGTGCGGACAACCGGACCGCGCCCCCGGGCAACGGCTCGGCGCGGGTGAGCGCCAGCCGGGCGTGCTGGCGTTGGGTGACCACCTTGGCGGAGTCGTCGACGAGCATCCAGCGTCGGTCGCCCGAGATCCCCCACGGCTCCACGAACGCCTGGTCGGGCGCGTGGCCCTGGGCGGCCTTCACCGGAAAGACATGCAGGGACGCCAACACGGGACTCGCCATGGATCCATCCTGCCAGGAGCGTTCACCGGGCGGGAGGGGAGGGCGTCCGCGCCGGCGTCCGTCAGTACCCGCGGTAGGGGCGGTGCTGCGGATCCTCGTAGGAGGCCGGTCCCGGGGCGGGCCGCGGGGTCGCCGGGCGCATCGCCTCGTAACCGACGGGCGGTGCCGGCCGCGGCGGCTGGGGCTGGGCGCCGGGGTAACCGCGCGGCACGCCGGTCGCCTGCTGCGGGAAGTGGGGCGCGGCCTGCTGGAGCGGCGCCGGTTGCTGCTGTTGCGGTGCGTACCCGTACTGCGGCGGGTACGGCTGAGGAGAGGGCGCCGCGGGCAGCGCCGGCAGGGCCGACGGCAACGCGGGCAGATGGCTGCCGGTGTCGTACGCGGCGGGGACCCGGATCGGGGCGATCTGGGGAGTGCCCCGTTCTGCGACGAGGGAGTCGTAGATCGGAGTGTCCTTGAAGGACGGCGCGGAGTAGTAACCGCCGCCATAGGTGGAGCGGGGGGAGGTCATGGCACCTAAGTTAAGCCCACGATGTGCTGGTTGGGGAGACAGATAAGAGGGTTGTTTTCCGTGCCGGACGTAGCTGCTGATCGTCAATCCGAGTGAATTCGGAAAAAACGGTCGCACTGTGGCGTAAGGATCGTGTAAGAAGGGCGATTTCGAGGGTGGTTACCGGTGGTTGACCAGTGATCATCCACATTCGCCGGAGTCCACCTCCGCTTGCCCGTGGGGCAAGGAACCGGCTCCGGGAACGAGGGAACACCCCGGTGTACCCAGACATGCGCAGGTACAGCCGGGGGAACAGGGGCCGCGTGCACCGGGGACCGGGTCCGGCCGTGGACGGTCCGGGTGCGGTGTGCGGCGGCGGACGCTGACGAGGGGGCATACATGAGGGGGCACGCATGACCATGGCGAAGGGCACCAACGCCGTCGTACCGACGACCGCCGTGCGGGTGGAACTGGAGTGGGGGGCGGGGCCGGGCGTCCCACGGGCGGACTCCGTGGCGCTGCTCCTGGTGGGGGGCAGGGTGCGCGGAGACGCGGACGTGATCCGGCCGGCCGGTCCGGGCCGGCCGGACGATCCGGGCGCCGCGGTCCGCTACGAGGACGGGCGCGGCGGGAACGGTCGGGTCACCGACACCCTGGCCGTGGACCTGGCCCGCGTGGACGACGCCGTCGAGCGGATCGTGCTCGCCGTGTCCACTGCGAGCGGCACCTTCGGGCAGGTGTCGCGGCCCGGCGTCCGCGTCCTCGACGCGGCACGCGGAGCGGAACTGGCGCGCTTCGACTGCACGGACCTCACCGTGGAGACCTCGTTGGTCCTGGGCGAGCTGTACCGCAGGGGAGACGGCTGGAAGTTCCGCGCGGTCGGCCAGGGGTACGGGGAGGGGCGCCGGGCCCTCGCCGAGGACTTCGGGGTCACCCCCACCGCGCTCGCCCCCGCACCCGACGCCCCGCCCCCGGCCGTCCCGACCCCGCCCTCGTCCCTGCCCGTGGCGCCGGCTCCGTCCCCGCCGCGCGCACCCGCCCGGACCCCGACACCCGACCCGCCCGCCACCCCGGTACGGCTGAGCAAGGTCACGCTCACCAAGGACGCCCCCGCGGTGTCACTGGCCAAACAGGGCGGCACCGGCGGAACGCTGCGCGTGAACCTCAACTGGGGCGTACGGGAACGTCCCCAGGACCGCGGCTCCCGGTGGCGCAGGCTCACCGCCCCCCACCGGAACCTCGACCTCGACCTGTGCGCCCTGTACGAACTCACCGACGGGCGCAAGGGCGTGGTGCAGGCCCTCGGCCACGCGTACGGCGCCCTGCACGCGCCCCCCTACGTCCACCTCGACGGCGACGACCGCACCGGCGCCGCGGAGGGCGGCGAGAACCTCACGATCAACCTCGACCACCGCACCGCACTGCGCCGGGTCCTGGTCTTCGTGATGATCTACGAGGGCGCCGACTCGTTCGCGGACCTGCACGCCACCGTGACCCTGCGACCCCAGCACGGGGCACCGGTCGAGTTCTTCCTCGACGAGTGCACCGTCACCGCACCGGTCTGTGCGCTCGCCCTGCTCACCCAGGAGGGCGGCGACCTGGTGGTCCGCCGCGAAGCCCGCTACCTGGTGCCCGAACCGGGCATCGGCATCCAACGGGCCGTGGACCACGCGTACGGGTGGGGCCTCAACTGGACCCCCGGCCGGAAGTGACCCCCGCGCACGGCCCGGGGACGCAGCGGGGACGCACCGGGGGAGCGGGGCGCGCGACCGGCGTGTCACCGCTCCTCCGGAGCCACCCGTGGCGCCCGACCCGGGCCCGCGTACGTCCGGCCCTTCCACGCCGCCCCGCGCCCGCGGTGGTGCCGCACCGCCGAGTCCACCGTCATCAGCAGGTACAGCAGCGCGGTGAACGGCAGCGTCGGGGCGAGCCAGAGGCTCTGCCGGTAGTACCGCAGCACCGGTACGTACGTCACCGTCATCACCAACCACCCGAACCCCCCGAGCAGGGCCGCCGCCACCGACGGCGGACGGGCCCAGAGCGCCGCCACCACCACCGCGGGCGGCACCAGGTACACCACCACCAGACCCACCACCGTCCCCGCCAACAGCACTGGCTGGTAACGGAGTTGGCAGTAGGCGCTGCGCGCCACCATCCGCCACAGGTCACCGAGGCGCGGATAGGGCCGCACACTGTGCACCCGGTCGGCGAGCCCCAACCAGATCCGGCCGCCGGTGGACTTCACCGCCCGCGCCAACGACACGTCGTCGATCACCGCGTGCCGGATCGCCTCCGGCACCCCCGCCCGCTCCGCCGCCGCCGACCGCAGCAGGACACAGCCGCCCGCCGCCGCGGCCGTCCGGCTCCCGTCCCGCCGCACCCGGCGGAACGGGTACAGCTGCGCGAAGAAGTACACGAACGCCGGAACGACCAGCCGCTCCCAGACACTCGCCACCCGGAGCCGGGCCATCAGCGACACCAGGTCGTGACCGCCCGTCTCGGCCGCCGCCACCAACTCCCGCAGACTGCCCGGTTCATGGGCGATGTCGGCGTCCGTGAGCAACAGGTACCGCGGGGCGCCCCCGCGGGCCAGCCGCATGCCGTGCCGCACGGCCCACAGCTTGCCCGTCCAGCCGTCCGGCGGCTCGCCCGGTGAGGTCACGGTCAGCCGAGGCCCCCCGTACCGCTCGCCCAGCTCCCGGGCCAGCCCCCCCGTACCGTCCGTGCTGCCGTCGTCCACCAGGAAGACCTCGAACGGCCCCGGGTAGTCCTGGGCCAGCAAGGAGGGCAGGGACAGCGGCAGCATCCCGGCCTCGTCCCGCGCCGGGACGACCGCCGCGACCGGGGGCCACACGTGCGGCGCCCGCCCCGGCGGCAGCCGCACGTCGGTGCGCCAGAAGAACCCCTGGCCGAGCAGGAGCCACCCCCAGGCGGCGGCGGACACCACGGCAATCCAGACCATCGCGCTCACCCGCGCAGTGTCCCCCACGGCCCCCGGGCCGCACCGGCCCATCGTCTATGGTGACCGGGTGAAGATCGCGCTCATGGACTCCGGAATCGGACTGCTCGCCGCCGCCGCGGCGGTACGGAGACTGCGCCCCGACGCCGACCTCGTGCTGTCCAGCGACCCCGACGGCATGCCGTGGGGACCGCGCACCCCCGAGGACCTCACCCGGCGGGCCCTCACCGTCGCCGGGGCCGCCGCCGAGTGCGGCGCCGACGCCCTGATCGTCGCCTGCAACACCGCCACCGTGCACGCCCTGCCCGCGCTGCGCGCCCGGCTCGAACCGGCGCTCCCGGTGGTCGGCACCGTCCCCGCGATCAAGCCCGCCGCCGCCGGCGGCGGACCCTTCGCCATCTGGGCGACGCCCGCCACCACGGGCAGCGCCTACCAGCGCGGCCTGATCGCCGACTTCGCCTCCGGCGCGCAGGTCACCGAAGTGCCCTGCCCGGGCCTCGCCGACGCCATCGAGTACGCCGACGAGGACGCCGTCGACCGGGCGATCGCCGCAGCGGCGGCCCGTACCCCGGACGGAGCAAGGGCCGTCGTCCTGGGCTGCACCCACTACGAACTGGTCGCCGAGCGGGTCAGGACCGCCCTGGGGCGCCCGGGGGACGAGGGCGGGCTCCAGGACCGCCCGGCCCTGATCCTGCACGGCTCCGCGGGCGCCGTCGCCGCCCAGGTGCTCCGCCGCCTCGGCGCGTCCCCCGCCCCGGACGCCGCCCCTGTCGGATCGGTCACAGTCCTGCACGGCGGACGGCCCGCGACCCTCGCCGAACGGGCCCTCGCCTACCCCGAAGGACGGCTCCTGGCGGCGCTCAGCCAGGCCCGGTGACCTCCGGCGACACCCCGTCGTCACGCTCCGTGCTCCGGTGCCGGGCCGGCGGGTCGTCTGTACTCTCGACAGCATGAGGGACCACCCGCAGGGCGACCGGGGCCCCATCGAGGCCCCCGTCGAGATCTGGACCGGACGAGCGAGCAACCGCGTGCAGTGGCTGCTCGCCCTCGCGGGCGCGGCCTGTGTGGCGCTCGGCATCGAACTGGCCGTCGTGTCCGAGTGGAACAGCGGCGTCCTCGCCCTGGTCATGTCGGTCGTCGGCTGCATCGCCGCCGGCCTGCTCGTGCTGTTCGGCACGCTGGCCTTCGTCCACGTGGCGGTCCGCGTCGACCAGGACTCCCTGGAGGTCCGCTGCGGACACATCGGTCTGCCGCGCCGCCGCATCCCGCTCGCCCAGGTCGTCGACGCGGACTTCGCCCCCACCGTCACCCCCCGCCAGTGGGGCGGCTGGGGCTACCGCTGGCGCCCCGAGATCGGCACCGCCGTGATCGTCCGCCGCGGCGAGGGCGTGGTCCTCAGCCTCGGCGACGGCCGCAAGTTCACCGTCACCGTGGACGACGCGGAGGCCGCCGTGCGGATCATCCGCGACCGGCTGCGCCCGCCGACCACGCCCCCGGCGCCCACCGCCGTCTGACCGGCACCCGGCCGCCCGCACTCACCACCGCTCCAGGGCCAACGGCCGGGCCGTCGCCATTCCCGCGAGCAGACCGCTCCCCACCGTGACCGCCGTGAAGCTCAGGGCGTCACCGATCGCCGCCAGCGTCGCCACCGCGGTCAGCGCGGCCCCCGCGGTCACCGCCACCACGGTCGGCCGCGGCGAGCGCAACAGGGCGTACAACACCCAGCCGAACGCCAGGGCCAGCAGCGCCACGCCCACGAAGCCCTGCTCGGCCGCCTGCTGGAGCAACGCCGAGTGCGGACGGCCGTCCGGGACCAGGGAATCCGCCACCGTCGGGCTCAGCTCCCCGAAACGGTCCGGCCCCACCCCGAGCACCGGATGGTCCTGCGCGATCTCCAGCGCGTCCCGCCACAGCAACACCCGGTACGGCGTGAGCTGGCCCTCCAACAAGGACATCAGTCCGTCCGGCAGCGCATCGTCGGCGACCGCCCACGCAGCGGCGGCCACCCCCGCCGCCCCCGCCGCCAGGGCACCCAGACCGAACGCCCGACGGGCCAGCCGGGCCGCCGCCAGCGAACAGAGCAGGATGCCGACACAGAGCGTCAGCCCCGCCATCGAATCGAGCACCGGCGCCGCCGCCGTGATCACCAGGGCCAGCGCCCACAGCGCGCGGCGCGCCAGCACGCCGTGCGCCACCCACGCCGCACAGCACGCCGCTCCCGCGGCCAGGGCGAGCAGTGCCGCGGTGGCGCCGCCGTGGCCGAGCGGGGACGAGCCCTCCGGCGCGGTGCGCACGTGCGGCAACAGGAACGCGAGGACCAGGCCCACCAGGGCGGTCGTGGCGAGGGCGCCCACCGGGAGCAACGCCCCGTAGATGCGTCCGAACGCGTACGCCGCCGACACGGCCAGCACGGCGAGCAGCACCCCTTCGGGACGGCCGCCGCTCGCCGCGGCGCTCATCAGCGCCCAGCCCGCACAGACACCCAACAGCACCATGCCGACCGGATCGGAGACCGTACGGGCGTCCGGCACCAACGCGGGAGCGTCCGACCCCTCGCCCGGGGCGTCCCGGGTCCGCCCCGTGTGGCCCGCGGCCCCCGTGTTGCTCCATGTCCCCATCCGTCGTCCCCCCGACGTCATGACGGGCCCCGGCGGCCCTGGGATGTGGCCGTTCGTGCGGGGCTGTGGCTCACGGTAACCGCTGGTGCCGTGGTTTGTGGATGGGTTCGGCGAGATCGTCTTGCGGGGTCGGGGGGCGCCGTGGCCGGGTCGTAGACTCCTGGGGTGACCGTCATCGCCACTCCGACCGACGAGCCGGAGCGCCTCACCCCGAAGCCCGCGGACCGCGCGCGGCCGTCGTTGACGAGGCGCGTGGCGCTGCGGCTCGTACCCGCCGTGGTCGCGGCGCTCTCCGGGGTGCTCCTCTACGTCAGTTTCCCGCCGCGCACCCTGTGGTGGCTGGCGCTGCCCGCGTTCGCGGGGTTCGCGTGGTCGGTCCGCGGACGGTCCTGGAAGGCCGGGCTGGGCAGCGGGTACGCCTTCGGCCTCGGCTTCCTGCTGCCGCTGCTCGTCTGGACGGGCGTCGAGGTGGGGCCCGGGCCCTGGCTCGCGCTGGTGGCCATCGAGGCGGCGTTCGTCGCCCTGGTCGGCGCCGCGGCCGCCGCCGTGTCCCGGCTGCCCGCCTGGCCGGTGTGGGCCGCCGCCCTGTGGATCGCCGGGGAGGCGGCCCGCGCGCGCGTGCCGTTCAACGGCTTCCCCTGGGGCAAGGTGGCCTTCGGGCAGGCCGACGGCGCGTTCCTGCCGCTGGCCGCGCTCGGGGGGACCCCCGTCCTGGGCTTCGCCGTCGTCCTGTGCGGATACGGCCTGTACGAGGCGGTGTCGCTGGCGGTCGCCGCGCGGCGCGGAACGGCCGTCCGGCGGGTCACCGCCGCCGGTGCCGCGGTGGCGCTCGCCCTGCCCCTGCTGGCGGCCCTCGCCGCACGCCCGCTGGTCAGTTCCGCCGCCGAGGACGGCACGACGACGATCGCCGCGATCCAGGGCAACGTCCCCCGGCTGGGACTGGACTTCAACGCACAGCGCAGGGCCGTCCTCGACAACCACGTCAAGGAGACGGAACGCCTCGCCGCGGAGGTCGCCCGGGGGCGCGTCGCACAGCCGGACCTCGTGCTGTGGCCGGAGAACTCCTCCGACATCGACCCCTTCCGCAACGAGGACGCGCGTGAGGTCATCGAGCGGGCGGTGGCGGCGATCGGCGTGCCGATCGCCGTCGGCGGGGTCGTCACCACCGAGGACGACCGGCTCCTCAACCAGCAGATCCTCTGGGACCCGCAGAAGGGCCCCGTGGACACCTACGACAAGCGTCAGATCCAGCCGTTCGGCGAGTACCTTCCGCTCAGGTCGATCGTCAGCGCCGTCAGCAGCGACGCGGGCATGGT
Source organism: Streptomyces sp. NPDC005955 (assembly GCF_042871255.1). Classification (NCBI taxonomy): domain Bacteria; kingdom Bacillati; phylum Actinomycetota; class Actinomycetes; order Kitasatosporales; family Streptomycetaceae; genus Streptomyces; species Streptomyces sp. NPDC005955. The sequence continues at coordinate 592,969 of NZ_JBIAIF010000004.1, read as the reverse complement.
CCGCAAGGACTTCAGCCGGGGCTCCGAGCCCGGGGTCTTCACGATGGCGGGCGCCCGGGTGGGCATCGCGACCTGCTACGAGGCGGCGTTCGACTGGGCGGTGCGCGACACGGTCACCGAAGGAGCCCAGCTGCTGTCGGTGCCGAGCAACAACGCCACCTTCGGGCGCAGCGAGATGACCTACCAGCAGCTCGCCATGTCACGGGTCCGGGCCGTCGAGCACAGCCGCACCGTCGTGGTGCCGGTCACCAGCGGGGTCAGCGCCGTGATCATGCCCGACGGCCGGGTCGCCGACCGCACCGGGATGTTCACCCCCGACACGCTCGTCGCCGAAGTGCCGCTGCGGTCGAGCAGCACCCCCGCCACCCGGCTGGGCGTCGCGCCCGAGGTGCTGCTGGTGCTGGTCGCGGCCGGTGGCCTCGGCGGGGCGGCCGCCGTCCGGCTCCGGACCCGCCGGGAGTCCACCACCGGGTGAACCGGCCGACCGGCGGGCGCCCTTGGGTGCCCAGGCCCTATCGTCGGTCGCATGGCTACTCCTGAATTCATCTCCACCCTGCGGGAAACCGCGGGTCATCAACTGCTCTGGCTCCCGGGGGTGACGGCCATCGTCTTCGACGACGAGGGCAGGGTGCTCATCGGGCGGCGCAGCGACAACCGTGCGTGGTCGGTCGTCGGCGGCATCCCGGAGCCGGGGGAGCAGCCCGCGGCCTGTGCGGTGCGCGAGGTGTACGAGGAGACGGCCGTGCGCTGCGTGCCGGAGCGCGTGGTGCTGGTCCAGGCGCTGGAACCGGTGTCCTACCCCAACGGCGACGTGTGCCAGTACATGGACATCACGTTCCGGTGCCGGGCGGTGGGCGGCGAGGCGCGGGTCAACGACGACGAGTCGTTGGAGGTGGGCTGGTTCCCGCTCGACGCGCTGCCGGACCTCAACGAGTTCAGCCTCACCCGGATCAAGCACGCGCTCGCCGACACGCCCACCTGGTTCGAACCCACCGCGTGAACCGACGCGGTGCGCCCGTGCTCATCCGTCCGGGTGAGCGCACGGTGCGGGCGCGGGGGCGCCGGGCGACCGGCCCCGGCGCCGGTGGTCGGCCCCGGCTTCGGTCACCGCGTCGGTGACGGCCCGGGCGATCCGGGTGATGCCGGGGGAGCCGACCCGATGGGGCTTCGGGTCGGCCGCCGTCGGCGCCAGGCAGAAGGCAGGGAGCGCGTCCCGATGCGCTGGGCGCGGGGTGCGCTGACCGCGGCCCCCGCGTCCGCCAGCCGGTCGCCGGAACGCGCTGCCCGCGCCCGGTGGACCGCGTTCACCTCGCGGATGCGGTCCTTCGACGTCCGCGGCGTACCGCCGGAAGTGCCGCCCGGAGTCGCCGGAGTTGCCCCGGAGCTGGAGCACCACGTGGTCGGGCCGCACCGTGCGCACGAGGGCGGCGGCCTCGGCCCGGGCCGAGGATTCCTCGCGGGGTCCTCCAGACAGTCAGGTAGTCGCACGGGGTGGTGCCCGAGGCGGAGGCGCGTCGCCGGGGCACTCGGGGCGGGGGCCCCGCCCCGGTGGCTGACGGGGAACGGCTCCCGGTGATCCCGCCGCTCCGGCAACGGCCGCACCGCCGATCCGGCCACCACGGGCGCCGAGAACACGCCATCACCGTCGGCGCCCCACGGCCCGGGTCCGGCCGCCCGCCGCCGCGTCAGCGTCCCGTCAGGGCGCGGGGGTTCACCGTATGCGTCGCGTCATGGACCGCAGACCGCCCGGCCGCGGGGGCCTAGCGTCGGCAGCCGGCCCGCCCACCCGGCCGCCCCCACCCCCGCTCACCCGTTCCGTCGCTCCTGCGCGAGCCGTTGATCCCGAGGCTACCGACCATGAACCGACGCCCCTGGCTGCCCGCCCGGTGGGGTCCCCCGCTCACCGCGATCGGCGTGGTGCTGGCCCTGACCGTGCTCCTCGGACTCGGCTACCCCCTGGGCATGACCGCCGCCGCACAGGTGCCCGGACTGCGCGACCGCGCCGAGGGCTCGCCGCTGACCGGCCCGGACGGCGAGCGGCTCGGCAGCGAGCTGATCGGCCAGTCCTTCACGGACGTGGACGGCGAACCGCTGCCCGGCTACTTCCAGCCCCGCCCCTCGCACGCCGGCGCCGGCTACGACGCCTCGGCCTCCGCCGCCGGGAACCTGGGCCCCGAGTCCACCGTCGACACCCCGCCCGTCGGCAACGCCCCCGGCGTGCCGAGCCTGCTGACCCAGGTCTGTGCCCGCAGCAGGGCGATCGGGCTGCGCGAGGGCGTCGACGGCGGCCGGCCCTACTGCACCGCGGACGGCGTCGGCGCGGTCCTCGGGGTGTACCGCACGCACGGCACCACCGGTCGGGTCACCCGGGTGGTGAGCCTCAACCAGCCCTGTCCCGCACGCCCGTTCCGCGCCCGGTACGCCGGCGTCGCCGTCGGGTGCGCCCGGCCCGGCGAGGACCGCGCCCGTGCCGTGGTCACACCGGTCCGCGGTGACGCCCCCGCCCGACCGGTCGTCCCGGGCGACGCGGTCACCGCGAGCGGCAGCGGACTCGACCCGCACATCAGCCCCGCGTACGCCCGGCTCCAGACACCACGGGTGGCCGCACGGCGGGGCCTGACCGAGGACGCCGTGCGGACCCTGGTGACCGCGCACACCACGGGCCGGGCGCTCGGCGTCCTCGGGGAGCCGGTGGTGAGCGTCGCCCCGCTGAACGCGGCGCTCGACCGGCTCCGGCCCGGCAAGGGGGCCTGAGGTGCACGGCTGGCTCCAGAGCACCCTCGTGGTGGCGGTGGTGGTGGGGCTGCACGTGCCCCTCGGCGACCACCTCGCCCGGGTCCTCGACGGCGACCGACACACCCGCGCGGAACGGGTCCTGTACCGGTTCTGCGGCGTGGACCCGCACCGCGAGCAGGACTGGCGGCACTATCTGACCGCCCTGCTCGCGTTCTCCGCGGCGGGCGTCCTCGCCCTGTTCGTCCTCTTCACGCTCCAGGGCCGACTGCCCTGGTCCACCGGACACCCCGGCATGCCGTGGCGGCTCGCCCTGCACACGGCCGTCAGCTTCACCACCAACACCAGCTGGCAGAACTACGTCGCCGAGGACACCACCGGGCACCTGGCCGTGATGGCGGGCCTCGGCACCCAGGCGTTCGCCTCCGCCGCCGTGGGCGTCTGCGTCGCCCTGGCCCTGATCCGTGGCCTGGTGCGGCGGGACACCGACCACCTGGGCAACTTCTGGGTCGATCTGACCCGCACCCTGTTCCGGGTGCTGCTGCCGCTCGCCGTCGTCACCGGACTCGTGTTCATCGCGCTCGGCGTCCCGCAGAACCTCGACGCCCCGCAGCCGTTGACCACCGTCACGGGCGGCACCCAGAGCCTGCCCGGCGGCCCGGTGGGGTCCTGGGAGTCCATCAAGCCGATGTCGGGCGACGGCGGGGGCTTCTTCAACGCGAGCAGCGCCCACCCCTTCGAGAACCCTTCGGCGTGGTCCCACGCGCTGTCCGTGGTCCTGATGCTGCTGATCCCGACCGCGCTGCTGCGCACCTACGGGCGGCTCGTCGGGTCGACCCGCCAGGGGTGGACCCTGCTGGCCGTCGCCGGCGCCCTGTTCACGCTGCTGGCCGTCGCCGGTTCCGCCGCGCAGGGCGCCGCGGGCGGAACGGTGCCGCAGGCGGTCGGCGGTTCGTACGAGGGCACCGAGACCCGGATCGGCGTCGCCGGCTCCACCCTGTTCGGCCTCGCGGCCACCGCCAGCGCGGACGGTGCGTCGGGCGCCTCGTACGACAGCTTCACCGCGTTCGGCGGCGGGGTGCTGCTGAGCGCGATGATGCTCGGCGAGATCGCGCCCGGCGGTACCGGCAGCGGACTGTACGGGCTGCTGGCGGCCGTGCTGGTCGCCGTGTTCATCGGCGGCCTCATGGTCGGCCGCACCCCCGAGTACCTCGGCAAACGACTCGGTCACCACGAGATCCGGTACGTCGCCCTGTACACGCTCGTCGCCCCCGCCACGATCCTGCTGTCCGCGGCGCTCGCCCTCGCCCTCGGCCACGGCCGCTCCTCCATGGGCGAACCGGGGCCGCACGGACTGACCGAGCTGGTCTACGCGTACACCTCCAGCACGGTGAGCAACGGCAGCGCGATGGCCGGCTTCAACGGGGCCACCGACTTCCACCACCTGCTGATGAGCGCGGTGATGCTCCTCGGCCGCTACCTCCCGATGGTGTTCCTGCTCGCCCTCGCGGGCCGGTTGGCCCGGGGGCGTTCCACGGCCACCACGGCCGGTACCCTCCGCACGACGGGCGTCACCTTCGTCGCACTGGCCACCGGGGTGGCCCTGCTGTCGGCCCTGCTCAACCACCTGCCCGTGCTGTCCCTGGGGCCCCTGGCCGAAGGGCTGCGGTGAGGGCTCCCGGCGCCACGATCCGGCCTTTCCCGCCGGGCGCCCCCACCGCGTGAACCGCGCCGGACCCGCCCACGTACCCCTCCTCGCAACGGACTACCGACCGGAGGAGACCCACGTGCCCGAACCCCTGCGCACCGTCCACCCGCCCCCGCTGCACCCCCGCCGTACGGCGGTCACCGGACCCGCCGTACGGCCGGCCGTGGTGATCGCCCAGGCACTGGTCGGGGCCGGGGCCCTCGCCGTGCTCTGCCTGTGGTGGTTCGGCGCCGCGCCCGCGGGGGGCGCGGGGGGCCGGCTCACCGACGCGGGGCGCGTCACCGGGCTGCTCGCCGGCTACGCCGCCGCCGTACTGCTGCTGTTGATGGCCCGGGTGCCGTGGCTCGACCGGACGCTCGGCACCGACCGGCTCGCCCGCTGGCACGCACGGGGCGGCCGGATCACCGTGTCGCTGATGGTGGCCCACGCCCTGCTGGTCCTGAGCGGCAAGTCCGTCACCGAGGAGCGGAACCTGGTGGACGAGACCGCCGCCGTCCTCGGCTACCCGAACATGCTGAAGGCCGCGAGCGCCTTCCTGCTGCTCCTGTGCGTCGCCGCGCTGTCCGCCCGGGCGGCCCGGCGCCGGGTGGGCTACGAGACCTGGCACGCCCTCCACCTCCTCACCTACCTCGCGGTGTACCTCGGCTTCTGGCACCAACTGTCGTCCGGTGCCCACTTCATCGGCGACCGGGCCGCCCGGACCACCTGGTACGCCCTGTACGGGACGGTGGCCGCCCTGCTGGTCTGGTTCCGCGTCCTGGGACCCGTCCGGAACGCGCTGAGACACCGGTTGCTCGTCACGGAGGTGCGGCCGGAGGCCCCGGACGTGGTCTCGGTGTACCTGACCGGGCGGCGGCTGGACCGACTGCGGGCCAGACCGGGGCAGTTCATGCGCTGGCGCTTCCTCGCGCCCGGGCTGTGGTGGACCTCCACCCCCTACTCGCTGTCGGCGCCCCCGGACGGCCGTTCGCTGCGGATCACCGTCAAGGGCGTCGGGGAGCACAGCCGTGCCCTCGCCCGGATCGCACCGGGCACCCGGGTCTGGGCGGCGGGCCCCTACGGCGGCCTCACCGCGTCCCGGGCGAGGGCCGGCAGGTCGCTGCTGCTCGCGGGCGGCGTCGGGATCACCCCGCTGCGGGCGCTGTTCGAGACGCTGCCCGGGGACACGGTCCTCGTCTACTGGGCCCGCAGCGCCACCGATCTGGTGCTGCGCGGGGAACTCGACCGGATCGCCGCCGAACGGGGCCTGCGCGTCGTCTACTCGGTCAGCGACCCGGACGGCTACCGGGTGCCGTTGGACGCGCGCAGCCTGCGTCGGTTGGTTCCCGACCTGGCCCGGCGGGACGTCTACGTGTGCGGCCCGCCCCGGCTGACGCGGGCCGCGCTGTCCGCCCTCGCGGAGGCCGGGGTGCCGGGCTCCCGGGTGCACCACGAGTCGTTCTCGCTCTGAACGGGGACGCGGCCGGGGACGGGGTCGGGGTCGGGGACGGTGGCGGGGACGGTGGCGGCCGGTCCTGACCTGATCGGGTCCCCGAAGAAGCGGGCCCGGGCAAGCGTGTGCTGTGCGCCCGTTGCACTGCCGCCCCCTGCGTCCCGTACTGATGCACCCTCATATCGACGTCTACGGAGGATGGTTGGGGAGGTCAGCGGACGAGCAGTGGCCAAGGGGCCGTTGCCGTGCACTGATCGTGTGCGGGGAGGGGTCGGGGAAGGGCTTCCGGGCGGACGGCGCGGCCGGTTCACGCGGGCAGAATGGTCTAAACCCTTGACTGGTACAGACCAAGGCGATTGAGTGGCATCCCGCCCCCCACCGCGGTCCGCCCGTCGCGCACCAGCCGCCCCTACCGGCCCGTGCACGGGACGTGCTCCGTCCCGAAGACCCCCGGCGAGGCCGTACGCACGAGGAGTAGACGCATGTCCCAGCGACGCCTCACCGCCGCGCTCGCCTCCCTGGCCATCGCCACCGGCATCACGGTCGCCCTGCCCGCCACCCAGGCCGTGGCCGCGCCCTGTTCGAGCTACCAGGCATGGACCCCCGGCACCTCCTACGCGGTGGGCGACGTCGTCCGCTACCGCGACGGCAAGGCCTACATCGCCGAGCACGCCAACCCCGGTTACGACCCCACCGTCTCCACCTGGTTCTGGGACCCGTACGCGTGCGAGACCGGTCCGTCCGGTCCCGAGACCCCCGCCGGCACCTTCGTCGTCACCGAGTCGCAGTTCCACCAGATGTTCCCGGGCCGCAACTCCTTCTACACGTACGCCGGTTTGAAGGAGGCGCTGAGCGCCTACCCGGAGTTCGCGATGACCGGCGGCGAGACGGTCAAGAAGCAGGAGGCCGCCGCCTTCCTCGCCAACATCGGGCACGAGACCGGCGGTCTCGTGCACGTGGTGGAGCAGAACACCGCCAACTACCCGCACTACTGCGACGCGACGCAGCCCTACGGCTGCCCCGCGGGCCGGGCCGCCTACTACGGGCGCGGACCCATCCAGCTCAGCTGGAACTTCAACTACAAGGCCGCGGGTGACGCGCTCGGCATCGATCTGCTCCGCAACCCCTCGCTGGTGCAGACCGATCCGGCGGTCGCCTGGAAGACCGCCCTGTGGTACTGGAACACCCAGTCCGGCCCCGGCACCATGACGGGCCATCACGCGATGGTGACCGGAGCCGGGTTCGGCCAGACCATCCGCAGCATCAACGGTGCCCTGGAGTGCAACGGCGGCAACCCCGCGCAGGTCCAGAGCCGGATCAACAACTACCAGCGCTTCGCCGCGCTCCTCGGGGTCCCCACGGGAGGCAACCTCACCTGCTGAGCGCCTTCGCTCAGCGGTCACTGACCAGCGGGCGCCCGGGGTGAATCGCCCCCCGGGCGCTTCTGCTGTTGTCCGGCCCGCCCTACCCGCCGGGTCGGGGCGTCAGACGTCGCCGGCCGGCCCGGTCGCGTAGTACGCCAGGAACATGCCCACCCCGGCGTCGAGCAGCTTCTCCGTGGCCTCGTCGTCCAGCGCCGTTCCGTACTGGCCGACGACGAGGTGCGGGAAGACGAAGAGCGCGTAGAGCTGGAGGACGGCCACCTCCACGTCCCCGATGGCGAGACGGCCCCGTGCGTGCAGGGTGCGCAGCGCTTCGGCCACCTCGGGATGATGGCCGGTCGGGCCGTGGCGGCGCCAGGCGTCGCCGAGTTCGGGGAAGCGGTGCTGCTCCGCGGCGACGAGGGCGCGCAGGGTGATCACGTCCTCGTTGTCCCGCACCGAGCGCACCCAGGACCTGGCCACCTCGGTGAGGGCTCCGCGTAGATCCGCTGCTTCGGCGAGCCCGGCGAGCGGAACCGTGGCGTCCGTCGCGGTCAGCGGTTCGTCGAGGGCCCCGGCCACGACCGCCGTGAACAGGGCTTCCTTGCTGCGGAAGTGGTTGTACACCGTCACCTTGGAGACCCCGGCGGCAGCGGCGATCGCGTCCATGCCGACGCCGAAGCCGTCCCGGAGGAACAGGGCGCGCGCCGCCGCGATGATGTCCCGCCGCTTGCGCTCGGCCCGGGGGCCGCTGGGGGCGGGGTGGGGGAGGTCGCCGCTCATGCGGGCAGCCTATCAGCAACTGAACGGTTGAGTTCATGTGAACTGATCTGTACGGTACAGTTCAGTTCGGTCGGCCCGTCGAACCGTCGACCCGGGCCGACCTGCCCGATCGTCCGGCGCCCCGGGACCCGTCACGCCCCCGGTCGACGCACCCTGCCCGCGCCCGTCGAGGCGCACCCCTGCGCACGGAGGAACCGCCATGCCCTCTTCCCGGCCCCCCGCCGATCCCGACCCCGACCTCGACCCCGACCTTGGACCGGCACATCCGCACGGCGCCCACCCCGACCCGCACGGCAGCGCCCACCACGAGCCCGAGCCGCGCCGCTGGAGCGCGCTCGCGGTCATCTGCCTCGCCCAGTTCGTCCTGATCCTGGACGTCACCGTCGTGAACGTCGCCCTGCCCGACCTCGCCGTCGACCTCGACCTGACCCGGTCCGCGCTGACCTGGGCGGTCACCGCCTACACGCTCTGCTTCGGCGGGCTGATGCTGCTCGGCGGGCGGCTCGCCGACGCCTTCGGGGCCCGCCGGATGATGACCGTCGGGATCCTCGTCTTCACCACGGCCTCGCTGCTGACCGGACTCGCCCAGGACGCACCGCAGTTGCTCGGCGGTCGCATGGCCCAGGGGGTGGGCGCGGCGCTCCTGTCCCCGGCCGCGCTCTCCCTCGTCACCACGATGTTCCACGGCACCGAGCGCACCAGGGCCCTCGGGGTGTGGGCGGCCGTGGGAGGCTCCGGCTCCGCGGCCGGCGTGCTCATCGGCGGGGCACTGACCGACGGTCCCGGCTGGCGGTGGGCGTTCTACCTCAACGTGCCCGTCGGCATCGCGGTCCTGGCGGTCCTGCCCGCCCTGGTCGCCGCCCGCCCCGCCCGTCCCGCCCGCCTCGACGTACCGGGCGCGCTCCTCGTCACCGCCGGCACCGGCGCCCTGATCTACGGTCTGGTCCGGGCCGGCGACCAGGGGTGGGCCGATGCGGTCACCCTGCTGTGCCTCTTCGGCTCGCTCGCGCTGTACGGGCTCTTCTGGCTCGTCGAACGCGCCGGCCGGGCCCCGCTGATGGACCTGCGGATGTTCACCCGGCGTCCGGTGCTGGCGGGCGCGTTCCTCATGCTGGTCGCCACCGCGCTGTTGCTGTCGTTCTTCTTCCTCGGCAGCGTGTACCTCCAACACGTGCGCGGACACAGCGCGTTCCGCACCGGTCTGCTGTTCCTGCCGGTCGCCGTGGGCACCGCGGCGGGCGCCCACCTGGGGTCCCGGTGGGTCGGACGGCTCGGCGCGCGGCCGACCGCGGTCGGGGGCCTGGTGGTCGCCGCCGTGGGTTGCCTGCCCCTGACGGCCCTCGACGCCGGGACGCCGGTGTACACGGTGGTGTTGCCCGGGCTCGCCATGGCCTCGCTGGGGATCGGCGCGGTGTTCGTCACGGCGACGGCGACCGCACTGGCCCTGGTGGAGCCGCAGGAGTCGGGTCTCGCCTCCGGAGTCGTCAACACCTTCCACGAGGTCGGCGGTTCGGTGGGGGTCGCGGTGGTCTCCACCGTGGCCGCCGCCGGCATCGACGGGGGGACGCCCGGCGGCTTCGCCGACGCCTTCACGCTCGGCGCGGTGGTGGCCGCGGTGGGCGCGGTGGTCTCCCTGGCCCTCGTGCCGCGCGGCAAACCGCAGCTGAGCGGGGTGCCCGTCCACTGACCGGCCCGGCCGACGGGCCCGGCCGTCCGGCGGCCCGGTGCCGTCAGGGAGCCGTCAAGGACGGCGGGGGCGGTCGCCGGTCCGCCCGCGGAGTCGGACGCTGGACGTAGCGGGACGTGCCGGCCGTGCCCGGTCCGGGTCCGTGCGGACGAGCCCCCGTCCCTCCGCCGGGCCACGACGGCGACGGCCCCCGCGCCCCGCCACCGACCGCACGAGGGAGGCAGCGATGCGTACCCCGACACCCCCCGCGCGCGACCGGCTGGCCCTGGTCGCCGCCGCGGCGCTCCCCCTGCTCACCGCAGCGGCGCTCGTCCCGCTGCGGACCCGCACCACCAGCGCGGTGCTGGCCCTCGCCCTCGCCGTGGCGGTCGTCGCGGTGGCGGCGCTCGGCAACCGGCTCGCAGCGGTCCTCGCCGCCCTCTGCGCCACCGTGTGGTTCGACCTCTTCCTGACCCGCCCCTACGGGACGCTGCGCATCGTCGACACCGGTGACCTCCTCGCCGCCCTGCTCCTCCTCGTGATCGGGGTGGGCGTGGCGTGGATCGCCACCCGGGCCCGGCGGCTGAAGGCCGTCACGGTCACCGACGGGGCCCAGCTCACCGCCCTGCACGGCACCGCGGCCAGCGGGCGGCGTTCGCCGGACGCGGTCACCGAGACGGCGCGCCGCCAACTCGTCGCCGTGCTGGGGCTGCGCGGCTGCCGGTTCGAGTACGGCACCCTGCTCGGCCGCCCACCCCGGCTCGAACAGGACGGCACCGTCACCGTCGACGGCCGTCCCCATGACGTCGACCGCTACGGCTGGCCCGCGGGGGAGATCGAACTGCGGGCCGCTGCCGGGGGACGGTACGTCGGACGGTTCCTGCTGGACCCGGTGCCCGGGACGACGGCCGCACCGCGCGCCCGGATCGTCGCCGTGACCCTCGCCGACCAGGCCGCCGCGGCCTGGCTGGCGGGGGCGGTGGCGAGCGGCCCGCCGGAGCCCTGACCGGCCGCCGGCGCATTGCGGACGTGTGAACGCTCCACCGCCCCGGGAATACCGGTGGGGCGTTCCTCCTTGGCTCCGGATGACGCGGGTGGTGGTCATCCGCGCGCACGACCGCAGCGAGAGGAACCCCATGTCAGAGGCGCAGGCGCAGGCGTACGCGCCCACCGGTGACCGGGGGGCCGGGACGGGAGGGCCCGCGCCCGCCCGCAGCCCGGAGACCGCCCTCGCGGGTGTCCCGCACGTCCTCGACAACCCGGCGCACGCCGCGCTCAACGGAACGCACGCGCACCTCGCCGAGCGGCGCGGCCGAGTGGTCCGCTACCCGCTGGACGTCTCCCCCTGGCTCGGGCTCCCCGACGACCCCGGCCCACAGGACTGGCTGGACCTCGCGGCCCTGGTCGGCCCGGACACGGAGGTCCACCTGCCGGGCGTACGGGTGGCGCCGCCCGAGGGGTGGACGGCCGTCTCGCAGCACGAGGGCGTGCAACTGGTGGACGACGGGTTGGTACCCGCCCACGACCCCGAGACGGTCCGGCTCGGTCCCGCCGACGTGCCCGAGATGCTGGAACTGGTCGCCCGCACCCGGCCGGGCCCCTTCCTGCCGCGCACCGTCGAACTCGGCACGTACCTCGGCATCCGGCGGGGCGGGACGCTGATCGCGATGGCGGGGGAGCGGCTGCGGCCGCCCGGCTGGGCCGAGATCAGCGCGGTGTGCACCGATCCCGCCTACCGGGGCCAGGGCCTCGCCACCCGACTCGTGCGGGCGGTGGCGGCGGGCATCGGGGAGCGCGGCGAGACCTCGTTCATGCACGCCTCGGCCGGGAACACCGGGGCGATCCTGCTGTACCGCAGGCTCGGCTTCGCCCTGCGCAGGACCACGGAGTTCGGCTCCGTACGCACGCCCGCCCGCACCGAGGGGCACGACCTCTCGGGGGCGGTCGCCCGGTGACCGGGGTGGGGCCCGCCGGAAGGCGGCTGCCGTCCGCCCGGTGCGGTGGGCAGCCGCCCGCGGCGTTCAGCGCCGGTGCGGACGTGCCCGGCGCCGCAGGTACAGCGCGGCGGTGACGACCCCGACGGTGACCAGGGCGCCACCGCCCAGCAGGGTCAGGCCCCGGTAGTCGGTGGAACTGCCGCCCAGTCCGCCCCTGACCCCCGCCGGCGCGCTGGTCGCCGACACGGTGGGGGTCGTGTTGACGGTCACCGACTGGGTGCCGGCGGTGGTGCCGTCCGCGCACACCACCGCCACGGTGTACGTGCCGGAGCCGACGTCCGTCCAACTCGCGGACCGGGTCGCGCCCGAGCCGAGGGTGACCTGTCGCCCCTGCGCGAAGGCCGCCTGGGTGCCCGTCATCAGCGAGGCCGTGCCGCCCTGGCCGCAGGCCGCGGTGCTGACCCGCACCGTCGACCCGCTGGCCACGACGCTGATCCCGGACACTCCGGTGCCGCCGGCGAAGGCGGGCGCCGCGAGCCCCAGCGGGAGCACGGCGGCGGCCACGGTCAGTCCGGCACGGCCGGCTATCAGGGTGGTGCGCATGTGTCTGCCCTCCGGCCGCACGGTTGGCGGAACGTCCCGTGCGCCGCCGAAATGGGGAGTCGTCCGTGCTGCCTGAGGCGAGCCAACGGCCAAAAGCCCCGGTCCGCATGCGGGCACGGACCGGGCAGGTGACGCACTCCCACGTCCGGCGGTACGCCGGCCCCGGTCAGCCGCCCGTCACGACGGTCCGCTCCTGCGAGTACGCCCCGTACGTTCCGTCCGGCAGCATCGCCTGGATGCGCACCCGGTACGTCACCCCCTTCTTCTGGTCCACGTAGAAGCTGTGCTTCGCGCGCCCGGTCGGTGGCTCGCCGCCCCAGATCAAGGAGGTGGTCTGCTCGCGGTTGAGCTGGATGCGGTACTGCATCACGACCGCGTCGGTCTCGGGCGGGTCCCAGGACAGTTCGAGGTGGTACGCCCCGGACTTCGCCACGGACACCGCCCGGAAGTCGGTGGGCGCCGTGTCCCGCCCGTCGTCAGCGCCCTCGGCGGTGGTGAGCCGCACGGTCCGGGACTCCTTCGACGAGTTGTCCGCCGCGTCCCGGGCCTTGACGGTGAAGACGTACGCGGTACCGGGCCGCAGGCCGGTCACGACGGTACGGGTGTCCCGCGGGCCGGCACTGTGGATCTTCGTTCCGGACTGGTAGATGTCGTAGGAGACCACGCCCTGGTCGTCCGTGGACTCCTTCCAGGTCAGCAGGGCGCTGCGGCTGCCCTGCGCGCGGCCGGCGAGTGCGCCGGGCGCGGTCGGTGCCTTCTTGTCGGCCTTCGTGACCTTGGGGGTGGTCGCGGTGGCGGCACGGCTCTCGGGGCTGAGGGTTCCCCGGTCGTCCCGGGCACGGACGGTGAACGAGTACGAGGACGAGGGCTTGAGTCCGGAGATGTCGGCCATGTACTGCTCGCCGGGCAGCTCCTTCACCTTCTTGTCGCCCTGGTAGATCTCGTACCCGGTGACCTTCGCGCCCGGTCCGGGTCGGTTCCACATCAGGTGGACGGTGCTGGAGCTACCGGCCTGGGCGGTGACCCCGATGGGTGCGGCGGGCGGGGCGACCGCCTGTTTCTCGCCGGTCAGCCCGCAGCCGGCGGTGAGGAGGAGCGCCGCGGCGGCCAGCGGCAGGGCGCGGGCGGCGGACGTACGGAGTGGGGGGATGGGACGCACCGTGGTGCCTTCCGGTTGGTGGCATTGGTACAGACCTATATGGCACGGATGGTGAGTCCACATCAAGAGGTTGACGGTTGTTCCTCTCTCGGAGGAGGGGGCCGTCCGGGTCACGACACGCCGCCCCCGCCCCGACCGGGCGGCCCGTCCGGCCGTGTCGCGGTGGACACCGCTCGACGAACGGCAACGGTTCTGTGGTGGTTCGTCACGATTCGTCTATGGAGGGTCTGTTCCTCGTGCTCATGCGAACGGTGGTCCCGACCGCCGCCCTCGGTGCCGTCCTGCTGGTCCCCGGATCGTTGTCCGCCGACGCCCTTCCTCCCGCTCCGGGGGCCGGGGGAGGCATGCGGGCCCCCCGCGCGGACGCACCCACCGCCGCCGAACTGCTCGCGGCGGTGGGCGGTTGCGTCCAGGTGTCACGGGGCGCGTACCGCACCGACGCCTCGGCGGCCCGGGAGACGGTCCCGGTGTGCGGGAAGACCGGGGTCGTCCACTGGAAGGCCGATCTGGACATCGACTGCGACGGGCGCCGGGGCACCCACTGCAACGAGCGGACCGACCCCTACTTCTCACCGATGACGGCGTTCACCCAGTCCGACGGCCGGTACCTCAGCGCCGAGCAACTGCCGTTCATCGTGGTGCCCGCCCCCAGCAGCCGCTGGCGCTACGCCGACCACGGGGTCAAGGGCGGCAGCGTCGTCGCCGTCGTGTACCGCACGCAGGTGCTCTACGCGGTCGTCGGCGACAGCGGCCCGGCCGGGGTGATCGGTGAGGCGTCGTACGCGGCGGCCGAGGCCCTGGGCATCCCGCCCGACCCCCGCACCGGCGGTGTCGCGTCCGGCGTCACCTACATCGTCTTCACCGGCACCCGGGTCCAGCCGATCGAGAGCCACCGGGCCGCCGTCATCGAGGGCGAACGGCAGGCCCGGGCGTTCGTGGCCCGCCGGGGCACCGCCCGCACCGCCCCGGGCCCGTGGGGGTGACGGGGGAAGACCCCGCACGCCCCGTCGCCCGCCCGTTCACTGCTTGCGGTAGCCGTACGCCTCGGTGGCCGCCGCCGCGACCGCGTCCAGGTCCGCGCCGGTGGACGCGGTGACCACCGCCCCCACCGCACCCTCCAGGAACGGCGCGTCCACCAGCCGGGTGCCGTCCGGGAGTTCGTCCCCCTCCAGGAGCAGCGCCTTCACCGTGAGGACCGCGCTGCCGAGGTCCGTGAGCACCGCCACGCCGGCGCCCCGGTCGACCCGGGCCGCCGCCGCGGAGATCAGCTCCGCGCTGGTCCCGAAACCCCCGTCCTCGGTGCCGCCCGCCGCGGCCACCGGGGCGGGCGCACCGCCGCCCGCGAGGCCCACCGCCAGCGCCGCCACGGCTTCGGCGACCGCCGCGCTGTGCGACACCAGCACGATCCCCACCACCGGTTCACCGCGTCGGGCGTCCGCCGAGGAGCCCCCGCCGTTCCCGCCGCCCACCGTGTCACTCACCCGCGCCGCCGCCCTGGGCGATGCCGAGCGCGGCGATCAGCAGCGCGGACGAGGTCGCGCCCGGGTCCTGGTGACCGATGCTGCGTTCGCCGAGGTAGCTCGCCCGCCCCTTGCGCGCCAGCATCGGGATCGTGTCCTGCGCCCCGGTGTCGGCGGCGGCCCGCGCCGCGGCGAACGTACCGCCCTGCGTCAGCGCTTCGACCGCCGGCACCAACGCGTCCAGCATCGTCTTGTCCCCGGGGGCCGCCCCGCCGAGCGTCGCCACCGCGTCGACCCCGGTGCGCAGCGCGTGCGCGAAGTCGGTACCGGACACCTCGGGGGCGCCCCCCAACGCCTTGCCGGTGCGGCGCAGCAGCGTTCCGTACAGCGGGCCCGAAGCCCCGCCCACGGTCGAGATGAGCCGACTGCCGGCGAGGACCAGCACGGCGCCGGGGGTCTCGGGTGCCTCGGTCGCCAGGGCGTCCCGCACCGCGAGGAACCCCCGTTGCAGGTTGCTGCCGTGGTCGGCGTCTCCGATCGGGGAGTCGAGGGCGGTGAGCCGGTCCGCCTCACGGTCCACGGCCGTGGCGGTGGCCCGCATCCAGCGGAGGAAGAACTCGGTGTCCAGCACGGGGAACTCCTGGTGAGGGGTGGTGGGGGAGCGGGTGGCGGGGAGGCGCGGTCACCTGCCCCAACGCAGCGCGGGCGTACTCACCGGGGCGTCCCACAACCGCAGCAGCTCCCCGTCCACCTGGCAGAGGGTGACGGAGGCCCCCGCCATGTCCAGCGAGGTGACGTAGTTGCCGACCAGGGTCCGGGCGACGGTGATCCGCCGCTCCCCGAGGACGCGCTGCACTTCGGCGCTGAACCCGTAGAGCTCCAACAAGGGGGTCGCGCCCATGCCGTTGACCAGCACCAGGACGGGGTTCCTCGGGGTGAGGTCGTCGAGGACCGTGTGCACCGCGAAGTCCGCGATCTCCCGGGAGGTCATCATCGGTCGGCGCTCCCGCCCCGGCTCCCCGTGGATGCCGATGCCCAGTTCCAGTTCCCCGGACGGCAGGTCGAAGGTCGGACTGCCCTTCGCCGGGGTGGTCACCGAACTGAGGGCCACCCCGAAGCTGCGGGAGTTCTCGTTGACCTGACGGGCCAGGGCCTCGACCCGGTCGAGCGGCAGCCCCTCCTCGGCCGCCGCGCCCGCGATCTTCTCCACGAAGAGGGTGGCGCCCGTCCCGCGACGCCCGGCGGTGTACAGGCTGTCGGTGACCGCCACGTCGTCGTTGACGAGGACCTTGGCGACCCGGATGCCCTCGTCCTCGGCCAACTCGGCGGCCATGTCGAAGTTGAGCACGTCGCCGGTGTAGTTCTTGACGATGAAGAGCACTCCGGCGCCGCTGTCCACGGCGGCGGCCGCCCGCAGCATCTGGTCGGGCACGGGCGAGGTGAACACCTCGCCGGGGCAGGCCGCCGACAGCATGCCCGGACCCACGAAACCGCCGTGCAGCGGTTCGTGTCCTGAGCCCCCGCCCGAGACGATTCCGACCTGGCCGGCGACCGGTGCGTCACGGCGCACGATCACCCGGTTCGCCACGTCGACGGTCAGATCCGGGTGGGCCGCGGCGATGCCCCGCAGGGCGTCGGCCACCACGGTCTCGGCCACGTTGATCAGCATGCGCAAGGGGTTCCTCCCGGGAGGCGGTCCGGCGGACGTACGAGCGGCTTACCCGATGAGATGGGTCGTCTCCAGTATCGAAGACGACGGGGTGATCGTGCAGCACCGCCCCGCCGGCGGAGGCGCGGAACCCGCCCGCTCGGGGTCGCGGCGCCGGCGCTGCTCGTGCCGGCTCCGGCGTCCGTCACCCGAGCAGACGACGTATCTCCTCGGCGATGATCCGGGGCTCGCCCACGGGGACCATGTGGCCGGAGCGCAGGGCGTAGACGTGACGCCCCCGGCGGGACTCCGCGGCACGGTGCGCATGGGCCGCGTCGAGGGCCGCCCGCAGCTCGGGCGCCATCCCGGGGGTCTCCAGCGCCGCCGAGACCACCGTCACCGGCACGTCCCCCAACTGCGGGGGCCGCTCCAGCAGCGACCGCAGACCGTCCGTCACCGCCGCGAGTTCGGCGCCACGGGTGCGCATGGCCCGCGGGGTGAAGCCCTCCCGACGCATGTCGGTCCCGGCGTCGGGCGGCAGCGCGTCGGTGAGCGGACGGAAGGCGGGCCCGAGTTGACCCGTACGGGCGAGCTCCGCGCTCTTGCGCTGGGCCGCACGCTCCAGCGCGCGGGACGCCGGGTCGAACAGCGGCTCGCACGCCTCGTCCGTGGCGTCGACCAGGACGACCCCTGCGATCCGCCCGGGGGCCGCCGCGGCGGCCACCCGGACCACCGGACCGCCCCAGCTGTGACCCGCCAGGACGAAGGGCCCCGGCCCCAGGTGGTCCAGCAGGTCGCCCAGGTCCCGGGCCAGCCGTTCGAGGGTGCGCGGCGCCCGGCCGCGCGGGCTGCGGCCGAGGCCGCTGCGGTCGTACACCACGGTGTCGGCGTCGTCCGCGAGCTCCTCCTGGACGAGCGCCCAGTACGAGCGGCTCGCCGCCAGTCCGCCCTCGAACACCACCGTCGCCGCGGCGCCCGGCGGCCTCGCGGTCCGCCGCTGGTAGTAGAGGGTGCGGCCGTCACGGGTGCGGGCCCGGCCCACGACCCCCTGGGTGTGCCGCGCCGTGTGCTCCGCTCCGGTCGCCGTCCGGTCCTGCCGCATCCGTTCGTCCTCCACGCATCAGTGCCCGGGGACCACATGACCCCGCGTCAGATTGGGTGAGGTAACCCTAACTTGCCGTCCGGATGGTCTCCGGCACCGGTGCGGAGGGGGCCGGCGGCACGTCCCGTTCCGGTGCCCGACACCACAACAGGGCAGCCGTGAGCAGCAGGGCCGTGGCGAGCAGCCAGGGCAACGGGCCCACCCCGAGCGACGCGACGAGCAGGCCGGTGACCGCGCCGGACAGTTGGAGGGCCAGGGACTGCACGGACAGGGCGGTGGCCCGGCCGGACGAGGTCACCGCGCGGTGCAGCAGTTCGTTCTGGTTGGGGCCCGCCGCCCCCAGCCCCAGGTACAGCAGCCCGTAGCCGAGGGCACCCAGCGCCCAGGCGGGCGGACCGGAGACGGCGGCGGTCACGCCGAGCGGCAACAGCCCGACCGCTGCGGTGGCCAGGGCCACCAGGACCGCCCGCTGTCCGCTGCCGGCACGTCGGGCGACCGGCGGGGCCAGGTGACTGCCGAGGGCCGAGCACGCGAAGCCGGCACAGGAGAGCGCGCCGAACACCAGCGTGCCGGACTCCGGAGCGCCCGTCAGCGTCGCCACCCGCCCCGGGGTGAGCAGTTCCGTGGTGGCGAGCGCGCCACCGATCGCCGCCGTGCTCCACAGCACCCGTCGGACCAGGGTGCTGCGCCCGCCGAGCCGCAGTCCTTCGGCCACGGTCGTGGGCACGCCCCGCAACACGCCGGGCAGGGTCACCGGGGCGCGCGGGGGTTCCCGCAGCGCGGTCAGCACGTATCCGGTGAAGCACAGGACGACGACGGTGCCCAGCAGCAGGGGCGCGGACAGCGGCAGCACCAGGTCCGAGGTGGCCGAGGCGATGCGGTCGCCCGGGCCGAGGTCCAGTAGCCAGGGCAGCGCACCCCCGATCAGGGTGCCGAGGGCGAGGGCCGCGGAGGTCGCCGCACCACCGCGCGCCAGACCGGTGCGCAGTTCGGCGTCGGGACCCCGGGACGCCTGGACGGCGTCGACGTACCAGGCTTCGGCGGGGCCGCTGGACAGGGCGCGGCCCGCACCCATCAGTGCCATGCCCAGGGCGAGTGCCCAGGCCGTGGTGGACAGCGCCTGGAGGGTGAAGGCCGCGGCGTTGAGCAGTCCGGCGGCGGCGAGGACCGCCCGGCGGCCGATGACGTCGGAGAGACCGCCGGTGGGCAGTTCGAGCACGGCGGCGGTGAGGGAGTGCGCGAGGAAGAAGCCCGCGACGGCGGTGAGGGCCATGCCGCGTTCGGTGAAGAGGAGGACGAGCGGTGCGATCGTCAGCCCCATGGGCAGCCAGAAGAGCGCGCAGGTCGTGACGTAGCGGCGGCGGGCCGACCGGGGGTCGATCCGCGGCCCGGCGATTATGCCGCCGGGGGCGCTCACCGGTGCTCCTCGGTGTCCGGTTCCGTGGCGCCTTCCGTCGCCCCGGTCGTGGGCGGGGCGGGCGGCGCGGGTGGCTCGGGGGCGAGCGGGAGGCCGGCGGTGATGAGGACGACCTGTCGGGCGCGCGGGTCCTCGGCGTCCCGGGCGGTCAGTTCGGCGAGCCGTTCCTCGAAGGCCAGCCACAGTTCGGTCACGGACTCGGGGGTGAGTCGGGGGAGCAGGTCGGTGATCCCGGAGGGTTCGCGCCACTCCTCCCCGAGCCGGCCCGCCTCCATGTCCTCCTCGTGCCGGGTCAGCGAGCTGGCGAGGTGCTCCAACTGGCGCCGGCGCAGCGCGCTGACGGCGGCGCGGCCCCCAGGCGAGGCACCCATGGCGGAGTTGCTCCAGGAGGTGACCGCATGGACCGCGCGCCACCGGCGTTCCCGCCCGTCCCGGTGCTCGGCCTCGGTGACGAAGGCGTACTTCGCCAGGACCCGCAGGTGGTAGCTGGTGGAGGCGGAGGACTCCCCGGTGCGCACGGCCAACTCGCTCGCGGTGGCGGGCCCGTACTGGCGCAGCAGACCGAGCAGGCGCGTCCGCAAGGGGTGGGTGAGGGCCTTGAGGGCGGCGGCGTCCGTCTCGGGGTCCAGGACGCGGTGGTGCTCTTGACTGGTCACTCATCGAGCATAGGACGCTCCCGACAGTTTCCCAAAGTATTTTTGCAGAATTTATTTGGGAGAATTTCTACGCCCGGGTCTCGCGGGGCGTCGGACCTCGTTCGGTGCCGGGTCCGAGGGGGCGGGTCTGAGGTGGGCGGGTCCGAGGGGGGATCGGGTGGCGGCCCGGGGTGCCCGGTGGGGCTACTCGGCGCGGACCGCCTTGGTGAGCGTGGTCAGACAGGCGGCCAGGGAGTCGTGCTTGGTGGCGCCGTGGTCGCGGACGTAGGTCCAGGCCGTGTACAGGGTCACCCACAGCACCTGCACGATCCATGTGTCGGTGAGTCGGTCGTCCAGGGCCTTCTCCGCCCGACCGCGCGCCAGGAGCGCGTGTAGGGCGACGTCCGTCGCCGACTCGGTGTCCCCGTCCTGCTCGTCCTCCCAGCCGGGGCTCACCAGCATCACGATGTCCCCGAGGTCGAACAGCTCGTGGATGAGGCGGCGTAGGGCGTCCAGGGGAGGACCCTCATCAGTCCGCGCCTGCCGGGTGGCCTCGTCGATCTGCTCGGACGCGTACGCGGAGAGTGCGGCGAGCAGGGCGGCGCGGTCGGCGAAGTAGCGCTGGAGCGTGCTGCGGGCCACTTGGGCGGCGTCGGCCACCTGGCTCAACGGCGCGGAGCGGTCCTCGCTGAAGACCGTGACGGCGGCGTCGAGGATCGCCCGGCGGGTTCGTGACCGGGTGCGGGACTCCTCCGGAGGCATCTGTTTCAGCACGGGGCCAGTGTATCGGTGCGGGTAATCAGTTGCCGGATATTGCTATGCCGTGCTCTTATCTGGGTCATGGATGACCGATTTAATGAACCGGTGGCCTCTTCGACCACCTCCCCGACCACGGAAGGACCGGCGCCCGTCCCGGCAGCCGCGAAGGGCAGTGCCTTCGCCCGGCTACGGATTCTGGGGAGCTTCGCCCGCCCGCACCGCCGGCGCCTCGCCCTCGGGCTGCTCCTCGCGCTCCTGGGCTCGGCGATGGAACTCGCCACCCCGATGACCACCAAACTGGTGCTCGACTCGCTGGGCGGCGACATGCGACTCGCCTGGCCGATCACCGTGCTGCTCGGCCTCCTCGTCATGGGAGCGGTCGTGGGGCTGTGGCAGACGATCCTGCTCGGCACCGTCGCCGAACGGATCGTGCTGGACGCCCGCGAGTCCGTCGTGCGCCGCTACTTCCGCGCCGCCCTGCTCCCGCTCAGCGCGCGCCCCACCGGGGAACTCACCACCCGCGTCACCTCCGACACCGTGCTGCTGCGCGAGGCCGCCTCCTCCAGCATCGTCGGCCTGATCAACGGCGGGGTGCTCCTGGTCGGCACCCTCGTGCTGATGGGCGTGCTCGACCTGGTGCTGCTCTCGGTCACGGTCGCTGCCGTCGTCCTGATCGCCGCCGTCTTCCTGCTGCTGATGCCGAAGATCGCCACCGAACAGGAGAAGGCGCAGGCAGCCCTCGGCAGCATGGGCGGGGCGCTCGAAGGGGCGTTGCGCGCCCTGCGGACCGTCAAGGCGGCCCGCGCCGAGGCCCGCGTCGCCGAACGCATCGTCGGCCACGCCCGGACGGCCGCCGCACACGGCGTCAACTCCGTGCGGCGCGAGGCGGTCGCCTGGACCGTCGCCTACGGCGGCATCCAACTCGCGCTGATCGGCATCCTCGGCTTCGGCGCCTGGCGGGTCTCCAACGGGAGCCTGGAGGTCTCCAGCCTGATCGCCTTCCTCCTCTACACCTTCGGACTCATGGGACCGGTCACCGAACTCTCCGGCCACGTGACCGCGCTCCAGTCGGGCATCGCCGCCGCCGCGCGCATCCGCGAGGTCGAGGACGTCCCCCTCGAACGGCAGGCGGAGCAGGTGCCCGACACACGCCGCCCGGGCGCCACGGCCGCGGCGGCGGTCCCCGTGCGCCCGGAGGAAGACGGCGGGCGCCCGCTGATCGAACTCCGCGGGATCACCGCCCGCTACGCACCCGGCGGGCAACCCGCCGTGCGCGGGGTGGACCTCGACATCCCGGCCCGCGGCCACACCGCGATCGTCGGCCCCTCCGGCGCCGGCAAGACGACCCTGTTCTCGTTGCTGCTGCGCTTCGTCCACCCCGAGCACGGCCGGCTCCGGCTCGACGGCACCGACTACGCGGACCTGTCGGTCGCCGACATCCGCCGTCGCTTCGCCTACGTGGAGCAGGACACCCCGCTCGTCCCCGGGTCGGTCCGCGACAACATGCTG
The DNA here is from genome assembly GCF_042871255.1 of Streptomyces sp. NPDC005955. Taxonomy (NCBI): domain Bacteria; kingdom Bacillati; phylum Actinomycetota; class Actinomycetes; order Kitasatosporales; family Streptomycetaceae; genus Streptomyces; species Streptomyces sp. NPDC005955. Next base: position 571,057 of record NZ_JBIAIF010000004.1, on the reverse strand, counting down.
CTCGCCCACCCGGACGCCACCGAGGAGGAGTTGTACCGCGCCCTGGACGAGGTGCGGCTCGGTGACCACGTCCGCACGCTGCCCGACGGACTCGACACCGAGCTGAGTCCGACCTCGCTCTCCGGTGGCCAGCGCCAACGCGTCGCCCTCGCCCGGGCCCTGCTGCACGCGCCGGACGTCCTGCTCCTGGACGAGGCCACCGCCCAGATCGACGCCCTGACGGAGGCCGCCATCACCGAACACGTCCGTGCCCACGCGGACCGTGCGGCCGTGCTGTCCATAGCCCACCGGCTGTCCACGGTCGTCGGCGCCGACCGGATCGTCGTGATGGAGGAGGGCGGCATCCGCGCGGTCGGCACCCATCGGGAACTCCTGCGCAGCGACCGGCTCTACCGGGACCTCGTCGAGGCGCTGCACATGACCGGGCCCGCGACCGCCGAGCCGTCCGTGGAGTACGCGGGCCGCGCCGGGCGGTGACCGGGTGGGCCGGGCGGTGACCGGGAGCGGTCAGGTCGCCGGGCGGCCGACCCGGGAGGTCAGGGCTGCTGTTCCGCCAGACCGCAGTCCCCGCACTTCGCCCCTGCCGGGGCCCGGTAGTACAGACAACAACTGCGCCGTCGGAACGTCAGGTCCGGGCCGGTGACCGAACCCGTACCGGTGAGGCGGCCCGTGCCCAGCAGCCGGTCCACCAGGGGCTCCAGCCGCCCGCGCACGCCCGGCCGGGCGGCCAGGACGGCCCGCCCCGCCTCGACCAGCGCGGAGGCGGCGTTCCCGTCCAGGAGCCGGGGGGACACCTTGACGGGGAGCCCGGCGCGCAAGACGTCCAGCCGCCGGGTCACCACCGTGTCGTACAGCTCGTCCACGAGTCGCGGGACCCGGGCCGCGTACCGCCCGGTGGCCCGCGGCAGCCGCAGCGCCGGCCCTTCGTCGGCGCGTTGCAGACGGGACAGATCGGGCACGATGCCGTGCAGCACCGTGCACGCGAGGAGCGGTGACCACAGCCGGGCCGCCTGCCCGAGCTGGGTGATCGACGCGGCGACCCGCGGTTCCTCGCTGCGGTGGCGGGCCGTGGTCGCCGCGATCAGATCGGGCACGCCGCGCGCGTACGCCTCCCCGAGGGAGTGCCAGCCGGTGTCGGGTCCACCCACCCGGACCGAGAAGAAGCCGCCGAGTTCCGCCACGTCGCGCAGGGCCGCGGCGACCTCGGCCGGCGGGGCCGTCGCCTCGCCGGGGTGGCCGGGGTCGACGGGGGCGTCCGGCTCGCCGGGGTCCACGGCGTCCGGGCGCTCGTCCGCCCGGCGGTGCCCGACCGGGTGCCGGGAGCCCGTCACGGGCGGAACGCCCGGGTCGGACCCTCGTCCCCGGTCACCAGGGTGATGTGCGGGACCCCCGTGACCGGATGTGCGTCGACCTCGGCCTCCACCCGGTACACCTCGGACAGCAACTCCCGGGTGAGGACCTCCGCCGGCGGGCCGAGCGCGACGACCCGACCGGCCGCGAGCACGCAGAGCCGGTCGCAGAAGGCGGCGGCGAGGTTCAGGTCGTGCAGGGCGACGACCGTGGTGACGCCGAGGTGCCGCACCAGCCGCAGCACGTCCAACTGGTGGCGCAGGTCCAGGTGGTTGGTCGGCTCGTCCAAGACCATCGTGCCGGCCTGCTGGGCGAGGGCGCGGGCGATCAGGACGCGCTGCTTCTCCCCACCGGAGAGCCGGTTGAAGGGCGCGTCCGCGAGCCCGTCCACGTCGAGGCGGGCCAGTGCCGAGGCGATCACGGCCCGGTCGTCGGCGTCATCGCCGGCGAAGGCCCGTTTGTGCGGGGTGCGCCCCATCGCCACCACGTCGTACACGGTGAGTTCGAAGTCCCCCGCGCTCTCCTGGAGGACGGCGGCCAGCTGCCTCGCCAGTCGCTTGCCGGGCATGCGCCACACGTCCTCGCCGTCCAGCAGCACCCGCCCCGAGGTGGGCCGCAGCGTGCGGTACACCGTGCGCAGCAGGGTGGACTTCCCCGCGCCGTTGGGGCCCGCGAGTCCGAGCACCTCACCCGGGGCCACCCGGAGCGACACCCCGGTGACCAGGGCCCGGCCGCCCACGGCGACCGTCACGTCCTCGATCTCCAGGGCGCCGGGCACGGCCGTGCCGGGCAGCTGCGCGCCCTCCTTCTCGATCGGCGCCGTCATGACGTCCTCCGTCGCATCAGCCACAGGAAGAAGGGGCCGCCGACCAGTGCGGTGAGGATGCCGACCGGGACCTCCTCGGGGCTCATCAAGGTCCGTGCCGCGAGGTCCGCGGCGATGAGGAACGCCGCGCCCAGCAGCGCGGCGGCGGGCAGCGCCCGGCGGTGGTCGGCGCCCACCAGCAGCCGCACGACGTGCGGCATGATGAGGCCGACGAAGCCGATCTGACCGCTGACCGCGACGATGGTGCCGATCATCAGGGCGACGACGGTGAACATGGCCGCTCGGAAGCGGTGCACGTCGAGCCCGAGCGCGGTCGCCGCCTCCTCGCCGGCCAGCAGCAGGTTCAACGGACGGCTCACCCCGAGCAGCACCACCGTGCCGGCGAGCACGACCACGGCCGGTATCCACAGCATCGACCACGTGGTCCCGGCGAGCCCGCCGAGCATCCAGCGCAGCGCCGACTGCGTCTTGTGCGGGTCGTTGGAGGTGACGATCAGGAAGCTGGCGAGCGCCGACAGCACCTCGGCGGTGGCGACGCCCGCGAGCACCAGACGGATGGTGGTCATCCGCCCGCCCGACCGGGCGAGGAAGTACACGGCGATCAGCGCGGCGAGCGCCCCGCAGAACGCCGCCAGCGGCAGGGTCACCAGGCCGAACGCCGTCAGGTTGAACACCAGGACGCTCACCGCGCCGACCGAGGCGCCCGAGGAGACCCCGAGCAGCATCGGATCGGCCAGCGGATTGCGGACCAGGGCCTGGAGCGCGGTCCCGGCGACGGCGAGTCCGGCGCCGACCACCGCGCACAGCAGGACGCGCGGCAGCCGCACGTCCATGACGATCGTCTCCCGCACCGGGGTCCAGGTCGCCTCGGCCAGTCCCGGGTGCACCCGGTGCAGCAGGATGCTCCAGACCTGGCCCGCGGGGACGTTGACCGAGCCGACGGCGACGCCCGCCGTACCCGCCACCGCCACCAGGGCGGCCAGCAGCACGAGGACCAGTGCGTACGGCGGCTTGGCCCGACCCGTCCGGACCTCCGACGAGTCGGGCGACGGGGCCGGGTCCCGTCGGGTGGTGTGCAGCGCACCGGCCCCGGCCGTCCGGGGCGCGCCGGTCACTGGAAGCGGTCCGGGTGCAGCTGACGGGCGAGGTCCGACACCCCGGCCGGCACCCGGACGCCGAGCACCGTCGAGGACAGCGGCAGCACCGCGAACCGCTTGTTCTTGATCGCCGGGACGTCCTTCAACGCGGGGTGCGCGAGCAGGAACTTCTTCTTCTCGGCGACGGTCTTGTCCCCGTAGTCGTAGATGACGACGGCTTCCGGTGCCCGCTCGGCGACCTGCTCGAACGAGACGTCGCCGAACTGCTTGTCCAGGTCGTCGAACTGGTTCCGGCCGCCCGCCTCCTTGATCATCTCGTTGCCGATGCCGGCACCGCCCGCGGTGAACGCCGTCTTGTCGCCGCTGTCGTAGACGAACACCTCGACCGGGTCGACGCCCTTGAGCTTCCCCTCGACACCGCTCAGCGTCGTGCGGACCTTCTTGACCTCGCGTTCGGCGCGGTCCTTCACCCCGAAGATCTTCCCGATCGAGCGGAGTTCCGTCTCGATCTGGTCCATCGTCACCGGACCCTCGGGGCACTCCTCCACATTGAGGTAGGAGTTGACGCCCGCCTTGGTCAGCGCGGCGCGGCTGCGGCCCTCCTGCTCGTCGAAGGTGCTCGCGAACCCCGCGTAGGCGAAGTCGGGTTCGGCGGCGAGCAGCGCCTCGAAGGACGGGTACTCGTCCGCGAGGACCTTGATGCCGCGGTAGGCGTCCGCGTACTCGGGCAGGATCTCGTCGTCCAAGTAGGCGGTGCCCACCATGGACTTCTCCAGTCCGAGCGCCAACAGCACCTCGGTGGCGTGCTGGTTCAGGGAGACCGCCCGCTGCGGGGGACGCTGGTACGTCGTCTTCACCCCGCAGTTGGTGACGGTGACCGGGAAGCCCTCGGGCGCGGAGGCCGCGCCGTCGGTCTTCTCGTCGGTGCCACCGCCACCGCAACCCGCTATCAGGAAGGCGGCTGCGGCGAGCAGGGCGACGGAGCGTCTGGCCATGGTGTGGTCGGTCCTCTCACCACGGACGGCACGGCGCCGCCCGCGGTCGGTTCGTGGGTTCAGCGCGTCGCGTCGGACTGCGCGGTACGGACCCGCCGCGGCGGGGTGAAGACGTAGAGGTCGAGGACGTCCGGTGGTGCGGCGACCCCCGGACCGCCGGCGCGGACCCAGGAGACGATGTCCTCGGTCGCGGCGGAGTCGTTGACGAGGCCGAGCCAGACGGGACGCGCCCCGGCCGCGCGTCCGGCGGCCGACGGGCGGACGACGATCACATTGGCCTGATCGCAGACGTCCAGGCAGGCGGCGACCGTCACGGAGGTCGCCTCGCTCAGCCGCGCCACCTGCGCGGAGTGATCGACTCCGGTCACCTTCGCGCTGCCGCAGCAGCAGTCCCGGCACACCACGACCCGGCACGGTACCGGATCGTCGGCCAGCGGCCCTTCGGGCATTCCGACTCACGCTCCCCTCTGGGGAGATCCGCCCCAGTTCTGTCGAGGAGGCGACCGCGTGAGTCTCCTGGCTCTCGGGTCACCGCTCGCCCCGCCCTTCCCACCCGCATAGGGGCAGTGGGCCGTTCGGGGTTCGCTCGCCGATCACAGTGGCGGGACCGCACCGGATTCACACCGGTTTCCTCGTTCCGCCGTCGCCTTTCCGCGTCATCATGACAGACCCGGCGCCCGGAACCCATGCCTGGGGCGCGGTTGCTGCGCAGGTCACACGGGCGGAACGGGGGAGCGGGCCGGTCCCGGTGCGCGCGGCGAGCGCCGCCCGCACCGGGAGGGCGGTCAGGCCGCCACGAGGGCGGGGGCTCCGCTGGGTTGCTCCAGCCAGCTGGCGGCCAGGTCCCGACGGGCACGTGCCACCCGGGAGCGGATGGTTCCCACGGGGCAGTCGAGGGCCTCCGCGGCCTCCGCGTAGGACAGGCCGAGGAGCCGGGTCAGGGCGAACGCCTGGCGCCGTCCGGGTTCCAGCGAGTCGAGCGCGTCCATGAAGGCCACCGATTCCTCGAAGCCGGGGAGGTGGCGGGGCTGCGCGCGCTCCGCCGCGGTCAGCCAGTCGGCGCTGTCGGCGATCCTGGGCCGTGCGGAGGCCCGGCGCAGCCGGTCCACGACGACCCGGCGGGCGATCGCCAGCAGCCAGGTGCGTGCGCAGGAGCGTCCAGCGAATCCGCTGAGGCTGGTCAGCGCGCGCAGAAAGGTTTCCTGGGCCAGGTCCTCCGAACCCGGTACATCGGTGGTCAGATGGGCGACGAACCGCCGTACGTCGTCATAGGTGGCGTGGACGAAGAGTTCGGCGGCGCGCTGGTCGCCGAGGCCGGCGGCCAGTGCCCAGGTGGTGATCTCCGCGTCGCGGTGTGCGTGCCGGGCGGCGGCAGCGCCGCTGCGGGTGGATCGTGCGCCTTCTCCAGGTGAATAAGGCATGACAAATCGCCCTTCGCGTCCGGGACTTAACCCGTCAAAGGTGAAATAAGTGGACAAAACCTCAGGACGCGAAAAGAGGGGGCCCTCGTCGAGGGGCCGCGCGCAACAGGGCGAGCGGAGACGGGAGGCGGTCGGACGCGCGACGCTCGACCGGGGCGGGCGTCGCCGCCGGCAGGACCTGCGCCCCGCACAGGGCGGCCACGGCGAACCGCAACAGGCCCCCGAGGAACAACGCCAGCGCCCGGCCGAGTTGGGCGAGCGAGCGCTCCCCCCGCCACAGCCACCAGCCGCACACCGCACCCGCGAGCACGTGCGCGCTGGCCATGCCCGAAGTGACCGAAGAGAGGTCGAACAGGCCGCGCAGGGAGCGGAAGAGGGCGAGCGCGGTGCTCCCGGCCAGACCCGTGCCGTCCGTGGTGACGGGGCGCGGATGGGCCGTGTGGACCCCGTGGCCCGTGCCGCCCGGCCCGTGGGTCAGACCGAACAGCGCGTGCAGCATGACCTGGGCCCCGGCGCTCGCCCCGATCACCGCACCCGCGGACCGTTCCCGGCGGGTCAGGCGCCAGGCGAGCAGGGACACCGGGGGAACCGCGATCACGTACCCCTGGAGCGAGGGCGAGACCCCCGACGCCAGGGCGTGGCCGAGCCCGGACACCACGACGCACACGGCGACGAGGATCGTCGTGTGCGTGAGGCGGAGTGCGGTTCCGGCTCCCATGAGAGTCATGGTGCCAGTGGGATACGGGTCCCGGGTAAGGGCTTTGACCGGACAGTTGGCGCGATCGCCCCCGTTTGTGGACACCGTGTGTCGTGACCCATGTCACTACCCGCTCCCGGGAACTTTCCGCCCTCCGCATCCGACTACGTGTGCGACCGGCCCCACCCGGTCGTGCGCGACCTCATTGACACGTGACAGAAGCGGAGCCGCCCGCCGTGAACCCCACAAACGACCGTGCTGCGCCCGGTACCGAGCCCCCGCCCGCCGCAGGTACGAACCCCGGACCGTCGGGCGTGTCGACGCCGCCCCGCCCCCGGGTGACCCTCCGCGGCGACCTGCGGGCGGGGGTCCTCGACGGCTCCTTCGCCCTGCTCGTCACGGGCGCCGTCTTCGTGCTGCTCTACGTCCGGATCGAGGCCGAAACCTCGTCCACGCTCACCGTGATGCCGTTCATGGCCGACACCGGTGCCTTCTGGATGTACTTCCTCAGCCAGGCGTTCGGCTGGTCCGCGCTGCTGTGGGCCTGGGGCACCGTGGTCCTCGGACTGCTGCTGTCCGGCCCCCGCCCGAGCTGGCTGCCCCTGTCCGGCCCCCGCCTCGAACGGCTCCACCGCACCACGAGCATCAACACCATCGCGCTGATCGCCGCTCATGCACTGCTGTTCGCCGCCGAGTTGGTCCGGCACGACACCGACGCCTGGTACGCCGGCACCGCCACGGCCTTCGTCGAGGCCTTCGTGCCCGGCGGTTACGCCTCCGGAACCGGCCGGATCGCGATCCCCGTCGGTCAGGCCGCGCTCTACCTCGCGATCCCCCTCGGTCTGCTCTTCTACGTCCGGCACCGCATCGGCGCCAGGGCCTGGCGGGTCATGCACCGCTTCGTCCTCGTGGTGTACGTCCTCAGCGTCTGGCACACCCTGCTGTACGGCACGAACGTGTGGTACGACGGCTGGTTCCGCACCACGGTGTGGCTGCTCCAACTCCCCGTCGCCGCACTGTTCCTGGCGCGGCTGATGAGCCCGGCCCGGCGTTCCCAGCGGCTCGCGGCCCCCGGTGTCCGGTCGGGGGCCAAGGCCGTCTGGACGTTGCGGTTGGGCGGGCGGCTGGCCGTGGTCGCCGTCCTCGGGGTGCTCGTGGCCGTCCTGGTCACGGGCCGGGACGGCGGACGCACCGAGCCGCCCGCCGACACCACGTCCAGCCACACCGAACACGGCTGATGCCGGGGCCGCTCCGGGGTCGGCGCCGGAGGGTTACAGGGCGGTCCAGGTGAAGGCCACCCGGTCCCCGGCGTGGATTCTGAACTGGCAGCCGCCGACGGGGGTCGGCGTCCCGTTCACGGAGATGTTCCAGTAGGCGGTCGCGCCCCCCTCGACGTTCTTGATGGACTGCACGAAGTAGTCCTCGAACGACGGGTACCAGGTGCCGTCCCAGGCGAACCCGCGCTTGCGGGCCGCGTCGTCGAGGGCGGCCGTCGGCGTGGGCACCGCACTGGGGTGGGCGCCGCCGTTCGTGCCGTCGCAGCGCTGGGTGCCGCCGGTGGTCGGGGTGACGTCGTGGCCCTTCGTCCGGATCTTGCCCCGGAACAGCACCCCGTCGGGCCCGCGCACGGTCAGCGTGACCTTCACCGGGGTGTTGGTCCCGGCCGTCAGGGTGCTCCCCGCGGCGGGCGCGGTGCCGGGGGCGGCCAGCGCGGGGGCGCCGGTGAGGACGAGACCGAGCAGGGCCGCGGCGACGGCGGTGCGACGGAAGAGGTGGTGACGCATGGGGCCTCCTGGCGGGTACGGGCCCACGGGGTGAAGGCCCCGCACTTCCCCCTGCGTTGACCCGTCCGTCCCTCTCCTCATGGACGGGCGGCCGGTGCGCGGGACGCCAGGGCTCCACCTCCGCAGACCATGACAGAGGGAAGCGGTGTACGGGGAACTCCGGGCGCTCCGACTCACGGCACCGCAGTGCCGCACACGGTTGCAGGTCAGCGCCGGATTCCCACCGGCTTCCCCCGGACGTCCCCCATGCCGTTGTGGTGTCCGGCGGCCCGCGCCGAACAGGGGCATCGTACGGCCGTCGGGCCCCCCGGGTCCGGTGATCGGGAGGTTCCGGTGCGGCGCACTGCCGTCACCGCGACCGTGCGGCGCGACGGGTGGGGCGCAGGAGGCCCGGGGTGCTCAGCGTTGCGCGAGGGGCGTCGGCGCTTCTTGGACGGCCCAACCGTTGCCGTCCGGGTCGGCGAACGGGAAGAAGGAACTCCACGCCTCCTCCGCGTACCCCTCGACCCAGCCCTCGGCGCCCAGATGGCTCAGCGGGCCGACCGGGACGCCCCGCTCCGCGAGTTGGGCGTGCGCCCGCCGCAGATCGGGTACGCAGAGCTGGAGCCCGTGCAGGGCTCCCGGCGCGGTGACCGCGGTGCCGGGCAGGGGCGGGACGCCGGTGCCGATCACGATCGAACAGCGGGAGCCGGGTGGGGTGAGCTGGACGATGCGCACCCCTGGACCCGGTGCCGTGTCGTGGTCGACCGTGAAGCCGCAGCGGTCCGCGTAGAACTCCTTGGCGCGGTCCACGTCGGCGACGGGGACCACGACCAGTTCCAAGGTCCAATCCATGACGGCCTCCTCGGTAACTGCCGCTCGTGCGGCGCGTGTTGCCGGATCCGCCCAGCGTGCCACGAGCCACTGACAACGCCGCCCGACCGGCGCGGCGAGGCAGCGGCCGCTCCGTCGTCTCGCCGGGCCCGGCGATGACCGGGCCCGGCGGGTGCCGTCCGGATGCCCCCCGCCGGCACTCCGCGCACGATGGAAGCGGGAGGCCGTCATGAAAGCTGCCGTGGTCCGTGCGTTCCGTGAACCCCTGGTCATCGAGGAGCGGCCCGACCCCGTGCCGGGCCCGGGACAGGTACTGATCGCCGTCGAGGCGTCGGGCCTGTGCCACACCGACATCCACGCGGCGCACGGTGACTGGCCGGTGAAGCCGACGCCGCCGTTCGTGCCCGGCCACGAGGCCGTCGGAACCGTGGAGACGCTGGGTGACGGGGTGAGCCACCTCTGTGTCGGCGACCGGGTCGCCGTGCCCTGGCTCGGCTGGGCCTGCGGGCGCTGCGAGCACTGTCTGTCGGGCTGGGAGACGCTCTGTGAGCAGCAGGTCAACACCGGGTACGGCACCGACGGCGGGTACGCCGAGAAGATGCTCGCCTGGGCCGACTTCGCGCGCCCGGTGCCGGACGGCGTCGACCCCCGGGACGCGGCACCCCTGACCTGCGCGGGAGTGACCACGTACAAGGCGCTCAAGGTCGGCGGGGTGCGGCCCGCCCAACTGGTCGCGATCTCGGGCGTGGGCGGGCTCGGCCACCTCGCGGTGCAGTACGCCAAGATCGCCGGGGCGACCGTCGCGGCGATCGACGTCACCGACGAGAAGCTCGCCCTCGCCCGTTCCCTCGGCGCGGACATCCTCGTCAACGCCGCCACCGAGGACCCGGCGGAGGTGCTGCGCGCCCACGGGGGTGCGCACATCGGGCTCGCCCTCGCCGTGAACGAGGCCGCGTTCGGTGCGCTGAACGCGGGGCTCAGGCGGGGCGGCCGGTTGGTGATGGTCGCCATGCCCGCGGGCGGAACGATCAAGGTGCCGATCTTCGAAACGGTACTGGGCGGCACCGCCGTGCTCGGGTCGATCGTCGGAACCCGGCAGGACCTGGACGAGGTCTTCCGGCTGCACGCGGCGGGGCGCACCCGGGTCATCCGCGAGACGAGGCCCCTGGAGTCGGTGAACGACTCCATCGCCCAGGTGCTGGCGGGGGACGTACGGGCGAGGATCGTCTTCACCTTCTGACCGGCCGGGTGAGGCGCGGTCCCTGCTCCTCGTGCCCCCGCCCCTGCCTAGTGCTGCCTCCCACCCCTCCCACCAGCGGTCCTTCCGGCCGTCCCGGGTTCCTGCGCGCTGTTCCGAGCCGGCAGCTCCGGGGTCGTTCTATACCCCCCTGGGTATTTGTTAGGGTGCAGGTATGGATACCCCGGGGGGTACAGCGAGAGGAGTGTGCAGCCGTGTTCTTCGTCGACACCCTGGAGTTCGAGGGCCTGGGCAACCGCAGCTATCTGGCGGGCGGCCCGGACGCGGCCGTGGCCGTCGACCCGCCGCGTGACATCGACCGGGTCATCGCCGCGGCGGCACGCCGGGGCGTACGGATCGCCCACGTCGTGGAGACGCACCTGCACAACGACTACGTGACCGGAGGGCTGGAGCTGGCCCGGGTCACCGGGGCGCACTACCTGGTGCCCGCCGCCGCCTCGGTCTCCTTCGCCCGCACGCCCGTCAGCGACGGCGACACCGTCCAGGTGGACGAGGGCCTGGTGCTCCGGGCCGTCGCCACCCCGGGCCACACCCCCCACCACACCTCGTACGTGCTGGTCGAGCAGGGGCGTGACGTCGCCGCGTTCACCGGGGGCTCGCTCCTCATCGGCGGGGTCGGCCGCCCCGACCTGGTGGAACCCCGCCTCACGACGGAGCTGGCCCGGGCGCAGCACGCCTCTGCCCACCGACTCGCGGACACCCTCGACGACGACGTCGCGGTGCTGCCCACCCACGGCTTCGGAAGCTTCTGCTCCTCGGGCCCGGGCGGCGGCTCGGCCTCCACCATCGGCACCGAACGCCTCGTCAACGCCGCGCTGACCCAGGACGCCGACACCTTCGTCGCCGAACTCCTGGCCGGTCTGGAGGACGTCCCCGCGTACTACGCGCACATGGGCCCCGCGAACGCCGCAGGCCCCGCCCCCGTGGACCTGACCCCGCCGCGCCCCGCCGACGCGGACGAGATAGCCGCCCGGCTCGCCGCGGGGGAGTGGGTGGTCGACCTGCGCGGTCGGGTCGCCTTCGCCCGCGGTCACGTCGCCGGAACGCTGAACTTCGAGGGCGACGGCCGGCTCGCCACCTACCTGGCCTGGTTGATCCCGTGGGGCAAGCCCGTCACCCTGCTCGCCGAGACGCCGGAGCAGATCGCCGCCGCCCAACGGGAACTGGTCCGGGTCGGAGTGGACCGGCCCGCCGCCGCGGCGACCGGCGACCCCCGAACCTGGGTGCGCGAGGGCGACTCCCTGACCGCCTTCCCGCGCGCCACCTTCGCCGAACTGGCCGCGGCGCGCGCCGACGACGCCACGGGCGGTGCGGGGGCCGACCCGGTGGTCCTCGATGTCCGACGGGACTCCGAGCGGGCGGCGGGCGCCGTCACCGGATCGGTCCACATCCCCCTCCACGAACTGCGCGGCCGGCTGGCCGAGGTGCCGCCGGGCGTGGTGTGGGTGCACTGCGCGGGCGGGATGCGGGCCGCGATCGCGGCGTCCCTGCTCGACGCCGCGGGGCGCACGGTCGTCGCCGTCGACGACGGGTTCGACGCGGCCGTGCGGGCCTCGCTCACCGGGACGGACGCGTCCCGCGGTGAGTGAACTGATCCTCGCCCTGCTCGCCGGAGGCACCGTCGGGATCACCCTCGGCGCCCTCGGCGCGGGCGGCGGCATCATCGCCGTTCCCGCACTGGTCTACCTGCTCGGCTTCACCCCCGTCGAGGCGACCACCGCGAGCCTGCTCATCGTCTCCGCCACCTCGCTGACGGCCCTGTACGCACATGCGCGCACCGGTGCCGTCCAATGGCGCGGCGGCCTCCTCCTCGCCGCGGCCGGAGCGCTCCCGGCGGCGCTCGCCGGTGTGCTCGCGGCGCGGTTGCCCGCCGCCCTGCTGACGGCCGCCTTCGGGCTGGTCGCCGGGCTCGCCGGACTGCGGATGCTGCGCCCGGTACCGCCGGCCGCCCCCACGGCCACCGCCGTGCAACCGGTGAAGGTGGTTGCGGCGGGCGCCGGGCTGGGGGCGCTGACCGGGCTGCTCGGAGTCGGCGGGGGATTCCTCGCCGTACCGGCACTGACGGGGGTGCTGGCGTTCCGGATCCGTGCCGCCGTCGCGACGAGCCTGCTGGTCGTCTCCGTGAACGCACTGGTCGCGCTCGCCGCCCGCGGGGGCACGGCGACGGGGGTCGACTGGGCGGTCGTGGGCCCCTTCGCGGCAGCGGCCGTGCTCGGCGCGTGGGACGGGAAGCGGCTCGGCGCGAAGCTGCCGGAGGCGGTACTGCACCGGGTGTTCGCGGGCGTGCTGCTCGCGGTCGCCCTGCTGATGCTCGTGGACGCGGTCCGATGACCCCCCGCCGGGCGGCCTCCCGGTCGCCGTCGCCGGGCGCCGGACCTCGGCGTCGGCCGCGGCACCTAGGCCAGGGACAGGAACAGCTTCTCCAACCGGGCCCGCATCCGCTCCCGGTCCTCCGGGGCGGACATGTTCTCGTCGGTCAGACAGTGTTCGAGGCCTGTGGCGATGATCGCGAACCCGGCCCGGTCCAGGGCGCGGGACGCGGCGGCGAGCTGGGTGACCACGTCGGCGCAGTCCCGGCCCTCCTCGATCATCTTGATCACTCCCGTGATCTGACCCTGGGCCCGGCGCAGCCGGTTGACCACGGTCTTCAATTCCTCGGCCGCCAAAGCCAGTTCCACGACAGACTCCGTTCGATATACCCCTACGGGTATTCTACCGGAGGGGCGCGGCACACCGGAATCACCACCACCCCAGTACCACCGATGGAAGGACACGACACCGTGACGACATCCCCCGCACTCACCCCCGACCAGGCCGCCCAGCGGCTCGGCGCGCTGACCGTGATCGACGTGCGCACCCCCGGGGAGTACGCGTCGGGCCACCTCCCGTACGCCCTCAACATCCCCCTCGACGACCTGCGCGCCGCCCTGCCCGACCTCCGGGACGCCGCGGACCGGGGCGACCTGCTCGTCGTCTGCGCCTCCGGGAACCGCTCCGTGCAGGCGTGCGCCGTGCTCGCCGAGGAAGGCGTGGCCGCCGCGACGCTCACCGGCGGCACCACCGAGTGGGCCCGCCTCGGGTACGACCTCGACCGGCCGGAGGGCGGCCGCGCGGTCTGGGCGATGGAACGCCAGGTCCGCCTGGCCGCCGGCACGCTGGTGCTCGCCGGGCTGCTCGCCGGGCGCCGTTGGTCCGGGGCGCGCTGGGCCTCCGCGGGGATCGCCGGCGGGCTGGTGTTCTCGGCGGTCACCAACACCTGCGGGATGGCCACGGTCCTGTCCCGGCTGCCGCACAACCGCTCCCGCGCCTGTGACCTGGACACCGCCCGCGCGACGCTGCGCACCCGCACCGCGCCCGCGGAGTAGTCCCGGACCCCGGGCGGCGGGCGGACCGTCCGCCACCCGGGGCGGGGGTCACGCCCCGGCGTCCGGGGCCAGCGCGCCGGACCGGCCCTCGGGCGTGCGCCAGCGCAACTCGACGCCGTGCACCCGACGGCCCGCTCGGCCCGCCCCGGCGGCCGCCTGCTGTTTCCCGAAGGTGACGTCCGCCCGCGGTGACGTGCTCGTGCGTGTTCCCTCACCGGTGCGCGACGGTCCCGTGCCTGACGGTCCCGTCCGGGTCGGTCCCGTGCAGATCGATCCCGTGCGGGTCGGTCGCGACGCACCGGTAGCCGGGACGACACGGCCGGTCGGGCTCCGGCCGGCCGTCTGACCCGGGCGGAACCGCGCCGGCGACCGTCCCGCGGGGCGGCCGGGTCGGGTCACCCCGGCGGCGCCGTCGGGTCCGGTGCGCGACGGCGTTGCGCACGCACCGCGGGCACCAGGGCCAGCGCGACCGCCGCCAACACCGGTCCGGCCGCGTCGAGCGCCAGGGAGGACACCGCGGGCAGCACGGCGATGCCGGCGCCCACCCCACTGCCGTGGCCCTCCGCGTCGATCAGCGGCCCGGCGAGCAGCAGACCCAGGGCGGTCCCGACGGCCGTCGCCGCGACGGCGGTCACCGCACAGTGCGTGACGATCACCCCCACCAGCTGACGTGGCGTCAGGCCCAGCGCGCGCAGCGCGGGCAGCTCACGGCCGTGGTGCCGGACGGAGGCGCTCACCGACCCCGCCAACTCCACCACCGCGACCAGCCCGAGGACGCCGATCAGCCCGCCCAGCACCCCGGTGACCAATGCGGCCGGTGCCGGGGCGGACGGCCCCCGCCGGACGTCGGCACCGGGCAGGGCCGCCCGCAGCGAGCGGGCCACCGCGTCCGGGTCGGCGCCGGGGCGCAGCAGCACCGCGTACGACTGCGGGGCGCCCGCGGTGCCGCCCGCCCGCAGCGTGTCCAGGGTGGTGGTGATGACCTGTCCGTTGTGTTCCGGCTCGATCGAACGGCCCACGACGTGCAGGATGTGCGGGGTCCCGCCGACGGTGAGCCGCACCCAGTCACCGACCCCGGTGCCCGTCGCGTCGAGCAGGCCCTGCCCGGCCACGGCCTCGTGGGGCGCGAGCGGGGCCCGCCCCTCCACCGTCACGAACGGATAGGGGAGGGCCGCGGTACCGAGCCCGCGCAGGGTCACCGAACGGGTCTGCCCGGGGATCAGGGCCGTGACCTCCGCCGCCGGGTACACGGCCCGCACCCGGGAGTCTTCCGCGATCCGGGCGACCTGCCCGGCCGCCGCGCCCGGCCGGACGGTCAGCGGGGGCGCCGGGTTCACCTGTCCACCGCTGCCGCTGCGCAGCGCCTCCAGCGTGGAGAGCGCGGCCAGTGCCACGGTGATCAGCATGATCGGCACCGCGAGCCGCACCACCGACCCGGTGAACCGCGCGCCGCGGTGCGTCGCCCCGCGCCAGCCGAGCACCAGGTGCGGCGGCACGCCCCGGCGCAGCGCGCGACGGGCCGGGCGCGACATGCGGCGCGCCCGCGGCCGGGCCGTGCGGGCCATCGGGCTCGGCGGGACCCGGGCCGCCCGCCACGCGGAGAACGCGGTCGCCGCCGCGATCACCGCCACCGTGACCGCGCCGATCGCCCCCGCCCCCGGCACGGAGCTCGGGAGGCCCACCCCGTACGAGACCGCCTCGCCGAGCGGCCCCGGCACCCATGAGCCCACCGCACGCACCAGCAGACCCCCGAGCACCACCCCCACCAGGGCCAACGCCGCGTGTTGGGCGACGAACATCACCGCGACCTGACGCGGCGTCATGCCGATGACCTTGAGCACCGCGATGTCCCGGACCTGCCCCCTGATCCGGCCACTGACCCCGCCGGTCACCGCGAGCGCCGCCGCCACCAGCGAACCGACGCCGAACCCCCGGAGCAACCGCCCCGACAGCCGGTGTTCCGCCGCCGCCGCGGCCCGCGCCTCCCGCCAGGTGGAGACGCGCACCACGTGCTCCGGGCCCGCCACGGCCACCGCCTGCTGCACCACGAAGTCGGTGTCCGTCGCATCGGCGAGCCGCAGGCCCACCGTCCGCCCGGGCGCGCCCCCCGCGGCGTAGCGGGCGGCCGTGCCCGCCGCCGTCCACGCCGTGCCCGGGCGCTGGGCCCGGGCGTCGCCGGTGTACCCCGCCTCCGACGAGGTCATGACCCCGACGACCCGCAGGACGCCCGGCGGCGCGCCCGCGGCCCGTATCCGGAGGTCGTCACCGGGGCGCGCCCACAAGGCCTCGGCGGTGGCCCGGTCGAGCACCGCCTCGCCGGGCGCACCGGACAACCACCGTCCGGTGAGGAACCGTCGTTCCCGCCCGGTCGGTCCGTCGGGCCGCACCGACCGCAGTTCGAGCGCGGCCCGCGCCGTGGTGCTCCGTGCCGTCACCGGGACGGTGCCGTAGGGACCGGACACGCTCTCCACCCCGGGGAGGTCCGACAGCGGACGGGTCTCGGCACCGGGACCGAGCCGCAACCAGACGTGGTTGCCGCGGGTCTGGGTGAACACCTGCTGCCAGGGGCTCGCCGCGAACTGGAGGAGCGCCGCCGACAGCAGCAGCGCCGCCATCACCCCCGCCGTCGCCAGCGTCAGCGTCGCCGCCCGGCCCCGGTGGGTGCGCAGATCGGCCCACGCCCAGCGTCCCAGGGCCCGCACCGGCTCACTCCGCCAGTTCGACGAGTCCGGCGGCACCGCAGGCGTCGGACCCGGGGTCGTCGCCGAGACGGATCTCGTCCACGATCCGACCGTCGCTGAGGGTCAGCACCCGCTCGGCGGCGCTCGCGACCCGTGCGTCATGGGTGACCAGGACGATCGTCTGACCCGCCGCGTGGAACTCGGTGAGCAGCCGCACCACCTCACGGGTGCCCCGGCTGTCCAGACTGCCGGTGGGCTCGTCCGCGAGCAGTAGGTCGGGCCGGTTGACCAGGGCGCGGGCGAGGGCGACGCGTTGCTGCTCACCGCCCGACAGATCACCCGGCAGGGCGTCCTCCCGGCCGGTGAGGCCCAACTCGCCCAGCAACTCCCGTACGGCCGCGCGACCCGTACGGGAACCGCGTCCGGCGAGCAGGGCGGGCATCTCCACGTTGTCCGCCACGGTGAGCGTGGAGACCAGGTTGAAGAACTGGAAGACGATCCCCAGCCGGCGGCGGCGCAACACCGCCCAGCGGGCCTCGCTCAGGGCGTCGACCCGGTGTCCGGCGAGCCGGATCGTGCCGCCGTCGGGACGTTCGAGACCGGCGAACAGCCGCAGGAGCGTCGACTTGCCGGCGCCCGAGGTCCCGGTGATCGCGACGAACTCCCCGGGCGCCACGTCGAGATCGACCCCGCGGACCGCGTGCACCACACCCGCCTCGCCGGCGTGGGACTTGGTCAGGCCCCGCACGCTCAGCAGCGGCGGCGCCCCGGCCGCGGACGCACCCTCCGCGCCGTCGGGCCCGGCTGCTGGGACACCGCTCCCGGTCGACCTCCCGCCATCGGGACCCGCGCCCGGGACGTTGACGCTCATTCGAGTTCCTCCTGACAGCGTTCCAGCCAGTCGAGGTCGGCCTGGAGGTGCAGCGACGCACCCTCGACGAGGAGCCGGGCGATGCGCTGCTCCGGGCCCTGCTCCGCGCGCTCCAACCGGGACAGGACGCGCATCAGGGTGAGGTAGTGCCGTCGCTGACGGTGGATCAGCGCGATCTGGTCGGCGGTCCCGGTCAGATGGGCGAGGGCCAGCTTCATGAAGAAGTCGTCGCGCACGCGCGGCGCTTCGGACGGGGTCTCGTACCAGAGGTCCACCGCTTCCCGGCCCGCCACGGTGATCTCGTAGATCTTCTTGTCCGGCCGGTCCGGCTGGCTCACGTGCTTCCCCTCGATGAGCCCCGCCTGTTCCAACCTGCCGAGCGTCACGTAGATCTGCCCGATGTTCGGCTGAGGGTACGCCGCGCCGAGGAGTTTCTCCAGGGCCTGCCCCAGCTCGTAACCGTGGGCGGGACCACCGGCGAGCAGCGCCAGCAGATGTAGACGCACGGTGCCGGGTCCCTCCTAGGCGAGTGGGGCGGACGCGCTGCCGGGGCCGCCGGGTCGCTCCGGCACCCGCGCGCTCGGACCGTGGCCGACCGGTGGGTGGCGCGTCGATTCCGCAGGTATACATGATGCCTGGTGCGGCACCGGTGGGAACGTACCGGTTGCGGGGGGTTCCCGCAGTCGGACCGGCGGAGGGCGGAAACGATGCGCGGTGGTGCCGTCGGCGGGCGCGCGGTCCGGATCTGCGGCGTCCTGCTGCTGACCCTGCTGGTGCTGACCGCGGCGACGGCCTCCGGAGCGCCCCGGGGCGGCCCTGCCGGGGCGACCGGCGGACGTGGTCCGCTGACCGTGGTCACCGGCCGGGACCTCACCGGCTACCTCCACGAGGTCCTCGCCGACTGGAACCGCGCCCGCCCCGCCGAGCGGGTCGAACTCGTCGAACTCCCGGAGGCCGCCGACGAGGTGCACGCCCAACTGCGGGACAGCCTGCGCTCCGGCAGCGCCCGCTACGACGTCCTCAACATCGACGTGGCGTGGACGGCGGAGTTCGCGGGCAACGGCTGGATCGCCCCCGTGGACCGGACCGGGGTGCCCGACTCCGCGCTGCTGCCCTCGGTCCTCGACACCGTCACCTACCGGGGCCGCCGCTACGCCGTCCCGTACGTCACCAACGCGGCCCTGCTGTACTACCGCAAGGACGTCCTCGACCGGGAGGGCCTGGAACCGCCCCGCACCTGGGACGAACTGGCCCGGCAGGCGTCGACCCTGTCCCGGAAGTACCGCATGCACGGGTACGCCGGTCAACTCCTCCCGTACGAGGGCCTGACCGTCAACGTCACCGAGGCGATCCAGTCGGCGGGCGGCTCGCTCACCGGTCCTGACGGCGAGGTCACCGTGGACACTCCGGCCGCGCTCGCCGGGCTGCGGTTCCTCACCGAAGGGCTGCGTGCGGGCTGGATCCCCGAAGCGGCGCTCGGCTACAAGGAGGAGAGCTCGCGACAGGCCTTCCAGGCCGGTGAGTTGCTGTTCCTGCGCAACTGGCCCTATGTGCACACCCTGTCGTCCGCGCCCGGCTCGCCGGTCGCGGGCAAGGTCGGCGTGGTGCCCCTGCCCGGACGCCACGGCACCGGCCAGGGCGTGCTCGGCGGGTCCAACCTCGCGGTCAACGCCCGCTCCCCGCACCCGCGTTCCGCCGCCGACCTGCTCGCCTACCTGCTGAGCGAGGACGTCCAGCGACGGGTGCTCACCGAAGGAGCGCTGCCGCCGGTGCGGGCCTCGCTGTACACCGACCCCGCCCTGGTGCGGCGCTACCCCTACCTGCCCGTCCTCGCCCGTAGCGTCGCCTCCTCCCGGGTGCGGATGAAGAGCGCCCGCTACGAACAGGTGAGCCTGGCGATCGCCGCCGTCACCCACGGGGCGTTGACCGGACGGGTCGCTCCCGAGGACGCCCTGCGGCGACTCGACCGCGAGGTACGGGACATCCTGCTGAAGTAGATGCATGTTAGGTAAAGATCGGGGCTGAGGGGCGCCACGTCCAGACCCCCGACCCCCGACGCCCACCTGCGGACCCTTCCCCGACGACGCCCACCTGCCCGCGATTCGCCGCTCGCGCGGCCGGTCCGGGCCACGGAAGCGGCGCATGACACGGCAACCGTCGGGTACCTAACACGTAGGTAGGGATTCTTCCGGTGGTCACGGGTGCCCCGTGCACCCCGGACGCCCCCGGTCCCGCGCGCGGAGCCCGAACGGAGGACGCCTTGTTGACCATCGACCCACCCCGCGTCACCGCCCCGCCCCGTCCGAGACCGCTGCCCCGGCTCCCGCGGGCCAGCGCGGGCCCCCGCGTGGTGATCATCTCGCCGGACGTCGACGCCAGCGTCGAATGGGCCCGACGGCTGCACCGGGCCGGTCCGCCCCGGTTCATCGTCCGCCGCTGGGGCGACCAACGCGGCTACGAGTACCTGCACCGGGCCCCCGGCGTCCTCGCCCTGCTGGACACCCCACGACACGAGTCGGGGGACGAACTCGTCCAACGCGTGCGGTCGTTGCGCCTCCTGGCGCCCGTCGCGGTGGCCACGGCCCACCGCGTCGACAGTGCGGCGCTGCTCGCCGCCGGAGCGGTCAACGTGCTGCGCCGGGACAGTGCCGAGACCGCGATCGCCGCGCGCATCGAAGCGGACCTGCGCTGGTTGCGACGCGACCTGGGCCCGGACCCGGGCCGGCGCGAGCCGTTGCGGCCCTACCGGAGCCAATCGCTGCTGATGGAGATCCTGTTGGCGGTGCGCTCCCCGTTGTGCTGCCACGACATGCGCTGGCTGCTGGGGGACACCGCCCGGCCCATGAGCCTGCGGGCCCTGCGCGCCCGGGTGGAGCGGCTCGCGCCCCACCTGGCCCGGCACGGACTGGAGTGTCGCCGCCAGGTGCGGTGGGGCGCCGACACGCTCACCGTGCGACCGGTCGGGCACCGGGCGGCCCCGTTGGCGGCGTGAGGTGCGCCGCGGGACCACCCGCACGCCCCGGTCGACACGGGCGCACGGGGAGCAACGGTCAGGAGGCGGCTGCCGCCAGCGCCGGGCCGAGCCGGTCCAACAGCCCCTCGGTGACCGCCGGGTTGGGGCCGAGCAGCATCATCGCCTCGTTGAGGTCCAGGAAGTGCAGATCGCGGTCCTTCACCAAGGCGAGGTCCGCCACCAGGGGGCGCTTCGTGAACTTGGCCCGCTCGTCGTCCCCGTAGACGCCGAAGAACGCCACGTCCGCCGTGTCCAACAGATCGAGCCGTTCGGGTGCGATCGGTGCCCCGCCGCCGGCGGCGACCTCCAGCGACGCCAGCTCCTTGGGCAGCGCCATCCCCAGCTCACCGAAGAAGGTGGCCGTGGGGCCGCCCCGGGCGACCACCGCGTAGACCGTGCCGCTGTACTGCTGGCCGAAGGCGTACCGCTTGCCCTTGAGCCCCGGGTGCTTCCGGGCGAACGCGGTCAGCGCCTCCCGTGACGAGTCGATCAGCTTCTGCGCCTTCTCCTCCTCGCCGAGCGCCGCGCCGATGAGCCTGGTCAGCTCGTCGCCCGAGTCGTGCAGCAGCTGCTCCTTGTACGAGACCACCGGAGCGATCGCGGACAGCTTCGCGTACGCGGTGCCGAAGGCCGGCTGGGCGGTGGTCATCAGGATGAGGTCGGGATCGAGCGCGGCGATCTTCTCCAGATTCGGATTGAGCGAATCCAGCGTGACGACGTCCTTCGGGTAGGCGGGTGACACACCCGGCCAGTTCCCGTCCGGAGCGGCGGTGTTGCGGGCGACCCCGACCACGGGGGCGTCCAGCGCCGCGGCTATCTGGGCGTCCGCGAAACCGAGCGCGATCACCCGCTCGGGCTTGCGGGGGACGGTCGCCTTGCCCTGGGCGTGCGTCACCGTCACCGGGAACCCCCCGTCGGACGCCGGGGCGCCGCTCGCACCGGCGCGGCCGGACCCGTCGCCCTCACCACAGCCGGTGATCACGACCGCGGCCACGGCGGCGAGCGCAACGGCGCGGACCCTACGGAGACGTCTGAGCATGGTGGACCTCACTTCGTGCGGGTACGGGGGGAGTTGATGGAGAGGGGGAGGAAGGGAGTAGGGGAGGGCGCCGCCGTGCCGACGACAGTGGTCAGGGCGCGGCGCCGTCCAACGGAACGGGGTCCAACGGAACGGGGTCCGACGGAACGGGGTCCGACGGGACGGAGTCCAACCGCCACCCCTCCGCTTCCGTGCGCGTCCGCCACATCCGGGCGTACCGACCGTCGAGCGCCAGCAGTTCCTCATGGGTGCCGCGTTCGACGATCCCGCCGACCGGGTCGTCACCGAGGACCACGATCTGATCGGCGTTCGCGGTGGTGTGCAGCTCGTGGGCGACCACCAACAGCGTCGTCCGCCCGGAGAGGGAGGCGATCCAGCACGCCACGATCCGCTCGCTGACCGGATCCAGGGCGGCCGTCGCCTCGTCCAACAGCACCACCCTGCCCTCCCGCAGCGCGGCCCGGGCCAGCGCGACCCGCTGCCGTTCACCGCCCGACAGGGCCCCGCCCCGGTCACCGACCGGGGTGTCCCAGCCGCGCGGCAGCCGGGCCACCATCGCGTCGACGCCGGCCGACCCCGCGGCCCGCGCCAGCTCCCCGGGACTGATGTCCGGCCGCCCGGCCAGCACGTTCTCACGGACGGTGCCCTCGGTGAGGACCACGTCCTGAAGCACCACGGACAGCGCCCCGTACAGCGTGTCGGGAGCCAACTCCCGTACGTCGACACCGCCGATGAGGACCTGGCCCGCGTCCGGATCGGCGAACCGGGCCGCCAGCCGCAGCACCGTCGTCTTGCCCGCGCCCGAGGGGCCGACCAAGGCGGTCGTCGTGCCCGCCGGCACCCTCAGGTCGAAGCCGTCGAGCACCGGGGTCCCCGCGGGGCCGAAGCCCACCGCACGGAACTCCACGTCGAGCGGCCCGTCCGGCAGCGGGGACGGGACGGCCGGCAGGGGCAGCGGTGCGACGCGGTACAGCTCCTCGATCCGCGCCAGGTGCCCGCGTCCGGCCCGCATGTCCCGAGCCACGTCCCCGAGCGTGGCGATCGGCTCCGCGAACCGCACCGCCAGGACCAACAGGGCGACCAGCAGGGCGACGTGCGTCGGCTCCCTCAGCAGCACCCACGCCACTGCGGCGACCACCGCGCCGACCGCGAGCTGCACCGCCACCCCGAAGCCGACCCGAGCGGTGATCTCCCGGCGCACATCGGCCCGCCGTGCCGCGCCCGCCGCGTCCAGGGCGTCGGTGAGCAGCGCCCGACCCAGTCGTTCGGTACCCGAAGCGCGCAGCGTGGCCTGCGCCTCGGCGAACTCCACCACCCGCGCGGACGCTTCGGCGTCGGCCGCGTGGGTGCGCGCCTCCACCTCGTCCACCACGGAGGTCGTCCGGTGGTGCACCCAGTACAGCAGGGGAGCGCTGAGCAGCATGACCAGTGCGGGTCGCCAGTCCACCAGGGCGGCGGCGCCCAACACCACCGCGGGCGTGAGCACCCCGCCGACCAGGGAGATGAACTGGTACGGCACCCCCCGCCCGGTCGCCACCGCGCCCTGCGCGGCGATCCGGGGCAGCGCCGCCGCCCGGTCCGGCGTGAACCAGGCCAGGGGCAGCGCCGCGGTGTGGGAGGCGATGCGTCGCTGGAGCGCGTGGATCGTGCCGATCGCCGTGGCGGCGCCCTGCACGACCTGTCGTCGGCGCGTGAACATGGTGGCGAGCGTGGCCGCGACCAGGGCGACCAGCCAGCGCCCCGCCGCGGACAGGTCATCGCGCAACAGCGCCGCGAGCACCGGCAGTGCGAGCCCGTAGGACACTCCTTCCAGCACCGCCAGCGCGGTGACCCGCAGCAGTTGACGGCGGTTGGCGCGGACCGTGTCCTCGTCCAGGACGGCGAACAGGGTGCGGATCACCGGGGAACCTCTCCGTGCACGGGTACGGGGGACGTCACGACGGCGGTCCGCGGGACGGAGTCCGCCCCCGCCCGGGCCGTGACGGCTGCGGTGGGTGCGTCGGCCGGGTGATCGAGGGGGGCTTCGCCCTCCAGGGCCCGCCACAGCTGCCGGTACACCCCGTCCCGGGCGAGGAGGTCCGGGTGCCGTCCCCGCTCGACGATCCGGCCCCGGTCGAGGACGACGATGTGGTCCGCGCGGGTGACGGTGGCCAGTCGATGGGCGACGACGAGGACGGTGCGGCCCGCCGCCAGGCGGGACAGCGCGCGCTGGACGTGGGCCTCCGCCTCCGGGTCCACCTGGGCGGTGGGTTCGTCCAACACCAGCACCGGAGGGTCGGCGAGCAGCGCCCGGGCGATCGCCACCCGTTGGCGCTCGCCGCCGGACAGCACCGCGTCCTCGCCGGCGACCGCGTCGTAGCCCTTCGGCAGTGCCTGGATGCGCTCGTGCACCCCGGCCGCGCGGGCCGCCGCCACGACCCTGTCGTGCGGGGCGTCGGGAACGGCGAGCCGGATGTTGTCGCGCAGGGACGTCCGCAGCAACACCGAGTCCTGGAGGACGAACCCGATCCTTCGGTACAGCGTCTCGGGTGCCATCTCGCGCAGGTCGACCCCGCCGAGCCGGACCCGGCCGGTGTCCGGGTCGTGGAAGCGGGCGATGAGCGCGGCCAGGGTGGACTTGCCCGCTCCGGACGGGCCGACCAGTGCGGTGACCGTCCCCGGTTCCAGGACCAGGTCGATTCCGTGCAGGACCGGTGAGCCCGGCTCGTGTCCGTACCCCACGTCGGACAACTCCACCCGGTGCCCCTCCGGTTCGCGCGGCGCGTCGGTGCGGGGCAGCGTGGGGAGGTCGAGCACCGCGCGCAGGCGTCCCGCCGCGGCGTGGCCGACGCGCAGCGAGGCGCCCGTTTCGGCGATGCGCTGCACCCCCGAGACGGTGACCGCCAGCAGCAGGAACGGCAGCAGGTCCACGGGGCGCGACCAGCCCGCGGCGACGAACCAGGTCCCGGTGCCGAGCACCAGGGTGAGCGTCACGGCCGGGGAGATCAGGGCGCCCGCGCGGCTGCCGCGCGCCTCCTGTTCGGCGACGGCGATCCGCAGTCCGTCCCGCAGTCCGTCGGCCGCCCGGTGCGCCGCCGCCTCGGGCCGGGTGCCCGGTCCGCCCAGCACCCGCAGGGTGGGCAGGTCGCGGACGAGCGCGCCGACCGTCGAGGTGACCGCGAGCAGCCCGAGCGGCACCAGTCGCATCCGTTCCTCGGCACCCGACAACGCCCGTACGTACAGTCCGAACGACGTGGCGACCGGGAGGGCCACCACCAGCGCGAGGCGCCAGTCGGCGGCCAGCAACCAGCCGAAGGCCGCCACCGGGGCGATGATCGACGCGGCGACGTCCAGCTTCCCGTGCGCGACGGCGGGGTGCAGGTCACCCACGTCGTTGTGGAGCGCGTCGAGACTGCGACCCGCGGCGCCCGAGGTGAACCAGCCGAGCGGGACCCGTGACAGGTGGTCCGCGATCCGCCGCCGTACGGTGTCCGCGACCTGGAGGTCGGCCCGGTGGCTGAGTCCGTACGCGGCGAGCCGGGCGGCGCAGGCGAACACCGCGCCCGCCACGACGACCGCCACCCAGGTCCAGACCCGGGCGGCGGTGGCCCGGTCGTCGAGGGCCGCGTCGGCGATCGCCCAGATGCCCAGGAACGGGACGAGCCCGAGGACGGTCGCCACGCACTGGAGGGCCAGCGCGGCGCGCAGCCGTCCGGCCACCGGCGCGGTCAGCTCGGCGAAGGCGGCGGCCCCCTCGCCACTGCGCACCGCCCCGGCCCTGCGCAGTGCATCGCTCAGCCTGTGCAGCACGAAACCCCCTCCGGTAAGTTAGGTGCACCTTACTTAATGGCGAACGTGATTCGCAATTGTGTGCGGCACGCCGTCACCACTCCCGGCGCGCCGTCACCACCCCCGGCACGCCGCACCGGCATCCCCGGCGCACCCCCTCGGCGCTCCGGGGCACGGGCGCGCTCCCCACGGCCGGCGACGGGGGATACCCTCGCGGGATGCCGTCCCAGACCACCCCGCGTCCCGGCCGGCGGCCGGGCCCCAAGCCGCGGCTCACCCGGCAGAAGATCGTCGAGGCCGCGGTCGACCTCGGGATCGAGCAGCTCTCCGTCCAGGCGGTCGCGTCCGCCCTCGGGGTCGCGCCCGCCAGCCTCTACCGCTACGTCGAGAGCCTGGACGACCTCGTCGGCGCGGCCCTGGAAGCCGTCTTCCGGTCGGCGCCGCTGCCCGACCCCGCACTCGGTTGGCGCGGCTACTTGGAGGCGGAGGCCGAAACCCGCCTCGATCTGCTGGTGCGGTACGCGGGACTGCTCCGGAAGCACCCCGCGGGCCTCCTCGCCGGGATCGCCGCCCGCCGCTTCGACCGGTCGGTGCGGGACCTGGTGACCCTGGGCTTCGACCCCGACGAGGCGGTGCTCGCCGTCGACGCGGTGGCCGACCTGATCCACGACGGGGCGACCCAGATCGCCCGCATCCGCGACCCCGGCGATCCGGAGCGGCTCTCCCCCGAACTGGTCGCCTCGCTGTCCCGCTACTCACCCGAGGTGTCGGCCGCGGTCGCCCGGATCGCCGCCGACCCGCACCGCCACCTCCGACGCAAACTCGCCCTCGTACTCGACGGTCTGACGGCGCGACACCCACAGTCCTGACCCCGCCCCCGGCCCCGCCGTCCCTGTGGCCCCGCCGTCCGGCGGTCGGCCCGGTGCGCGGCACCCTCCGGCCGGTGCGTCCGCCGTGCCCGGCCCGGCGGCTACCCCTGCGCCCGGCCCCACCACCGTTGCTACCGTGGGGGCATGGTCAGCGACATCCGGTCCCCGCACGGCCGCCGCGCGCAGCTGCGGGACTTCCTGCGCACCCGGCGAGCCCGACTCACCCCCGCGGACGTGGGACTCCCGACGGCCGCCCGGCGCCGCACGCCGGGCCTGCGTCGGGAAGAGGTCGCGGTGCTGGCCGGGGTGGGCGTGTCCTGGTACACCTGGCTCGAACAGGGACGCGACATCAACGTGTCCGGCGAGATCCTGGACGCCATCGGCCGGGCGCTACGGCTCGACGGGCCGGAACGGGCGCACCTGTACCTGCTCGCCGGTCTCAACCCGCCGCGGACGACCCCGGCCCGCGCCGAGGTCACCCCCGAGTTGCGGCGGCTGATCGACGCCTGGGAGCCCCGTCCGGCGATCCTGCGGGACCGGCACTGGAACCTCGTCGCGGTCAACGGCGCGGCGCGGCTGGTGTTCGGCTACGACGACTCGGACCACAACTGCCTCTTCACCTTCTTCACCAACGACCGCTACCGGTCCATGCACCTCCAGTGGGAACAGATCGCCCCCAGCGTGGTCGCCGCGTTCCGCGCCGATGCGGCCCGCCACCCCGCGGACCCCGTGTTCGGTCGGATCGTCGACGAGCTCCATGCGATGAGTCCCGAGTTCGCGCGACTGTGGGCCCAGCACGACGTGGCCGAGGTGACCCAGGCGGTCAAGGCGGTGCGCCACCCCGAGGTGGGGGAGATGGTCTTCGACACCACGGTCCTGTCCCTGGCCGAGTGGCCCGACCACCGCATGGAGTTGCAGAACCCGCGCCCCGGCAGCGGCACGGCGGCCCGGCTGGAGGCACTGGTCGCGGACCGGCCCGCCACGGCGGTCTGAGCGAGCCGCGCGGGGCGCAGGGTGGTGGTGCGGGTACCAGGTTGAGCCGGCACTGTCAGCCGCCCCGCCGGGGCCGCAAGGTGGAGCCATGACCAACACCACCGCTCGTTTCGAGAACAAGACCGCACTCGTCACCGGAGGCGCCTCCGGGATGGGATTCGCCACCGCCCGCCGGCTGCTGGCCGAAGGCGCCCGGGTCGTGATCACCGGCCGTGACCAGGGCCGGCTCGACGCCGCCGTCAAGGAACTGGACGCCGGTGACCGGGTCCTGGCCGTACGCGGCGACGTGTCGAACACCGTCGACGCACAGGCCCTCGCGGATCAGGTCCGGGAGCGCTACGGACGGATCGACGCGCTCTTCGCGAACGCCGGCGTCGCCTCCTTCGAGTCCGCCGCGGAGGTGACCGAGGCCGAGTTCGACCGGGTCGTCGACATCAACTTCAAGGGGGTGTTCTTCACCGTCCAGCGGCTCCTGCCGGTCCTCGCCGACGGGGCGGCCATCGTGATCAACTCCTCCTGGACCGCACACCGGGGCCTGCCGAACGGCTCGCTGTACTCGGCCACCAAGGCGGCGGTCCAGAGCCTGGCCCGGACGTTCGCGGCCGAGTTGGGCCCCCGCGGCATCCGGGTGAACACGGTCAGCCCCGGCTACATAGACACCCCCATGTACCGCAAGGAGGTCGCCGAGGAGACGGAGGCCGCCGTGGTCGCCCAGATCGTCGCGGGCCGCGTCGGCACGGCCGACGACGTCGCCGACGCGGTCGCCTTCCTCGTGTCGGACCAGTCCTCCTACGTCAACGGGCAGGACCTGATCATCGACGGCGGGCTCGTCGCCGCCGTCCCCGCGGCCCTCTGAACCGGGCGCCGGCCGCCCCGGATCCGTGCAGCCCCCGCCCCGCCACCCGCTCGGCATCCGTCCCGGGAGGGTGCGCGGGGGCCGCTGCCGGCACCGAACGCAGGGTCACCCTGGCGGACCTGGCCCCGGACGTCTCCGACATCGGCCGTCCGCGGACCGGCCGACGGCCGACCTGACCGCTCCGCCCGGCACCTCGGGGGACGCCGGAGCCGACCCGTGGCCTCACTGCTGCTCGGGGACGACCCACGCGACCAGTTGGAGGACGACCCCGTTCGGGTCGGTGACCTGGAAGAGGCGTTCGCCCCACGGCTCTTCGCGCAGCGCCATGGTGATGGGGGCGCCCTCGCTCCGCAACCGCTCGAACTCGGCATCCAGATCGGTCACCGTGAAGGCGAGGATCACCCCCGCGGCCCGCTGCTCCCGTACGTCTTCGGGCAGGACCTCGGTGCCGCGCTGAAGGAAGATCACCTGAACCGCGTCCTCACGGACCAGCGAGGCGAAGCCGTCGGCGGCCGCGGCCTCCTGGAAGCCGAAGTGCTCGACCAGGAAGGCGGCGGAGGCGGACACGTCGTCAACGGTCAGGGAGACGGCGGTGGAAGTGATGTTCATGGCCTGCCCTAGGGTCGGAAACGATCTCTATACGTCGTACATTGTACTGCGTAGAGAGTGGAGGGCGGGACGGCCACGGGCAAGGGGCGGCCGAGGGCCCGACGCCCGACGCCGTGCAGCCTCGCCGTGCAGCCCCGACCGCACCCGGAGCGGAACGCGCGCGAACCGGGCACCGCAACCGCCCGCCCCACCCACCGCCCGCCCCGTCCCCCGACCGCTCCCGTCCCCCGACCGCTCCCACCGCATGCGCCGTCACCACCCCCGCGCCCCGCCTCCGTTCCGGTGCACCACGCCCCCGCAGGCAGGAACCGTGCCGGTAGCCGGCCCGCCCCGTACCCTCTCGCCACCGGGGTGGCCATACTGGACGGGGCCGATGGGCGCTGACGGGTGACGACGGGGGCAACGACGGGAGATGACCGACACCAGGTTGATCCAGGGCCGCTACCGACTGATCGAGGTGATCGGACGGGGCGGCATGGGCGAGGTGTGGCGGGCCAAGGACGAGTCCCTGGGCCGCGGGGTGGCGGTGAAGTGCCTGAAACCGCTCAGCCCGCACCACGACCAGTCGCACGCCCGGGTGCTCAGGGAACGGTTCCGGCGCGAGGCCCGGGTGGCGGCGGGGCTCCAGCACCGGGGCGTCACCGTCGTCCATGACTTCGGCGAGTCCGACGGTGCGCTGTTCCTCGTCATGGAACTCCTGGAGGGCCGCAACCTCAGCCAACTCCTGGAGGACAACACCCGGCTCCCGCTGCCCGTCGCCGAGGTCGTCGACATCGCCGAACAGGTGGCCTCGGCGCTCGCGTACACGCACGAACAGGGCATCGTGCACCGCGACCTGAAGCCCGCGAACATCATGCGGACGGCCGACGGCACCGTGAAGATCTGCGACTTCGGCATCGCCCGGTTCGGCGACGCGGAATTCACCTCCCGACTCACCGGCACCGGCATCGCCATGGGCACGCCCCACTACATGTCACCGGAGCAGATCGGCGGCTCCGAGGTCGACCAGCGCAGTGACCTGTACTCCTTCGGCTGCGTCCTCTACGAGATCGCCACCGGCGCCCCGCCGTTCGACCTCGACGACGCCTGGGCCGTCCTCATCGGCCACCGCGACACCGCGCCCGAGCCACCGCGTCACCACCGCGCGGAGCTGCCCCCCTACTTCGAGACGATCGTCCTCGACCTGCTGGCCAAGGAACCCCACGAGCGGCCCCGGGACGCCCGCGAACTCGCCCGCAGACTCACCGCAGGACGGCACCCCGGCGTCCCGTTTCCCCTCCCCGGCGTCCCGGCGCGCGACGGAGCGGGCCACCGGGCCGCGCGCCCGCCCCGGCTGCCCTCCTGGACCGAGGGCATGACCACCGGACGCAAGGCCGCCGGCGCCGCCCCGCGGCCGCACCCGCCCACCCCGGCCGCCGGGTTGACCGACGAGTGGATCCCCCGGCTGCCCACCAGCCGCATCCGGGCCGTGGCCGTGCACGAACGGCCCGCGCCCGCCCCGGAGACCGTGGCCGTCCTGGTGTCCCGGCACAACGCGGGACTGAGCCTCGGTCGGCTCGGCCGCTGGTCCGAGGCGGGTGAGGTGCACCGCGCCGTCGCCGCCGAGCGCGAACACGCCCTCGGCCCCGACCACCCGGACACCCTCGCCAGCCGCTACGAGGTGGCGTTCACCCTCAGCCGCACCGGTCGCGCCAGCGACGCGCTGCGCGAGTACGACCGGGTCATCGACGGACGGGAGCGGGTCCTCGGCGCCGACCACCCCGACACCCTCGCCGCCCGCCAGGAGACGGCCTACGTCCTGGGGCAGTTGGGTCGGCACTTCGAGGCGCACCAGATGTACACGGCCGTACTCGCCGTCCGGGAACGCGCCATGGGCGCCGATCACCCCGACACCCTGCGCTGTCGGCACAACCTCGCCTTCAACCTCAGCCGGCTCGGGCGGTTGGAGGACGCGCACCGGTTGGCCGTCGAGGTGGCCGCCGCCCGTACCCGGGTGCTCGGCGCCGATCACCCGGACACCCTCGTCACCCGCTACGAGGTCGCCTACGCGCTCGGTCAACTCGGCCGTTGGAACGAGGCGCTGGACACCTACCGCGCGGTGGCCCGGGCCCGCGCCGCCGCGCTGGGCGCCGACCACCCCGACACCCTCGCCGCCCGCTACGAGGTGGGCATCAGCCTCGGTCGGCTCGGACACGGCGAACCGGCGCTGGAGCTGTACCGGGAACTCGTCGCGGACCGCACCCGCATCCACGGCGCCGCACACCCGGAGACCCTGCGCGCCCGCCACGGCCTCGGAGTCAACCTGGGCCGCCTCGGTCGCTGGGACCGGGCCCTCGCCGAGGCCCGTGACGTGTCCGCGATCCGGGACCGGGTGCTCGGGGGCCACCACCCGGACACCCTGGTCAGCCGGCGCGAGGTGGCCGTGGGCCTGGGCTGGCTGGGGCGCTGGGGCGACGCCCTCACCGAGTACCGGGCGGTGGCCGCGGCCCGGGAACAGGTCCTCGGCGCCGACCACCCGGACGCCCTCGCCAGCCGCAACGACGAGGCGCACTGCCTGGAACAACTCGGGCGGGGCGCCGAAGCCGTGGAGCTCTACCGACGGGTCGCCGCACTGCGCCACGGCACCACCGGAGGCTGATCCGGCGGTCCCGTGGCGAGGGGCGGGCCCCTCAGTCCGCGGACCGCGTCCAGCCCACGGCGGTGACGGCCGCCGCGTCCCGCGCCCGCCGTTCGTCGAAGACCCGCCGCCCGTCGTCCACCCGCAGAGCCGCCACGTACACCCCGCGCCCCACGTACGCACGGTCGGTGTCGTAGCGCCAGCGCAGGCGCACCGGAGCGCCCCGCCAGGCGCTCAGGTCCGCGGTCACGGCGTACCAGAGGCGTCCGGACCACCCGCTGACCGTCCCGTCGACGCCGTGGACCGGCCCGCCCTCCTGCGCAGCCCGCCGTCCGCCGTGCCGTTCGTCGTGTTGTTCGCCATGCTGTTCGGTGTGTCGTTCGGTGCGGAAGGGCACCGGCCGCCACGTCCCCCCGTCGTCGTCGGACGCCTCCAAGCGCAGCACGTCCGTCCGGGGCTCGGTGTCCCACCACAGGTCGCAGCGCAGCCGCGCCCGCTCGCCGCTGACGGTCAGGGCGGGCAGCGTCAGCGTCGCCGTGCCGTCGTTCGCCATGCCGCCGAACCAGGCGGTGCCACCACGCGGCGGCCGGACCGGCACCGCACGGGCGAGGTGGTTGGCGGCGGCGACCCGGGGCGCCGACCCGGACCGCCAACTACGCACGGGATGGACGGAGTTGCCCAGGAGGACCAGGAACGAGTCGGTACTCGGGTCGAGGACGAGGCACGTCCCGGTGAACCCGGTGTGGCCCGCCGTGCGCGGGGTGGCCATCGCCCCCATGTACCAGTGCTGGTAGAGGTCGAAGCCCAGTCCGTGTTCGTCCCCCGGGAAGGCGGTGTTGAAGTCGGTGAACATCAGCTCCACGGACGCCGCCCGCAGGATCCGGGTCCGTCCGTACGCCCCGCCGTTCAACAGGGTGCGCCCCAGCACCGCGAGGTCCCACGCGGACGAGAACACCCCCGCGTGTCCCGCGACCCCGCCGAACGCATGGGCGTTCTCGTCGTGCACCTCGCCCCAGACCAGCCCCCGTTCCACCCCCGACCAGGGCGCCCGGGCGTCCTCGGTGGCGGCGATGCGCGGCTTCCAGGAGGGCGGCGGGTTGAAGCGGGTGTCGCGCAACCCCAGCGGGCCGGTCACCTCCTCGTCCAGCAGCACGTCCAGGGCGCGCCCGGTCAGGCGTTCCAGGACGAGTTGCAGGGCGATCAGATTGAGGTCCGAGTACAGGTACCGGGAGCCCGGCGGGTACTGCGGCGCCTCCCGCCACAGCCGGGCCAGCCGGGCCTGCGGCGTGGGCTCGGCGTAGAACGGCACCCAGGAGCGCAACCCCGAGGTGTGGGTGAGGAGTTGACGCACGGTGATGTCCTGCTTCCCGGCCGCCGCGAACTCCGGCAGGTACGAGGCGACGGTCGCCCCCAGCGCCAGCGCACCCCGCTCCACCTGTTGGACGGCGAGGAGCGAGGTGAACAGCTTGGAGACGGACGCCAGGTCGAACACGGTGTCCGCCGCCATCGGGACCTGTTGTTCGGGCGGGAACTCCACCCCCGTGTCGGTGGTCTCGTCGTACGCCGCGTAGCGCACCGCCATCCCGATCGGCCGGTGCAGGGCGACGGTGTCGCCGCGCCCGGCCAGCAGCACGGCCCCCGCGTACCAGGGGTGGGCGGGGGAGGGGCGCAGGAACCGCTCCGCGTCGGTGACGAGCCGGTCGAGGTGTCCGGGGAGCAGGCCGGCCCGACGCGCGCTGCCCCGGTGCAGGGTCGGTGCCTTCCGCGAGCCGCCCGGCGCCGGAGCCGCCCTGGCCGTCCCCGCGGCGAGCGGCGCCAACACCAGCGCCCCGCCCAGGGCCAGGGCGCCCGCCCCGAGGCCGCGCCGGGTCACCGCGCCCCCTCCCGTCGGTGCATCCGTGGCGCGGTCCTGGGGGGCAGCGGTCATGTCGTTCCTCCTGGGGGGCGTCCGGGAACTCGGCACACGGGCCCGAGACTGTTGCCGCATCCGGGACGTGTCAACCCCGCCCCGGAGCGCGCGGCCGGACGGCGGACCGTGCCCGCGGACGGTGCTCGACCTTCGCACGTGCCCCCTCCGGGGACCGTGCCGCACGGACCCGGCACGCCGCGGGGTACGGCACACGGACGACGGGCCGGGCCGGGCCGGGCCGGGCCGGGGTACGGCGGGGCCGGCCGGGACGGCGGGGCCGTCAGCCCGGCCGGTCGGCGGCGGCGCGGAGTTCGGCCCGGGCCCGTGCCGAGTCCCGGTCCCGCCCGTCCGCCCCGCCGGCCTGCGCGGGGTCCCGCCGTGCCCGGCGCCGATGGGTGCGCTCCAACCCCCAGACGATCAGGGCGGCCCACAGGACGAGCGCACTGAGTCCGATCACGGGGACGCCGTGGGGGAAGCGGGATTCACGGCCAGCGCCTTGAAGAACGTGTAGTGGAACGTGCCGTCGTCGGCGGCCCGGTGCAGATCGGCGATGCCCCGGTCCCACGCGGTCCTGGTGGTGAGGGCGGCGGCCAGCGCCTGGTGCCGGACGGACTCGACCATGGCGATGAAGGTGTTGCGGGTGAAGCCGTCCACCCACGCCGGCCGGGTCGGGTCCGTGTAGACGGTGTGCGGGCGGGCCACCACGTCCTCGTACCCGGCCCCGGCCAGCAGCGGCTGGAGCTGCCGACCGAGCAGTGCGTTGCCCCCCGCTGCCGCCTGGAAGCGGACCTGGAGGTCGATCACCGCCCGGGCGTACGCGCTGTCGGGGTGGAAGAACACCGATCCGTGGTCCCCCTCGATCACGGTCAGGGTGCCCCCGGGCCGCAGCACGCGCCGCAGCGCGGTCAACGCCCCCTCGGGGTCGGGCAGGTGCTCCAGCACGAAGCACACGAAGACGTGGTCGAACTCCGCGTCGGCGAAGGGCAGGTCGAACACGTCGGCCTGCTGCCACTCCACCTGCGCCCCGGGTGCCACGGCCGTGAGGTGGGCGCGGGCCCGGGCGAGCGTCTGCGCGGACCGGTCGACCGCGACGATCCGCGCCCCGGGACTGGAACGCAGCAGATGGACCGTCTGGGCGCCCACCCCGCAGCCGACCTCCAGCACCCGGCTGCCCGCGGGGTACGCCGTGCCCGTGTGCAGCAGGCGGGCCAGGGTGTCCGCCTGGTCGCCCAGCCGGCGGCTCTCGCGCTGCGAGTACCCGTGCACGTAGTCGGTCGCCGGGACCTCAGATGTCGTCGCTGTGTTCATGTGCCCAGCCTGCTGCCACTATGGCCCGATGGACAGATCCAATGAGGGCGCTCTCCATCGGTCCAAAGAGGCCGGCTCCGACTTCCTCCACCTGGTGATCGAGGAGGCGCCCCGGGGCGGGAAGGCCGACTGGCTGGCCCGTCGGATCAGGCGCGCGCTGGCGGACGGCCGCCTGCCGGTGGGCAGCAGACTGCCGGCCACCCGGGTCCTCGCCGGCGAACTGGGCGTATCGCGCGGCGTGGTCACCGAGGCGTACCAACGCCTGGTCGAGGACGGACACCTCGCCGGACGCGGGCGCAACGGAACCGTCGTGGTCGCCGCTCCCGCGGTGACGCCCACGGAGGCCGGGCCGCCCGCACCCGCCGAGGGACCGCCGCCGCGTTCGGTGTTCGCCGCCGACCCCGGCCCGGACGTCTTCGACGCGGTGCGCTCGGCCGGCGCCCGGATCGACCTCTCCCCGGGGGTCCCCGACCTCGCCGCGTTCCCGCGGGCCGCATGGCTGCGTGCCGAACGCCGCGTGCTCAGCCGGCTCGCGGCGTCCGACCTCGGGTACGGGGACCCGCGCGGTACGCCCGCACTGCGGCTGGCCGTCGCCCACTGGATCGCCCGCAACCGCGGCATCCGGGTGGACCCCGCCGACGTCCTCGTCGTCTCCGGAACCGCCCAGACGCTCACCCTGCTCGGGCGGGTCCTGCACGACGCCGGCCTGCGCGCGGTGGCCGTGGAGGACCCCGGCTCGCTGGGCGCCCGGCAACACCTGCACGCCTGCGGGTTGGCGACCCCGCCCGTCGCCGTCGACTCGGAGGGCGTGCGCGTCGACGAACTCCGCGCCACCGGCGAAGCGGCCGTGCTGCTGACCCCCGCACACCAGTTCCCCACCGGAGTGGTCCTGCGCGGCGGCCGACGCGCCGAGCTGATGCGCTGGGCCCGCGAAGCCGACGCACTGGTCATCGAGGACGACTACGACGCGGAGCACCGCTACGACCGGACCCCGGTCCCCGCCCTGCGGTCCGTCCTCCCCGAGAACGTCTGCTACGCCGGCAGCGTGTCCAAACTCCTCGCCCCCGCCCTGCGCATCGGCTGGGTCATCGCCCCGCCGAAGTACCGTGACGCCCTCGTGGACGCCAAACGGTTCGCCGACCTCGGCAACGCCGCCCTCCCGCAACTGGTCCTGGCCGACTTCATGGAATCGGGGGCCATGGAACGCCAACTGCGCCAGCTGCGCGGGCACCACCGCCGACGCAGGGACGCCATGATCGCGGCCATCGGCAGCCACCTGCCCAGTGCGACCGTGCAGGGCGCCGCGGCCGGCCTGCACCTGACCGTCACCTTCGACGCCGACTTCGCCGACACCGAGCTGGCCGCCGCGGCCCTCGCCCGCCGGGTGAAGGTGCACCCCCTGTCCTGGCACGGACAGCGCGCCCACCGTCCGGGACTGGTCCTCGGCTACGCCGCGAGCACCCCCGCCGACATCGGCGAAGGGATCGCGATCCTCGGCGAGGTCCTGCGGCGGCTGCCCTGACCGGGGGGTCGTCGCCCGGCCGTGCCGCCCGCGGCCGCCCGTCCGCGCCGCCCACCGACAACCGTGCGTTCCACGGCCTGTTCCGGCCCCGGGGCCCTCGCTAGGCTGGCCGCGGCACCGACGCACCGGGAGGAGCACGGACGTGGCCGAGAGCACCACCCAGCAGCATCCACTCGCGGGCTGGGAGAAACCGGAACTGGATCTGAGCAACGCCGACTGGAGGTCGAGCAGCCGCGGCCGGGGCGATGTGCAGATCGCCTTCGTGGAGGGGTTCATCGCGATGCGCAACAGCCGCCGCCCCGAGAGCCCGTCACTGATCTTCACCCCGGCCGAATGGGGCGCCTTCGTGCTGAACGCCCGGGAAGGCGAGTTCGACCTCACCTGAGCCGCCGCCCCGTCGGTGCACCCCCCGCCGCCCCGCCGCGGCCCCCCTGAGGAGCCGTCACCTCCTCCGTCGGACCCGGGACGGCCCGACCCGCGCGCCCGACCGGATCGCGCTGCGGGGACGGTTCCGGTGATTCTTCGGGACACGTGACCTTCGACCCTGTCCCGGGGTACCCCGGTGCGACAGGGTGGCAGCAGAAACAGGTCACGAGGGTCGTGCGGCTGGGGCCGCGCGACCGCGTGCCGACGCAGTCGCCGGAGACGAGGATTCCATGAGCACCCTGCCCGTCATCGCCGCAGTGGACGGATCGGACAGCAGCCTGCGCGCCCTGGACTGGGCGTTGGCGGAGGCGGAGCGGCGCGACACCGGTCTGCGCATCGTGCACGTACGCCAGTACGCGCCGTCGAACCAGCCCGAAGTCCTGGTCTCCGGGGCGCCGGAGCCCACCGTCGACCCCGTCCTCACCCAGGTGCGGAACCGACTGGCCGACCGGACGGGACTGCCCGCGGTGGAGTACGTCGACTACGAGGGCGCGCCCGGTTCGGTGATCCCCGGCCTCGGCGAGTCGGCCCAGCTCATCGTGCTCGGCTCGCGGGGCCGGGGCGGATTCGCGAGTCTGCTGCTCGGTTCGAACGGCATGGCCGCGGCCCGTGACGCCGCCTGCCCGGTGGTGATCGTGCCGCAGGAGGGCCGCGAGGTCCACAACCCCGCCGAGGTCGAGCCCGGCCCGCGCGTGGTGGTCGGCGCGTCGGCCGAGGCGCCCGACGCCCGCACCCTGGCCTTCGCCTTCGCCGCCGCCGACCGGATGGGCGCCCGGCTCGACGTGGTGTCCGCCTTCCCGTGGCCCGAGTACGTGTGGACGGCCGCCGGCGGTTTCGTTCCGTCGGAGTCGGACCAGCAGGCCGCGCAGGACGAGACGGTCGCCCTGGTCCGGGACGTCGTCGCCCCCTACCGCAAGGAGCACCCGGACGTCCGGGTCGCCGTCATCGCGGCTCCCGGCGACGCGGCCGGACACATCGTCGGCGCCTCCAAGGACGCCGAGTTGATCGTCGTGGGCCGTCACCGCCGCCGCCTGCTCAAGCCCGCACGGCTGCTCGGCTCGGTCACCCAGGCGGTGCTGCTCCACGCGGCGAGCCCCGTGGCGGTCGTCCCGCCGGAAGAG
Source organism: Streptomyces sp. NPDC005955 (assembly GCF_042871255.1). NCBI lineage: Bacteria > Bacillati > Actinomycetota > Actinomycetes > Kitasatosporales > Streptomycetaceae > Streptomyces > Streptomyces sp. NPDC005955. The sequence continues at coordinate 533,849 of NZ_JBIAIF010000004.1, read as the reverse complement.
GGCGAGGACGCCTGACCGGCGGGGTGGGCCGGGCCACCGACCCGGCCCACCCCGAAGCGCCGGACGGGCCCGTCCGGCTCACGGCCAGAGCAACTCCCGGCGCCAACCGGCGCCCTCGCGCACGTACTGGAGTCGGGTGTGCCGCCGGGAACGGTCGCCCTGCCAGAACTCGACCGTGTCGGGCCGCACGGTGTGCAGGATCCAGCCCGGGGCGACGAGCCCCGGCTCCCGCTCCACCCGGGCGAGGGAATCCGCCACGGCCCGCTCCCGCTCGACGGGATCCGTGAGGGGACGGGACTGCCGGCCGAGCAGCGCCTCGGCCCGCGCCCCGGCGCCCCGGGCGAGGAAGTCGGCCGCCGCGCGCTCGGCGCTCTCCCGGACCACCGGGCCCCGCACCCGTACCTGCCGGGCCAGCTCCGACCAGTAGAAGGTGAGTGCGGCGTGCGGGCGGGCCGCGAGCTGGCGCCCCTTGGGACTGCTCGCCTCCGAGGCGAACCGCCAGCCCTCGGGTCCCACGTCCTTGAGGATCAGCACCCGGGCCGCCGGCCGCCCGTCGGAGTCGGCCGTGGACACGGTCATCGCGTGCGGCTCACGGACACCGGCCCGGATCGCATGGCGCAGCCACCGGGTGAACAGCTCCACCGGGGTGTCCGGCGCCCGTGACGGGTCGAAGTCGGGCAGCTCGCCGGCGAACACCTCCAGCCCGCGCAGGAGGTGACGCAGTTCCTCGCCCTCCGTCGTACCGTCGGCCTGCTCCGTCGAACCGTCGTGCACGGTCACTGACTCCTGCATCCGTTACCCCCTGCGTGCGTGCCCGGTCCCTCCGTACGTGCACGGTGCGGCGGGCACGCGGGCTCCGGACCCCTTTCTCTCAGATTAATGGAAGGGGGTGATCTGGGCATTAGTTTCCGTAGCATGGCTGACATGGACCGCCCAAACCCCGCCCCCGATCCGGCCCTCGCACTGGAACTGGCGCTCACCATCCGCCACGACGGCCACGGCGGGGTCGCCGACGACCTCACCGATCCCACGGGGCTCACCGACTGGGTCCGGCGACGTCCCACCTCCTTCGGGTACGGTTTCGACGCCGCCGGCTACACCGCTGATCCGGCCAACCTCGGCCAGGTGCGCCAACTGCGCAACGCGGTCCGGGCGCTGTTCGCCCGTGCCGTGCGACCGGCTCCCCCGAGCAGCGCCGACGCGTCCCGGCTGCTCCCCGTACCGGACGCCCTGGAGGTGCTGAACGCCGCCGCCGGCCGGGCCCCCGCCGTGCCCGTCCTGCGCTGGCCCGAGGGGGGCCGGCCCGTCCTCAGCCCAGCCCCCGCGGGCCCGGCCGCCCCCGGTGACCTGCTGCTGACCGCCCTGGCCACCGCCGCCGGGGTCTTCCTGGCGAGCCCCGACGCCGCCCGGCTGCGGGCCTGCCACGCACCGCGCTGCGTCCGCTACTTCCTCAAGGAGCACCCCCGTCAGGAGTGGTGCAAGCCGGCCTGCGGGAATCGGGCGCGGGTCGCCCGGCACCACGAACGGCACCGCCCGGCGGGCTGAGAACCGTCCGTGAACCTGACCAACCCCACGACGGAATCCGGCCCGCGACACGTACCATGTCCGCATGTCCTTCCTCCGCCGACGCAGCGCCGCGACACCCGCCGGCCCCGACTTCGACGTTCTGGCCATGGAGCCGGGCGACTGGCCCGGGAACCTCGGTGCCGGACTGCTCCCGGCCCCCGACGGAAGCTGCCAGGGCGTGTTCCTCCGGTACGACCTGTTCGGTGGCCGCGGACCCGCGATGATCATCGGGAACCTCCCCGAGGGGTCCCCCGCCCGTGAGGTCGCCCCCGGGCAGATCCCCTTCGAGGTGGCCCAGCTGCTGCTCGCTCTGGAGAACGACGAGGAGGTCACCGTCACCGGCTCCGAAGACGTACCGGTGATGCAGGGCGACAACCTCCTGATCGTGCGCCGCATCAAGCTCTCCGAGGGCCGGATCTCCTGCGTCCAGTTCGACCGCAGCGACGGGGTGCTCGTCACCATCGCGGCCTGGGACCGACCGATCACCGACGACCTCTACGCCCTGCTCAAGCCCCTGCCCGCCGAGCTGTTCCAGCAGGGCTGACCGACCTCCCCCGACCCCGCGCGGCCCGTGGCCCCGCGGGGTTCCTTCACTCTCCCGGCGCACCCTCCCCGGCGCGACCGCTCCGGCGGCACAGCCGGGCGCAGCCCAGCGCCGCCAGCGTCAGGGCCCCGAGCGCCGCGGCCGTCCCCGGGTACCCGCCGAGGGCGAGCCCCGTGCCACCGAGCGCGGCGCCCACGAAGACGCCGAAGCTCATGCCCGCCGCATTGACGCTCAACGCCATCCCGCGCAGCGGGCCGCAGCGCCGCACTAGCAGGGTGGTGACACAGGCGGCCACCGCCGCGTGTCCCGCGCCCACGAGCGCGGTCAACGGCAGCGCGAGCACGAGCGACCGGCTGAAGAAGACCGCCACCAGCGCCGTCAGCGCCACCACCAGCCCGATGGTCATCAGCCGTTCGCCCGACACCCTCGGGCGTTCGGCGCCGAGCACCCGCCCGGTGAGGAGGTTGCCGACGAAGAACGACGCCCCGCTCAACGTCCAGACCAGGGCGAACGGGCCGGGCGCCAGGTCGAACCGCTCGTCGTAGAAGGCGGCCAGATAGGCGAGGTACCCCATGAACGCGGCCGTGCGCAGCATCGCCACGCCCAGCAGCGGAACGACACCGGGCAGGGCGGCCAGGGCCCGGAAGGACGCGAGGTAGCCCGGCCGGGCCGCCCCGTCCTGGCCCCCGCGCGCGACGGGTGCCGCAGCAGCAGCCTCCTCCCCGGCCGGTCGTGCGGAGCGCCGGGCCCGCCCCGGCCGCAACAGGGCCAGGGCGAGCACCACCGAGACGGCGGCCACGGCCCACAGGTCCCCCTGCCAGCCCCAGAACGCGGCGGGCAGCGCGAGCAGCGGGGCGGCCAACAGTGCGGTCAGCGACTGCGTGGCGGTGACGAGCGTCGCCGCCCGGCCCGCCGCGGCGCCGCTCCCGAAGCGGTCGGCGGCCGCCGCGGTGAGCGCCGGGTTCAGCACCGCGGTCCCGGCCCCCACGAGCAGACAGAACGCCGCCAGCAGCAGGAAGTCACCCGATGCGCCGAGGGCCGCGGCGAGCGCCAGCACCCCGAGCCCGGCCGCGACGGCCCGCTCCTTGCGGACCCGGTCGATCAACGGGGCCAGTGCGGTGCCGACGGCCAGCGCGGCCAGCCCGCCGAGCCCCCGCAGCTGGCCCAGGGCGGCCACGCTGCCGTCCGCCGCCGAGGCGATCGGCACCAGGAAGGTGCTGTAGACGGTGAAGGGCACCAGCCCCACCGCCGACGCCAGCAGCAACGGCCACAGGGCGCGGACCATCCGCAGATCGCCCGGCACGGCCTCGCCGGGCCCGCCCTGTGCCGGACCGCCGGGCGCGTCCGGTCCGTTGGGCGCGGCGCCCGTCGTACCCCCGGGAGCGGCGACGGGGTGCGGGGTGTCGCCGCTCACGCCGCCGCCCGGTACCGGTACAGGGCCGTCCGGTCCGCGCTGAACTGCGAGAACGGGAAGGGCTCCGCGGACAGGGCGTGGACCCCGGAGCCCAGGAAGGCGCGGGCCACCGCGCTTCCGGTCTGTGCGTACACCACCAGCGGCGTCCGCCGGGTGCGGCAGTGGTCGAGGAGGACGTCGAAGCTGCCGTTGCCGAGGGTCATGCCGGTGGCGACCACCGCATCGGCTTCGGCGAGGACCTGGTGCATGTCGTCGGTGACGGGGTCGCCCCACTGGGTGGTGCGCAGATTGAAGTCGCAGGGCAAGCACACGCCGCCCTGCTCGCGTATCGCCGCCACCAGCGGGTTCACCACCCCGATCAGGGCGACCCGGGCGCCGGGCGCGATGTCGAGCAGTCCGGCGACGGCCGCGTCCCGGGCCCTGGCCCGCTGTTCGGGGGTACCGGTCGGCAGGATGACGGACTCGGCGCTGCCGGTGTCGCGGTGCGGTCGGACGCGGGCCAGATAGGCGTCCAGGGCGGCGATCCCCACGCACGGCACCTCGTGCCGGATCAGTTCGTCGAGGGTCCGGCCCGAGGCGTCCGCGCAGAGGTCGGGGGGCGGGCCGTCGGCTTCGAAGGAGCAGGCACCGAAGGCGTCCCCGGAGCGCAGCAGCAGGTAGTGGTTGCGATAGGTGACGTCGCCCCCGGCCAGCCGGGTGGTGTGGTGCAGCCAGAACGCGCTGGTGACGGTCAACTCGCGGGGTGACGGACCGTAGGCGCCGTCGAGGACCGCGCGCCGGAGTTCGGGAACGGAGCGTGGTGAGGGTAGGGACATGTCGATTCTTCTCTCGTTCTGGTGGTCACGGGCAGGGGGGCGGGCAGGGTCAGGCGCCGGCGCACGGAGCGCGGGGCTGCCGGCCGGGGTGGTGCGGGATCGACTCAGGGCAGGTCGGCCAGGCGCTCGGGCCGGTAGGGCAGCTCGGCGAGCGGCGGCCGCCCCGCGGGTTGGAAGCACAGCAGCAGCGAACGGCGGTCCGTGCCACTGGTGTTGGGAGCGGAGCGGTGGACGATGAGACCGGGGAACACCAGCACGGAACCGGCCGGCGCCTCGACGGTCACGGCGCCGCTCACCCCGGTGCGCGCGGTGTCCACCAACAGCCCCGTGGGCTCGGCCCGGTCGCGGGGTGCGGGTCCGGCGCGGTGGCTACCGGGCACCAGGGACAGGGCGCCGTTGGCGACGGTCACCTCGTCCAGGTAGATCATCGCCGTGACCACGTCCCGTGCCGTGGGGCCCGCGCAGCAGTACCAGTACGGGAAGTCCTGGTGCCAGGGGAACGCCGAACCGACCCCCGCGCGCTTGAAGTTGAGCTTCGAGGTGAACGGTCCGAGCCGGTCGTGCCCGAGCAGCCGCCGCACCGGTGCGGTGAGGCGCGGCTCGGTCCACAGGGCGTCCAGCACGGCACTGAGCTGGGTGACGGGGGAGAGGCTGCGCACCACCGGGACGTCGGTGTCCGGCTCCCAGTGGAGCGTGGCGCCGTCCACCCGCTCCAGCCGGTGACCGTCCGGCCAGACGGTCACCTCCGCCCGCCCGTGCAGCGCCCGCTCCGTCACCCGGGCGAGCACCGCTTCGGCGGCCTCGCCCAGCGCGGCGGTCTCCGCGGGGTCGAAGAGCCGGGGGAGCAACGCGAACCCGCGGGTCCGCGGGTCGTGGAGGGGCGTGACGGACATGGGGGTGCCCTTTCGTTCGGGGTGCGGGGCGGGGCGGTCGGCAGCCGGTGGGGGAGGGACGGCCGGGCGCGGTGGAGCCGGACGGTCGTGCTCCGGCCCTCCCCGGCCCGCCGGTACGCTAGGCCGCTCTCGGCGTCAGGAGTTCCACGCCACGCCGGTCCCCGTCGAGGGGCGGCCAGTCCATCGTCGACCAGGGGTGCCGCAACTCCTCCTGCGCGGTCACCTCGTACGGGCGCAGCGCGTCGAGCCCGTGGGCCCGGGCGTGCCGTGCGTAGGCGCTGTCGACGTAGCGGTGTCCGGTGTCGGCGGCGAGGAACACGTACGTCCGACCGGGGTCCCGGCTCCGTTCCCAGCGCGTGGCCAGGTACGCGGCTCCGGCCGACAGCCCGGCGAAGACCCCGCTGGCCCGCAGCAGCCCGACGGCCCCCGACATGGCGTAGTCGAAGTTCACCCAGTGCACCCGGTCGTACAGGTCGTGCCGGACGTTGTGGAACGGGATCGAGCTGCCGATGCCCGCGATGATCATGTCCGGATCGCTGACGTGCCCGGCGCCGAAGGTCACGCTGCCGAACGGCTGCACCCCGACGAGCCGGACGTCGCGCCCCGCCTCGCGCAGATAGGTGGCGATGGCCCCGGTCGACGCGCCGGTGCCCACCCCGCCCACCACCGTCAGGGGCCCCTCAGGGACCTCCTTGCCGACCAGGTCGGCGACGTCGCGGTAGCCGAGGTAGTGGATGGAGTCGTGGTACTGCCGCATCCAGTGGTGGCCCGGGTGCTGGCGCAACAGCTCCTGGACGCGGGCCACCCGCAGGTTCTGGTCCAGGCGCAGGTCCTGGGAGGGGCGGACCTGCTCCAGGGTGGCCCCGAGGACCTCCAACTGGACGCGGAGCGTGCGGTCCACCGTGGTCGAACCGACGATGTGGCACCGCAGTCCGTAGCGGTGGCAGGCGAGGGCCAACGCATGGGCGTAGATCCCGCTGGAGCTGTCGACCAGGGTGTCGCCCCGTTCGATCTGCCCGGTCTCCAACAGGTGGCGCACGGCGCCGAGCGCCGAGTACAGCTTCATCGTCTCGAAGCGCAGACAGACCGCGCCGGGCGGCACGGCGACGACCTGGGGTTCCTTGACCGCTTCCGCTACGTGCTCGTACATGTCCTGGTCCTTCGGTGTCGAATGGGGTCCGGGGCTCGGTGCGGGGGCGGTCAGCCGGTCCGGGTCAGCTTGAACAGGTACGCCTGGCAGTCGTCGGTGGGCCAGGTCTGACGGTGCGTCACCTCGGGTCGGAAGCCCGCGTCGACGGCGTGCGCGACGATGCGCCGCAGTTCCGCGGTGTTCGAGACGATCAGATGGACCTCGCCCCCGGGAGCCAGGAGTTCGCGCTCGACCACCTGGTCGAAGAAACGGATCACGATGTCCGTCCCCACGCAGACGTTGCGGACCACCGTGGGGTCGTCGCTCGTCGGGGTGCTCACCGCGGGCGGGTTGAAGGTGATGACCTCCAGCCGGGCGCCGGACGGGAACCCTTCGAAGAGGTCGGAGACCAGCGGGCGGAAGACGGTGTCGGGACGTTCGCCCACCAGGCGCGCGTAGTGCTCGGCGGCGGTGGCGACGCTGTCCGGGTGGATGTCGGACGCCCAGACCTCCCGGGCGCCCCGGGTTCCCGCTATCACCGCCTCGACGCCGAGCCCGGCCCCGATCGCCGCGTACGCCCGTCCCCGTACCGGGATCGTGCCGTCGAGCAGCCGGTCGTGGACGATCCGGCTGGTGTCCCCGGGACCGAACACGCCGGGCGGCAGGGCGAACGTCCACCCGTTGTAGACGTAGGTCCGCCGGGAGTGGAGGTTCGACTTCGCGCTGTTGATGGCGAGGATCTCCGTACGCGGCAGGGTCTCGGGCAGCGCGTCGAGCAGGGCCCGCGTCCCGGAGTCGTGGCCCGGCGCGGTGCGGCGGGGCGTGGTCAGGTCGTCGGTCATGGGGTGCTGTCCTTCGTGGTCGGGAACGGATGTCGCAGGGGGTGGTGACGGGAACCGGCGGTCACGGGGGCGGCCGTGGCCGCCCCCAGGTCCATGGCCCGGACCAACTGCCGGGTGAGCGGGGCCCGGGGAGAGCGCAGCACCCGTTCGGGCCCGCCGCTCTCGACGACGCGCCCACCGTCGATGACGACGAGGTGGTGGGCGACCACGGCGAGCAGTTCCAGGTCGTGGCTGACCCAGAGCAGCGCGGTGCCGTGGCGCTCGCGCAGTGCGGCCAACTCCCCGAGCACCAGTCGGGTCGCGGTCGGGTCCAGTGCGGTGGTGACCTCGTCGCACACCAGGACGTCGGGTGCGGCGATCACGGCACGGGCGAGCGCCGCGCGTTGCAACTCGCCCCCGGACAGGGCACCCGGCCGGCGTTCGACGGTCACCGGCGCGAGCCCCAGCCGTTCCAGCAGCTCCAGGGCCTCGTGCCGGGCCGTGTCGGGGTCGCGCCCGCGCAGCCGTACGGCGGTGCGGGCGACCTGCTCGGCGACCGGGCGCCGTTCGTCGAAGGAGGAGCGCACCTCCTGCCACACGTACTGGACCCGCCGCTTCTGTTCGGTGCTGCGGCGCCGCAGCACCGGCAGTGCGGCCCCGTCGAGCAGGACGTGACCGTCGTGCCGTTCGTGGAGCCCCGCGACGCACCGGGCGAGCGTCGTCTTGCCGCTGCCCGACGGCCCGGCCACCCCCACACAGCCCCCTGCCGGCAGGGACAGGTCCACTCCGTGCAGGACGGGGTCCCGCCCCCGGCCCGGCAGCCGCGCGCTGAGGCCGCGCACCTGAAGGACCGGCGGGGCGTCCGCCGCCTCGCCGGGGGCGGGACGGGGGGTGTGCCGGACGGCTGTCACCGGGCGTCGGGCGGGCAGGGCGTGCGCGGGGGCGCTGCGCGCCGTGACCCGGCCCCGGTCGAGGACGACCACCTCGTCGGCGAGGGCGCGCACCAGATCGTGGTCGTGGCTCAGCAGCAGGACCGCCGGTCCGGTGCGGGCCAGTTCGGCCAGTTCGTCGGCGAGCCGCATCCGGGTGACGGTGTCGAGTCCGGTGCTGGGCTCGTCCAGGACGAGCAACCGGGGCCCGCACACGAGGGTCTGCGCGAGCGCGACCCGCTGGCGTTGACCGCCCGAGAACTGGTGCGGGAACCGTCGCTCGGTGTCCGGCCCGGGCGGCAGTTGGGCCGCCACCAGGGCGTCGGCGACCGGCGTGCGGTACGCGCCCCGGTGCAGCCGGGCCAACTCGCGCAGCACGGCTCCGGTGCGTCGGGCCGGGTTGAGCGCGCCGCCCGGGTGCTGCGGCATGTACGCCACCACCCGGCCGCGCAGTGCGGCGGCGGCCCGGGTGACACCCTCCGCGTCCACGACCGGGACGTCCCCCGCGCTCACCCGTCCGGTCAGCCGGATGCCCGGCCCGGCCTCGCCGAGCAGCGCGAGGGCGGCCGTGGTCTTGCCGCTGCCGGACGGTCCGACGAGGGCGGTGATCCGGCCCGGGTGCAGATCCAGGTCGAGCGCGTCGAGCAGCACGGCGTCCCTGGCCCGCGCGGTGAGGGCGCGGACCGTGACGACGGGCGGAACGGGCGGCGGAGCGGTCATCGGGCACCCTCCCGGGTCCGGCGGGTTCGGGCGAGCAGCCGATCGGCGAGCAGGTTGAGCCCCACGGTGAACATGACGAGCATCGCGGCGGGCGCCAACACCGCCCAGGGCTGGATCAGCAGGCCCTCACTGCTCCGGGACACGCTCACCGCCCAGTCCGGCGAGGTCGGGTCCAGGCCCAGACCGAGGAAGTTCGCGGAGGCCACCAGGAAGACGGCGAGGGTGATCCGGGTACCGGCGTCCGCGGCCACCGGGGACAGCGCCGAACGCGCCACGTGACCCAGGTGGATGCGGGCCCGGGACTCGCCCTGCATCCACAGCGCCTCGGTCACCGGACCGCTCGCCGCGTCGAGGGCCGCCGCCCGCACCAGTCGTGCCACGGCGGGCACGTTCACGCTCGCGACGGCGAGGGCGATCGCCACCGGCGAGCCGCGCCACCCCACCGCCACCACACTGATGACCAGCAGGCTCGGCAACGGCAGCAGGACGTCCAGCGGACGCATCAGCGACTCGTCGATCCAGCGTCGCCGGGACGTGGCCGCCAGCAGCCCGAGCGCCCCACCGACCAGATAGGCGACCGCCACCGCACCGAGCGACATGCCCAGCGCGCTACGCCCTCCGTGCAACAGCAGGGCCAGTACGTCGCGCCCCAACCCGTCCGTCCCCAAGGGGTGTTCACCGCCCCGGCCGGTGTACGGGGCGAAGGCGCCGGCGGTCGCCGGTGCGGTCAGCGCCGGTCCGAGCAGGGCCACGCCGAGCGGCACCACCAGCAGCAGCGCTCCCAGGGGCGCGATCCGTCCGCTCCGTCCGTTGCGTGGACGGGTCGGTGTCGTGTGCCCGTGGTTCACCGCATCTCCTCCGTCCGGGGAACGAGCCGGTGGCAGACCAGGTCGGCTGCCACGCTGAACAGCAGGGCCGCCGCCGCCACGACCAGGGCGAGGCCCTGCACGGTGGGCACGTCACGTGCCTCCACGGCCCGGACCAGGGCGGTCGCGACACCGGGGACGGCGAAGACCGCCTCCACGATGAGCACCCCGCCGATCAGGTTGTCCCCGGTGCGGGCCAGTTCCTGGACCCCGGGGACGGCCGCGTTCGGCAGGACGTGCCGCAGCAGCAGCGTCCGGCGCGGCACGCCCAACCGCCGCGCCTGGACGACGTATCCCGCGCCGAGGACGTCGACCACGCCCGCCCGGACCTGCCGGGAGAGCAGGCACACCGCGCGCGAGGCCACCACGGCCACCGGCAGCACCAACAGGGTGGGCTGCGCGACCAGGACGGCCGCGTCCACCCCCACCCAGGTCGCGGGCAGCCAGCCCAGCTCCAGCGAGAGACCGGTCACGAGCAGCAGGGCGAGGAGGAAGTCCGGCACCGCGTTGAGCGCGAGCGTCACCGCGGTGACCGTGCGGTCGAGCGTGCCGTCCTCACGGAGTCCGGCGGCGACGCCGAGCAGGATCGACAGCGGGACGACCACGGCGAGGGTGACCGCGCCGAGGAGCAGGGTGGTGCCCGCCGACGAGGTCAGCACGTCCCGCACCGGGCCGCCGCTGACCAGGGAGGTCCCCAGGTCGCCGGTGAGGACGTCGCCCACCCAGTCGACGAAGCGTTCCACGGCCGGTCGGTCCAGATCGAGTCGTTCGCGCAGCGCGGCCACCTGCTCCGGCGTGGCGTCCTCGTTGTTGCGGACGTCGGCGGCGTCGCCGGGCAGCAGGGACGTCAACGCGAACACCAGGGCGGCCAGCAGCAGGAGTTGGACTCCGCCGAGGGCGAGCCGCCCCAGGGCGTAGCGGCGCATCCTCAGGCCAGCCACACGGTGTCGAAGCGGGCGGAGTCCAGGGTGTTGGGCGGCGCGGCCCGCACTCCGCGCACCCGGGCCGCGACCGCGTTCAGCCAGTCCGCGTGCCCCCACATCAGCAGTCCGCCTTCCTCGTGCACGGTGCGCTGGAGGTCCTCGAACCGTCGGGTGCGGGCGTCCTCGGCAGTGGTGGCCTGGGCCTTCGCGTAGTCGGCGTCGAAGTCGCGGCGGCGCCACGCCGAGGCGTTGAACGCGGACCGGGTGAGCAGCCGGTCGTGGAGGTACACGGGGATCGTCATCGCTCCGGAGCGGTGGCTGCCCAGGGCGCCCCGGGTGAGCTGGTCCTTGAAGTAGGTCTCGGACGCCCCGGTGGTGACCTTCACCCGCAGCCCCGCGTCGGCCGCCTGCTCGGCGAAGAGGGTGGCCGCCTCCACGAACCCGGCGGCCACGGAGGAGGTGTACAGCGACAGGGTCTTGTTGAGGGCACCGGCCCGCCGCAGCAGTGCACGGGCCTCGGCGACGTCGCGTTCCCGCTGCGGGACGTCCCGCGGGTAGTACTGGTAACCCTTGCCGAACATGTCGTTGCCGATGACGCCCTGCCCCCCCAGCACCACCTTCACCAGGGCCTCCCGGTCGGCCAGCAGCTTGAACGCCGTCCTGACGTCGGGGTGGTCGAAGGGTTCCCGGTCGCACTTCATGACGAGGGCGTGGGCGGTGCTGCCCGCGGCGGAGACCACGCGTACCGACCGGTCGGCGCGGGCGGTGCGGGCGAAGGTGGGCGTCACCTCGTAGGCGTACTCGGCCTCCCCGCCGCGCAGCGCGTTGCCCCGGGCCTCCGCGTCGGCGGACAGGACGCGCAACTCGTCGACGTGGGCGCCGCCGCCCCAGTGGTCGTCGAACCGCCGGGCGACGAAGGACCGGCCGGCGGTGAACGAGGTCAACCGGAACGCACCGGTGCCGACCGGCCGGGCCGGATCGCGGTACCGGGCGCTGACGATCGCGGTGCCCAAGGTGCCCAGCAGCGCCGGGAACTCGGCGTTGGGGGAGCGCAGGGCGACCTCGACGGTGTTCCGGCCGACGGCGCGGCTGGCCCGCAGGTCGACGACGGACAGCAGGCTCCGGGCGAAGTGGTTGGTCGCCGCGGGGTCGAGGATGCGGCCGAAGGTGAACAGCACGTCATCGGGGTGGAGTCGCCTACCGTCGTGGAAGAGGGCTTCGCGCAGGGTGAAGCGCCAGAGCGTCGCGTCGTCGTTGGACTCCCACCGCTTCGCCAGTTGCGGGACGGGCGCCATGTTCGTGTCGAGGGCGACGAGTCGGTCGAAGAGGGCTTTGGTGCGGGCCATGTCGATGGCCAGCGACTCGGCGTGCGGGTCGATCGTCTCCTGCTCGCCGCCGCCGGTGAACAGGGCGCGGAACGTCCCTCCGCGCCGGGGCGTCGAGCCGGCGCCGGTGGCGCCACCGGGCGGGTCCCCGGCCCCGCACCCGGTGAGGGCGAGGGCCCCGGCCGCGCTGGTGGCGCCGGCCAGGGCGAGGAATTCCCGTCGGTCACGAAACGTCTGCATGCCGCTCCCCTGAGTAACTGTGCGTGGGCCGCGCACAGCGGGGTCGGGGGTCGGCGCGGTCGGCGCACGGCCCGACTGCCGGGGCGGCGCGGCGAGCATCCCATCAGATGAAAATGATTGTCAATACGATCTGAAGGGTAGGGGGTGCTCATGGACGGGTCGGGAACGGCCGAAGGCCCGCGGAACGCCCCCGTACTGAGGGTGCTCCGCGGGCCTTCGGCCCGATCCGCCCGGGCGCGCGCCCGGTGGCGGCCGTCCGGGCCTTTGGGTACGGCCGCCCGGTGGCGGCCGGCGTGGTCCCGGCCGGCTCAGCGGGTGCCCACCGCCGCCCGTACCGCACGGCGGGCCATCTGGCAGTCGTCGTGCAACCGCCGCAGCAGCAGCCGCTGTTCCTCGCCGGAGGGCAGCCCGCCCGGCCGGCCCGCTCCCTGGGCGACCGGCGGCGGACCGTCCTGCATCGACCGCTGCACTGCCGTCTCGTACATCCGGATCTCCCGGGTCAGCACGAGCATCAGGTTCACCAGGAACGCGTCCCGGGAGGCCGTGCCCTCCGCGTGGGCCAGGGTGATGATCTGACGACGGGCCATCGGTGCGTCACCCAGGACCGCCCAGAGCGTCGCCAGGTCGTAGCCGGGCAGGTACCACCCCGCGTGCTCCCAGTCGACCAGCACCGGTCCCGGCGGCGACAACAGCATGTTCGACAACAGGGCGTCCCCGTGGCAGAACTGGAGCATGCCCTGACGCCCCGTCGACTGCGCCGCCTGGGCGATGCCGTGCAACAACTTCTGGAGGTCGCCCAGGTCCCGGTCCGTCAACAGCCCCAACTCGTAGTACCGGTTGATGCGGTTGACGTAGTCCAGGGGCCGACCGAACGCCCCCTCCGGGGGTTGCCAACGGTTCAACTTGCACACCGCACCCAGGGCGGCCCGCAGGTCCGTCCGGGGCGGCGCCTCCACCGGATGCCGTTGCAGGGCGGCGGCGCGCCCCGGCATCCGCTCGATGACGAGGGTGCAGTTCTCCGGGTCCGCTGCGATCAGCCGCGGCGCCCGTACGGGCGGCCGGTGCCGGACGAACGAGCGGTATGCCGCTATTTCGTGCCTGCTCCGCTCCGCCCACACCGGCGACCGGTCCAACAGGCACTTGGCGACCGCGGTGCTGCGGCCGGTGGTGCCGACCAGCAGGACCGAACGTCCGCTGCGCCTGAGGACCTGCACCGGCGCGAACTCGGGGCAGACCCGGTGCACCGATGCGATGGCCGCCCGCAGTTGGGTGCCCTGGGGGCCGGACAGGTCGAGCCGTCCGCTGAGGGGGCCCGTGCCGAGTCCCGGTACGCGCCGTGTCCGGCCCCCCGACGCGGAGCGCGTGGGGTCCAGGTAGGGCCCGCCGCCCGGCTGCGGGGGTGCCTCGCGCGTCCGTCCCGCCGGCGCGGCGGAACGGGGTGCGGAGGAGCGTGGGAGCCGGGGCGGAGCGGACACGGAGGACGACGCTGCGTACATGGGCGAAACAGATCCCTTCGTGTGCCGACGGTTTGCCTGCGCCCCCCGACCCGGCGGCCGACGGGCACCCTGGGGAGTGTCCTTCGGCCGCCGGGTCAAGGTGGCGCCTTCCTACCTGACACCCGGGGTGTGGTGGCACACCATGTGGCGGACCCTGGCGAACCCTGGCGAATAGTCGCTCAGCAACTGCCCCGGGAGTTACCGGCGATACTGTCGACCCAGCCGAGATCCTGGGGGCTTGACGTGAGCGGACAACCCAACACCCGCCTTGCGGACCTGTTCGGCCTGGCCGGCTGGTCCAAGGGCGAACTCGCGAGGATGGTGAACCGGCAGGCGGCGGCCATGGGCCATCCGCAGCTGGCCACCGACACCTCGCGGGTGCGGCGTTGGATCGACACGGGGGAGATTCCGCGCGATCCGGTGCCCAGGGTGTTGGCGGCGCTGTTCACCGAGCGGCTCGGCCGTGTCGTGACCACTGAGGATCTCGGTCTGGTCCGGCACGGGCGCCCTGGCAAGCGGCGCGACGCCGGGAGTGCGGAGCACCCCGACGGCGTGCCCTGGGCCCCCGACCGGACGGCCGCGGTCCTCACCGAATTCACGGGAATGGACCTCATGCTCAACCGACGCGGCTTGGTGGGCGCGGGTGCCGCGCTCGCCGCTGGCTCAGCACTCAGCAGCGCCATGCACGACTGGCTGCACACCGATCCGGCCCTGGCGGCCGACGCCCCCCTCATGTTCGATCCGTTGCGCGCCGACCCCGCCGGGGCCGACCGCTACGAGGCGGCCCCCATCGGTTTCCAGGAGATCGAGGGGCTGGAGACCTCGGTGGAGGTGTTCCGCAAATGGGACGCGTCCCGGGGCGGCGGACTCCAACGCAAGGCCGTGGTGGGCCAGTTGAACGAGGTGGGCGGCATGCTGTCGTACCGCCACCCCGAAGCCATCCAGAAGAGGCTGTGGGGCGTCGCGGCCAATCTGGCCGTCCTCGCCGGCTGGATGTCCCACGACGTCGGCCTGGAGCCGACCGCCCAGAAGTACTTCGTCATCGCCGCCCATGCCGCCCGCGAGGGCGGTGACCGGCCCCGGGCCAGTGAGGCCCTGTCCCGGGCCGCCCGGCAGATGGTGCACCTGGGCCGCCCCGACGACGCGCTCGACCTGATGAAGCTCGCCCAGTCGGGCTCCGGGGACGAGACCCTGCCCCGCACCCGCGCGATGCTCTACACCATCGAGGCGTGGGCCCAGGCATCGATGGGGCGGGGCCAGGCCATGCGCCGCACCCTGGGGCACGCGGAGGACCTGTTCGGGTCCGACCGCAGCGACGTGCCCCCGCCGAGCTGGATGCAGATGTTCGACGAGGCGGACCTGCACGGGATGCAGGCCCTGGCGTACCGCACCCTCGCCGAACACGAACCGGCGGCGGCGCACACGGCGCAGCGGCACGCCCTGCGCGCACTGGCCCTGCGCAAGGAGGGGTACGACCGGTCGCAGATCTTCGACCACATCTCGATGGCTTCGGCCTGCTTCATCGCCGACGACCCGGAACAGGCCGATGTGTACGCCCGCCTCGCCCTGTCCTCGATCGGGGCGAACTCCTCGCACCGCACCTGGGACCGGCTGCGCGAGATGTACCGCTTGACCAGCCAGTTCTCGGGCTATCCGAAGATCGAGGACCTGCGGACGAGCATCGAACTGGTGATGCCCAAGGAGAAGCGCCGGGGAGGAGGGGCCGCCACGGCGTGACGACCGGGAGGACGGACCGCCCGTTCAGTCGGTGACCCGGGCGACGAGCACGCAGGCGTCGTCCTCGCGTTCCCGCTCACCCAGTTCCTCGACCACCAGTCGTACGCACTCCTGTGCGCAACCGGCCCGGGCGAACCGCGGTGCCAGGGCGAGCAGCCGCTGGGTGGCGGCGGTACCGGAGTGCCGGGGGACGAGTCCGTCGGTGTGGAGCAACAGCAGGTCACCGGGGTCCAGTTGCTCCTCGGCCTGGGCGTAGACGGCTCCCGTGGTGGCGCCGAGGAGGACACCGTCCGGTGGGCGCAGCGCACGCCCCGTCCCGTCGCGGAACAGCAGCGGGGCGGGGTGTCCGGCCTGTGCCCATTGCAGGGTGCGGGAGGCCGGTCGGTAGCGGCAGACCACGGCGCTGCCCAGGGAGGGTTGGACCGAGGCGTCGAGGAGGTGGTTGAGCAGTCCCAGGAGCGGGGCGGGCGCGGAGCCGGCCGTGGCCGTGGCGCGCAGACCGCCGAGCAGCAGGGCCATCCCGGAGGTGACGGAGACGCCGTGGCCGGTGAGGTCACCGACGCTGACCAGGACGTCGGAGTCCGGCAGTTCCAGTGCGTCGTACCAGTCGCCGCCAATCAGTGCGCTGGTCGAGGACGGCAGGTAGTGGGCGGCCAGGTCGAGCCCCGGGCCCCGGCGCGGGTAGCGCAGGGGCCCGCCCCACGGCGGGAGCACGGCTTCCTGGAGGGCGACGGCCACCTGGTGGGCGGCCCGTTCGACGTGGTCCTCGTGGTGCAGGGACTCGCGAGTGCGGCGCACGTCCCGTTCGCTGCGCCGTAGTTCGGTGACGTCGCGCACCACGGCCCACATGGCGGCGGTGCTGCCGTCGACGTCGAGGACGGGTTCCCCGGCCATGTGGACGGTGCGCTCGGTGCCGTCGGGGCGGGCGATCCGGAACTCGCCGTCGAGGGGTTTGCCGTCGATCAGGCAGCCGGTGACCATCGCGGTGAGCAGCGGTTGGTCCTCGGGGTGGACCAGCGAGGGGAGTTCGTCGAGGGTGAGCGGTGGGGTGGACGGGTCGAGGCCGAGGATCGCGTACAACTCACCGGTCCAGACGGCTTCGTCGGTGAGGAGGTTCCACTCCGCGCCACCCGCGCGGGCGAGCGGGGAGCCGGGGCGGCGCTCGGTGCCGGGGTGTCGGCCCGCAGGGGTCAGGACGCTGGGCGTGCCGCGGTCCGGGGTGCTCCGGACGTCCGGCGGTCCCTCGCGCAGTTGGGCGAGGTGTCCGTCCAGGTCGCCCAGGTGGCGCAGGGCCAGGTCGCACAGGGCCCGCCGCCACCGCGCTAGGGACTCGTCTCCGGGAGGGGTGCCGCGGCGCACCGCGTTGATGTCCCCCCGCAGTCGGCGGGTCTGCGTGATCAGCGAGTCGACCGGGTCATGCGGCGGGGGTGACGGGTCTGCGACGCGGTCCGCGAAGACATGGGGTGGCATGACGTACTCCGGAGAGGGAACGGTACGGCCAGGACGAGCGGGAGGACCGGGTACGACTGTCGCACAGCGCGGCAGGTGCCGTAAGGGATTTGGCAACACCCGAGAGGGGGTTGCGCAAGGCATATGCCTAAGGCGATACAGGTGGCCCCGTTCCCTGTGTCGACCGTGAGGGCGCTCCAGTCTCCCACTCCGTGCGTTTGGCTGGTGACGCGGGGTCATCGATCGCATGCGCGAATGCGATATGCAGCAAATGGCCCCGTTGGGTGATTGCGGGGCAATGTCGGGTTACCGTGGGTTGCGTGGCGTGAATCACATATGCCATGGGTGTGCGGTCCGTCCGAAGCGCCCCGCCCTCGCACCCGTTCCGGTCCCGCCTCACTCCCGTGGCGCGTACAGCGCCGGTCGCTCCGGCGGCGTCAGGGTGACCCGGCTCCCCGTCCGCCCGGCCCGGACCCCCGCCTCGGCGACCAGCGCCGCCGTGTACCCGTCCCAGGCGCTCGCGCCCGTCGTGCGGCCCGCCCGGACGTCCGCCACCCAGGACCGCACCTCCCGGTCGTACGCATCCGCGAAGCGCGGCAGGAAGTCCTGCGGAACCTCCCGCACCGCACCCGCCGCCGACTCCACCACGGGCCCCGGCTCCGCGCCGATCCGTACCGCTCCCCGCTCGCAGACCGCCTCGCACCGCACCTGGTAGCCGAAACCGCTGTTCACGAAGACCTCCACGTCCACCAGCACCCCGCCCTCGGTCTCGAACAGCACGAACTGGGGATCGGCCAACCCGGCCGGTGCGAACCCCGACGGGCGCGGCCGCAACGCCGTCACGGCCACGACCTCCTCCCCGAGCAGCCAGCGCGCCGCGTCGATCTCGTGCGCCACCGAACTGCTGACCAGCATCTGCGAGGTGAATCCGGGCGGCGACGACACATTGCGGTGCACGCAGTGCACCATCAGGGGCCGCCCCAGCCGCCCCGAGCGCAGCACCTCCCGCAGCCGCAGGTACTCGCTGTCGCTGCGCCGCATGAAGCCGAGCCGCAGCAGCCGGCGGCCGAGCCGTTCCTCGGCCGCCACCACCCGCAGCGCCGCCTCGGCCCCGGTGGCCAGCGGCTTCTCGCACAGCACCGGCAGCCCGCGCGCGAACGCCGCCAGCACCGCCTCCTCGTGCGCCTCGTCCGGGGAGGCCACCAGCACGGCGTCCACCCCGGGCGCGTCCAGGGCGCCGAGCGGATCGGTGTGCACGACCACGTCGTCGATCCCCGCCGTGGCGCTCCGCGCCCGCTCCGCGTCCGGATCGGCCACCGCCACCACCCGCGCGCCGGGGGTGACCCGGTCGATCCGCCGTACGTGATCGGCGCCCATGCGGCCGGCGCCCAGCACCGCCACCCCCACGCTCCGGCTCACCGACGTCCTCCCCACGACTCGAAAGCACCACGCCACGGGCGTCGGCCCGCGCCCCGGCATCGTGCCACGGCCGCCGTGCGGTCGGCCCCCGGGTCGCCGGGGCGTCTGCTCCGTTCGGGCGGCGGGCGGAGCGGGAGGCGTCGGACGGGTGCCCGAGCGGGAAGCCATCGACGTGACCAGGGGCCCGGGCGTCGGGTCGCCGCGCGCCTCCCCCGGGCCCGCACCCGCGCGCCGCACGGGACGGTGCGCACCCGCGTGCCGGACGGCGGCGGCACCCGACCCGGGGAGAACGACGACGATGACCTACCGGCCCAGCGACACCGCCCCGACCGCTTCTCCCGCCGGGTCGGCCCACCCGAGCCCGCCGCCCGGTCGCCCGGCCGAGCACCCCGTGCGCGACTGGGCCGTCGACGACCTCCCGGCGCTCACCTTCGACCCGCTCCTGTCCGACGTGCTGCACGGGGAGGGGGTCGCCCGGATCACCCTGCCCTTCGCGGGGGACCGCCACGAGGCCTGGCTGGTCACCCGCTACGAGGACGTCAAGTTCGTCACCTCCGACCCGCGGTTCAGCCGGACCGCCCTCACCGAGACGACCGTCACCGGCATGTCGGGCCACCGGGTCGCCTCCACCGCCGGCCTCAACTACGCCGACCCGCCCTACCACAGCCGCTTGCGCAAGAGCGTGCAGAAGGCGTTCACGGGACAGGCCATGAAGCGGCTGCGACCGCTCGCCCAAGAGACCTGCGACACCTTCCTCGACCGCATGGAGGAACACGGCTCCCCGGCCGACCTGATGGAGCACCTGCACGCACCGGTCCCGCTCGCCGTCGTCTGCGACCTGCTCGGCGTGCCGCGCGACGACCGCGACGGGCTCGTCGGCTGGGGCGACGTCATCTTGTCGATGACCACCCCGAAGGCCGGCAACGAGGCCAAGGCGCGCGTCACCGCGTTCATCGTGGAACTGCTCCACGCCCGGCGGGACCAGCCCTCCGACGACCTGGCCGGAGCGCTCGCCGAGGCGATGGGGGCCGGGGACATCACCGAGGCCGAGGCCGTCTCGCTGGCCACGGCGATCCTGGTCAGCGGCGCCCACGCGGTCCGCTACAACAGCGCCAACATGGTGTTCGTGCTGCTGACCCGCCCGGAGCTGATGGCCCGGCTGCGCGCCCACCCGCAGGACCTGCCGCAGGCGGTGGACGAGTTGATCCGGCACATCCCGCACCGCAACGGCGTCGGCCTGCCCCGGATCGCCACCGAGGACGTCGAGGTCGGCGGAGCGTCGATCCGTGCGGGCGAGGCGGTCTACGCGTCCTACCTCGCGGCCAACCGCGACCCCGAGGTCTTCGACGATCCCGACACCGTCGACTTCGACCGGCAGGGCACCGCACACTTGTCCTTCGGCCACGGCCCGCACCACTGCATGGGGGCGATGCTGGCGCGGATGGAGTCCGAGGTGATGGTGTCCACCCTGCTGTCCCGCTTCCCGGACCTACGGCTGGCCGTGGCCCCCGAGGACGTCCCCTTCCAGAGCAAGGGGTTCATCCGCGGTCCGCGGGTCCTTCCCGTCGCTTGGTAGCGGGGAGTTCCCGCGGCTCCCCGCCGCCCTCGCCGACCCCGTGCGTGTCTTCGCCCCCGCCCCCGTCCCCGGACGGCGGGTCGGGCGAGGCGGGTTCGGGGGTGCGTTGGGCCCGTTCCAGGAACCTGAGCAACTCCACCGGGAACGGCAGCACCAGCGTGGAGTTCTTCTCGGCGGCCACCGCGACCACGGTCTGGAGCAGCCGCAACTGGAGCGCCGCGGGCTCCTTGGACATCACCCCGGCCGCCTCGGAGAGCTTCTTGGACGCCTGGAGCTCGGCGTCGGCGTTGATGACCCGGGCCCGCCGCTCACGGTCGGCCTCCGCCTGGCGCGCCATCGAACGCTTCATCGTCTCGGGCAGCGACACGTCCTTGATCTCCACCCGGTCGATCTGCACGCCCCAGCCGACGGCCGGGCTGTCGATCATCAGCTCCAGGCCCTCGTTGAGCTTCTCGCGGTTCGACAGCAAGTCGTCCAGATCGCTCTTGCCGATGATCGAACGCAACGAGGTCTGCGCCATCTGGGACACCGCGAACCGGTAGTCCTCGACCCGGATGATCGCGTTGGCGGCGTCCACCACCCGGAAGTAGACCACCGCGTCCACCCGCACCGTCACGTTGTCCCGGGTGATGCCCTCCTGGGCGGGCACCGGCATCGTGATGATCTGCATGTTCACCTTGTGCAGTCGGTCCACCACCGGGACCACCATGGTGAAACCGGGCTCGCGCACCCCGCCGTACAGCCGTCCCAGGCGCAGCACCACGCCCCGCTCGTACTGCTTGACGACCCGGGCGGCGGCAGCCGTGTACACGCCCGCGACACCCGCGAGCCCCACGGCCGCCCCTATCAGCTCCTGGATCATGGCGACCCCCAGACCTCCGAGGCGTCCCCCGTACCAGGGTATGCCCGCCCGGCGCTGCCCGGGCCGCGCCTTCGGGGCCGGGCCCGCTACCTGCGCAGCAGCAGGGACGTCACGCGCAGCCGACCGCTGTGGATCCAGACGTCCGAATACTCCACCGGATGGTCGTCCGCCAGATAGGTGACCTGCTGGAGGTACTGGACCGGACTGCCCGGGGCCAGTGACAGGGCCTGGGCGACCTCCGTCGAGGCGGCCTCGGCGGAGAACGTGCGGCGGGCCGTCGCGATCTTCAGGCCGTAGGTGTTCTCCAGGACGCCGAAGAGGCTGGAGTCGGTGAAGTCCGACCCCTCGATGCCCGGCGCGAGATCGGTGCGCACGAAGTTGAACAGCAGGGCGACCGGCCCGTCCGCGGTGCTGCGCACCCGCACCAGCCGGAGCACGCGGGTGGCCGGCGGGACGTCGAGCAGCGCGGCGACGGGACGGGGCGGGGTGATCAGCGCGCACTCCCGCACCACGGTGGAGGTCACCACGCCCTGGCTGGCGAAGTCCTCGGAGAGGGTGCTCAGCTTCTGGGCGATGGCGGGTTCGATGACGGTGGAGGTGACGAACGTCCCGCGCCCGCGCACCTGCCGCAGCAAGCCCTCCTCGATGAGGGTCACCAGGGCGCGCCGCAGGGTGCCCCGGCTGACCCCGAACTCCTGGGCGAGTTCCGGTTCGCTCTTGAGCCGGTAGTGGGCGGGCCACTGGCCGCTCGCGATCCGCAGGCGGATGTGTTCCGAGATCTGGGTGTGGATCGCGGTGGGGACATCACGCCGGATGTCGGGCAGACCGGCTTCGTCGGCCGTCACGGTGCGGCGTCTCCTTTCCGGGGGGAGCGCCGTGCCCCGGCGTCGCACGGACGCCGGGGCACGGCGGCGGGTCAGTAGCTGGTGGTCGACTCGTCGGCGGTGTCGGTGACGATCTCCACCCCGGCGCTGGTGCCGAGGAGCACCGCACCGGCGTGCAACAGTTCCCGTGCTTGCTGCGCGTGCTTGATGGAACCGGACGCCTTCACCTGGACGCCGTCGCGGGCCCGGTCGACAAGGTAGCGAACACTCGTCGGGTTCGCGGTTTCGAGCTGACCGCTGCTGGCGTTCTTCAGGTATGATACGCCGGCTTCCATGGCCAGTTCGACGGCGGTCTCCCGCTCCTCTTCGGTGAGCAGCGGCAGTTCGAGCATGACCTTGACGGGCAGTCCCGAGGCGCGGACGACGCCCGCGATGTCCTCGCGGAACTCGTCGTACATCCCGCTCTTGAGCCAGCCGATCTGTACGCCCATGTCGAGCTGGGTCGCGCCGAGCCGGGCGATCTCGGCCGCCTCGGCCGCCTTGCCGGCGCTGGTCATGACGCCGACCGTCGGGAAGTCGAGGGCCGACGCGATGCCGATTCCGGTGCCGCGCAGCTCGGCGGCGACGACGGGCACCCAGGAGGCGGGGACCATCGCCGCGTTGAAGCCGTACCGGGCCGCTTCCCGGGCGTGGGCGACCATGTCGTCCCGGGTGGCGTTCGACTCGATCTTGGTGTGTTGGATGTAGGGCGCCAACTCCGCGGGCGTGAGGGCCAGTTCGGCGGGGCTGGTGAGGGTGTCGGACACGGGGTGTCTCCTTGTCGCGGTGGACGGACAACAGTGAGGGGTCGGTGGCGGGGGTCCGCCGGGGTCCGGGTCGGGCGGATCGCGCCCGCCCGGGGGTGGGAGGGTCAGATCCGGGACGCGTACTCCTCGGGCACCACGACGCCCTCCCCGCCGAACCACCGGGGCGCGTCGACACCGCAGTACAGGCCGATGTTGCCCCAGGGCTCGAAGGCCCCGGTCCGGACGACGACCTTCGCCTCGCGGGCCAACCGGCCCAGTACTTCGGCGTGCGGGCGGGTCGTGAACTCGGCGCCGGCGAAGCGCTCGTGCAGCCAGGAGTCGAGCCGCGGATGGTGGCTGGGGACGTTCTCCGCCCGCACCACGCCCTCCACCACCAGTTCGTCGGCGATCAGGGCGAGGACGGTACGCAGGTCGGGGAGGTTCTCGGCGAGCGCCAGATCGATCCGGTGGGCGTCGCGCGGGACGGGGAAGCCGGCGTCGACGACCAACAACAGGTCGGTGTGGCCGAGCGTGGCGAGCGCCCCGCTCAGTTCGGCGTGGAGGATGCCGGTGCGCTTCATCGGACGGTTCCTTTCGGGTGGGTGGGGGCGACGGGGGTGCGTCAGCGGGCCGGCGCGACCGCGGCGCCCGTCGCCAGGGTCATGAGGGACTCCTCCGTGGCCGACGCGGCGTCGACCACCGCGACGAGCCGGCCCTCGCTCATCACCGCGATCCGGTCGGTGAGGGCGAGCAGTTCGGGCAGGTCGGAGGAGGAACAGAGGATGGCGAGCCCCCGGTCGGCGAGGGCGAACAACTGCTCGTAGATCTCGGCCTTGGCGCCGACGTCCACGCCGCGGGTCGGTTCGTCGAGGATCAGTACGCCCGGGTCGATGGCGAGCCAACGACCGAGGACGGCCTTCTGCTGGTTGCCGCCCGACAGGCTGGTGATGGGCTGGTCCAGGGTCGCGGTCTTCACCCGCAGCCGTTCGGCCTGCTCGGCGGCCCGCCGGTCGAAGGCCCCCCGGCGGATCAACCCGAAGCGGCTGAACGCCTTCGCGGTCAGTACGCCGACGTTCTCGCCCACGCTCATCGTGCTCAGCAGGCCCTGGGCCCGTCGTTCGCCCGGCACGAAGGCCAGCCGGCGCTCGACGCTGGCGATCGGGTCGCGCCGTGCGTAGGGCCGGCCGAGCAGTTCGACGGTGCCGCCGGTGCCCCGGTCGCCGCCGAAGACGTTGTGCAGCAGTTCCACCCGGCCGGAGTCGGGCAGGCCCGCGACCCCCAGGATCTCCCCGGGCCG
Organism: Streptomyces sp. NPDC005955; assembly: GCF_042871255.1. NCBI lineage: Bacteria > Bacillati > Actinomycetota > Actinomycetes > Kitasatosporales > Streptomycetaceae > Streptomyces > Streptomyces sp. NPDC005955. The sequence continues at coordinate 510,219 of NZ_JBIAIF010000004.1, read as the reverse complement.
TAGGTCGAACGTGACGTCCCGGTGCCGTCGGCCGCTCAGCTCCCGTACCCGCAGGGCGGGCGCCGTCGCGGGGTCGACGGGCGGGGCCGCGCGCCGGTCGAAGCCGCCGAGTTCACGGCCGACCATCGCGGCCACCGCCCGGTCCGGCGTGGTGTCGGTGCCGCGCCAGGAGGCGACGTGGCTGCCGTCGCGCAGGACCTCGATCCGGTCGGCCAGCCGGAAGACCTCCGGCATCCGGTGGGAGACGTACAGCATCGTCGTCCCCGCCGCCTTGAGCCGGTCCATCAGGGCGAACAGCCGCTCGGCCTCGGCGGGGGTGAGCATCGCCGTCGGCTCGTCGAGGATCAGTACGCGGCAGCCCCGGGCGATGGACCGGGCGACCACGACCAGTTGTTGGGTGGCGAGGTCCAGCGTGCGTACGGGGGCGGTGGGGTCGAGGGCGAGGTCGAGTTCGGCCAGCAGCTCCCGGGTGCGTTCGACCATGCGGCGCCGGGAGGGGAACCAGCGGGTGCCGGGTTCCACTCCGCTCAGCACGTTCTCGGCCACGCTGCGGTCGGGCAGCAGGGAGAGTTCCTGCGGGACGATCGCCACGCCGTACCGGTCGAGCAGGGCGCTGGGGGAGTACGTGGTGACCCGCTCGCCGAAGACGGTGACGGTGCCGTCGCTGGGCGGTTGCAGTCCGGCGAGGATCTTGAGGAGCGTCGACTTGCCGGCACCGTTCTCGCCGAGCAGTGCGGTGGTCTCGCCGGGCCGCACGTCGAACGACACGTCGGACAGCGCCCGCACCGGGCCGAAGCTGCGGGACAGTCCGCGCACGCTGACGGCGAAGGGGGCCGCGGGGGCGTCCTGGGCGGCGGCCATCACTTCTCCACCGTGGCGGAGGCGAGGTTGTCCCGCGTGACGAACTGCGCGCCGGTGTTCACGCCCTGCACCCCGGTGCCGTCGGTGAGGAAGTCGTGGAGCACCTTCACGGCCTGGTAGCCCTGTTCGGTCGGGTTCTGGCTGATGGTGAAGTCGACGACGCCCTGGGTGAGGTACTCCGCGGTCTGCGGCAGCAGGTCGAAGCCGCCGACCACGACGTCGTCCCGGTCGGCGGAGCCCGCCACCCACTTGGCGGCGGCCGTGGTGGAGCAGCAGTCGAGCCCGGCGACGGCGACCACGTCCTGCTGACCGGACATCGTCGACTCGACGGTGTTGTACGCGGCGCTGGGCTCGTTGCCGACGTTGACCGGTCCGACGACCTTCAGACCGCTGCCCGCGAGGCCCTCCTCGAAACCGCCGAACCGGTCGTGCGACCAGCCCGCCCCGGTGTCCACGGAGAAGACGACCACCGTGCCGCTCTTCGTCGAGCCCTTCGCGCCCAGCTCCTTGACCAGCCGTTCGGCCTGCGCCTTCCCGGAGCCCTTGAGGTCCTGGCCGACGAAGCCCATCTGCTGGGAGTCGGGGTTGTCGGTGTTGAACGAGATCACCGGGACGCCCGCCCGGTACGCCTGGGAGATCACCGGCTTCAGGGCGTCGCTGGAGGCGGAGGAGACGGCGAGCCCGTCGAGGGCCTTCTGCTGGATCAGGGTCTGGATCTCGGAGACCTGTTGGGCCGCGTCCCCGCCGGTGGGGCCGATCAGGGCGGTCTCGGCGCCGAACTCGGCGGCGGCCTTCTTCATGCCCGCGGTGATCGGTGTCGCGAACGCGAGGGAGGGGTCGTGGTAGCTCAGCTTGACGCGCATCGGCTCGCCGTCGTCGACGCGCTCCTGGATGTACGGGGCGAGCGTGAACGAGCCGTCGTCATGGCCGCCGCCGTCGGCGGGCTGGACGGCGCCGCACGCCGTGACGGCGAGGGCGGCGGTGACGGTGGCGAGCGCGAGGAGACCTCTGCACGCAGGGGTGCGACGGGACATGGCAGGACTTCCTTGTCGTGCGGGGGGGGAGTGGTCAGTGGTGCCGGGCGCGGCGCGCGGGTGGGACGGTGCGCGGCGGGCGCGGCGGTGTCCTCCGTGGGGGCGGTCAGGACGGTCCGGTGTCGAGCGGGGGAGAACGGGGGTGTCAGGCGCGGGACTTGCGTCTGCGCTGCCAGGTGTCGGCGGCGACGGCGGCGACGATGACCAGACCGGTGACGACGGTCTGCCAGAAGGAGGAGATCCCCCGGATGTTCAGGATGTTCTGGAGCAGTCCGATGAAGGCGACGCCGATGACGGTGCCCCACATGGTGCCGGAGCCGCCGAACAGGGCCGCGCCGCCGATGATGACCGCGGAGATCACGGTGAGTTCGAGCCCCTGTCCGGTGACGCCCTGGACGTAGGAGAGGAACGACAGCCCGAGCACTCCGGCGAGGCCGGCGGTGAAGCCGGACAAGACGAACGCGGTCAGCTTCACCCGGTTGACGTGGACGCCGACCAGCCGGGCGGCTTCGCGGTTACCGCCGACCGCGTAGGAGTTGAAGCCGAATCGGGAGCGGGCCAGCAGCACCACGCCGATCGCGGCGACGGCGGCGAAGAACACCAGTTGCATCGGGATGACGCCGAACAACTCGCCCTGACCGAGCAGGTTGAACTCGGCGACGCCGGACTGCGAGGAACTGAGCGAGATCGGGGCGCCGTCCGAGATCAACAGGGCGATCCCGCGGAAGACGCTGAGCGTTCCCAGCGTGACGATGAACGAGGGCACGCCGAGCACCACCGCGGCGAGCCCGTTGAGCAGGCCGGCCAGCGCTCCCACGGCGAGCCCGGTCCCCATGGCGAGCGGCCAGGCCCAGCCGTCCGAGATCAGCATGCCGGTCGAGATCGCCGACAGCGCGTACGTCGAGCCGACCGAGAGGTCGATCTCCCCGTTGACGATCACGAACGTCACGCCGACGGCCATGATGCCGATCTGGGCGATCTGTTGACCGACCGACAGCAGGTTGTCGGACTGCGCGAACCCGGGGGTGAGGACGGTGCCGAGCAGGAAGAGCAGGACCAGTGCGGCGAACACGCCCGCCTCGCGGGCGTGCAGCAGTCTGCGCAGCGGGAGCGCGAACTCCCGCGCCGGGGCGGGGGTCGAGGTCGTTGAGGTCACGGGGCGGTTCCAATCCGGGCGGCTAGCTGGTCTCGGGTGGGCAGGGCGGGGACGACCCCGGCCACGGTGACGGCGTGGGCGCCCGCGGCGGCGGCGTACCGCACGGCCCGCTCGGGGGCGTCGCCCGCGGCGAGTCGGACGGCGAGCGCGGCGGTGAACGCGTCCCCGGCTCCGGTGGTGTCGACGACGGAGCCGACCGGGGAGGGCGGGGTCGCCGTCACGGTGTCCTCCCGGGCGATCAGGGCCCCCGCGCCGCCCCGGGTGAGCACGGCGACCGCGCCGGTGCGTTCCCGCAGGGCGCGCACCAGGTCCTCGTCGGTCAGGCCGTGCCCGGGGTCGAGACCGAGGAGGACGGGGGCCTCGGTCTGGTTCGGGGTGATCACGTCGATGAGCGGCCACAGGTCGTCGCCCAGCGGTCGGGCGGGCGCGGGGTTCAGCAGGGTCCGGGTGCCCGTCGCGCGGGCGGTGCGCAGGGCGGCGGCCACGGCCTCCTCGGGGATCTCCATCGACACCACCAGGACGTCGGCGGCGGCGATCTCCCCGCGGAACGCCTCGACGGCGTCCGCGCCGAGTTCGTCGAGGGCGCCCGGTGCGATGACGATGCGGTTCTCGCCCGAGGGCTCGACCAGGATGAAACCGACCATGGTCGGCGCCGCCGTGGTCACCACGTGGTCGGCGCGCACCCCCTCCGCCCGCCACAGCGCCCGGGCGGCGCGGCCGAAGTCGTCGTCCCCGAGGGCGGTCAGCAGGGCGACGTCGGCGCCCAGCCGGGCGGCGCCGATGGCCTGGTTGCTGCCCTTGCCGCCGGGGCCGGAATCGAAGGTTCCGCCGGACAGGGTCTCGCCCGCGACCGGTGACCTCGGGACCCTCATGGTGAGACCGGCGCCGTAGCTGCCGACAACAGCGATCTTCATCGATGCACCGCACTTTGTACGTGGACAACTATGGACATGAGGAATGTAGGTACAGGGATGTCCCTAGTCAATAGGGGAAGACGAGGTGAACTTTCGTGTCGCCGTCCGGGGCATGGCCCAGCGGCCGGGGCACGGCCCGGGGTGCGGAACGGGGACGCGGGTGGACGATGGAAGACATGGACCGCGACAACGCCCGCGGCGATGACGTCTATCAGCCCGACGGGTCCGAGGTGCAGGACGACGAGGGGCTGCTCGACGCGGCGGACACCCTCGTCGCCGACGGCGTCGACGACCCGCTGGACCGGGGCTACTCCCCGCCCGACCGCCCGCGCGCCGTCGACCGGGAGGACCTGACCTTCGCCGATCAGCTGCGCGGCGAGACCCTGGACGAGCGGCTGGCCGAGGAGCTGCCGGACGTGCGGGAACCCGAGGGGGACGGCATCGGTGACACCGTCGATACCGACGGCGAACCGCGGGACGGCGAAGTCGGCGCGGCCCGCGCCGGCCGTCTGGTCGCCCCCGACGAGGGCGCCCACGAGAACACCGTCGGTGACCTGGTCGCCCAGGACGTCGGCATCGACGGTGCGGCGGCCTCCGCCGAGGAGGCCGCCGTCCACCTGGTCGAGCCGGAGGACGAACGCGCCGCCCGCGACGGCTGGTAGGGGACGCCCGACCGACGGGGCCGGGCGGCGACCACGCGGCCCCGTCGGCTGGTCACCGGAAAATCCGTTTCACCGGCCCCCGCCCTGTGCTTGGGTCAGTCGGTGACCGTGAACCGAATCGCTGTGCTGCGTTGGCAGTTCGACCTGACCTGGTCCCTCTTCGCGTACCACCTGGAGCGGCTGGAACCGGGCGACTTCCTCGCCGAGCCCGCCCCCCTCAGCTGGAACGTCCGGCCCGCCGAGGACGGCTCCTGGGTGCCCGACTGGGCGGACGTCGAGCCCGATCCCGTCCCCGTGCCCACCATCGGCTGGCTGAGTTGGCACATCGGCTGGTGGTGGTCCACCGCCCTCGACCACGTGCACGGGCGCACTCCCCGGGACCGTACCGAGGTCACCTGGCCCGGCGACGGCGACGCCGCCATCGGCTGGTTGCGGGGGCTGCACGGACAGTGGACGACCCTGCTCGACGGGCTCGGCGACGCCGACCTCGACGTGCCGGCGTCCTACCCGGTGCCCGACGACCCCACCTACACGGTGGCCCACCTGCTGGCGTGGGTGAACGCGGAACTCATGAAGAACGTCGCCGAGATCGGCCAGTTGAGGATGGTGCGCGCGGCCTCCTGAACGGTGGGCCGCGCGTCGCGGCGGTACCCGTTCACTCCGCTTCGGGGGCGCTCTCCATCACCGGGGGGCGCCAGTTGTCGACGTAGTCCCTCGCCGCCGCGTCGAGCCCCACGTCGTGCTGGGCGCGCTCCGACATGCTCCAGCGGTGCTCCAGCAACTCGTGGAAGATCTGCGCCGGGTCCAACTGCCCCCGGATCTCCAGCGGAACGGACCGGACGGTGGGCCGGAACACCTCACGCACCCAGCGGTGGGCCAGGACCTCGGGACGCGCCCCCAGGGGGTCCCCGGGCGCGTAGTCGTCCTGGGTCGCCATCCAGCTCTCCAGGTCACTGAGCAGCCGCCGGGCCTGGTTCTCCTCGGTGTCGAGGCCGGTCAGCCGCAGCAGTTGGCGCTGGTGGTGACCCGCGTCGACCACCTTGGGCACGAAGGTGACGGTGTCGCCCACGTCGCCCTGGCTGATCTGCATCTCGGCGACGTCGAACCCGAGGTCGTTGAGCCGACGTATCCGCCGGTCGATGTAGTGCCGCTTGCCGACCGGGTACACCGACCGTCGGGTCAGCTCGGTCCACAGCTCCTCGTACCGTCCGCAGATCGTCGTGCCGAACTCCACCGGGTCCACCGAGGGGTGCAGCGCCCCCGCCGCCTCCAGGTCCATCAGCTCACCGGCGATGTTCACCCGGGCCAGGTCCACGTCGTAGCTGCGCTGACCGTTGCTGAGGCGCTCGTGCAGCTCCCCGGTCTCGGCGTCCACCAGGTACGCCGCGAACGCGCCCGCGTCCCGTCGGAACAGGGTGTTCGACAAGGAGCAGTCGCCCCACGCGAAGCCGGCCAGGTGCAGCCGCACCAGCAGCACGGCCAGCGCGTCCATCAGGCGGCCCATGGTGGAGGGCCGCATCGTCGTCTCGAACATCGACCGGTACGGCAGCGAACCCTTCAGATGGCGGGTGATCAACACCGGCTCCAGGGGTTCGCCCGAGGTGTCCGTCCGGCCGGTGACCACGGCCAGCGGGTCGACCCCGGGTATGCCCAGCCGGTCCAGGACGCGGAGCAGTTCGTACTCGCGCAGCGCCGGTCTGGCGGCCAGCTCCTTGACCGCGACCACCTCGTCTCCCGCCCGCGCGTAACGGACCACGTGCCGGGAGATGCCGCGTGGCAACGCCACTAGGTGTTCCTCGGGCCAGTGTTCGAGGGGGACGTCCCAGGGCAGGTCGAGGAGGAGGGCCGGGTGCTCGGGATTGGTGGCGCTGATCTGAAGAACCATGGACCGTAAGCTACTGGCCCGGCACCGCGGGACGGCAACGGCGGTGCCCGTCGGGCGCGCGGGCTGACCGGCCGGTCGGACGCCCGGATGCGTCGTACGTCAGGGGGGTAGGGGCAGTGGGGACGGCGAGGAGGGCGGACACGTGCAGTGGCGTTTGCTGAGTGCCGGAGCGAGAGCGGTCCCCGAACCGCTGGCGACACCGCGCGTGTGGACGGGCGCAGTCCTCGGCTCGGCCCTGTTGGTCGGCGGACTCAACCAGGTGGCCGGGCCCGGTGAGCCGCTGGTGCACCTCGCGGCCCTGTCCGTGCTCGCCGCGGTGCTCGGCACCCGGGCCCGGCTCGGGGCCGTCCCCGGCATCGCCTGCCTGTGCTGGCTGTTCTTCAACGCCTTCGGGATTCCGCCCGCCGGGGTGCTGACCTGGAGCCCTTCCGTGGACCTCCAACGCATGTCCCTGTTGGCGGGCGCCGCGCTCACCGGCACCCTGGTCGGCCGGGTGGTCCATGCCCGCACGGCCTACCGGCGGATATCGCCGCCACGGTAGCCGCGGGAGCGGTCCCAGGGACCGCACCCGGGCCCGTGGGGTGCCCGTCCGCGCGGACGGACACCCCTGGCGCTCATTCCAGGGCCGAGGACCGTTCCACCCCGGGTGCGGAGTCCGGTGCCTTCGACAGGGCCACCGGCTGCTCGGGTGCGCCGCCCGGAGCGTCGCACGCGTCACCGGTACCGTCCGCCAGCGGCGGCTCCGTTCCGCGCCGCTCCCGCAGGTACGCGGTGACACGTGCCGCGACCGGCTCGGTGAAGCGGGCGGTCACCGGACCGATCACCACCAGGATGAGGACGTACGCGGTGGCCAGCGGGCCGAGCGACGGTTCGACGCCGGCCGCCACCGCGAGACCCGCGATGACGATGGAGAACTCGCCGCGCGCCACGAGCGTGCCGCCCGCCCGCCAACGGCCCTTCACCCCGACTCCGGCGCGTTTCGCCGCCCAGTAGCCGGTCGCGATCTTCGTGCCGGCCGTGACCACGGCCAGGGCGAGCGCCGGCACCAGCACCGGCGGAATGCTCGCCGGGTCCGTGTGCAGCCCGAAGAAGACGAAGAACACCGCGGCGAACAGGTCCCGCAGCGGACTCAGCAGGGTGTGGGCGCCCTCGGCGACCTCGCCGGACAGGGCGATGCCCACCAGGAACGCGCCGACCGCCGCCGACACCTGGAGCTCCTGCGCGATGCCCGCGACCAGGATCGTCAGACCGAGCACCACCAACAGCAGCTTCTCCGGGTCGTCGCTGGACACGAACCGCGAGATCACCCGTCCGTAGCGCACCGCGACGAACAGCACCAGACCGGCGACCCCCAGTGCGATCGCCAGCGTCACGCTGCCCGCCGCGAGGGAGACCCCGGCCACCAGCGCCGTCACGATCGGCAGGTAGACCGCCATCGCCAGGTCCTCCAGGACCAGCACGCTGAGGATCACCGGAGTCTCCCGGTTGCCGACCCGGCCCAGGTCGCCCAGTACCTTGGCGATCACTCCGGACGAGGAGATCCACGTCACGCCGCCCAGCACCACGGCGGCCACCGGACCCCAGCCCAGCAGCAGCGCGGCGGCGGCCCCGGGCAGGGCGTTCAGCGCGAAGTCCACGGCACCCGCCGGGTACTGCGTCTTCAGGTTCGACACCAGATCGCTCGCCGTGTACTCCAGGCCGAGCATCAGCAGGAGCAGGATCACCCCGATCTCGGCCCCGGTCGCGATGAACTCCTCGCTCGCCCCGAGCGGCAGCAACCCGCCCTGCCCGAAGGCGAGCCCCGCCAGCAGGTAGAGGGGTATCGGCGAGAAGCGGAGTCTGCCCGCTATGCGTCCGAGCAGCCCCAGGGCGAGGATGATCGCACCGAACTCGATCAGCAGGACCGCAGAATGCACGCGCTCACTCCTGCCCGAGAATCGTCGCCGCCGCCTCGACACCCTCACGGGTGCCGATCACGATCAGGGTGTCGCCGCCCGCGAGCCGGAAGTCGGGCGTCGGGGAGGGTATCGCCCCGGACCGCCGCAGCACGGCGACGACCGAAGCGCCGGTATCGGTGCGGATCCGGGTGTCGCCCAACACCTTGCCGTTCCACGCGGACACCGCGGCGAGCTCGATCCGCTCGGCCACCAGGCCCAGGTCGGTGGTGTGCAGCAGACTGGAGCTGTGGTGCTCCGGGGTCAGCGCGTCGATCAGGGAGGCCGTCTCGGCACCGGACAGGTGCAGCGAGTGCGCGCAGGCGTCGGGGTCGTCCGAGCGGTAGACGTTCACCGTGCGGGTGCCGTCCCGGTGGGCCACCACCGACAGGTGCCGATGCTCCCGTGTCGTCAGGTCGTACTGGACGCCGATCCCCGGCAGGGGCGTCGTCCGCATCCGTGGAGCAGGCACAGCCTGTCCCCCCTCGTTGTCGTTTCTCTGTTGATGCGTTGATGCGTGTGGCTTGAATTCGATCATGCGGTCCGCCCGTCCCCGCCCACCGGTCCGTCGAACGCGATGTCGTCCGTGCGACCGGTCGGCTCGGGAGGGGGCCCGCGGAGCCGCCCCATGCTGCCATCAGCACGGCACCGCGGACATGGGTGTCACCACGGATGGACGGTATCCCGACCGGTGGGCGAGACTGGCGGGGGAGAGGTCCGCGCCGCGGGTCCGGGGGCCGTGGCGGGTGGACCGCCACGCGCACGTACGAGAAAGGTACGGGGAGCGTGTCGCTGTTCTGGCGGATCTTCCTGCTGAACGCCGCCATGCTGGTCGTGGCCGCCGTCCTGCTGCTGGGCCCGGTGACGGTCTCCACGCCGGTGCTGCCGGGCGAAGCGCTCGCCGTCGTGGCGGGCCTCGCCCTGATGCTCGTCGTCAGCGCCGTCATCCTGCGCATCGGCCTCGCCCCGCTCGGCCGCCTCAACCGGGCCATGGCCACCGCCGACCTGCTGCGCCCCGGTGGGCGCCCCCCGGTCACCGGCCCCGCCGAGATGGCCGAGTTGATCGGCACCTACCACACCATGCTGGACCGGCTCGAACACGATCGGGCCAGCAGCACGGCCCTGGTGCTCTCCGCGCAGGAGGACGAGCGCCAGCGCGTCGCCCAGGAACTGCACGACGAGGTGGGGCAGACCCTGACCGCCGTCCTCCTCCAGCTGAAGCGGGTCGCCGACCGGGCGCCCGGCGAGCTGCGGGAAGAGGTCTCCCTCGCCCAGGAGGCCACCCGGGGCAGTCTGGACGAGATCCGGCGCATCGCCCGCAGGCTCCGCCCCGGAGTGCTCGACGAACTCGGTCTCACCAGCGCACTGCGCGCCCTGGTCGCCGAGTTCCCGGACCACGACGTGAGCGTCCGTCCCCGCTTCACCGGGGCCGCCGACACCGCGCCCTGTCTCGACCACGACACGGAACTCGTGCTGTACCGCGTCGCACAGGAAGCCCTGACCAACGCCGCCCGCCACGCCCGCGCTGCGCACGTCACCCTGGAGCTGCGCCGGCTGCCGGACCGCACCGAACTGCGGGTCCTCGACGACGGTCGCGGCATCGCCGGCGCTCCCGAGGGGGCCGGCATCCGGGGGATGCGGGAACGCGCCCTGTTGATCGGCGCGGAACTGACCGTGGGTCCCCGGCCCGGGGCACCGGGGACCGAAGTGCTGCTCTGCGTCCGCGAACCGCTGGAGGAATCCGACCGATGACCGCCCCCGAACCGCCCACCGCCGGCCGCACCCCCAGACCGCCGGGCCGCCGACCCGGGCAACCCGCGGGGTCCGCCCGTCCGCCGGCCCCGGCGGGACGACCCACCACGGGGGCCCGGAGCGCCCCCACCCGCATCCTCCTCGCCGACGACCACGCCCTCGTCCGCAGGGGAGTGCGGCTCATCCTCGACGGCGAGCCCGACCTGACGGTGGTCGCCGAGGCCGGAGACGGCGCCGAAGCGGTGGCCCGGGCCCGGGCGGTCCCGGTCGACCTGGCCATCCTCGACATCGGCATGCCCCGGATGACGGGCCTCCAGGCGGCCAGGGAACTCACCAGGCGCCTGCCCCACCTGCGCATCCTCTTCCTGACGATGTACGACAACGAGCAGTACTTCTTCGAGGCGTTGAAGGTCGGCGCGAGCGGCTACGTCCTGAAGTCGGTCGCCGACCGGGACCTGGTCGAGGCGTGCCGGGCCGCCATGCGCGACGAGCCCTTCGTGCACCCGGGGGCGGTGCCCGCACTGGTGCGCGGCTATCTGGAGCGGGTCAGAGCGGGCGAACGGCTGCCCGCCCGCACGATCACCGAGCGCGAGGAGGAGATCCTCAAGCTGGTGGCCGAGGGGCACACCTCCAAGGAGATCGCGGACCTGCTGGTCATCAGCGTCAAGACGGTCGAGCGGCACCGGGCCAACCTGCTCCAGAAACTCGGCCTCAAGGACCGCCTGGAACTCACCCGGTACGCGATCCGGGCCGGCCTCATCGACCCCTGAGGGTCAGGCGCTCCACTGCCGTACCGCGGCGAGCGCCCGGTCGGCGTGCACGTTCATCCGCAGCTCGCTGCGCACCACCTCCAGGACCGTGCGGTCGGTGCCGATCACGAAGGTGACCCGCTTGGTCGGCGCGAGCGAGAACCCGCGCTTCACCCCGAACCGTTCCCGCACCGCCCCGTCCGGGTCGGCGAGCAGCGGGTAACCGAACGCGTGCCGGTCCGCGAACTCCTTCTGCCGTTCGACGGCGTCCCCGCTGATCCCGACCGGCTGGGCGCCCGCCGCCCGGAACTCGGCCGCCAGGTCGCGGAAGTGACACGCCTCGGCCGTGCACCCCGACGTCATCGCGGCGGGATAGAAGAACAGCACCACCGGACCGTCCAGCAGCAGGTGCGAGAGCGTACGGGAGGTTCCCGTCTCGTCCGGGAGCGTGAAGTCCTCCACCGGGTCACCGACGTTCATGCGCGTGTACGTCCCTTCGTCGGGCCGGGGCCGACGAGCCGTGTCCCGGCGTCCTGCCGGACGGTAGCCCAGGGCCCCGCGCCCGCGCGAACCGGCCCCGGTCCCACCGCAGCTGAGGATCGCGCGGCGGCCACCGGCCGGTCCGCACCTGCGGCGGGACCGGCCGGTGGCGGGGGAGTGGTGGGGTGCGGGGAACTGGGCGGCCGTCACTTCTGTTGACGGCCGGTCCGCATCGCCGCGCCCACGCACACCAGCCCGAGCACGAACGTCAGCGCACCCACGATGACGTTGTTCAGGATGACACCGGTGTCGGGGCTGCTGCCGACCACCCAGGGCGCGATGACCAGCCAGGCGCCCATGGCGCACATGGCCCAACTGAGGCCGTACATCCTGGCCGGCATCGCGGTGAACCCGAGGGCCAGCGCCGCGATCGCGATGCCCACGATCAGGTTGTGGGTCGCCAGGGTGGGCTGGCCGGCCGCGAAGTGGACCGTCCACGGGGAGATGGCGCAGTAGAGACCGACGAGGAACACCGGTCCGTCCACGAGCGCCACGTCGCGGCCACCGAGTACGCGTTCGTACCGGGCCCGCATTTCGGATGCATCAGGGTGGGAGGTGATGTCCGCCCTCTGATGTGAGACGTCGGCCATGGGACTCGACTCCTTCGTTCCGCCGGTGCGATCGAACGGGTGCGGCGCCTTTGCGCCGCATGTGTCGATATGTCCATAGTGCTCTCATTTTTTCTTTATGTGTAGGCCGCTGACGGGGAACTTCCTCCCGGAGTGCCTGACCCGCTCCGCGTCCGCCCCCGGCGGGAAGCGCCGGACGGGACGGACCGGACGGTATGCGCCGGACGGGACGGGCGGACCCCGGGGTCACCGTCCCCGCGGCCCTCAGCCGGAAGCGTCCGGCAGCGAGATCCGGAGTTCCCCGCAGCCCACCCGGGCCGCCTCCGCCCGCACGTAGCCGGGCAGCAGGGCACGGACGTCGCCGGCGCGCTCCCCGTCCTCGGCGGCGACCAGGAAGACCACCGGACCCGTGGGGCACTCGGCCCGGAACGCCCCCAGGTCGGCGCGGACGACCCCCCGCCCCCGGTCGTGCCGCACGGGCGTCCCGGCGTCCGTGGCCAACCGGTCGAAGACCTGCGCCAACCGGGGATCGGAGACCGTCATCAACCGCAGGTCAGGACGGTCCGGGCCGTTCCCCCGGTCACAGGTGCGGACCGGGCCCGCGCCCTCGGTGACCAGGGGCCGGTACTCCTCGTACGTCCGCTTCCCCGGCAATCGCAGCCCCTTGATCCCGCAGAACGCGTCGGCCGCCTCGTCCCGGTGCTCGGGGGGCGCGGGCAGGTCCTTGACGGGATCGGGGACGGTACCGGGGCAACCCTCCCGAGTCGTGAGGGCGTTGACCGCGCGGACCACCGAGCGGGCCAGTACGGCGCGGTCCCGGACGTCGACCTCGTCGCCCGCGTTCCCCGCACCGTTGACGACGTCCACGACCGTCGGCCCTTCGCCCTGGTCGGCCCGACCCGTGCAGCCGTCCGGCAGGGCCAGCCACGCCCGGGTGTCCGAAGCCATGCCGAGCAGCCCGCCGCCGAGCGGGCTGAGCCGCGCGCCGAGGAACTCGTCCGCCCACCGGCCCGCCCCGGCGTACCGGGTGTCCAACCGGTGCACCCGCACGGTGACCTGCCAGGTGTCGCTGGTGAGACGACAGGTGCCGGCCGGGCCGGACAGGCTGCGCCGACCCTCCCAGAGCGGGAGTAGTGCCCCCGTCACGTCCGGGGAGCCCCGGAACAGCCGCTCCACGTCCGCGTCGTCGAACGTTCCCCCGCACCAGCTGGCCGCCCGCGCGAACGGCCCTGTTTCGGCCCGCCACGCGGTCACCCCGGCACCGAGCAGCGCGCCCACGGTCGCGGCGATCAGCGCCGTGCGCGGTGCCCCGCGCAGCAGACGGCGCGGATGCCACCGGGGGGCCCGGGCGTCGGGAGCGTGCGGGGCTTCGGGCGTGGTGGTCATCGTCTGTTCCCAGGGTGCGCGGGGGCGGGTGGTCGGCGGCTACGGGGGCGGGTCACGGGCGGGGCGCCACGGCGGGACACCCCAACCGTGCGGCGACGGAGTCGGCGAACGCTCCCGCCCGCTCCTCGTTCATCCCGCTCATCACGAACGCCACCGGGCGGCCCGCGCACTCGGTGCGCAGCACCCGGTGGTCGGCGGTGAACGAACCGGTGGCGCGCCACCCCTTCGCCGGGGGCCGGTTCCCCACCGCCCCGTCCAGCAGGGTCACCAGCCGGGGTTCGGCCACCATCAGCGCCGAGAGGTGGGTCCCCGTGCCGTTGCGGTACCCGACCGAACAGGACTGGAGGTCGGGGCCGACCGTACCCACCTGGTAGCCGGCCAGGAGGGCGGCGGTCTCCTCGTCCACCTCCAGGCCGGGGATCCGGCACAGCGGCGAGTGGGCGAACCGTTCCGGGTCCTCGGGCAGGGTGAGCACGGGGGAGTCCGTGCGCACGGCGGGGCCCGCGCAGCCCGCGCGTTCCTTGGCCGCGTTGGCCGCGGCCACCAGCAGCCGTGCGGTGCTCGTCGCGCCGCCGAACCCGGTGGACGCGGCCCGGCGGCCGTCGCCCGTGCTCCGGCTGGACTCCGCGGTCAGCGTCACCGTCGTCGGGCGACCGTCCGGGGCGTCACAGCGCTCCGGCAACACCAACAGCCCCGAACCGCCGGTCACGGCGCCCGGCAGCCCGTCCGGGAGGGGCACCGCGGAACCCCCGAGGTGGGACAGCAACCAGTCCCACCTCGGGGCGGCCTCCTCGGGCGCGGGCCCGTACGTCACGGTGATCTCGGACCGTAGGTCCTCCTCACCGCCGGAGCCGATGCTGAGCGTGCAGACTCCGTTCGGGCGGTCCGGGGTCGGCCCCCGCTCGGTGGCGGTGCGGGCGCCGCCCTCCGCCACCCGGGCGTCGGAGAGGAACGAGGGGCCGCTGTTCTCCTGCCAGGCCCCCCAGCAGTAACGATCCTCCTCGTCGAACGGCCACCGGTCCGTCGCCCAGCCGGTGGTGAGCAGCGCCGCCAGCAGGACGAGCACCGCGCCCCCGGCGAACACCGCCCGCCAGCCCCGCCGTCCGGGCCCGGCCCCGTTCGTCCGTCGTCCGTCGCCCGTCGAAGGGTCGCCGCCCATCGTGCCCACCCCGTGCCCCTCGCCGTTCCCCGGTCGTGTGATCCGTCCCGCACCCGCCACCTGTGCGGCTTCCCGTCCGACGACGCGCGGCCGTCAGCTGCGGTTCCCCGCCTCCGCGGCCGTCGGCGCACCGGTCGGTGCGGTACGGGTGCGCGGTCGCGTCACGACGGGGGTGAGCGTAGCGGTCCGGGTGCGGGGACCGTCAGGGCGCGGACGCCCGCAGGGCGAACAGGTGCGGCACGCGCGGCGCCTCGTCGGGCAGCCGCCACCAACCGGAGGGCGTGCGGACCATGCCGGGCCACCGCGGCCACGGCAACTCGTCGTGCTCCCGCAGCACCTCGATGCGCAGCCCCGCGCCGACGACCGCGGTCACGACCTCACCGAGTCCGTGCATCCACTCGAAGCAGTCCGTCGCCCCTTCGACGGCCGGACCGTCCGTGTAGGTGTACCGGCCGTCCCGGTGGATCGCGCCCCGCCCCGCCAGGTAGTCGTGCCGCAGGAGGAGTTCCGGCCCGTCATCGGCGCCCGGCTTGGGGCCGAGCGCATTGAGCAGGGGATGGAACTCCACGAGGTAGAGCTGCCCGCCCGGACGCAACAGCGCGGCCACCGTCCGGGCCCAGCGGTCCAGGTCCGGCAGGTAGCACAACGCCCCCTTGCCGGTGTACACCAGGTCGAACCGCCGCCCCTGGAGCGCCTGTTCGGCGTCGTACACATTGCCCTGCACATAGGTCACCTCGGCGCCGGCCCGCGCGGCGATGGACCGCGCCGCGGACACGGAGGACCCCGACAGGTCGAGGCCGACGGCCCGCGCACCGCGCTCGGCGAAGGCCAGGGTCTCGGTGCCGAGGTGGCACTGGAGGTGGACCAGGTCCCTTCCGTCCAGTGGTCCCAGGTCGTCCCACTCGAAGGGGGCGAACCACCGGGCCGGATCGAGGTCCTCCTCCAGCCCGTAGAAGGTGCTCGCCAGATGAACCGGAGTGCGCGCGTCCCAGTTGGCCCGGTTGGCGTCCATCATGCGCAGCGCCTCGTCCGGCAGGGCGTCCGGCCCCGCCGTGGCCATCGGCCGTACGTCCGGGCGCCCGTGAACCTCTTCGTCGGTGTTCTTGATCGCGTCGGTCATGCCCCCATGGAACCGTACGGACCGGCCTCCCCGCGCCCCGTCCCAGGAACGCGGGGCCGGCCGGCCCCGGGCGAGCGCCGAAGGACCGGGGTCGGCGCTCGCGGGTGTCACCCCTGCAACGGTGCGCCTGCCCCGGTCGGCGCCGAACATGCCCCCGTCCTCACGGGACGACGCACCCGTCCTACGGCACGACGCCCCGTTCCCGCGCAATCGTTCATATGACCGCCCCGGCGGTCCGCCCGGCCGTCGTCTTGACCGATTCCGGAACGGACGCCCAGGATGCCCGTACCCGCACCGCGGTGGGCGGGTACGGGCCGGCCGTCCGCCGGAGCACGTCGACCCCGTCCGACGCGAGAGGCAAGCGAGCCGTGACCCCGACCGGCCTGAGCGCCACCACCCCGTCCGTCCGTCCCCGCGCAGCCGTCGCCATGTCCCAACAGGCCGCGACCGCCCTCCTCGAACCGGAGACCCTGGCGGCGCTGGCGGCCGTCTGCGACCTCCAGGCCCTGCCGGTCCTCGACGACTTCGACACCGATCACGCCCGCGCCGCCCTCGCCGACGTCGAACTCCTCGTCACCGGCTGGGGCTGTCCACCCCTCGACGCCGGGGTACTGGCAGCCGCACCGGGGCTGAGGGCGGTGGTCCACACGGCCGGCTCGGTGCGCCACCACATCACCGACGCCTGCTGGGACCGCGGGATCGAGGTCTCGTCCGCCGCCGCGGCCAACGCCCTGCCCGTCGCCGAGTACACGGTGGCGATGATCCTGCTCTCCGGCAAGCGCGTGGTCGAACGCGCCCGCGCCTACCGCGGCGCCCGCACCCGGGACGAGGGGTTCGGCATCCCCCGCAGCGACGGCAACTACCGGCGCACGGTGGGTGTCCTGTCCGCCTCCACCATCGGACGGCGGGTGCTCGAACTCCTGCGTCCGTACGACCTCCGACTCCTGCTGCACGACCCCTACGTCACCGACGAGGAGGTGCGGGCCCTCGGAGCGCGACCGGTCGGGCTCGCCGAACTCTTCACCGCCAGCGACGTGGTGAGCGTCCACACGCCCCTGTTGCCCGAGACGGAAGGGCTGGTCAGCCGGGCTCTGCTGACCTCGATGCGGCAGGACGCGGTGCTCGTGAACACCGCGCGGGGCGCCGTCGTCGACCAGAGCGCCCTCACCGACCTGCTGCTGACCGACCGGATCCGGGCGGTCCTCGACGTCACCGACCCCGAGGTGCTGCCGTCCGACCATCCGCTCTGGGAGTGCGACAACGTCCTCATCACCCCGCACCTCGCGGGCTCCCAGGGCAACGAGTGGCGGCGGCTCACCGATCTGACGGTCGCCGAGGTCACCCGGTGGGCGCAGGGCCACGGCTTCGCCCACCCCGTCCTGCGGACCCGGCTGCCCTTCATGGCCTAGCCACCGGCCGCGCCCCGCCCCCGAGCGGTGCGCCGGGCGCCGGTGGCTTCACTCCTGGGGCGGGATCAGTTCGTGGACGTCGAACAGGACCGCCGCCGGCACCCCCGCGGCCCGTCCGGCGGCCTCGGCCATGCCGCTCAGGAACGCCCGCGGATCGAAGGCGTGCTCGCCCAGGCCCGCGATGTACGCGGCGTGCGCCGAGAGGGAGGCGATGCCCCGTTCCAGGGGTTCGCCCGTCACCTCGACGCTGTGCGTGGGACGTTCGGCGCCCGCGACGCACACCATGCGGACCCCGTCCCAGGGGGTGAGGCCCTCATCGGCGAGTTCCGGGAAGATCCACCGGTTGCCGGCGTCCCGGGCCGCGTCCAGCGCGGCGAGTCCGACCGCCCGGTGATCCGCCTGATTGGTGTAGCCCTCCACCATCCGGATCGCGAACTCCCCGGTCACCACCACGTCCGGACGGTGGGTGCGGATCGCCCGCGCGATGTCCCGGCGCAGGTCCAGGCCGTACTCGACGGCGCCGTCCCGGTGGCCGAGGAACTCCACGGTGCTGACGCCGACTTCCCGCGCACCGGCCCGTTCCTCCCGTTCGCGCAGCGGCCCCGCCTCCTGAGGGTGCAGGGTGGCGATCCCGGCCTCGCCCCGCGTGGCCAACAGGTACGTGACCTGTTTTCCCTGTGCCGTCCAACGGGCGACGGCCGCGGCCGTGCCGTACTCGATGTCGTCGGGGTGCGCGACCACGGTCAGGCACCTGTTCCAGTCCTCGGCCAGCGGGGTGAACGCCCCGCTCACGGCCTGCTCCGGCGTGTCCATCACCCCATCATGCCCTTCCGCCGGTCTGCTCGGCCGCCCGGGCGGCGGCCCCGGCGACCGATCCCCGGTACAGCGGTCCGTGGCCGGGGAGCAGCACGTCCCCGTCCAGTTCCGCGATGGTGGGGAGGGAGGCGACGGCCCCGGCGCGTTCGTGGTCGAACATCGGCGGCAGCAGTTGGGGACCCCGGATCCGGGACGTGGAGTGTCCGCAGACCAGGGCGTCGCCGGAGATCACCACGCCCTTCGACGGCAGGTGGTACACGCAGTGGCCCGCCGTGTGGCCAGGGGTGTGGACGGGCACCGGCCGCCCCGGCAGGTCCAGGGCGCCGGCCACCGGGAAGGCCCGCGCCCCGGTCACCGGGACGTGCTCCGTCCCGCCCGAGCGCAGCACCCGTACGGCCCACGGCAGGACACCGGGTCGCCAGGCGTTCGCCAGTACGGTGCCCACCCCGATCTGGTGCAGGAACTCCCGCCGCGCGTGGGGCACTTCGCTCGGATGCAGCAGGACGGGGATGCCGTGGGCCCGGCTCAGGTGCTCGGCCGAGCCGATGTGGTCGTTGTGCGCATGGGTGACGAGGACCGCGACGACGTCCCCGGGCCGGTGGCCCAACTCGGCGAGCGAAGCGAGCAGCCGCGGCCGGTCCCCGGGGTAGCCGGTGTCCACCAGGGTCACCGCGTCCCCGTCGGCGATGACCACCCAGTTGGTGTCGCTGCCGTGCACCAGGTGCACCCCGGGTGCGGCCTCCACGATCGTGCCCGTGTGCATGGCGCCCCTTTCCTCCTGCGTTCGCCGCCGTGGCGCGTCGGGGAACGCCCGGCCGGGCGTCCGGGGCACCGCGGTCGGGCCGTGCGGAAGGCTACGGGAGCGGAGGTTCGGGAGCGAGGAACGGCGGGCCGGACTCCGGTGCGTGTCCCGGTCGGGCGGCCCGGCGCGGGAGGAGCAGCGGGGTGGCGAGCAGGAGCACCCCGGCGGCCGCGATCGCGGTGCGGGGGCTGGTGAGGGCGGCCAGCAGGCCCCATCCGGCGGTCAGCACCGCGATGCAGGCACTGGTGCTGACCGACCAGGCGGTCAGGGTGCGGACGGTGCGGTCGGGGTCGGTGTGGTCGAGCCGGTAGGTGGCCAGTACGGGGTTGAACAGGCCGCAGCAGGTCACGAGGCCGAGTTGGACGGTGATGACGAGGACGATCCCGGCTGCGCCCGGTGGGACGAACGCCAGCCCGAGGGGCCAGCAGGCGCGCAGCGTTCCCGCGACGAGGAGCACCCGGTGCTGTCCGTGGCGCGCCACGAGCCGGTGCGCCAGCCGTGAGCCGACGAGGCCGCCGATGCAGGGCAGGGCGAACACGAGACCGTACTGCCAGGGTGCGAACCCGAGGTCGCGCAGCAGGAGCACCGCGAGCAGCGGCTCGGAGGCCATGATCAGACCGTTGACCAGGATCGTGTTGAGGAACAGCGGGCGCAGCGCGGGGCGGGTGAGGATGTGGCGCCACCCTTCGAGCAGATCGCGTGCGCGCGGTCGTGGTGCGCCGGTCCGCACGGGGCGGGGTTCCGTCCCGCCGATGGAGCGGATGCCCAGGGCCGAGAGCAGATGGCTGACCGCGTCGACGAGCACGGTCGTCACCGGACCGAACATCCCGATCGCGGCCCCGCCGAGGGGTGGTCCGACCATGGTCGCGGTCCAGGTCGTGGACTCGAACCGGCTGTTCGCGACGAGCAGGTCCGCCGCGGGCACCAGCGACCTGAGGTACGCGCCGCTGGCCGCCCTGAAGGCGATGCCGGCCGCGGCGACGACCACGGACACGACGAGGAGTTGGGCGAAGCTCAGCACCCCGCACACGAAGGCGGTGGGGATGCTGAGCAGGGCCGCGCACCGGGTGAGGTCCATGGCCACCATGACCGGTCGTTTGCGGCGGAACTCCACCCACGGGCCGAGCGGCACCGCGAGCACGGCGCCCACGGCCCGTCCGGTGGCAGCCAGCGCCGCCACCTGGGCCGGCCCGGACTCCAGCACGAGGACCGCCAGCAGCGGAAAAGCGCCGAACCCGAGGGAGGTGCCGTACGTGCTGACGGCGTACGCGGCCCACAGCCGTCCGAACCGGCGCCCCAACGTCCGTCTTCTTCCGCTCACCCGGGCGCCTCCGACGGTTCGCACGTCCTCACTGACCGTCGGTATCCAAGCGGGGTGGGGGTCCCCCGATCAAACAACCGGTCCGGGGGTGGGCACAACCGGCCGTGGTGCCCGGGCGGTGGCCCCTCGTGCGGACCGCACCCGGTCGGTGCCGGCTCCACGGCCCCGGACGTGCCGCGTCGCCGCGTCCCCGAGGGGACGCGGCGACGCGGTGGTGTCCGGAGTCCGTCCCGGACGTCGGGGCCTTCGGTCAGCGGATGTTGACGTCGATGCAGGCGTAGAAGGCGTTGGGCGTGTCGGCGATGTTCCACACCGCGAGCACCTTCTGCTTGCCCGAGGCGCCGAGGTTGACCGAATGGCTCACCGTCGAACCGGGCTGGGCGCCACCGTCGTTGAACTCGGCCACCTTGCGGCCCCCGACGTAGTACTGCCAGGTGCTCGTGGCGTGACGGGCTGTCAGTCGCCAATTGAACTGAGTGGTGCGGCTGACGGGAGTGGCCGTCCAGTTCTTCCCGTCGTTGTCGAGTTCGGCGAAGCGGGCGTTGCCGCCGCTACAACTGCGCAGCCCCTTGGGGCCTTCCACGCTCTGCGGCTCGTACTTGATGTCGCCGCAGCTCACCGTTCCGGCAGCGCACTGCGCCTGCCTGCTGGGCGGGGACGAGACGTAACCGTGGGCGCTGGCCGTGGAGGCCGGGAGGCTCAGGGCGATGGCGGGGGCGAGTGCGACGCCGATGATCGCGGCGGTCTTCTTCCTGGAGTGCACGGTCTCTCCTTCGTTTCGGAGCCGTCCCGGTTCGTTCCGCGGGGCGTGGGGAGCCCGGGCGGGGCGGGACGGCCACTCGTGGGTGGGGCCAGGAGTCGTGGCCGTCCGCGTACCGAGGGTGCGGAACGGGCCACGTTCATCCGGAAGGATTTGCTCTGCTTTGCTGACTGGTTCAGACCATACCGATGGCTCGGGAAGCGTCAAGAGGGGTGGAAGGAAGTCGAGTTGGGCATCGGGCGGTGCCGGGAATGTCGTGGCGGGGGTGGGTCTGTCACCGGGGGCGGGGACGACGGAATCCGGGAGAGACCGACATGTCGCCCCGCGGGGTCGTCGGTGCGGGGACGGATACCGCAGGCAACCATTCACCGCATCCCCGCGTCGGGTTCACCCTTCCTCCCCGGAGCGCGGCCGAAACGATCCGTGCCGTTTCGGCAACGGGCGCACCCGCACCGGCGACGGCCCGGCCGAGCGGCAGGAGACGGGAGTGCGGGAGGCGACGGGAGCGCGCTCAGGAGGACGGGGCAACCAACCCCGCCTCGTAGGCGAGGATCACGAGGTGCACCCGGTCACGTGCGTCGAGCTTGGAGAGCAGCCGGGTCAGATAGGTCTTGGCGGTGGCGACGCTGATGGAGAGCCGATCGGCGATCTCGGTGTTGGACAGGCCCTTGCCGACCAGGGTGAGCACCTCACGTTCCCGGTCGGTGATGCGCCGGAGCTCCGTCCGCGGTCGCGGCTCCGGCGCGGGGCGGGCGGCGAACTCCTTGATCAGCCTACGGGTGACGCTCGGCGCCACGAGGGCGTCACCGGCGGCCACCACGCGGACCGCGGCAAGGATGTCGTCCAGCGCCATGTCCTTGACCAGGAACCCCGAAGCGCCGGCGCGCAGCGCCCCGTAGACGTAGTCGTCGTCATCGAAGGTCGTCAGGACGACGACGCGGGCGCCGCTGGTGCCCCTGGTGATCAGCCGGGTGGCCTCGATGCCGTCCGTGCCGGGCATCCGGATGTCCATCACCACCACGTCGGGGGCGAGTTCCCCGGTCAGCCGGACCGCCTCGGCGCCGTCCCGGGCCTCGCCCACGACCTCGATGTCCGTGGTGTCGGTGATGACCATCCGTAGGGCGGCGCGGACCAGGGGCTGGTCATCGGCGAGTACCACGCGGATGCTCATCGGGCTTCCGTCGTCGCTGCGGGTCCGGTGCCCGCCGCGGTCGGCAGGGGAAGTCGGGCGGCCACGCGGAAGCCGCTGCCCGCACGCGGACCGGCGGTGAAGCGGCCGTCCAACAGGGCGACCCGCTCCCGCATGCCGACCAGGCCGAACCCGGTGCCCACGGCCGCCGTGCGCTCGGTGTGCTGGATGTGCTGGATGTGCTGGGTGTTCATGCTGCTCTTCCCTCGGTCGACGACCTCGACGAGGAGTTCGTCCTCGCGGTAGTCGACCGTCACCTGACAGCGGTCGGCGGCCGAGTGCCGTACGACGTTGGTCACCGCCTCCTGGACGATGCGGAACGCCGCGAGGTCGATGTCGGCGGGCAGCGGGCGGCGCCGGCCCCGCCACCACACCTCCACGCGGACGCCGGCCGCCGTCGTCGTCGCGGCGAGCCGTTCCAGATCCCCCAGCCCGTCGGCCGGCCCCGAAGGAGCGGGTGCACGCCCCCGGTCACGGCCGGTCGGACCCTGATCCCCGTGGGCGGGTTCCTCCTCCCGGTCGGCCTGCCGCAGCGCCCCCAGCAGCCGCCGCAGTCCCGTGAGCGTCTCGCGCCCCACGTGTTCCACCGTGACCATCGCCTCGCGGGCCCTGGCCGGCTGGGTGTCCACCACCCGGGCTGCGGCCCCGGCCTGGAGGGCGATGATGCCGATGCTGTGGGCGACCGTGTCGTGCATGTCGCGGGCGATGCGCAGCCGTTCGGCGGTGACGGCCTGGGTGGCGGCCCGGGCGTGCAACTCCGCGGTGTGGGCCCGCGCTTGGTGCACCGAGTTGCCGATGAGCCAGGCGATGACGACCGTCAGGGCGACGAACGGTTCGGAGGAGGTGCCCGACTCCTCCCCCCTGACCCACCGCAGGACCAGGTAACCGGCGAGCACGCCCAACGCGCCGCCGGCGGCGACGATCGCGGTACGCCGGGTCCGGGTGGCCGCGACGTAGCAGAGGGCGACGTCCACCGCCAGGAACGGGAGCGGCAGGACCTCGTTCTGCCGCCAGGCCACCGACGAGATGACCGTGCCGACGAGCACCAGCCCGTAGGCCGGCGCGGTCCGTCGGCGCAGCAGTGCGCTGCCGGTCAGCACCACCAGGAAGGCCAGGGCGAGCAGCGCCCGGGCCGTGAACGAGTCGAGCCCGTCCCGGGGATGGCTGAGGGAGTACTGCTGCCGCGGCGGCATCAGCACGTACTCCACGACGGGCTGCACCGTGGCCGCGACCCACACCAGCGCCGTCCACAGGCCCGGCGGTACGCGTTTGAGCAGCGGCAACGGCGGGGGTGCGGAGGCGGGCATGCCGAGATCGTAGGCGGGTACCCGCAACGGGGCATCGTTCTGCGGTCGTACAGCCGGGGTCGACACCCGCACTCGGCGATTGTCAGCACCGGTCCGACGACGGGCGGTGGCGCCGAACGGCACCGTGGACACCGTGATCGAAGTCAACGCACTCACCAAGAGGTACGGCGGTACGACCGCCGTCAAGGACCTGACCTTCACCGTGCGCCCCGGCCGGGTGACCGGCTTCCTCGGGCCCAACGGCTCCGGCAAGAGCACCACGCTCCGGATGGTCCTCGGCCTGCAGCGGCCCACCAGCGGCACGGCCACCGTCGAGGGACGGCCCTTCGGCGACCGTCGTCGGGGCCTGCGTCAGGTCGGCGCCCTCCTCGACGCGCACGACGTGCACGGCGGGCGCAGTGCCGTGGCGCACCTGGCGACGCTGGCGCGCAGCAACCGTATTCCGCGGTCCCGGGTGGACGAGGTGCTGCGGGAGGTCGGTCTCGCTGCGGTCGCCGGGCGCCGCATCGGCGGGTTCTCGCTCGGTATGAAGCAACGGCTCGGCATCGCGTCCGCCCTGCTCGGCGACCCCCCGGTCCTGCTCTTCGACGAACCCCTCAACGGCCTGGACCCCGCCGGAGTGAAGTGGGTACGCGAACTGTTCGGTCGGCTCGCCGCCGAGGGGCGCACCGTGTTCGTCTCCAGCCATCTGATGTCGGAGATGGAGCACACCGCCGATCAGCTGGTCGTGATCGGCCGCGGCGAGTTGATCGCGGCCCAGAGCCTGGCGGAGTTCTCGGCCCGCAGCGACCGGCAGCGCGTCACCGTGACCACGCCCGCCGCGACCGCCCTGCGGGACCTGTTGACGGCCGAGGGCGCGGCCGTGCACCTCGAAGGCGCGCGGCTCACCGTGAGCGGCCTGACCGCGGCGCGGATCGGCGAGGTCGCCCAGGGGCACGGCCTCCCGCTGCACGAACTCGCCAGCGCATCGGCCTCCTTGGAGGAGGCGTTCATGGAACTCACCGCCGAACGGGTGCAGTTCCCCGGAGGAGGGGAGTCCCGATGACCGCCACCGCCAACAGGACCGGCCCCGTACCCGCCCGCACCCCCCGCGCCCGCTTCGGTGACCTGGTCGCCGCCGAGTGGGGCAAACACCGCTCGCTGCGCTCGACCTGGATCGCCTACGGGGCCGCCGCCCTGGCCGTCATCGGCTTCAACGTGGGCACCGCCTACGACACGTACCGCACCTGGGAGCTCCAGGTGGCGGGGGACCGCGGCGCGTTCGTCGGGGACGGGATCGCGTTGCAGCAC
Organism: Streptomyces sp. NPDC005955; assembly: GCF_042871255.1. Lineage (NCBI taxonomy): Bacteria > Bacillati > Actinomycetota > Actinomycetes > Kitasatosporales > Streptomycetaceae > Streptomyces > Streptomyces sp. NPDC005955. The sequence continues at coordinate 485,604 of NZ_JBIAIF010000004.1, read as the reverse complement.
GCGTTCACCGCGAACGCGGCCCTGCTCCTGGCCCTCGCCCTCGGCGCGATCGGTGCCCTCACGATCATCGGCGAGTACAGCACGGGCACCATCCGGACGACGTTCGCGGCCGTGCCGGCCCGCCGCTCGGTGATGGCGGCCAAGGCGGTCGTCGTCACCGTGGTCACCACCGTCTTCGGCACGGTCGTCGCCGGGCTCTCGTTCGCCGTGACGCAGGCCCTCTTCGACCGTCGCGACGTGGGCGTCTCCCTCGGCGACCCGGGAGCCCTCCGCGTCGTCGTGGCCTCGGCGCTCCTCGCCCCGGTGTGTGCGCTCGCCGGCCTGGCACTGGGTGCCGTCATCCGGCACACCGCCTCCACCATGATGACGACGGTGGTGGTCACCGCGCTGCTGCCGCTGTTCCTCACCGACGGCCGCCACTGGTCGGCGGTCGCCGGACACACCCTGCCCTACCGTGCGTGGCTCCGGCTCGTCGACGTCGACCACGCCCCGGTCGCCTTCCCGTGGACCACCGGCGGAGCCTGGACCGTCTACGCGGTCTGGGCCTGCGCCGCCGGTGTGATCGCCGTCATCGGGGTCCACGCACGGGACCAGTGAGCGGCCGGGGCCGTCCCGGGGACACCGGGCGACGAGGAGCGGGCGGGGCGCGCTGGTGCGAGCCGGTGCGTCGAGGGAGCGGCGGCGCGGGGCCACCGCGCGGCGCCCGCCCCCGTACGCCCTCCTGACCCCACCCGCGCAGCGCCCCCCGGGGCGAGCGCCCCCGTCGAAGCTGCGAAACCATCGGGACACAGGGCGCATCCACGAGCGCCGGAGCGCGCGCCGCGCTCCGGCGCTCGCCCGTCGTCGCGGAAGGCGCTCGGCGGATCACGGGGCGCGCGGACGCCCGCGCGTGCGACGCGCCCGGGACGGTCCGGCACGGGCCCGGCCCCGGGAGCCGTCAGCCGCTGCGCAGCAGGAGTTCCACTTCCTTCTCCTGGTCCCCGGCCGCCATGCCCTCCTGGGCCACCGTGAACGCCGCCGCGAGCGCCGTGCGCAACCGGTCCACGGCCAGGTAACCGCCCTGCACCTCGGCCGTGACCGAGTCGTGCAGGGGCGTGGCCGGGGGTGCCTCACGGATGCTGGTGGTGTCGAAGGTCGCCGACCAGACGGACGGACGTCCGCCCGCAGCGTCCTGCGGAAGGTCCTGCGGCCCCCGGTCGCAGTCGAAGACGGACCGCAGGACGCCGAAGACCGTACCCGCGTCGTCCTTGGAGCAGTCGCTCAACTCCACCACGACCTCGGCCGCGGGGTGTGTCGTGCTGTTCACGATGGGTCATCCCCTCTCAGGGGTGCGGGACCGGTCGGCCGCCGGGCCGTCACTACCAGGCTCGCCCCCGGGGCCCGCCGGGGCGAGCCGAGCCGGACCGCACGTCGCCCGGCTACGGTCGCGCGTCCAGCGCTGAGTACCGCGTTCTACGGAGTGTGCCTACGGTAATGAATCCTTCGAGGTCGGCCGGGGCACGTGCCCTAGGTATGTACCCGCGCGTACGGCGGGCCGTCTGCGTTGCGTGCCCGGCCCGACGGAGCCAGGGTCGGAACAGCACCACGTACGTGGAACAGCCGACGCATCAGGAGATGAGGCCCATGCCGGACGTCCGCACACCGGCTCCCACCGCACTCACCGACACCGAAGCAGCCGCACTGGACGCCCACTGGCGGGCCGCCAACTACCTGGCCGTCGGCCAGATCTATCTGATGGCCAACCCCCTGCTCACCGAGCCGTTGCGCCCCGAGCACATCAAGCCCCGACTGCTCGGCCACTGGGGGACCTCGCCCGGGCTGAACCTCGTGCACACCCACCTCAACCGGGTGATCCGCGCCCGGGACCTGGACGCGCTGTGCGTCTGGGGCCCGGGCCACGGAGGTCCCGCCGTGCTCGCCAACTCCTGGCTGGAGGGCACCTACTCGGAGACGTACCCCGACGTCAGCAGGGACGCCGACGGCATGGAACTGCTGTTCCGACAGTTCTCGTTCCCCGGCGGAGTGCCCAGCCACATCGCGCCCGAGGTGCCCGGTTCCGTCCACGAGGGCGGCGAACTCGGCTACTCCCTCGCCCACGCCTACGGCGCCGCCCTGGACAACCCGCGGCTCCTCGTCGCCTGCGTCATCGGGGACGGCGAGGCCGAGACCGGCCCGCTCGCCACCTCCTGGCACTCCAACAAGTTCCTCGACCCGGTGCGCGACGGCGCGGTCCTGCCGATCCTCCACCTCAACGGGTACAAGATCAGCAACCCGACCGTGCTGGCCCGCCTTCCCGAGGACGAGCTGGACGACCTGTTGCGCGGCTACGGACACGAACCGCTGCACGTGAGCGGTGACGACCCGCTGGCCGTGCACCACGCCATGGCCGCGACCCTGGACACCGCCCTGGACCGCATCGACACCTTCCAGCGGCAGGCGCGGGAGGGGCGCAGCCCCGAGCGCCCCCGCTGGCCGGTGATCGTCCTGCGCACCCCCAAGGGCTGGACCGGGCCGTCCGAGGTGGACGGGGTGCCGGTGGAGAACACCTGGCGCTCGCACCAGGTCCCGCTGGCCGGGGTCCGCGACGATCCGGACCACCTGCGACAACTGGAGGGATGGCTCCGGTCCTACCGGCCCGAGGAACTGTTCGACCCGACGGGCCGCCCCACCGCACAGGTGCTGTCCGTCGTCCCCGAGGGCGTCCACCGGCTGGGCGCCAGCCCGCACGCCAACGGCGGACTGCTCCTGCGCGACCTGCCGCTCCCGCCGCTGGAGGACCACGGGGTGACCGTGGACAAGCGCGGCACCGGCGTCCACGAACCCACCCGGGTCCTGGGCGGGTTGCTCGCCGCGGTCATGCGGGACACCGCCCGGCGCCGTGACTTCAGGGTCATGGGCCCCGACGAGACCTCCTCCAACCGGCTGGACGCGCTCTACGAGGTCACCGCCAAGGCGTGGCAGGGCGAGTTCCTCGACACGGACCAGGACCTCGCCCGGGACGGCCGGGTGATGGAGGTGCTTTCCGAGCACCTGTGTCAGGGCTGGCTGGAGGGCTACCTCCTGACCGGTCGGCACGGGGTGTTCTCCAGCTACGAGGCGTTCGCGCACATCGTCGACTCGATGGTCAACCAGCACATCAAGTGGCTCAGGACCGCCCGTCGCCTGGCGTGGCGCCGCCCCATCGCCTCGTTGAACTACCTCCTCACCTCGCACGTGTGGCGCCAGGACCACAACGGCTTCTCCCACCAGGACCCCGGCTTCGTGGACCACGTGCTCAACAAGAGCCCCGAGGTGGTGCGCGTCTACCTGCCGCCGGACACCAACACCCTGCTCGCCACCGCCGACCACGTGCTGCGCAGCCGTGACCTGGTCAACGTGGTGGTGGCCGGCAAACAGCCGACCTTCGACTGGCTCACCCTCGACGAGGCGCGCGCGCACTGCGCCCGGGGGGCCGGCGTCTGGGAGTGGGCCGGGACGGAGGGGGCGGGGCGGGGCGACGGGCCCGACGTGGTGCTGGCGTGCGCCGGTGACGTGCCCACCCTGGAGGTGTTGGCCGCCGCCGACCTGCTCCGCCGCCACCTGCCCGACCTGGCGGTGCGGGTGGTGAACGTGGTGGACATGGCGCGACTGCTTCCCCAGGGCGAACACCCGCACGGAATGACGGACTTCGAGTACGACGCCCTGTTCACGCCGGACAAGCCGGTCGTCTTCGCCTACCACGGCTATCCGTGGCTGGTGCACAGGCTGGCGTACCGGCGCACCGGTCACGCGCATCTGCACGTGCGTGGTTACAAGGAGGAGGGCACCACCACCACGCCCTTCGACATGGTCGTCCGCAACGACCTCGACCGCTACCGGCTGGTCATGGACGTGGTGGACCGGGTGCCCGGGCTGGGCGTCCGGGCGGTGGCGCTGCGCCAGGCCATGGCCGACGCCCGTACCCGTCACCACCGGTGGATCCGGGAACACGGAACGGACCTGCCGGAGGTCGCCGACTGGACCTGGACGGGCTGATCGACCCGCTGGGGCGGGCCCGGGCCTGCGCGGCAGCGCGCCGGAACGTGACGCCCCGGCGCGCTGCCGCCCCGGGGCGTCCGAGGGACCTAACCCGGCGTCGTGGGGGCCGCCGCGGGGACGGATCCCTCCTCGGGCGGGGAGCCGTCGGCACCCTCGCCGGTGAGGAACTGGGTGGTCGCCAGCTCCGCGTACAGCGCGTCCTCGCCCACCAGTTCCTGGTGGGTGCCCACCGCACGCACCCGCCCCGCGTCCATGACCACGATCCGGTCCGCCAGGGTCACCGTGGACAGCCGGTGGGCGACGACGAGGACCGTGGTGGTCCGGGCGACCTCCGCCACGGTGTCCCGCAGCGCGGCCTCGTTGACCGCGTCGAGTTGGCTCGTCGCCTCGTCCAGCATCAGCAGTCGGGGGCGCCGCAGCAGGGCCCGGGCGATCGCCACCCGCTGCCGCTCACCGCCCGACAGCTTGGTCCCCCGGTGCCCCACGAGGGTGCCGAGCCCGTCCGGCAGCCGTTCGACCAGCGCACTGAGCCGGGTCGTCCGGATCACCTGCCGGATGTCGTCCTCGGACGCCGAGGGGTTGCCGAGCAGCAGGTTGTCGCGCAGCGTGCCGGAGAGCACCGGGGCGTCCTGCTCGACGTACCCGATGGCGGCGCGCAGCCGGGACAGCTCCCAGTCGCCCACCGGCCGTCCGTCGACCTCGATCCGGCCCGCCGTGGGGTCGTAGAACCGTTCGATGAGCGAGAACACCGTCGTCTTGCCCGCTCCGGACGGCCCCACGAACGCGGTCATCCCGCGCGCCGGCACCTCGAACGTCACCCCGTGGTGGACGGGCGGGGCCTCGTCGTCGTAGCGGAAGTGCACCCGGTCGAAGGCGAGGGACAGCGGCGGCTCGTCCGGTCCGGGCAGCGGTACCGGGCCCGTGGCGGGCTCCCCGGGCAACCGCTGGGCCTCCTGGATGCGCACCACCGCGGCGGACCCCGTCTGGTACTGCATCACCGCCGACACCACCTGCTGGATCGGGCTCATCAGATAGAACACGTACAGCAGGAACGCCACCAGGGTGCCCACCGAGATCGCCCCGGTGGCGACCCGGGCGCCGCCCACGGCGAGCACGGTCAGGAAGGCGACCTGGATGGCGAGTCCGGCGGTGTTCCCGGCTATCGCCTCCCACTTGGCGGCCCGCACGCTCTGCCGCCAGGAGTCCTCGGCCGCCCGGTGCACCGCCTCCTCCTCGCGCAGCTCCGCACCGGACGCCTTCACGGTCCGCAGGGAGCCGAGGACGCGTTCCAGTGCCGCGCCCATCAGCCCCACCGACTCCTGGGCGCGTTTGGTGGCCTTGTTGATCCGCGGCACGATCGTCCCGAGGACCGCACCGGCGAGGACGATCACCCCGAAGGTGACGCCGAGCAGCACCGGGTCGGTCCAGCCCATCATCACCAGGGTCGCCACCAGGGTGAGACCGCCGGTGCCCAGCCCGACGAGCGCGTCGGTGGTGACCTCGCGCAGCAGCGTGGTGTCCGAGGTGACCCGGGCCATCAGGTCGCCGGGCTCGCTGCGGTCCATCGCGGAGATCCGTAGGCGCAGCAGGTACGAGGTGAGCCGGCGCCGGGCGCCGAGGACCACCGACTCGGCGGTGCGGCGCAGCAGGTACCCGCCGAGCGCGCCGATCACGGCGTTCAGCAGCACCAGGGACGACATCAGGACGAGCGGGCCGGCGATGGACTCGTCCCGGCCCAGGTTCTCGATGAGGGTCTTCGCCACCAGGGGCAGCGCCAGCCCGGTGGCTCCGGTGAGGAGGCCCAGCAGGGCGCCGCCGAGCAGCGCCCACCGGTGCGGCTTGGCGTACTCCAGGAGCATCCGCCACGGCGGAGCGTCCACCGCGTCGGGCCGATCGGGCTGATCCGGGCGGTTCGGCTTCGGGTCGGCGGGGTCGAAGTCACCGACCGGCGCGGTGCGGGGCCGCGGTGGACGCGGTGCGGGTCGGGCGGATGGTGCTGGTCGTCGATCGTCGTGCTGTACGTCCACGGGTCCCCTCGGAGGTCGGGCCACTCGTCCGTCCGCCGGCCCGTTCGCATCCTGGCGGCACGGCGGTCAGCCCGCCGCGAAGGCGACCGTTCCGTCCGGCAGGACGGCCTCGACCCGGGCGCCGTGCTCCACGGTGCGGCTCACGGTGCAGTACCTCTCGTGGGTGAGGCGGACACCGCGTGCGAAGACCTCGGCAGCCCGGTCGTCGCCCTCGGGCAGAACCATCTCGTACGTTACGCGCACCCTCCCCACCCGGCCGTCATCCTCAGGGAGGGACCTCGACTCCACCGTGATGCGTAGGTTCGGGTGTTCGACGGTCCGTGCGGTGCGGTCGACGACGAGTCCGCCGCAGCCGCCGATCGCGGCCAGCAGCAGTTCCACGGGGGTGAAGGAGGGCTGGACGAGGGGGTCGTCGGCCGCGCCGATCCGGACCTCCGCGCCCCGGTCGTTGCGGGCGGTCCAGTCCCGGTGACCGTTGCGGACGGTCTCGATGCGGTAGTCGGCCATGGCGGTTCCTCCTCGGCGGGCCGTGCTTCACCCCGCCATCGAACCGTGGTCCGCGCGTCCCGGCCACACGGGCGCCCGCCGCGGCCGCCCCCGGACCGGGAGGAGCGAGCCCCGCGACCCCCGATGGGCCGAATCGGCGGTAATGCGGCAAGGGTGATTATTCATCAGCACATCAGGAGATAGGGGCTGAGACGGCTCGGGCTCCGCCGGGCCCACCCGGGACCGCGCGGTGACCGAGGTGGAAGACGGAGAGGACACCCCCCCATGTTCCGTAGGCGCACGGCGTTCGCGGTCATCGCTGCCGCACTGGTACCGGTACTCGGCGGCGCACCCGGCGCGATGGCCGTCGACGCGGGCGGTGCCAGCGCCGCGGTGACCCCTTCGGTGGTCGCACCGGGAGGGTCCTTCACCCTCATCGTCGACTGTTCGGCGGTCACCTCGCCGACGCCCCGGGTGGGCAACGGACAGGGGCTCGCCGCACCGCTGACCCTTTCCCCGGCCGGCGGCGGACGCTTCCAGGCCACCGGCCGGCTGTCCCGCGACCTCACCGGGGCGACGGCCGTGGGCCTCGACGGCGACTGCGGCGGCCCGGACAGCCGGTGGATCGCGAGCATGCTCGTCGGCGGGTCGGCCGCGTCGACGCCGCCGGCGACCCGCACCCCCGCTCCCGTGCCCGTCGCGCCCGCACCGGTGTCGAGCGCTCCGTCGGCTCCGGGTCGCGCCCCGGCCCCGTCGAGCGGTTCGCCCACGGCGGGCGGGGTGCGCGGCGGCCTCGGGGGAACCTTCGCCGGCCACCCGACCCCGACCGAGGTCATGGCCGGGACCGGGCTCCTGGCCGCGGGGGTCCTGGGAGTGGGTCTCGCGCTACGGCGACGCGCCCGCGCCCGCCGCCACTGACCCCCGGTCGCCGCAGCACCGCACCGACCCGCCCGGACGGCCACCGGGTCGTCCCCGCCGGGCTCACCGGGTCGCGCGGCGTCGCACGGCGAAGTACGCCGCGGCGGCGAGGGAGCCCGTGACCAGGGTGGCGCCCAGGGCGAGCTGCACCGGACCGAGCCGTCCGAAGTCGCCGCCGAACCCGGCCCGCACCCCCTTGCGGCCCTCGTCCTCCAGCGGCTCCGGCGGGTGGACGACCCCCTCCTCGTGGCCCGGCTGCGGGCGCGCGGGCTCGTGGAGCCCGGCCCCGTCCCGTTCGCCGAGGGTGACCCGTACGGCCTTGGCCTGACCGTCGCAGGTGAACGTCACCTCGTGCTCGGCCGCCGGTTCGGCGTCCAGGGACACGACGGCCGGCGCGGAACGGCCCTCGGTGAACTCGGTGAGCTCGAAGAGTCCCGAGTCCACGCTGACCCGGGGAACCCGGCACCCCCGGGAGGTGAGCGTCACCGTCTCGCCCGGGCGCACATGGGTCGGGGTGACCCCCACCTCCCAAGCGGCCGGCGGCTGCTCCTGGGCGGGACCCCCTTCCTCGACCAGCGGCACCGCGTCGTCCTCGACCCGTGGCACCGCGTCCTGCGGCGGGGGTGGCACGCCGTCTGCCGCCCCCGCGGCCGGGGCGGCGGTCAGTGCGAGGACCGCCGCCACGGCGACGGCCCCCGAAGTCCGTACGATCGCCCGCATCACATCACTCCCGTCCTCCGGGCGGGCCCGGAGGCGGGCCGCGGAGTCGTCGGTCAGTCGCGCAGGATCCCTGCTGGCTTGGACGCTAGGAGTCCGCCGGCGCCGGCGCCGCTCGGCAGGGGCCATCCGGGCGCACCGGACCGCCCGGGCCGCAGCCGCCGGACGGAACGCGCCTCCGTCACCCAACGTCACGTCCGCAGGGCGCTGCGTGCTCTTCGGACAGTGGTCGGGCGCGGGAGGACTGGGGTGACTCCCGGAAGGGTATTCGGGTGATATGACCGCAAATGCGTTTTTTCTGGCAGCGCCCAACGGGGCCCTCGTGGCCATCCCGATCGTCGCCGGAGCGATCATCGTCGGCGCGCTGATCTGGATCGTCTGGGTCGGCATCGGCGTGCGCAGCAGGGAGCCCGACCCTCCCACCCGTGAGGAGCAAACCCACCTACCGGAGGGCGGCGCCGTCCGGGAGATCAGCGAGCGCCGCGAGCCGGACGTCCTCCCCCTCGACAAACAGGGCGGCCTGAACCCCTACCAGCTCCACGGTCACCTGCCCAACAAACGCAGCGAGGACCAGCGCCGCAGGCGCTGGACCCCCGGACACAGCGGCTCCTTCGGAGGTGGCGGCGGCGGGGCGCACTGACCGGACCGGACGACCACCGCGACCCGGGAGTTCCGCGCGGCACCCGCCGCGCGGAACTCCCGTACGCCCCCGATCAGCGCCGGCGCGCACCCCGACCGCTCCGGCCACCCGAACCGCTCCGGCCCGCGGAGCCGTTCCCCTGCCCGGAGCCGTTTCCCGTCGCCGAGCCGCTGCGCCGCCCGGCGTCGCCACGCTGGCCCGACGGGGTGACGGCACCCCAGTGCTCCGGCCGCACGAACCCCTCGGGCAGCAGGGTCGCCGCGTCGCCCCGTGCCGCGTCCACCTGCGCCTGGGTCAGGAACAGGCAGCCCGTCAGGTCGGCCCCGCGCAGATCCGCGTCCCGCAGGTCCGCACCGATCACGTCCGCGCCCCGCAGATCGGCGCCGGACAGGTCCGCGGCCACCAGCAGCGCCCCGCGCAGGCTCGCGCCCCGCAGCCGCGCCCCGCGCAACCGGGCCCCGAACAGATCCGCGCCCCGCAGCTCACGGCCCCGCTGCCCGGCCCGCACCGACTCACTGGCCCGCAGCAGCAGCTCGCTGACCTCGTGCCGCACCTCGGGCACGTCGAGCCGGGCGAGCACGTCCGCGTCGGCGAAGGTGAGGGCCGTCACCCGCGCGCAGGCCGCGGACAGCTCCCCGTGCACGGCGCGCGCCCCGGGGTGCCGCACGACCTCCTGGAGGTAGCGCAGCAACTCGTGGAGCTGCCGCATGACCGGGAACACCGCGAACATCGGCCCCGCGACGGACCGGTCCGCGCGCCAGTCCCGACCTCCGAACGTCACCTGGGACACCTGCTGCCCGGCGCCGGCACAGTCGAAGACCGTGCAGCCGGTGTACCCGCTGCGCCGCAGGTCCCGGTGGATGCCGCAGCGGAAGTCCGCGCCCAGGTTGCCGCACGGCTTCCCGGCCGGTTTGTCCACCGCGAAGTCCGTCGACCTGGCGAAGGGCAGCGCCACGCAACACAGCGCGAAGCAGCGCGAACAGTCAGCCCGCAGCTCCGGCAGTACCGGCAGCTCGCGTAGCTCCGGCGCGCCGACCGGCGGCCCCGCCGGCTCGGACGCCGCGGCACGGGCGGGGGACGGAACTCCGGCTCCGGGGACGGCATCCCGCCGGGACGACTCCACGCAACCCTCCTGAGCGCTCACGGGGCGCCCCGGACGACGGTCTTGCCCCGCCGCTCCCGGCGGACCCCTCCGGTACCCGCCCATTGTCCCCTCCGGAGATCGTGCGCGGTCCCCGCCCGCCCCTCACCCGAACGCCGTGCCCGGCGCCACCACCCCGCCCCCGCCGGCCCGGCGCCCCTCACGGGTGACCGTCCCGTACCGCGCCGGCGCGTCCGGGACGTCCGCCCTGCGGCGCCCCTCGATTGCTGGCAGGCTGGGGGCAGACCACGGGCCCCGCCGGTCCCGTGGACGGCGGCCGACCGTCAACCGCGGCGCCCCCCCGTCAGGCCCGTCGTCGTTCGGCGGCTTTCCCCGGTGCGGGGCCACCGACGGCGACCGGAGCCCCGGCGGACCTGCGACGGACCTGCGATGGACCTGCCATGGACGAGGAAACCCCGGCGAACGCCGAACAGCCCCTGACCACCGACGCCGTCTTCGGTGCTCCCTGCTGGGTGAGCCTGTTGGCCCGCGACCTCGGCGCGGCGCAGGAGTTCTACGGCCGTGTCTTCGGCTGGACGTTCCGCAAGGGACGCCTCGGCGACGACTTCAGCGTGGCGGTCAGCGCCGGGGTGCCCGTGGCGGGCATCGGCGCCCTCGCGTCCACGCTCCGGATGGCCGTGGCCTGGACGCCCTACTTCGCGGTGAGCGACGTCGACGTCACCGCCGCCCGCATCCGCGAACGCAGCGGCACGGTCGCCGTCGGCCCCCTCTCCCTGGCCGGGGGCCGGGGCGCCCTCGCGGCCGACCGGGACGGCGCCGTCTTCGGGATCTGGGCCGGAAGCCTCTACGCGGGGTGGGACATCTGGCACAAGGACGCCCCCGCCTGGATCAGGCTGCGCACCCGCAACGCCTTCGACGCGGCGATCTTCTACGGCGAGGTCCTCGAATGGGCCTGCGACCGCCCCGGCTGCTGCGACGTCGGCTACGAACACGACGAGGTCGTGCTCCGCAGCGGCGGCCACCTCGTGGCCCGGCTCAGCTCCGGCACCGCCGAATCGGCCGCCGACCCCGCGGTCCGCCCCCGCTGGCAGGTGTACTTCGCGGTCGCCGACGTCGAGACCTGCGTCCGGGCCGCCCTCGCCCACGGCGGGCAGGAAGTCGCCCGGGAGGCCACCCCGTACGGCCCCGACGTGACGCTGCGCGACCCCGACGGCGGCCTGTTCACGGTCACCAGCGACGTCCCCCGCGAATGAGCCGCCGCACCGCCCACGGCGCCCCCGCCCACGGCGCGCGCGTCCCCACCGCCGGGGCACGGTGACCGGTGGACGGCGGCTGGTGGCACCGCGAGATCGTCGAACCGGGCAAGCTCCCGCTGCTGCTCGCCCTGGTGTCCTTCGTGCTCACCTTCGCCGTCACCCGACTGGTGACCCGCATGATCCGCGCCGGGAAGGGACCCTTCCGCAACGTCACCCCGGGCGGGCTCCACATCCACCACGTCGTGCCCGGCATCCTCCTCATGGTCGTCGGCGGCTTCACCGTCATCGCCGGGGAGGGCCACGGCTTCGGCTCGGGTCTGGCCGCCGTCCTGTTCGGCGTGGGCACCGGACTGGTGCTCGACGAGTTCGCGCTGGTCCTCTACCTCAGCGACGTGTACTGGACCAGCGAGGGGACCAAGAGCGTCGAGGTCGTCGTCATCACCGTGGCCCTCGCCTCGCTGCTGCTCCTCGGGTTCTCGCCGTTCGGCGTCAACGACCTCTCCGGCGCGGAGGTCCAGGACCGGGCGGGCGCCCTCCTCACCATCGCCGGGAACCTGCTGCTGTCGCTCGTCTCCCTGCTGAAGGGCAAGACGAGGATCGCGGTCCTCGGCGTCCTGGTCCCCTTCGTCGCCCTCGTCGGAGCCCTCCGGCTGGCCCGCCCCACCTCCCCGTGGGCCCGGCGCTGTTACCGCCGCCGCCCGCGGGCCCGGGCCCGCGCCCTCACCCGGGCCTACCACCACGACCGCCGCTGGAGCGGGCTGAGCCGGCGGGTCACCTACCTGATCGGCGGGCGCCCCACCCCGAGCCTGCCCGGCCCGCCACCGCACCGGCCCTAGGGCCGGTGCGGTCAGTGCCGCGGCACCGGACGGCCCGCCGGCGGAACCTCCTCACCCGGCGGCACCGGACCCGGCGGGGTCCCGTCACCGAAGGGACGGCCGCCCAGCCGCTCCCGACCGTGCGGGGCGAGCCACCCGGTCAGATCGGGGCCCAGCGGCACGATCCCCGTCGGGTTCACCCCCGTGTGGACCTGGTAGTAGTGCCGCTTGACGTGGTCGAAGTCGACCGTGTCCCCGAACCCCGGGGTCTGGTAGAGGTCACGGGCGTAGGCCCAGAGCACCGGGTTCTCGGCGATCTTCCACAGATTGCACTTGAAGTGGCCGTGGTAGACGGGATCGAAGCGCACCAGGGTCGTGAACAGCCGGACGTCCGCTTCCGTGATCGACTCCCCGACCAGGTACCGCTGGTCCGACAGCCGCTCCGTCAGCTCGTCCAGCCGTCGGAACAGCGCACGGCACGCCTTCTCGTACGTCTCCTGGTCCGCTGCGAAACCGGAGCGGTACACCCCGTTGTTGACGTCCTGGTAGACGTCCTCCATCACGGTGTCGATCTCCTCCCGCAGCGCGACCGGATAGAGGTCCGGCGCGCCCTCGCGGTGCAGGGCCGTCCACTGGGTGGCGAAGTCCAGGGTGATCTGCTGGAAGTCGTTGGTGACGAGCTTCCCGCTGGGCACGTCCACGATCGCGGGCACGCTGACCCCGCCCGGATACCCGGTCTCCCGGGCGTCGTACGCCTCACTGAGGTACCGGATGCCGAGCACCGGGTCCCGGTCCTCGGGGTCGAGCGTGAACCGCCAACTGCGGTCGTCCTGGATCGGGTCCGTGATCGCCAGGGACAGCGCCGCCTCCAACCCCAGCAGCCGCCGGGAGATCATGGTGCGGTTCGCCCACGGACAGGCCCGGCTCACCACCAGCCGGTAGCGTCCCGCCTCCACCGGCCAACCGTCCCGTCCGTCCGCGGTGATGCGGTCCGCGAAGTGGCTGCGCGAGCGTTTGAACGGCTTCTTGCCGTACGCGGCGTTGCTGCTCGCGGTGCCGTCCGCGGCGCCGTTGGTCGGGCTCATCAGACACGTTCCCCTCAGTCGTTCCCGCCCGGCGTCGTGCGACGCCGGACCCGTGTGGGACCTGCACCGGGCGCCCGCGCTTCAGGCCCGCGCCCCGAAAGGGGCGGGGGTCCGGCGGGTCGTCGTCCAGGCCACCACCTCGTCCACGGTCCAAGTGTTGACGATCCGCTCCGCCGGCACGCCGCACTCCTCGGCGCGGGCACACCCGTAGGGCTGCCAGTCGAGTTGCCCCGGAGCGTGCGCGTCCGTGTCGACGGCGAAGAGCACCCCCGCCGCCACCGCACGGCGCAACAGCCGGCGCGGCGGATCGAGCCGCTCGGGACGGCAGTTGATCTCGACCGCGGTGCCCGTCTCGGCGCACGCGGCGAACACCGCGTCCGCGTCGAAGGAGGACTCGGGGCGGCCGGGGTCGCCCAACAGCCGGCCCGTGCAGTGACCGAGCACGTCGGAGTGCGGATCGCGCACCGCGGCCACCATCCGCCGGGTCATCGCCGCGGCGTCCATCCGCAGCTTCGAGTGCACCGACACCACGACCAGGTCCAACGCGTCCAGCAACTCCGGTTCCTGGTCGAGCGAGCCGTCGTCCAGGATGTCGCACTCGATGCCCTTGAGCAGCCGGAACGGTGCCAGCGGCCCGGCCAGCGCGGCGAGGTCGGCGAGCTGGGCGCGCAGCCGCTCGGGCGACAGCCCGCGGGCCACCTTCAGTCGCGGCGAGTGGTCGGTGAGCACCGCCCAGTCATGGCCGAGCGCCGCCGCCGTGCGCGCCATCTGCTCGACGGGGCTGCCGCCGTCCGACCAGTCGGAGTGCAGATGGCAGTCGCCGCGCAGCCGTCGCCGCAGTTCCCCTCCCTCCTGGGTGAGGGGGCCGCCGGACTCCTCCTCCACCCGTGCCAGGTACTCCGGAACCCGCCCCTGGAGCGCTTCCCGCACCACTTGCGCGGTCTTCGGGCCGATGCCCTTGACCTTGGCCAGCGAGCCGGCCGACACCCGCTGGGACACCTCGTCCGCGGACAGCGCCGCCACCACCCCGGCCGCGGTGCGGAACGCCTTCGCCCGGTAGGCCGGGGCGAGCGAGCGCTCCAGCAGGAACGCGATGCGTTCCAGCGCCTCCACCGGCTCCATCTCGCCTCCCACCGGGCTTCGCCCCCGTGGCTCCAGCTTCACCCACCCGGTGGGGGCCCGCACGACGGCCCCGCGGCACCTGCGGTTCAGAGCCCCGGGGCGCCCCACAGCGCGAACCAGCGGGACAGGTCCGCCTCCACCCGCAGCTCGTCCGACAGGGCCGCCCGCACCTGGAGCTCCAGGGCGTTGTCCCGCCGCTGTCCGGACAGCGGCGCGAAGGGGTAGAACGTGCCCCGCTTGTACAGGTACACCAGGGCCAGCGGGCGCCCACCGGGATCGCCGAAGCCGATCAGCGAACAGAGGAGCTGGGGCCCGAAGCCCCCGTCCTGGAGGGTCGAATTCACCGCGTGCAGATCGCTGACCAGGGCCGGAAGGTCGTCCGGGGCGCGCCGTGACACCAGCCACGAGTACCCGAACGGGTCCTGGGCCGACTCCACGGGCGGGCCGGACCGTGCGGTGTCCGCGGCCAGCAGCTCCCGCACCTCCTGCGTGATCCGGGCGAACTCCGCGCCCTCGACGCTGGAGAAGCACACCGACCCCACCCCGGTGGGGGAGAAGCCGACCGCCGCACTCAGGGTGAGCGCCGCTCCGGGCACCGCGAACAGGTTGTCCAGGTCGGGCGGGACGGGACGGGTCCGGCCGAAGAGGGCGTCGAGGAACCGCACGGCGCTCAGCTCCGCTGCCCGGCCGCCGGACCGAGCTGCTCGGTGATCCTGGCCAACTGGTCCAACCGGGTCTCAAGCGGGGGGTGCGTCGACAACAGCCGGGACAGCGTCGGGCTCGCCTCCCCGCTGATCGCGGGCGCGAAGTAGAACGCGCTGAACGCCTGCGCGGTGCGCAGGTCCGAGGTGGGGATGCGCGCGATGTCACCGGTCAGCTTGGTCAGCGCCGACGCCAGGGCCGAGGGGCGGCCGGTGAGCAGCGCGGCGGCCCGGTCCGCGGCCAGCTCCCGGTACCGGGACAGGGCCCTGATCAGCAGGAAACTGATCGCGTACACCGCCGCGGACACCGCCACCACGGTGAGCACGACGACGAAGGTGTTCTGGTCGGCGCGCCGCCGGCCGCCCACCATTCCCGAGTAGAACGCGAACCGCACCGCGATGCCGGCGAGCACCCCCAGGAACGAGGCGACCGTGATCACGGCGACGTCCCGGTGCGCGATGTGCGACAGCTCGTGCGCGAGCACCCCCTCCAGTTCCTCGGGCTCCAGCCGCGCGGTGAGCCCCCGGGTCACGCAGACCACCGCGTGGTTGGCGTTGCGGCCCGTCGCGAACGCGTTGGGCAGGTCCAGTTCCGAGACCGCGACCTCGGGTTTCGGCATGTCCGCCGTGGCGCACAGCCGGTCGACGACGCCGTGCAGCCGGGGTTCCTCGGCGGGCGTCACGATCCGTCCGTGCATGGCGTACAGCGCGATCCGGTCGGAGAACCAGTACTGCGCCCACAGGGCTCCCGCCGCGATCACCACGACCAGGACCCACGACTTCAGCAGGACGATCAGCACTCCCACGAAGATGACGTACAGCAGACCGAGCAGGAACAGCGTCAGCCCCATGCGCGCGGTCAGACGTCGATCGGGTTCGAAGCGGCTCCGCATGGGCCACCTCCCCGTCGTTCGGGCGATGTACCCGACCTTCGGGCCGGGTACCTCCATGGTCCGTCATCGGCCGCCCGAAGGACAGCGGCGCAGGGGGCCGCCCCGGCCGGGGCGGCCCTACCGCCCGCCGCCCCCGTCGTGCTCCCGCACCACGTCCCCGGGCCGCTTGTCGTCGCGCAGGCCCACGAACCGGGGATGGCGCAGTATGCCGTCCCGGGTCCACTCCGCGAACTCCACCTGCGCCACCAGCTGCGGCGACACCCATCGGGGACGCCGCTCGGCCACCGGCCCGGCGAACGGCGAACCGGTCACCCGCAGCCCCTCCAGCCGGGCCCGCAGGTCGACGAGGGCCCGGTGCGCGAATCCGGTGCCGACCTTCCCCGCGTACCGCAGTTCCCCGGCGGCGTAGGTGCCGAGCAGCAGCGCCCCGAACCCCTCCCGGGCGCCCGTGGGCTCGGTGAACCCGCCGATCACGAACTCCTGGCCGTGGACGCACTTGAGCTTCAGCCAATCGGGCGACCTGCGCGGTTGGTAGCGGCTGTCGGCGCGTTTGGCGATCAGCCCCTCCCAGCCGCGGGCGCACGCCTCGGCGAGCAGCGCGGCGCCCCCCTCGTTGCGGTGCGGAGTGAACCGCAACGGCGGCCGGTAGACCAGGGCCCGGTGAAGCAGCGACTTGCGCGCCCGCAGCGGCAGCCCGGTGGTGTCGGCGCCGGCGAGTCGCAGCAGGTCGAAGGCGCAGTAGGTGACGCGCACCCCGCTCGCCGCGACCTCGGCCGCGCGGCTGAGGCCCATCCGCTGCTGGAGCAGCCCGAAGTCGGTCCGGCCACCGCTGTACGCCACGATCTCGCCGTCCACGGTGAAGTCGGTGCGTTCCTGGGCCGCGAGCGCGGCGACGACCTCCGGGTAGGTGTCGTCGACCCGACGCCCGCTGCGGGACAGCAGGGTGACGCCGCCGGCCTCCCGCACGGCCAGCACCCGCACGCCGTCGAGCTTCCGTTCGAAGACCCACTGCGCGGAGAACGCGCGGCGTGCGCTGGGGGTGGCCAGCATCGGGCGCGCGGCCAGCTCCCGTCCGGGGCGGGCCACGGTCAGCAGCCGCACCTGCTCGGGCGGCAGTGAGCTGAGCAGTTCGCTTCCGTCGGGCACGGGCGGACTCCTTGGGCCGGGGGCTCGGCCTCCCGCCCTCAGCATGGCCCGGGGCGCGCACCGGCGCACGGCCGCGCCCGGGCTACCGGGTCCGGGCCTCGATCACGTGCATCCCGGGCGCGGAGGCGAGCGGGAGCGTCCGCACGTGGCGGTACCCGGCCGCGTCCAGCAGCCCGGCGTACTCGGCCCCGGTGCGCTCGCGCCCGCCCAGACCGAACAGCATCACCAGGTCCAGGGAGGTGGCCAGGTCATCACCCGGCCGCTCGGGGAGGACGGCCTCCACGATGAGCAGCCGCCCCTGGCCGTCGTCCTGCGCCGCCCGGCAGTTGTGCAGGATCCGGAGGGACTGCTCGTCGTCCCAGTCGTGCAGGATCCAGGAGAGCAGGAGGGTGTCGGCCCCGGGCACGGCGGTGAAGAAGTCGCCGGACCGCACGTCCGTGCGGTCGCCGAGACCGGCCTCGGCCAGGGCGGCCCGGGCGGGCTCCGCCAACCGGGGCAGGTCGAAGACCGTTGCGGTGGCCCCCGGGGTGCGCGCGAGGACCTCGGCGACCAGGGTGCCGAGGCCGCCGCCGACGTCCGTGAGGGTACCGGCGTCCGTGAAGTCGTAGGCGGTGGCCACCGCACGGGCCGTGCGGCGGGTGAAGGAGGCCATCGCGGCGTGGAAGACCTCGTTGTCCTCCGGGTGGGCGGCCAGGTGGCCGAAGTACGTGTTCCCGAACCGCTCCTCGAAGGCGGGCCGCCCGGTCCGGAGGCTGACCATCGGGTCGTCGAACATCCGGAAGGTCACCCGGTACATCAGCCGGAACCAGGGGCGCAGGGTGTCCGGATGGTCCGACTCCAGCAGGTGGCTGGTCTCGGTGGGCAGGTAGCGGCCCTCGTCGTCCAGACCGAGCGCCCCGACGGCGACCAGCGGACGCAACTGCCGGAGCAGGGCGTCGGGCCGGGTGTCGGTGGCCGTGGCGAGCTCGGCCAGGGGCGTCGGGCCCTGGGCGACCAGGTCCGGTATCCCGAGTTCCGCCGCGGTCTGGAGCGCCCGGTCCGCGACGAACCCCCAGGACTCGTGGATCAGCCGGTCGACGGCGGTGGCGGGGGAGGGGGCGACGGCAGTCACGTGGCGTTCTCCGGGGGAGGGTCGGTCGGGGCGCACCGGACCGGGCGGTCCCGGGGCGTGCGGCGCCGTCCCCGGTGAACGCACGGTTGCCGCACGGGGGATGGGTCCCGTGCACCCGGTTCACGATGATCATGACGGACCCGGGGCGGGGGCGCCAGCCCCGGGCGGGAGCCGCGCGCAACGTGCCCGCACCGGGCGCGAGTTGGCTTCCGACCCGTTCCCCTCCTGCTCCTCGCCCCGGTGCGCCGGCGGGGAGGTCGTCATGCCGCGGGCACGGTGCCCGACACCTGGCGCAGGAACGCGGCATTGGACGCCGTGCCCCGCATCCGGTCGAGCAGGGTCTCCAGGGCGCTGCGCCCGTCACGGCCGAGGAACGCCCGCCGCATGCCGTGAACAACCGTCAGTTCCCGTGGGGAGAACAGTAGTTCGTCCTTGCGGGTGCCCGAAGCGGTGATGTCGACGGCCGGGTACACCCGCTTGTCCGCGAGGTCGCGGCTGAGCCGTAGCTCCATGTTGCCGGTGCTCTTCAACTCTTCGAAGTAGTAGTCGTCCGCCCGCGATCCGGTGCCGACGAGCACGGTGGCGAGGATCGTGAGGGAACCGCCCTCCTCGGCGTGGCGCGCGGCGCCGAACAGCCGCTTCGGTCCGGTCAGGGCCGTCACGTCGACCCCGCCGCTGAGGGTGCGCCCGCCGGCCTCGGCCGCGTTGTTGTGCGCCCGGCACAGCCGGGTCAGCGAATCCAGCAGGAGGACGACGTCCTTGCCCTGTTCGACCAGGCGTTTGGCCCGTTCCACGGCGAGGTCCGCGAGCGCGATGTGGTCCCCCGCGGGTCGGTCGAAGGTGGACGCGTACACCTCGCCGTGCACGGCGCGCCGCAGGTCCGTGACCTCTTCGGGGCGTTCGTCGACGAGGACGACCATGAGCACGCAGTCGGGGTGGTTGCGGGTGACGGCGTCGGCGAGTTGCTGGAGCAGCACGGTCTTGCCGCTCTTGGGCGGGGCCACGATCAGACCGCGCTGGCCCTTGCCCATCGGGGCGATGAGGTCGGTGACCCGCAGGGTGAGCGGACCGCCGGGGTGTTCCATCCGCAGGCGGTCCCGCGGGTACAGCGGAGTGAGGTCGCGGAAGTGCGGACGCGCGGAGGAGCGTCCGGCGGGCAGTCCGCCGACGAGGTCCACCCGGGTCAGCACCCGCCGTCGGCCGCGCGGCGTGTCGACGGCCTGACCGGCCACGCTGTCCCCCGGGCGCAGCCCGAACTCGCGGACCAGGGCGGCACAGACCTGGGGGTCGCGGGGTGTGGACGCGAGATCGGGGCCGCGCAGGAAGCCGTGTCCCTGCGGGGACAGGTCCAGGACGCCGGACACCGGCGTCAGGACGTCGGGGTCGGCGGCGGTGTGGACGGGGCGTTCGAGGGCGAGGGTCATGGGGTTTCCGGTCCTTTCACGGAATGCCGCTTCACGGCGGCGGGGGAGCAGGGCATGGCAGGGGAGGGGAAGGGCCCGGTGGGCCCGGCGAGGGCATCGCGGCCCGTCGGAACCTCCGCGCGGGCCGGGAAGGGCCCGGATGACCGGAGGAGCGGCCACGACGTCGTGCGTAGGAGCACCGGTCGATCGGGAAACGACGGAGCCCGACGGCGCCGATCGGTGCGGAAGGCGATGCGTGCTGAGCGGGAGACCCCGAAGGGGGACTGAAGATGAGGTGACACGGGCGCCGGATTCGGCGTACACACGTGCCTCCCTCACGCTAACACAGCCCGATGGGCGCGTCAGGGGCGCAGCGGTGCTGAAGTGGGGGCGCACGGAGCGAAAGGCGCATCCGAAGCCGGGGCGGCTGCTTCGTGCGCCGTGGGCGTGGCTGATTCCGCAACCGTGCGGAACCCCAAGAGGATTGACGACGTCTGGCAGGCCGGAAGATCATCTTCCGCGTCGTTCCGGCCCGTCGGCGGCCGTACGGCGCACCGACGGAGAGGTACCCCTTGAGATCGAGATCCACGGCGCAGGCCCACGGCCGCCCCGTCGACCCGCGCCCCCCGAAGTCCATGAGCGGTCCGCGCCGTTCAGGCTCACTGCCCGGCCGGAGCCCCGGCGCCCCGCGGGCCGCACACCGGGCCGTCGTTCATATGCTTGTCGTGACCCTGACTGTCGGCTTGCTCGCGGCCGGTGCGTTCACCGGAGGTCCCCGTACCGCGGCGGCGGCCCCCGCCGCGCTGCCCACCGAGCTCGTCTACCTCCAGAACCTGGTAACCGGGAACCAGGCCGCCGCCGACGGGTCCGGACGGACCGTCATGGTCAACCCGCCCAAGGGCGGTGAGGACCACCAGCAGTGGCGGCTGGAGACGACCGGCAGCGGCACCGTCCAGATCAAGAACTCCGACTGGCCCACCCTCTGCCTGGGGCGCCGCGGCACCTCCGACCTCACCACCCTGCGGGACTGCGGGGCCGACACCGAGTGGCGGTTCACCCCACTCGCCGGCGACCGGTACCGGATCACCGAGCCCGGCAGCGGTGCGCACCTCGCCGACGTGGGCAACGCCTTCTCGCTCGCCCCGGGCGCCGGCAACGAGGCGACCTGGTTCGTCACTCCGATCGCCCCCGTGACCTCGCCCATGCCGGCGGACCCCACGTACGACCAGATGACCTATCTGACCACCCACAACTCCTACCAGAACACCGAGGACCTGTCGGCGCCGTTCGCGCCCAACCAGCCGCACTCGATCCAGGCGCAACTCGAATTCGGCGTCCGCGGTCTGATGATCGACGTGTATGACGTCCACGGCGTGGTCGGCATGTGCCACAAGAAGGCCGCCTGCGAAGCCCTCGGGTACAAGCGCTTCAGCCAGGCGCTGACGACCATCGACACCTGGCTGCGGGCCAACCCGAACGAGGTGGTCACGGTCTTCCTGGAGGACTACCTGACGGAGGCCAAACTGCGGACGGAGTTCGAGGGCGCCACCGGTCTGCGCGAGTTGATCTACAACCCCGAAGCGTCCGAGGTGCGCAAGGACGGCTGGCCCAAGGTCTCCGAGATGGTCCGCACCAACAAGCGGCTCGTCGTCTTCTCCAGCAGCAACGTCCTGAGCGACTACGGCGTCATGCGCCAGTCCGACTGGACCGTGGAGAACCACTGGAGCATGGGCCCGGGCCTCGGCAACAGCGACTGGACGTGCACGACCCGTTGGGGCCACGTACCGCTGGTCGCCGAGGAGCCCGGGTTCCGGCGCCTGTTCGTCATGAACCACTTCCGTGACCTCCCGATGGCCCCGACCTACGGCAACGACAACCGCAAGCTCCAGGACCGGGCCGAGCGGTTCTGCATGCCCGCGGCCCGCAAGAAGCCCAACTTCCTCGCGATCGACCAGTACAAGGACGGCGACCCGATGGCCGCCGTGACCGCGCTGAACCGGTACACCTACCGCGGTGAGACCCCGGGGCACGGAGTGCCCACCCGCCCCCAGTGGCGCGTTCCCCGACTCGCCGTGATGCCGCTCGGTGACTCCATCACCCAGGGCGTCGGCAGCTCCGCGGGCAACGGCTACCGGGCCGAGCTGCGGAACCTGCTCAACCGCCACGCCACCACGGTGGACTTCGTCGGGTCGCTGCGGCACGGCACCCACGCCGACGCCGAACACGAGGGCCACTCCGGGTTCCGGATCGACCAGATCGCCGCCGGCATCGGCCCCTGGCTGCTCGCCGCCCGGCCGAACGTGGTCACCCTGCACCTCGGGTCCAACGACATCAACCGGGACTACCACGTCGCGGGGGCGCCCGCGCGCCTCGCCGAACTGATCGACCAGATCGTCACGGCCGCACCGGACGTCACCGTGCTCGTCGCCCCGATCGTCCCCAACAGCAGGGCGGGTGCACAGCCACGGGTGGACGCCTTCAACCGTGCGCTGCCGCAGCTCGTCCATGAGCGCCAGACCAAGGGACACAAGGTCAGGCTGGTCGACTTCGGCGCCCTCAACAACGCGGACCTCGCCGACGGATTGCACCCCAACGACAGCGGCTACCAGAAGATGGCCGAGGCCTTCTACGCCGGACTGACGGGCGCCGCCCAGGAGAACCTGATCACCGAGAACGTCCCCGTCCACCCCGTCCCCCCGACCTCGGGCCTCCACGGCGACTACGACGTCGACCTGGACGGTGACGGCAAGGCGGACTATTTGGTGGTCGGCCCGAACGGCTCTGTTGACGCGCACCAGAATGTTGATGGGAAGGGTGCGTGGACGAAGTTGGGGCAGGTGGCGACTGGTTCTACGCAGTGGTCGGATTGGCAGGTGCGGTTTGCTGATTTG